>JAGKTY010000015.1 GCA_021153185.1 Lachnospiraceae bacterium
AGGCTGTTTATGATGCGCTTGCCCAGGCAGGTATTCCGATGGTATCAAGTGAGGTTACAATGCTTCCGCAGACCTATGTGGAGCTGACAGATGAAGTAGCACTCAAATCACTTCAGAAGACACTTGATTTGTTAGATGAAAACGACGATGTACAGGCTGTATACCATAACTGGGATGAATAGTCCGGGATACAGTTACATTTCATATAGGAGAAGAAGTATGAGCAATTACGCAATTGAAACCAAATGTATTCAATCCGGTTATGAACCGGGAAACGGCGAGGCGAGAGTTTTGCCGATTTACCAGAGTACCACATTTAAATATGACTCAACAGAGCATATGGGCAAACTGTTCGCCCTTGAGGAAGACGGCTATTTTTATACAAGACTTGCCAATCCGACCAATGATGCTGTTGCACAGAAAATCTGTGATTTAGAAGGCGGTGTTGCTGCCGTTCTGACATCATCCGGTCAGGCAGCCAATTATTATGCGGTCTTTAATATTTGTGAGGCCGGAGATCACCTTGTGATGAGTTCCAAAGTATACGGTGGTACATTTAACCTTCTTGTTAATACGATGAAAAAGATGGGTGTGGAATGTACCGTTGTTGATCCGGATGCTTCGGAGGAAGAGTTAAATAAAGCATTTCAGCCTAATACCAAATGTGTTGTGGCAGAAAGTGTTGCAAATCCGGCTCTTGTAGTGCTTGATTTTGAAAAATTCGCACGTGTGGCACATGCACACGGCGTTCCGCTTATCGTGGACAATACATTCCCAACACCAATTAATTGTCGTCCGTTTGAGTTTGGGGCAGATATCGTGACACATTCCACGACCAAATATATGGACGGACATGCCACAGTAGTTGGCGGCTGCATCGTCGATAGCGGAAATTTTGATTGGACGAAATATCCGGAGAAGTTTGCAGGACTTTGCACACCTGATCATACATATCATGGTGTTGTATTTACAGAGCATTTTGGAAAAGCAGCCTATATTTCCAAAATTGTGACTGTGCTGATGCGCGATTTGGGCTCTATTCCTTCTCCGCATAATTCATTTTTATTAAATATCGGACTTGAGACATTGCATCTTCGTGTACCGCGCCATTGTGAGAATGCACAAAAGGTTGCAGAGTTTTTGGAGGCGCATCCAAAAGTAGCAAAGGTTAATTTCCCTGGTCTTAAGAGCAATGCTTATTATGAGCTTGCACAAAAATACATGCCGGGCGGCAGTTCAGGTGTCATTTCATTTGTACTGGATGGGACCAAAGAGGATGCAGTTACCTTTATGGATCACCTAAAGCTGGCTGCAATTGTGACGCACGTTGCTGATGCACGTACATGTGTGCTTCATCCGGCGAGCCATACCCATCGTCAGATGAATGAAAAGCAGCTTTTAGAAGCCGGCGTTGAGCCGGGACTGATTAGGTTAAGTGTTGGTATTGAGAATGTAAACGATATCATTGCAGACTTAAGCCAGGCACTGGATCAGATTTAATGTTGGAGATGTTATGGAGAAACTATGTATCGTAGTGCCTTGTTATAACGAGGAAGAAATGCTGCCGATTACGGTTCCTGCACTCAATGATGTGCTTAAGGATCTGGTAGCCAAAAATAAAATTGATCCGGAAAGCTTTGTTTTATATGTGGACGATGGAAGTAAGGATCAGACATGGCGCAAAATTTGCGAGCTTCACGAAACATATCCGAATGCATGCGGATTAAAGCTTGCCGGCAATGTCGGTCATCAGTTTGCTCTGACGGCAGGACTCCTTAGTGCAAAAGATTTGTGTGATGTGACGGTTTCCATTGATGCAGATTTGCAGGACGATGTGGCTGTCATTGAAGAAATGATTGATAAATTCCATGAAGGAAAGGACATTGTTTACGGAGTGCGTTCAGACCGCAAGAGTGATTCGTTTTTTAAGCGTGTAACAGCACAAGGCTTTTACAAGGTGATGGAATTCATGGGTGTAAAAACCATCTACAATCACGCAGATTTCAGATTGATGAGCAAACGTGCGGTGGAACAGTTTTCGAAATATGAAGAAACCAATTTGTATCTTCGTGGCATGATGCCTCTGATCGGCTATGAAACGGACTCTGTTTTTTATGAGCGAAAGACAAGGGTGGCAGGAGAGAGTAAATACCCGCTCAAGAAGATGCTTGCACTTGCATGGAATGGAATTACATCGTTTAGCATTAAGCCAATCGGTTTTATAACAGGCCTTGGCGCATTGATTGTGTGCTGCAGTATCCTGGCTGCAATTTATGCACTCATTTCTTATGCATGGGGACATGTTGTGCCGGGCTGGACAAGCCTTATCTTATCCATCTGGTTTATTGGCGGTGTACAGCTTTTGTCGATTGGACTGATTGGTCAATATATCGGAAAGATTTATATCGAAGTAAAACACAGACCACGTTACAATATTGAAACATTATTAAAGTAATGAAAGTCCCGGCGCAAATCGCCGGGCTTTTTTTATTGCAACGAGGAAAATGGCCATCATGCTTACATGAATTAGGCGAATTTTTTTTGACAAATTGTCCATACTCATACTAGAACTTACAGAAACAGAACACATCGTATCGTATGTTAGAAAGGAAATGTATGGATGAGCATGAAAAGCAATTACAGGAAATTAAGGAAAATGGGGAAACGGTTCTTGCGGAAAACAAAAAAGGTCACAAAATCTACCTTATGTCCATTATTGGAGAAGTGGAAGGGCATGAATGTCTTGGGAGTAACTCGAAAACGACGAAATATGAACACATTCTCCCGAAACTAGCAGTCATCGAGGATGACCCGCAGGTTGATGGCGTACTCATTTTGTTAAACACAATGGGTGGGGATGTGGAAGCAGGGCTTGCAATTGCGGAAATGATTGCTTCTCTCAGCAAACCGACGGTCAGTCTTGTGCTTGGCGGAAGTCATTCGATTGGAATCCCGATTGCAGTGAGTGCTGACTATTCGTTTATTGTGAAAACAGGAACGATGGTGATACATCCTGTGCGCCTGAACGGCCTGATTATAGGCGTATCACAAACGTTTGATTATTTTAAAAATATACAGGACAGAATCACCGGCTTTATTGTGGAGCACTCGGGCATCTCAGAAGAAAAACTGATTGCGTATATGATGGAAACGGAGGTTTTGACAAAGGACGTCGGCAGTATACTGGTTGGAAAAGAAGTCGTTGATGCAGGCTTGTGTGATGAAGTTGGCGGCATTTGTGAAGCCATCACAAAATTGCATATGATGATTGATAAAAAGCAGTGACCACAAAATATAGTAAAAAATCTGTGTGATGTAATGACATTTGCCTTTAAACGTGATATAATTCTAAAGGTTTATTGGGTGAAATTTCGGAATGGAGGAAGTGTCATGGCATCAAATACAGGTAGAAAACCTGCGCCAAAGAAAAAAACTTCAAATAATCGTCGCTCAAACAAAATACAAAATGAACGTATGGATGCAAAGCTTCGGGACGAGATTACCTTGCTCATCAGTCTCGGGGTTATGATTTTGTTATTCTTATGCAATTTCCATTTGATTGGCAAATTGGGGGATATTATCAGCAAATTTATGTTTGGATTATTCGGTGTGCTTGCATATGTTGCTCCAATTTGTCTCTTTTTTGGAATTTTGTTTACTGTTATAAATCTTGGAAACAAACTTGCGTATCTCAAAGTGTTTGCCGGCTTTTTGCTTTTTACAATGCTCGATACGATTTGCGCACTGCTTGTGGCACCGGATCAGACAGAGAAGCTTTCGGCATACTATACATATTCAGCGGAGTTTAGTAAAGGAGGCGGCATTTTTGGCGGAATGTTTGCCAAAGGACTTAGCAGCCTGATCGGAAATGTCGGAACGGTTTGCTTTTGCCTCATTGTATTGATTATCAGTCTTGTGATCATCACGGAAAAGAGCATCTTAAGCGAAATCAAATCGGGGAGCAAGGCCCTGTACAACAATATGCGTGAGGATGCCGAGCGTCTTAGGGAAGAAAGCGAAGTGCGTGCAAGCAGACGGTTGGAACGCAAAGAAGAAACAGCTGGAAATAAGCGTATGGATAAAAAGCGCTCAGGTGTGGTGATTGATACGTTGCTT
The DNA here is from genome assembly GCA_021153185.1 of Lachnospiraceae bacterium. GTDB lineage: Bacteria > Bacillota > Clostridia > Lachnospirales > Lachnospiraceae > SIG333. Next base: position 4,117 of record JAGKTY010000015.1, read on the forward strand.
CCGCAACAGGACGAGCCTGATAACACTATGAAACCAAAGATATCTGCGCCAAAAGGGGCGGTTTCGGAACTGACCATGGAAAGTCTTGACCATGTGCGGATTCGTGGTGTTGAGGAAGAAAAGGAATCGGAATTTCCGGAAATTGCGCCGGTTAAAGCAAATGTCAGAAAGCATTCCATCGTGGAAACGGAGGAAGATGCGGCTATCACAAATCAGATGCCGGAAGCGGCTTTTGTTTCGCCTGTCAATGCGCAGACTACAGTCTCAGATATGAGTCATGCCCCGGTTATGCCTTCAGAGGGTGGACCTGCCACGGCACAGGCCATCAAACCAAAGGCACATTTGAAGCCGGAAGAGCTTGATATTTCCGAAGATTTAAAAAAGGCAGCTGTCGCTGCCAAAGCTTATAAAATACCGCCGCTATCGCTCCTTACAAAAGGGGAGAAGAAGGCAGGGGATTCGACAACAGAATTAAAAGCGACAGCACTCAAATTGCAACAGACATTGCAGACCTTTGGTGTCAATGTGACGATTACAGACATCAGCAAAGGACCTGCTGTTACACGGTATGAATTATCACCGGAGGTCGGTGTCAAGGTCAGCAAAATTGTGAATTTGGCAGATGACATTAAGCTTGCGCTTGCTGCAACAGATATCCGTATCGAGGCGCCGATTCCCGGCAAATCTGCAGTCGGAATCGAGGTGCCAAACAAAGAAAACAGCGCGGTTCATTTCCGGGAATTACTGGAATCATCGGCCTACAAAGAGTTTGGTTCGAACCTTGCGTTTGCGGTTGGTAAGGATATTTCGGGTAAAGTGGTTGTAACAGATATTGCCAAGATGCCGCATCTTCTTATTGCAGGTGCGACAGGCTCCGGAAAATCCGTATGTATCAATACGATTATTATGAGTTTGTTATACAAAGCCAAACCCGATGACGTTAAGATGATCATGATAGATCCGAAGGTTGTTGAGCTCAGTGTTTACAATGGAATCCCGCATTTGATGGTGCCTGTTGTAACAGATCCAAAAAAAGCTGCTGCCGCACTCAATTGGGGCGTGGCAGAGATGACGGACCGCTATAAGAAGTTTGCGGATCTCAATGTCCGGGATTTAAAGGGATATAATGAAAAAGTTGAGCAGATGGTCACAAACGATGGGGCCGAATTGCCGCAGAAGCTTCCGCAGGTTGTCATTATCGTAGACGAGCTTGCAGACCTTATGATGGTTGCACCGGGGGAAGTGGAAGAAAGCATCTGCCGTCTTGCACAGCTTGCAAGAGCAGCGGGCATTCACCTCATTATTGCAACGCAGCGTCCTTCTGTCGATGTCATTACCGGTCTTATCAAAGCCAATATGCCGAGCCGTATTGCTTTTGCAGTTTCATCCGGTGTGGATAGCCGCACGATTCTTGATATGAATGGTGCAGAAAAGCTTCTCGGAAAAGGAGATATGCTCTTTTACCCACAGAGCATGAGCAAACCGGCACGTATTCAAGGCGCATTTGTTTCGGATGAGGAAGTTGGTAAAGTCGTTGACTTTTTAAAACAGCAGTGTGACGGAGCGCAATACAGCACCGATACACTGGAAAAGATGGCAACACTTGAAAGTGCCAATGCACCTTCGGCACAGTCGAATGATGCTTCATCGTTAGATGAGCATTTTGCTGATGCGGGAAGATTTATTATCGACAAAGACAAAGCCTCCATCGGAATGCTCCAGCGTGTATTCAAAATAGGATTTAACCGTGCGGCCAGAATCATGGACCAGCTATGTGAGTATGGAGTTGTTGGTGAAGAGGAAGGTACAAAACCGCGTAAAGTATTAATGTCTTCAGAACAGTTTGAAAACTTACTGGAAGAAATATAATCAAAAGTGAAAGGAAGGAAAACATGAAAACAGACATTCAAATCGCACAAGAAGCAACCATGCTTCCAATTACGGAAGTGGCAAAGGGTGTAGGAATTGAAGCAGATGATTTGGAATTATACGGAAAATATAAAGCCAAAATCAGTGATGCTTATTTGAAGCGTATTGAGAAGAATCAAGACGGTAAATTGATTCTTGTAACTGCAATCAATCCAACTCCTGCAGGCGAAGGAAAAACGACAACATCGGTAGGACTTGGACAGGCCTTCGGACAGCTTGGAAAAAAAGCGATCATTGCGCTTCGTGAACCGAGTCTCGGACCATGTTTTGGTGTGAAAGGCGGTGCGGCCGGCGGCGGATATGCCCAGGTTGTTCCGATGGAAGATTTAAATCTTCATTTCACAGGTGACTTTCATGCAATTACAAGTGCCAACAATTTGCTCGCAGCGATGCTTGACAATCACATGCAGCAAGGCAATGAACTCGGCATCGACCCGCGCCAGATTGTCTGGAAACGCTGTCTTGATATGAATGACCGAGTCCTTCGTAACTGTGTTGTTGGACTTGGCAACAAAATGGATGGTGTTGTCAGGGAAGATCATTTTGTCATCACGGTTGCTTCGGAAATTATGGCAATCTTATGTCTTGCAAATGACATGGATGATTTAAAGGAAAGACTTGGCAGAATTATTGTTGCCTACAATTATCAAAATGAACCGGTGACTGCTGCGCAGATTGGTGCAGTCGGTGCTATGGCAGCACTCTTAAAGGATGCGTTAAAACCAAATCTGATTCAGACACTTGAGCATACACCGGCTTTGGTGCATGGCGGACCGTTTGCCAACATTGCACACGGCTGTAACAGTGTGCGCGCGACAAAAGCAGCACTCAAAATGGCAGATTATGTCATCACAGAGGCAGGCTTTGGTGCTGACCTCGGCGCTGAGAAATTTTTTGATATCAAGTGTCGTCTTTCAGGTCTTAAGCCGGATGCCGTTGTACTCGTAGCAACCATCCGTGCACTGAAATACAATGGTGGTGTCGTAAAAGATAATCTTTCAGAGGAAAATCTTGATGCGCTCAGAAAAGGTATCGTAAATCTTGAAAAGCATATCGAAAACGTACAGAAGTACGGTGTGCCGGTGGTTGTGACACTCAATTCCTTTGTGACAGATACCAAAGAAGAAATTGCGTTTGTAGAGCAGTTCTGTCATGACCGCAATTGCGAGTTTGCACTTTCTGAAGTTTGGGAAAAGGGCGGCAAAGGCGGTGTCGCACTTGCCGAGAAGGTACTTGATACGCTGGAAAACAAAGAATCCCATTTTAAAGTTCTTTATGACGATAACCTTTCTTTGAATGAAAAAATCGAGTGTATTTGTACAGAAATTTACGGTGCAGCACATGTTACATATTCTGCACAGGCAAGTAAACAGCTGGCACGCCTGACTGAACTCGGATTCGGAAATATGCCGGTATGTATGGCGAAAAACCAGTATTCGTTGTCAGACGATCCAAAGCTTCTTGGCAGACCGGTTGGTTTTGATATGAATATTCGTGAAGTGTATGTTTCTGCCGGCGCAGGCTTTGTGGTCGTACTGACCGGTGCAGTCATGACGATGCCGGGACTTCCGAAAAAACCGGCAGCACTTGGCATTGATGTCAATCATGACGGTGTTATTACAGGATTATTCTAAAGGGTGGAAAATATGAAATGTCCATTTTGTAATGCGGACATGAAAGAAGAACAAGTTTTTTGTGAATCTTGTGGAAAAGAAATACATCTGGTTCCGCTGTTTGATCCATCTGTCGAATTGACAATGGAACAATCACTCAGCGGAATCGCTGACCATGTAGCCCAAAAAGAACATCCACAGGGGAATGATGCGTCAGAACCGGAAAATACATCTGCCAACTCCCATTTTTCGGTTGTGAAGATCGTATGGATTGTTATTTCGGCAATTGTAGCGATTACATTGATTGTATGTGCAGTTTTGATAACGCCGAAGTTTTTTAGCGCAGATGCATATTATGAAAGTGCATATGCCGCTTATGATATCGGAAAGGATGCGCGGGCAAAAGAGTATGCAATCAAAGCGCTTGAGAAACAGCTTCCGGTTGATAAGCAGTATGATATGGCAATGCTGATTGCAACAATTTGTGCCGGTGAAGGGCAGGATGATGAAGCTTCAGCTTATTATCAGAAGTGTATTGTGTTAAAGCCGGATGAAACCATGGCATATGATGCATTAATTGCGCTATATGAACGCAGCAAATCCTATGAACAGATTGCACAATTGCTTTCTTCTTGCGAAAATCCGCAAATTACGACAAAATATGCAAAATATTTGGCCAATAAACCGGCTTTTGATACACCATCAGGGGAATATGATAGTGTGATTTATCAAAAAATTTTAACCGATGGCGAAGGTGAGATCCATTATACAATCAATGGGGAAAAACCGACAAAAGACAGTGAAAAATATGGTATGCCAATCAAATTAGAAACAGGCGTTTTTCATATAGAAGCTGTTTTTATCAACCGCTATGGTGTGGAAAGCGAAACGGCAAGCGTTGATTTGACGATTGATGTAGCGGCCCCGGATGGCCCGGAAATCAGTTTGGAGTCCGGCGCCTATCATGAGCCACAATACATCGATGTATTTATGCCTGACCATACGTATTCCGTTTATTATACGATTGACGGGGACCAGCCGGACTTGTCATCTGTCAAATATGAATCACCGCTTTTATTACAGCTTGGCAGTCACACATACCGTTTTATCATGTATGATGAGGATGGTGTTGCAAGCGACGTGGAGGAGAGGACCTATCAGCTTGATTTGCCGGATGCAGTGATTTTACCGGAAACAGCCAAATATATGTTGATTCAAAATCTTGTGGTACGCGGGATTTTGTCAGATGCGACAGGACATTTAAGCACAACAGGTGAAATCAGACAATATGATACCAATACAGCGTTTTCCCAGGAAGGACAGACGTTCTATCTGTTTGTAGAGAGTGTGCATGATTCCTCCGGAGGAAATATTGCGACTGGAACACTATATGGTGTACAGGTGCAAACGGGAGAAGTGTATAAGGTTTTTTGTGATGATAGCGGATTGTATCAAACTCAGCCATTGTAATACTTGCGTTTTTTACAGTTTTCTCGTATTATTACATTTGTGAGCATTTTGAAATGAGAAAAGAAAACTGCCTATTGATTTTTAGGCGTTTCAAATGAAGTGTTTAATCATACCAAATGAGGAGGATAAAAAATGTTTAAGATTGTAAGAGCAGAAGAACTGACGACAAACATTTATCTCTTTGAAGTGGAAGCAAAGAGAGTAGCGAAAGCTGCTATGCCTGGTCAGTTTGTGATTGTTCGTATGAATGAGGACAGTGAGCGTATTCCATTAACAATCAGTGATTATGATAGAGAGGCAGGTACCATTACAATTGTTGTGCAGACAATTGGTGCGGGTACATGGATGATGCGTGATCTGAAAGCGGGAGATTCTTTCCATGATTTCGTCGGTCCGCTTGGACGTCCGTCAGAGTTTTGCAGCGAGGATTTGGAGACACTGAAAAACAAAAAGATTATCTTTGTTGCCGGTGGCCTTGGTACAGCACCTGTTTATCCACAGGTAAAATGGTTATCTGAGCAGGGTGTGAAAGCAGATGTCATTATCGGTGCCAAAACAAAAGATCTTCTCATTTATGAAGAGGAAATGTCAAAGGTTGCCGGAACTGTATACGCCACAACAGATGACGGTTCTTATGGACGAAGTGGTATGGTTACAAATACACTCAAAGACCTTGTTGAAAAAGAAGGCAAATCATATGATGTCTGTGTTGCAATCGGACCAATGATTATGATGAAATTTGTCTGCCTTACAACAAAAGAGTTGAATATTCCGACAATCGTATCCATGAACCCAATCATGGTAGATGGTACCGGTATGTGTGGCGCCTGCCGATTGACTGTTGGCGGCGAAGTTAAATTTGCATGTGTTGACGGTCCTGAGTTTGACGGACATTTGGTTGATTTCGATCAGGCAATGAAACGTCAGCAGATTTACAAAACAGCAGAAGGCAGAGCATTTCTCAAGGAGCAGGAAGGTGACACACATCACGGCGGATGTGGTCATTGCGGAGGTGACAAATAATGGACGTATTAAAGAAAGTACCTGTACGTGAGCAGGATCCAAAAGTAAGAGCGACAAATTTTGATGAGGTTTGTCTTGGATATAACAAAGAAGAGGCAATGGAAGAGGCACAGAGATGTATTAATTGTAAAAATGCACAGTGCGTGAAAGGTTGTCCGGTTGCAATCAACATTCCGGGGTTTGTTGAGCAGGTAAAAGAAGGTAATTTTGAAAACGCTTATCAGATTATCAGCGAGTCAAGCGCGCTTCCTGCAGTTTGCGGACGTGTATGTCCACAGGAAAGCCAGTGTGAAGGCAAATGTATCCGCGGTATCAAGGGAGAGCCAATCTCAATCGGTAAGCTTGAGCGTTTCGTAGCTGACTGGGCGAGCGAAAATGGCATCAAACCGGAAGGTGCCAAAGAGAAAAAGGGCAAAAAAGTTGCTGTCATCGGTTCCGGCCCTGCAGGACTTACCTGTGCAGGTGACCTTGCAAAAGCAGGTTATGATGTGACAATTTTTGAGGCGCTCCATGAAGCGGGCGGTGTACTTGTTTATGGTATTCCGGAATTCCGTCTTCCAAAGACAGCGGTTGTTGCCAAAGAAATCGAAAATGTAAAATCACTCGGTGTCAAAATTGAGACAAACGTAGTGATCGGTAAGTCTACAACAATTGATGAGTTAATGAATGAAGAGGGATTTGAAGCGGTATTTATCGGTTCAGGTGCCGGTCTTCCGAAGTTTATGGGTATTCCGGGCGAGCAGGCAAATGGCGTATTTTCTGCCAATGAATACCTGACACGTTCCAACCTGATGAAGGCGTTTGATGAAAATTCCACTACACCAATTATGCGTGGACAGAAGGTTGCTGTAGTCGGTGGCGGAAACGTTGCGATGGATGCAGCCAGAACAGCACTCAGACTCGGTGCAGAGGTTCACATTATTTACAGACGTAGTCTTGAAGAACTTCCGGCACGTGTGGAAGAAGTGCATCATGCAAAAGAAGAAGGTATCATTTTTGACCTTCTGACAAATCCGGTTGAAGTTATCAGTGATGATGACGGATGGGTAAAAGGAATTAAATGTATCAAGATGGAACTCGGTGAGCCGGATGAGGGCGGAAGAAGACGTCCTGTAGAAATTGCGGGCAGTGAATTTGTCATGGATGTAGATACCGTTATCATGTCTCTCGGAACCAGTCCAAACCCGCTTATTTCAAGCACAACACAGGGGCTTGATATCAACAAACGCCAGTGTATTGTAGCAGATGACACAAACGGTGCGACATCGAAGGACGGTGTATTTGCCGGTGGAGATGCTGTTACAGGTGCAGCGACAGTTATTCTTGCAATGGGTGCCGGAAAAGCTGCTGCAAAGGGTATTGATGAATATCTTTCAAACAAATAGGAGCGTAATACGATATGCCATGGTGTCCAATTTGTAAAAATGAATATAAAGATGGCTATACACATTGCAATGATTGTAATGCTGATTTGGTTCCGACATTTGAAGATTTGCCGAAAGCGATTATGTTTGGCAGTCAGTCTGATATGGAACAGATGAAACAGGTTCTTGTTGAAAATCAGATGGAAGGTGTATTTGTCATATATTCCGAAAAAGATGACTGTTATGAGCTTGTTGTTTCAAAGAAGCATTTTGATGGGGCCAAAGAGCTGCTTTCGGATTATATGGCAAAGCAGGCCGAAGCTGAGCTTGGCGCTTGTTTTGACGAGCAGGATGTGGAAATCACACTTGGCGGTGATGAGGTGTTTGATGCTGCTGATATGGAAGAGCTTGTTGCAAAGAAGGTCCGCAAACAAATGCTCGAAGAGACGTATGTGGACAAAAAAGCAAAGTCAGCAGATTACAAATCAAGTGGATATACGCTTTTGGTCGTAGGCGGAATCGGACTTATTATTATTTTGCTCAATATAGTCGGGGTCATTAAGATTCCGATTCATCCGTCGTCGATCATAATGATGTACATTGTCATGGGTGCATTGTTCCTGATTTTTGTGATAAGCGGCGTGCTTGCGCTGCGTTCAAGCAAACGTCTGCTTACTTTAGATGAAGCAGATCGAAAAGAAATGGACAAAGTAAATGCATTTTTGGCTGATTATACAGCAGAAACAATTGACAGAGAAATTGCTTTTGAGGATACTGCCGAAACAGAAATGAAGTATTACCAGAGAATCGCTTATTTAAACCGATTACTTTCTGAGCACTTTCCTGATGTTTCAAAAGCGATTATCAACAAGCTTTGCGAAGATCATTATGATCGGACATTTGGTGATGAGTAAGCGGTATGATACGGATTACACTATTAACAGTAGGCAAAATAAAAGAAAAATTTTATGCAGACGCTTTGGCAGAATATGCCAAGCGTCTGTCTAAATATTGTAAGCTTGAAATTGTTGAAGTATCTGATGAGAAAACGCCCGACCATGCAAGTGATGTTGTATGCAATCAAATCAAAGACAAAGAAGGCGAGCGTATTTTGGCAAAGCTCCCAAAGGAGTGTTATGTGATTGCGCTTGCGATTGATGGGAAAAAATATGACTCCGTTGCATTTGCAAACCGGATTGACAAACTGGCGGTAAACGGAAACAGTCAGATGGTGTTTGTCATCGGCGGTTCGCTTGGCCTATCTGATGCAGTTTTGAAACGGAGCAATGAGCAAATCAGTTTTTCGGATATGACATTTCCGCACCAATTGATGAGAGTGATTTTGCTCGAACAAATTTATCGTGCTTACCGGATTTTGAATAATGAACCATATCATAAATAGACGATTTCCAAAAAATGTCACAGAATTGGTTTCATCTTGTAATAGTGCACAAAAACAAAAGACGCGTTTGTATATATTCGTACAAAATGTGTCTTTACTTTTTTTCGTAAAAAATGATACATTATGAGAGGTAATGATGTCAGTTATAGTTTATTTGTATAGAGTAAAAAGGATTTCGATATGCGTTCAATGATTCATAAATTACTGAATAAAATAAAACAATTTGATCAGACAAAACTTTGTGCGACGATGAACCGTTACTCTTTAATTTTGCAGTTCGTATTGTCATGCCTTATTTGTTTTGTCATTGAAGCGGCTTCCAGACATTCTGTCCTCAAAGCACTTCTTTTTATGCATGAAAAAACAACGGTCTTTTTGTACAATTCTTTAATTGTATTTGTGACGTTTCTCGTTGTATATTTGTTTAAAAGAAGGATGCAGATGCGTATTACATTGTCTGCAATATGGCTTTTCCTGGGAATTGTAAACGGCTGTGTTTTGGCTGCGAGAGTCACGCCGTTTAACTTTGCCGATATCAAGCTTGTAGGCGATTTGTTTGCAATGAAAAGCAATTATTTTTCCAATACACAGGCAGCGCTTGTCATTATCGGCGTGCTGCTGTTTATTGTGCTGGATGTGCTGTTGTTTGTGAAAGGACCAAGTTATAAAGGAAATGTACATTATTTCCTGGCGGCAGGTTCGATTTTTGCATGTTTTATCATCATTCCTATGGTGACGGAAGCGGCTGTGAGCAACAATATTGTCAGTGACTATTTTGAAAATATTGCAGACGGATATAAAGATTACGGATTTGTCTATGGGTTTTCAACAAGTGTTGTCGACCGCGGTATGAGCAAACCGGAAACCTATTCGGAAGAAAATGTGGAAAAAATTCTGAAGGATACAGAAGAAAAGACGCCAGAGACAAACACCAAAAAACCAAATGTGATTTGTGTACTGCTCGAGTCCTTCATTGATCCGTATGATGTGAATTTCCTAAAGATGTCAAAGGATCCGATTCCAACGTTCCACAATTTGGAGCGCAGATTTACTTCGGGATACTTAGAAGTTCCGGTTGTCGGAGCCGGTACCGCCAATACCGAATTTGAGATGCTCACCGGCATGAGCATGCGCTATTTTGGTACGGGCGAATATCCGTATAAGACAGTTTTAAAGCAAAAACCGTGTGAATCGACAGCCAATATTTTTCATAACCTTGGATATGGCACGCATGTCGTGCATAACAATACGGCAAAGTTCTATAGCCGTAACAATGCATTTGCCAAGATGGGATTTGATACATTTACAAGTAAGGAAATGATGAATGTACAGGAGTATACACCGCTTGGCACATGGGCAAAGGATGAAATTTTAATTTCCGAGGTCAAAAAGGCGATGGATTTGACGGAGGCACCTGATTATGTCTACACCATTACGGTGCAGGGACATGGTGCATATCCGGAAGAAAAAATAATTGAAAATCCTGAAATCACCGTGACAGGTGCAGACAGTGAGGAAGCAAATAACGCATGGGAATACTATGTAAATATGCTTCATGAGGTAGATACATTCATCAAAGATTTTACGACAATGCTCGATGAGCGCGGAGAGGATACTGTCGTTGTGTTCTTTGGAGACCATCTGCCAAGTATGAATCTTGAAAGTGGAGATATGCGTGAGAATTCCCTGTTCCATACCAAATACATTACTTGGAACAATTTTGATTTGCCGGTTGAAAACGAGCAGGTGACATCATATCAGCTTATGTCCAAAATTATGGACCAAATCGGAATTCATGATGGCAATATCATTTCTTATCATCAGGCCAATAAGGATGTAAATCCGCAGGATGAAGCGTACCAGCAGGGGCTTGAACTATTGCAATATGACATTTTGTATGGTAAGAATTATTTATATAAAGACGGCAATCCGTATTCCGAGACTGAGATAGAAATCGGTGTTGAGGATACGATGGTGACGCATGTAGAAGTGAAAAACGAAAAACAGGTTGAAGCGCTTGAACTGGCAAGGAAGCAGCAGGAATACGATCCGACTGCGGAAGAAGGTTCTATCGAGGTTGCATTGGAAGGATTTGTCGACGATCTGCTTACAGACGATTTGGTCAGTGAAAATCAAGTGAGCCAAAATGGCATATCCGCAAACGGAATTTCCGCAAACGGCGTTTCCGGCAATGAAATTGCAAACAATGAAACACAAGAGGCAGATACGGCATCTGAAACAGAAGAGGAATCTTCGGATAAGAAAAAGGAATATCCTGCCAGACTATATATCTACGGCCGCAATTTTACGCCTTGGAGTAAGGTGTTTGTCAATGACAAAAAGGTAGCAACACAGTTTATTGACGATCACACCATTTCCATCAAGATGAAGGATATTGACAAACCGGACAGCGGGGAGAATACGCTTGTCGTCAATCAGATGGGTGGCTCGACGATTCTTCGAAGCTCGAAGCCATTTACATTCAAATTGACAACGAAGCGCATAAAGAAAGAGTAATGGGGATAACATGGACGAAAAACGCTTTGCATTATTAATTGATTCTGATAATATATCAGCTGATTACATCAATAACATCCTGGATGAATTGTCACAGTACGGGATTGTTTCGTATAAGCGGATTTATGGCGATTGGAACAGTACAAACAGCAAAAAATGGCGCGCGGTACTTTCTGATTATGCCCTTCAGCCAATGCAGCAATTTGCCAATGTAAAAGGCAAAAATGCGACCGATTCCTTTATGATTATTGATGCGATGGATATATTATATTCAAACACCGTTGATGGGTTTTGTCTTGTGACAAGTGACAGTGATTTTACAAGACTTGCCGCAAGGCTTCGGGAATCCGGCAAAACTGTGATTGGAATGGGAGAGTCCAAAACGCATCAGGCATTCGTTTCTGCGTGTGATGCGTTTGTCAACCTTGAGAATTTCAAGAAGGAAGAGAAACCAAAAGCAAAGAAAAATGCGGACAAGCAGTCTGCAGAGTTTACTGTGCAAAGCAAAGAAGAAATTGAAAAATGGATTATGTCCATCCTTGTCAATATGGATGGAAAACGTATGAATATCGGTGAGATCGGTGACAGGCTCCGCCGCAGATATTCCAATTTTGATTACCGTAACTATACAAACCATGGGCATAGATGTACCAACCTTTCCTCATTTTTGAATAGCTTTGATACCATTTTTTTGCAGCAGGGCAGAAACGGACAGCTTGAGATTGCCTCTGCGATGATTGGAAAGGTGAATTGTAAGCTTGTCATCAAGGAACTGCTTGCAGAAGATAAACCAACGGATATTTCAATATTGGGCGTCCGGATCCGGGAAAGAATTCCGGAATTTTCAACCAAAGATTTCGGATTCAGCCAGTTCAAGCAGTTTATGAGTAGTTTGCAGTTTTTGACGGTATCTACATCAGAAGATGGCAAAACGACACTTGTAAGCTTACGGAAATAATAACAAAACACGTGAGACCATTTGGAATTGTTCTAAATGGTCTGTTTTTTTTATATAGTGTAGTATGAGTAAATGGATGCAAAAAATATCGGATGGTACCAAAAAAACAATGACAGATACATTAAAGCTCCCAAGAGAGATTGTTTATGGAGAGGCAGTTCTGACAATGACCGGAATGCATGAGGTATATGTCGAAAACTATCGGGGAATCCTTGAGTGCTACAGTGAGAAAATTGTTGTTCAGGCAAAACAAATGCGGATTGTTTTTTGCGGAAGAGGGCTGGAGATTGCATATTATACATCGAGCGATATGAAAATTGTCGGGACAATTATGCAGATTCAATGCATTCACATGGAGGCTGTATGGTAAACGCACTGCGCAAGCTTCAAGGGATTTTGTATGTGAAAGTAACATCCATGTATTTGACCCGTTTTTTTAATATTTGCAAAGCAAAAAATATCTGTGTATGGGATGTGACAAGAACGGAAAATGTCGCATTCTTTTATATTGCGCTGAAGGATTTTTATGAACTTGGGGACATACGTAGAAAAACGGACAGCTCTGTCAAAATCATAAGTAGGAGTGGCTTTCCTTTCTTTTGGCAAAAAATGTCGAAAAGAAAAGTGTTTCTCGGCGGCCTTGTTGCATGCTTTGCGGCAATCTATTTGTTTGCCGGAATCATTTGGAGTATTGAAATTGAAGGAAACAGACGCCTTACAACAAATGAATTTCAAAAATTTGTAAACGAAAATGGTGTGCACACGGGTATAACAAGATTTCAAATCAAGGAACAGGAAATTGAAAAATTATTATGCGATGCATATCCATATATTACATGGTGCAGTGTCAGGGTTGTCGGGACAAAGCTTTGCGTTTCTATCAAAGAGGGGGAATTTGTGCCGCAAGAGTCACAAGTGCTGCCTACGCCGACGGATTTGGTCGCTGATACAGAGGGAATTGTTGATTCCATTGTCGTAAGAAAAGGGGAAGCCAAGGTTGTATCCGGCAATGAAATTAAAAAAGGGGATTGTCTAATCAGCGGGCTTGTACCGATAGTCGGTGATGACGGAAGCATTATCAATTACCAGTTTTATGATGCGGATGGAGATGTGATTGTGCAAAAAAGCATTCCGTATTCGGAAAGCATCAGTTTTTGCTATGAAACGCCTGTTTTTTCGGACAAAGAGAACAGATTTTATGATATCAATGTACTTGGACGGTTTGTTCATGTGGGATTACGGCAAAAAGACGGTCCATTTGTTGAAATCGAGGAGCCGGTTTTAAAATTGCCCACAGTCGGAAAAAACACATTTTTTTCGATACACAGGCATACAAGAAAACCGTATGAAATCCGCACGTTAAAGCGTGAAAAAAACGATGTAAAAAATATGCTGCTTCAAAATTTTCGAAAATATATCTTAAGTTTACAGGAAAAAGGTGTTCAAATTATTGAAAATGATGTTAAAATAGTAACCGATGGCAAGCAAATGCGTATGCAAGGCACGATATATGTGAAATGCGTTACCGGCAGGCGCATCCCATCAATGAAAACAGGCGAGGATTAATGATTGGAACAGTTTGAATACTTGTTAGAATGTGATACACAAATCATGCAGATGGTGTTTGGGTATCATGACAGATACATCAAAAAAATAGAAGATTCACTGCGGGTACATGTCATAAACAGGGATGGTCATGTCAAAGTAATCGGACCAAAGGAGAGCGTTAATACGGCAGTGAAGCTTCTTAAGGAGCTTTTTGAGATGGCTAGGAGAGGCGATATGATAGAAGACCAGAATGTCAATTATGCAGTGGAGATGGCCAAAGAGGGGCAGGAGGACGGACTCCTTTCAATGGATGGTGATTTGATCTGTCATACACTGAGCGGCAAACCGATTAAACCGAAAACAATGGGACAAAAAGCATACGTGAAGGCAATGCGGGAAAAGATGATTGTCTTTGGTCTCGGACCGGCCGGAACGGGTAAGACGTATCTTGCGATGGCCATGGCGATTACCGCATTTAAAAACAATGAAGTGGAACGCATTATCTTAACGAGACCTGCGATTGAGGCGGGCGAAAAGCTTGGATTTTTGCCGGGTGATTTACAGAGCAAGGTCGATCCTTATCTCCGCCCGCTATACGATGCGCTCTATCAGATTATGGGTGGCGAAAGCTTCAACAAAAATATGGAAAAAGGACTCATCGAGGTCGCCCCGCTTGCGTATATGCGAGGCCGTACGCTCGACAATGCCTATATCATTTTGGACGAGGCACAAAACACAACCGAATCCCAGATGAAAATGTTTTTGACGCGTATCGGCTTTGGCTCAAAGGTCGTTGTAACGGGTGATATTACCCAGAAGGATTTGGCACCGGGAACAAAAAGCGGTTTGGACGTTGCAATCCGTGTACTGCAAAAAATAGAAGATATTGCGTTTTGTCAGCTGACAAGCAAGGATGTCGTCAGACATCCGCTTGTACAACAGATTGTAAAAGCATACGATGATTATGAAAAGCGCAGTGCAAAACCGAAATATGATAAAAACAAACGAAATACAAGGGGAAACTAAGGAGTCTTATGTCGATTATTATTGATCAGGAAATAGAGAAAACATTTCCGTTTGATATTCAAAAAACGATTGAAGATGTTGTAAATGCCGCACTCATACAGGAACAGTGTCCTTATGATGTGTCCATCAATGTTTTGATTACCGATTTGGAGGGCATCCGGTTTTATAACAGGGAATATCGTGATATTGACCGTGAAACAGATGTGTTATCATTTCCGGCGGTCGATTATGATGCGCCGGCAGATTTTTCGATTGCAGAATCGAGCAGCGCAGCGTATTTTGACCCGGATACAGATGAACTGATGCTTGGGGATATCATTCTTTGCTATGACAGGGTTATTGTGCAGGCGAAGGAGTACGGACACAGTAGTTTGCGAGAATTTGCTTTTCTTATTGCCCATAGTGTGTTACACTTGTTAGGATATGACCATATGGAACCTGAAGAAGAACATGTGATGTTTGACAAGCAGGAGCAGATATTACAAACACTTGGAATCACAAGAGAAAAGTAGTGAGGAGTTTACGATGAAACGATGGAAATTTGTGCTTTTGACCGGAATTCTTGCCGGTATGCTGTTTGGCTGTGGCAAACAGGAAACAGAAGCACCAAAGGAAAGCGAGAAAACATCTTCCGCAACTGACTTAGAAACAGGGGATACCGAACAGGAAACGGTATTTGAACGTACATATAATGATGAAGGTCAGGTAAAGAGTTTCCTGACAGGAAAATATGTTGACAAAAAAATCGGACTTCGCCGTCCGGTTGGTGTCATGATTAGTAATATCGAAGCGGCGCAGCCTATGAGTGGCGTCGGAAGTGCAGATGTTATTTATGAAGCGCCTGTGGAAGGTGAAATTACACGTTTTCTGGCGTTGTTTGAGAACTATGATGATTTGGACAAAATCGGCTCTTGCAGATCTTGCCGTGATTACTTTTTATATTGGGCGCTTGAGTTCGATGCCGTGTATTGTCATTTTGGACAATCTTCCTATGCGGTAGAGCCACTTGAGCGTGATTACGTTGATAATCTTTCAGGTCTTGCTGCTATCGGTTCGACTGTTTATTACAGGACAGATGACCGCAAATCACCGCATAATGCATATTGCTCAGCCAAAGGTATCACAGAGGGAATCAAACGGATGAAATACCGCACTGATTATCGCGATACCTATGCCGGCAAATTCTGCTTTGCAAAAGATGGGGAAACCGTTTCTCTTGAGGAAAATCGCGGAACAAGAATTGAACCGGGCTATCCAATTAACAAACCTTGGTTTGAATACAATCCTTCAGACAAACTATATTATCGTTTCCAATACGGCAAACCGCACATTGATGCTGAGACCGGTGAGCAGCTTGCGTTTACCAATGTGATTTTACAATATGCTGATTGGGAAAAACGAGATGAGAACGGTTATCTGGCGTTTGACTGCCACTCAGAAGGATATGCCATTATCTTTACGAACGGTACCCTTCAGGAGGCACACTGGATGCGTGAAGGAGATCAGGAAACCGGTACAATTAAATATTACGATATTGGTCTGACGCATGAGATTCCTTTAAATCAGGGAAAGACAATGGTTTGTGTTGTAAAAGACAAAATAAACGGTCAGGTAAACCCGGATGTATCATTTGAATAAAATTAATGGGAAGTAACTATGCCTAAGAAAAAGAAAAACAGCATTGTTGCAAGTAGTGCGCCAGAAAGTTATATCTTTTTGGCGTGTTATTTCGTTGGAATTATCAGGATGATTTTCCTGCAGAGAACGGTTTCCTTTCAAGGAATTGCAGCATATGCATATGCATTTGAATTATATAATCTATTCTATCTGATAGCGGGCGGGATTGTTGCCAAATCCGCCGCAGCGCTCATAAAAAGCAGAACTGCTAAGAAACAATTCAATAACAGAGACCACATTTTCTTGTATACGCTGCTTAGAAGTGTGTTTTTTGCAGCGTTGTTTACAGTTTTGTTTTTATTCCTTGGTGACATGATTGCGAATGAACTGTTAGGATATAAACTTTGTGCATTTGTACTGCAATGTTTTGCATTTAGTTTTATTCCTGCCTGTATGTATATTGCCATAGCGCAATATTTAGAAGCGATTGGGTATGCATACGTTAGTTTGCTTTCTAAGATTGTACATGAAGCGGTAGTGCTTCTTGCTACCATTTTGCTCAGTACAGCTTTGTTTGAATACGGAGAAAAGGTTTCAGCGCTTTTGCTTGAATCAAACAGAAAATATGGGTTTGGCGCAGGGGCAGCTGCGATAGCAGATGTAATAGGTGCGCTCATCGTATTGTTGTTTGTCGTTGTATTCTTCTTTTTGCTTTCCGGAAATCTCCGAAAAGAACGCATGCAGGATACAACCAAAAATCTGGAGAAGAAAAAAACAATCATCCGGACAACGGAAGTGGCAGGTATCCAATATGGATTGACCGGGCTTTGTTCAAGCTTGTCAGTACTTCTGATGCAGGTATTGTATTTTCGGTTGAGCCGTGGGAAACTTTCAGACAAAGCAGCCGGGTATGGAGCGTTTTACAGTATTGTCTATCTGTTTTTGCTTCTTTGTATTGTGTTTGTGGAGATTTATACGAGGCATCTGCAAAAAGCACTTCGCCATTATATCCGCATAGATGATTTAAGGCGCTTCCGGTTGCGCTTTGGTCAGTCCATGAAGGAACTGATGGTATATTTTGTGCCGGTTTGTGTCTTTGTCGCCATATTTGCACGCCATATTTTAAGGCTGCTGTTTGTGTCGGCTGCGCAGGAATACACCATCTTACTTCAGGCAGCGTGCGTGCTGATTCTTGTTGTCGTGCCAAAGCTTTTGTTTGAGTCTGTGCTATCTGTGCAAGGCGCCAAAACACACCTTGCGATTTGTTTATATAGCGGTATGGCAGCACAGCTTGCTTTGTTTGCACTTTGTTTTGCGAACACAAAGTTTGCGGTGTGTGGCATTGTTTACAGCATGATAATCGGATATGCAATCGAATGTATCATGGCGTTTGTGTTTGCCGGAATGCATGTACGTCTGAAGCTTGATTTTAAAAATGCACTTGTGATTCCACTTGTCATCGGCATTGTGGTTTTGGGCATTAATTTTGGGTTAGAACGGCTTCTTTCCGACAGACTCGGTTCGTTTGCAACAGTATTATTGGGAATGCTTTGTACCTTTTTGTTGTACGATGTTGCAATCATCAAAAGTGGGATTATCAGGGGACGTGAGCTTTCGGAGCTTCCGTTTGGAAAACAGTTAGCTTCCTTTGGACAGATTTTGGGAATGCGCGAATAAGAATGGTTTGATAAGCTGATACTATGTATGGAGGGATACAATGAAGACCATATATAGAATCAGCTTATTTTTAAATATCTGCCTGTTAGGGTATTTGGTAATTACCTGCAGTGAATATGTGACAAAGAAACAATTGTTATCAGATTCGCAGCCTGTCAGGATAGAGGATAAGAGACAGAGTCAGACGGCGAATGCAGATTCCAATCATTTGTCCGGTCAGACAAAAATGAAAGTCAAGAGTATTGATATGAAAACCGGAAAGACGTCAGTTGAGCAGCAGGCACTGCCCATCGAATTAATTGGTGGGGATCTTGAAAAAACGATTGCATATTTCGATGAGCTTGAACTGCATCCGGGACTTAGAGAGCAGGAGAAAGGCTTAAAACGGATTGCACTGACGAATTATTCGCCATCTGAGATTTCTGTCTCAAAATATTATAAAAAGGAAGACGAAAACAGAGGCTTTTATCTGCAGGCTGTAGATGATTATGTCGTCGTATATCTCTCGGATATGCAGACGGTATACTTGCAGACTGATATTTATATGCCTGATTTACCGCTGGAAATCCAAAATCAGATTTTGGACAAAAAATACTTCCGGGACGTTACAAAACTGTATAATTTCCTTGAGTCTTATTCGAGTTAGCGGTATAATAAAGAGATGTTCTTATGCAAAAAATAAAAGGAAAGGTTGTTCATTTGTGAAGCAAAACACTGCGAAAACATTATGTGTGATTGGTGGTGGCGCATCCGGTTTGGCATGTGCAATTGAAGCAGCAAGATGTGGGTTTGCCGTGACTATTTTGGAACATACGGACCGTATCGGCAAGAAAATCCTGATGACAGGAAACGGCAAATGCAATTTCACCAATCGATTGATGAATGAAGAACAATATTATACAGATGAGATTCCGTTTTTACGTAAGGTTCTTGCGCAGTTTGGAACAGATGAGCTACTCGCTTTTTTTGATTCACTGCATTTGTGCTACAAAGAAAAGAATGGGTATTTTTATCCGGTTTCTAATCAGGCTGCGAGTGTACTGGATGTGCTTCGCTTTGAACTATTGAAGCGTGACGTTCAAATCGTTACAAGTACGGTCGTGACAGATATTCTGGAAAAAGGCGATTATACAGAGGTTTATACAAAAAATCAGACGTATGTGTTTGATGTAGTTGTTCTGGCATGTGGTGGGAAGGCGTATGCGGTAACCGGTTCGGACGGAAGCGGCTATCAGCTATGCAAAAAGCTTGGGCTAAAGCAAAATCCCCCATCTGAGGCGCTTGTGGCACTAAAAAGCAGTGAGACGTATTTTAAAGTTGTTGCCGGAGTGCGCACGGACGCGGAAGTGTCTGTTTGGGTGGATGGACAGTGCATGGGCACGGAGATGGGCGAATTACAGATTACGGATTATGGTATATCCGGGATTCCGGTGTTTCAGTTAAGCCGAATTGTTTCTGTAACGCTTCTACATAATGCGAATGCTTCGGTATACGCACAAGTTGATTTGTTTCCGGCGCTTTCCAAACAGGCGCTTTTACAGCATATGCAGGAACGTATCCGCGAAAATGCAATGTTGCAGATCCAGGATGCGCTGTCGGGCTTTCTAAATAAAAAGCTAAATACACTTATGTTAAAGCATGCACACGTATCGCCGGCTATGCAGGCAGGTGATATTAAGGTACAATCCATTCACCAAATGGTACAGTTTTGTAAAAAATGGCACATTCCGATTACCGGTACAAATGATTTTTCCAAATGTCAGGTGTGTGCCGGCGGTGTTTGGCTTTCGGAACTGACACAAGGCTTTGCTTGTAAAAAGCACCCCAATGTTTATGTCATTGGAGAGCTGACAGATGTGGATGGCAAATGCGGCGGTTACAATTTGCATTATGCATTTGCAAGTGGAATTCTTGCAGCCAGGGATGCGGCAAGGAGGCATATATGATTCGGATTATGCAGCTAAAACTTGCAATCAAACATACACAGGACGAATTGCGACATGCAATTATCCGGAAATTATGCATTGCATCATCTGATTTGTTGACATTTGAAATTGTGCGGCAATCCATTGATGCACGTAGGAAACCCGATGTGTTTTATCTCTATACCGTGGATGTTACGGTCTTAAATGAACAGAAGGTTTTGAAGACGTATCAAAAAAAGCACAAATCAGACCCAAATGTAGCATTTGTTCAAAAAAGCGCTTATAAGCTGCCGCTACCCGGGGATAAAGCACTGAAACAAAGACCGGTTATTTGCGGAAGCGGACCTGCAGGGCTGTTTTGTGCATATTACCTTGCATGTAAGGGGTTTGCACCGATTGTACTCGAGCGCGGGAAGGATGTGGATGGCCGTAAGAAGGATATTGACACATTTTGGGAAACCGGTGTTCTGGTGCCTGATTCCAATGTGCAATTCGGAGAAGGCGGCGCCGGGACCTTTTCAGACGGCAAGCTGAATACGCTTGTCAAAGATAAAACCGGGCGCATTTATGAGGTGCTTAGGCTGTTTGTTGAAATGGGCGCAAAGGAGCGTATAAGGTACGAGCAAAAACCGCACTTAGGGACAGATAAGCTTGTTGAAATCATCCGCAATTTGAGACAGGAAATCATACGGCTCGGAGGGAGCTTTCGGTTCGAAACACTTCTTACGGATGTGATTGTTGAGAATAATGTGCTTAAAGCAGTCAAGCTGGAGGATGGGACAACCATTGGTACAGACCTTCTTGTTCTTGCAATCGGACATAGTGCAAGAGATACGATTCAGATGCTTTATGAACGCGGGCTTACGATGTCGCCCAAAAGCTTTGCTGTGGGATATCGTGTCCAACATAAGCAGGCACTTATCAATCAAAGCCAATATGGAGCTGCTGCCGCAATTTTGCCGCCGGCACCGTATAAATTGACGGCAAGGGCAGAGGATGGACGCGGTGTGTACAGCTTTTGTATGTGTCCGGGCGGATATGTGGTCAATGCATCCAGCGAGCCGGAAAAACTATGTGTAAACGGCATGAGCTATTCTGATCGTGGCTCCCAAAACGCCAATAGTGCGATTATTGTGTCTGTTACGCCTGCGGATTATCCGTCCGGGGATGCGCTTGCGGGAATAGCATTCCAAAGACAGCTGGAACAGAAAGCTTACGCGGTTTGCGGCGGGAAAATCCCAATACAGAGGCTTTGCGATTACAAAAATGATACGCCTTCAACAGCTTGCGGAACAATTACCCCCGTTTGTAAAGGAGCGTATGCGTACACAAATCTCCGCGGTATTTTGCCCAAGGCATTAGAACAGGACTTTGTAGAAGGGATGGAGCAAATGGATCGTAAGATTCCGGGCTTTGCAGCTGATGATGTGCTCCTTTGCGGCGTGGAAAGCCGGACATCTTCTCCGGTGCGAATGGAGCGGGATGAGAGGTGTCTTTCCAATATTGAGGGCATTTATCCGTGCGGAGAGGGTGCAGGGTATGCAGGTGGCATTACGAGTGCGGCTGCAGATGGCATATTGATTGCTGAAAAAATCATACAAACATATCATACAGATTATGAGGGATAATCAAATGAATACAAGAGAATATTTAAAAGATAAAAAGAGAATCGTAATCAAAATCGGTTCTTCGTCAATTACACATGCCGAGACGGGCGGACTTGATTTAAACAAACTGGAAGTGCTCGTTAGGGAAATTTCCAATCTGCACAATATGGGAAAAGAAGTTGTACTTGTTTCATCCGGTGCGATTGCAGTTGGAAAACGTGCTGTGTTCCGTGACATCAAGCAGACAAA
This sequence comes from Lachnospiraceae bacterium, assembly GCA_021153185.1. GTDB lineage: Bacteria > Bacillota > Clostridia > Lachnospirales > Lachnospiraceae > SIG333. Next base: position 26,042 of record JAGKTY010000015.1, read on the forward strand.
GGATAATCCAATTGCCGTAAAGCAGGCTTGTGCTGCCATCGGACAGGCGCGTCTGATGATGGTTTACCAAAAAATCTTTGCAGAATATAACCAGATTGCAGCACAGGTACTCATGACCAAAAATACGATAATTGAACAGGTCAATCGCACCAATGCACAAAATACGTTCTCGGAATTGCTTAAGCTTGGCGCGATTCCGATTGTAAACGAAAACGACACCGTCAGCACATACGAGATTGAGTTCGGTGACAACGATACACTTTCCGCAATTGTTGCTGCACTTGTCGGTGCGGATTTGCTCATTTTGTTATCTGATATTGATGGGCTTTATACAGATGACCCAAACAAAAACAAGGATGCAAAATTCATTGATGTTGTAGATAAGCTGACAGATGAACTGATGGAGATGGGAAAGCCGTCAACAGGCAGCAATGTCGGGACGGGTGGTATGAACACCAAGTTAGCTGCGGCTAAAATTGCGACAAGTGCCGGGGCAGATATGATCATTGCCAATGCAAGTGATATCCGCATTATTCACAGAATTATGGATGGCAGAAACTATGGCACACTGTTTAAAGCACACAAGGATGAGGCGTTCAAAATCAGTGATTATATTTAAGCAGAAACAAACGACGTCTTTCACAGGCACAAGATTTGAGAACAATGAGGAATTGAGGCGAAATACAATATGGATATGAATGAACGCATTAAGCGCATCAACGAGCTCTACCACAAATCGCAGGGCGAGGGTCTCACGGAAGCAGAAAAAGAAGAGCAGGCGAGACTTAGAAAAGAATATGTTGCTTCTGTCAGAGCAAATTTGCGGGGACAGCTGGAAAACATCGATATGATTGAAAAGGATGGTACAATCGTCAATCTTGGTGAAAAATATGCAAACAAAAAAAGAACTTAGAAAAGAAGTGTTACAAAGGCGTGATGCATTATCAGCGTTTGAACGCGCGTCAGCTTCCGAAGCAGTTTGCGTGAAGGTAATGCAAAGCACTGCATATTGCAAGGCAAAGAACATATTATGTTTTTACCCATATGGAAGTGAGCTTGATACAACACTTCTTATGAAACAGGCACTTTCAGACGGCAAGCAACTGTATCTTCCGAAGGTTGTCGGTGATGATATGGTTTTTTATCAGGTGCATGATTTGTCGGATGTAACGAAAGGCTATAAAGGAATTCTCGAGCCGATGGGAGATACAGATATTTTTGAAGGGATAAAAGCGCCTGAGACATTGATGATAATGCCCGGTGTCTGTTTTGATAAAACCGGTTGCCGCATCGGGTACGGAAAGGGCTTTTATGACCGCTTTTTGACAGCACTTAGGCAAGAAGGCAGACGCAATATGCAAACAATGGCAGTCCTTTTTTCCTGTCAATTACTGGAAGAAGGCGAGATTCCAAAGGAAGCACACGACATTACACCGGATTATTTGGTGACAGAAACAGAATGTATAACAATTCGAGGTGACATATGACAGATTTAAAACAATTAGGACAAAACGCGGTCAATGCAAAATATAAGGTGCAGGCATTATCGACCGCACAAAAAAATGAGGCGCTTCTCGCCGTTGCGGATGCACTGCTAACGCATGCGGATGAATTAATGAAGGCCAATGAAGAAGATATGAAAGCCGGTAAGGAAAATGGGATGCATGAAGGGCTGCTTGACCGCTTGAAACTGACAAATGAGCGTATTTCAGGTATGAGCGAAGGACTTCGCCAGGTTGCCGCGCTTCCTGATCCAATCGGTACGCTTATGGAAGAATTTGATAGACCAAATGGATTACATATCGAAAAGCGTCGTGTGCCAATGGGTGTCATCGGCATTATCTATGAGTCGAGACCAAATGTGACGGCAGATGCATTTGCACTTTGTTTTAAAGCAGGTAACGCTGTGATTTTAAAAGGCGGAAGTGATGCGATTCATTCCAACATTGCAATCACAAATGTCATTCGCGGCGCCTTGAAAGCACAGGGCATCACAGAGGATGCCATTGCGCTCATTGAATCGACAGACCGCGAGACAACCAAAGAATTCATGCATATGAATGCGTATGTCGATGTGCTGATTCCGCGCGGCGGCGCAGGACTTATCCGTGCGGTTGTGGAGGGCAGTACAATTCCGGTCATTGAAACGGGTACCGGCAACTGTCATATTTACATTGACAAAGACGCAGATATTGACAAGGCGATTCCGATTATTATCAATGCCAAGACGCAGCGTATCGGTGTATGCAATGCTTGTGAATCGCTCGTTATTCATAAAGATATCGCTGAGAGGGTATTGCCGGAGCTTTCGAGGGCACTTCGTGAAAAACAGGTGGAGATGCGCGGAGATGAAACGGTCTGCTCTGTTGTTCCGGATGCAAAGCCTGCGACAAGTGAAGATTATCAGACAGAATACTTAGACCTCATCATTTCCATGAAAACCGTTTCGAGTGTGGAGGAGGCGATTGCGCACATCAATGCCAACAACACACATCATTCGGAAGCAATTATCACAGAAAATCAGGAGGCTGCGCAGAAATTCTTAAGCGGTGTGGATGCTGCTTGCGCTTATGTCAATGCGAGTACACGTTTCACGGATGGATTTGAGTTTGGATTTGGTGCAGAGATTGGAATCAGCACGCAGAAGCTTCATGCGCGTGGTCCGATGGGCTTAAATGAACTGACAAGTTATAAATATATGATTACCGGAAACGGACAGATTAGATAGTAAGGAGATTTTGCATGCAGGCACTTGATGAAAAAGAGCTTCTCATACAAAAAGACTATATAAAGCAGGCTAAAAAAATTGCCGGGGAATTAGAACAGAAACTGGGACATAAACCAACCTTTGCCATCATCACATTCGGCTGTCAGATGAATGCGCGGGATAGCGAGAAACTAATCGGTATCATGGACGAAATCGGATTTGTCAATAACGGAGAAGATGAAAAGTCGGATTTTGTTCTCTATAACACCTGTACCGTGCGTGACAATGCCAATCAGAAGGTTTACGGCAGACTTGGTGTACTTTCCAATCTTAAAAAGAAAAATCCACAGATGAAAATAGCACTTTGCGGATGCATGATGCAGGAGCCATCTGTCATTGAAAAAATCAAAAAAAGCTATAGACATGTGGACTTGATTTTTGGTACACATAATATTTTTAAATTTGCCGAGCTTCTTGTCACGATGTACGAATCAGACCGCATGGTGATTGATATCTGGGATAACACAGAACGGATTGTGGAAGATTTACCGGTGAAACGCAAATATTCGTTCAAATCGGGAATCAACATCATGTTTGGCTGCAACAATTTTTGCAGCTACTGTATTGTGCCGTATGTACGCGGCAGGGAGAGAAGCCGCGAACCAAAGGATATCATCCGCGAGATTGAAGCACTTGTAAAAGATGGTGTTGTCGAAGTGATGCTCCTTGGTCAAAATGTGAATTCATATGGAAAAACGCTTGAATCACCGATGACGTTTGCCGAGCTTTTACAGGAAATCGAACAGATTGAAGGGTTGAAACGTATCCGGTTTATGACATCACATCCAAAGGATTTATCAGATGATCTGATACAGGTGATGAAACACTCCAAAAAAATTTGCAGACACTTACATTTGCCGCTTCAATCAGGAAGCAGCCGCATCCTGAAGGAGATGAACCGACGCTATACGAAAGAGCAATATTTAGCACTTGCTAACAAATTGCGCACGGAAATACCGGATTTGTCGCTCACAACAGACTTGATTGTCGGATTTCCGGGAGAAACGCCTGAGGATGTGGATGAGACAATCGATGTCGTAAAACAGGTTGGATACGATAATGCGTTTACTTTTATCTATTCGAAACGTACAGGAACGCCTGCTGCCGCGATGGAAAATCAGGTGGATGAAGCACTTGCACATGAAGGCTTTGACAGACTCCTAAAGGTCGTTCAGGATACCGCCAAAGAGCGGGCGCTTATGATGCAGGGGCAGACGATGGAAGCGCTTGTGGAAGAGATGAATGCACAAGATGACACGCTTGTAACAGGGCGGCTTAGCAACAATATGATTGTCCATTTCCCGGGAGATGCTTCCATGATCGGACAGCTTGTTATGGTAAAACTGGTGGAATGTAAGGGATTTTACTATTTAGGTGAAAGAGTATAAACATGGCTGAAGAGTTTTTGACAACATACAAAAAAGATGAACTGACGCCGATGATGCAGCAGTATCTTGAGACAAAAGAACAATACAAAGACTGTATCTTGTTTTATCGTCTCGGTGATTTCTATGAGATGTTTTTTGAGGATGCCATTGCCGCCTCAAAAGAACTGGAACTGACGCTCACAGGAAAACAGTGCGGTATGGAAAAACGTGCACCAATGTGTGGTATTCCGCATCATGCGGTGGATGTTTATTTGTCACGTCTTGTAGAGCGAGGATATAAAGTTGCCATTTGTGAACAGGTGGAAGATCCAAAGGAAGCAAAAGGCATTGTAAAGCGCGAAGTTATCCGGATTGTGACACCCGGCACAAACTTAAATACACAAGCGCTGGACAGTACGCGCAACAACTATCTGATGTGTGTTGTATACCTCGATAACAGCATCGGTCTGGCTACAATCGATGTTACAACAGGTGATTTCTTTTTGACGCAGGTGGAAGACCATAAAAAACTGTTTGACGAAATCAATAAGTTTATGCCGACGGAGCTCATTTGCAACGAAGCGTTCTTCATGAGTGGATTTGACATTGATGATTTAAAGAATCGTCTGGGTGTTGCGGTATATTCGCTCGATTCGTGGTATTTTGATGATGTAAATGCGACGAAAGCCCTTCTTGATAAGCTGAAAATAACGCATGCGAAAGCGATTGGCGCTGAAGATTTTCCGGCAGGCGTCATTGCAGCCGGTGCCACAATTTTGTATTTGTATGAGACACAGAAGGCAAATCTTTCACATATCAATCATGTATCACCTTATATTGTGAGCAAGTATATGCTTCTTGACAGCAGCACCAGAAGAAATCTTGAGCTTTGTGAGACATTGCGTGAGAAGCAAAAAAGAGGCTCTCTTTTATGGGTACTTGACAAGACCAAAACGGCAATGGGTGCCAGAAATCTGCGTGCGTTTATCGAGCAGCCGCTTATTGACAAGGATATGATTGATGCAAGGTTAGAGGCAGTTGGAGCGCTGCTTTCAAATGCGCCGGACAGAGAGGAAATCAGGGAATATTTAAATACGATATATGATTTGGAGAGACTTCTTGGCCGTATCAGCTATAAGACAGCCAACCCGCGCGATTTGATTGCTTTTAAAGGCTCTCTGTCGATGCTTCCGCAGATTAAAATGCTGCTTTCCGGTTTTGAAGGCGGACTTCTTGCACAAATCAATGATGAGATGGATGCTTTGTCTGATTTACATGATTTGATTGAGGAGGCAATTGACGAAGATGCGCCGATTACAATCAAAGAAGGTGGCATTTTAAAAGACGGCTTTTCCGAAACGGTAGATCAGTTCAGAAAAGCCAAAACAGACGGAAAAACATGGCTTGCAAATCTCGAAGAAACTGAGCGGGAGCGTACAGGGATTAAGAATTTAAAGGTCAAATACAATAAAGTATTCGGATATTATCTGGAAGTAACCAATTCTTACAAAGACCTTGTACCGGATGATTACGACCGCAAACAGACACTCGTCAATGCTGAGCGTTATACGATGCCGCGATTAAAAGAGCTTGAAGACATCATTTTGAATGCAGAGGATAAATTGAACGGGCTCGAGTATGAACTGTTTTGCAGCATTCGCGATACGATTGCAGACAATATGGAGCGCGTGCAAAAAACGGCAAAAGCAATCGCACTTCTCGATGTGTTCTGTTCCCTTGCATACGTTGCCGAACGAAATGATTATGTGAAACCAACGCTCAATGAAAAAGGCAAAATTGAGATAAGGAATGGACGTCACCCGGTCGTTGAGCGGATGATTGATAACGATCTGTTCATTTGTAACGATACATACCTTGACAATAACAAAAACATGATCAGCATTATCACAGGTCCGAATATGGCCGGAAAATCGACTTACATGAGACAGAGTGCCCTCATTGTGCTGATGGCGCAAATCGGTTCGTTTGTTCCGGCGCAAAAGGCAAATATCGGCATTGTAGACCGCATCTTTACGCGCGTTGGCGCAAGCGATGATCTGGCAAGCGGTCAGAGTACCTTTATGGTGGAGATGAATGAGGTTGCCAATATTTTGCGAAATGCCACATCAAACAGCCTTCTGATTTTAGATGAAATCGGCCGTGGTACATCTACCTTTGACGGACTTTCGATTGCCTGGGCTGTCATTGAGCATATCAGCAACAAACGGCTCCTCGGCGCCAAAACACTATTTGCGACACATTACCATGAACTGACTGAGTTAGAAGGCAAAATGGACAATGTGAACAACTATTGTATTGCGGTCAAAGAAAAGGGGGATGATATCGTATTCCTTCGCAAAATCGTAAAGGGCGGTGCGGACAAGAGTTACGGTATTCAGGTTGCTAAGCTTGCCGGTGTTCCGGATATGGTCATTGACCGTGCAAAGCAAATTGTAGCGCAGCTCAGTGACCATGATATTACGCAAACGGTGCAGGAGCTTGCCGGAACGCCCAAAGGAAAACCGGAGAAAAAGCGGCCAATGAAATATGACCAGGTGGATTTGGCGCAGATGTCTCTGTTTGATGCCGTGACGGATGCGGATATCATTCAGGAATTGTCAGAGCTTGATATTTCCAATCTGACACCGCTTGATGCGTTAAATACACTTTACAAATTGCAAAATTCGATTAAAAACAGGTGGCAGTCATGAGTCAGTTGATTAACATTCTAAGCAATGAAACAATCGATAAAATCGCAGCAGGTGAAGTTGTTGAAAGACCAAGCAACATTGTTAAAGAGCTTGTGGAAAATGCGATTGATGCCGGTGCAAAAAATATAACCGTAGAAATCAAGGAAGGCGGTATATCTTTGATCCGCGTGACTGACAACGGAAGCGGTATATTAAAAAGTGAACTGGAAAAAGCATTCATGCGCCATGCAACAAGTAAAATCCAATCTGCAAATGATTTGCACGAAGTGATGAGCTTAGGATTCCGCGGTGAGGCGTTATCGAGTATTAGTGCGGTCAGCCGGGTAGAAATGATAACAAAGACAAAGGACAGCTTCCTTGGTACGAAGGTATGTGTAAATGGTGGCCAAATAGGTGAAATATCTGATGTCGGCGCACCGGACGGAACGACTGTCATTGTGCGCAATGTGTTTTACAATACCCCGGTTCGAAAAAAATTTTTAAAGACACCGATGACGGAAGGCGGATATATTGCAGATATGATGCAGCATATCGCACTTTCCAGACCGGATATAGCGATTAAATTTATCAATAGCGGTCAGACCAAATTTTTTACTGCCGGAAACAATGATTTAAGGGATGTCATCTATCGCGTTTTTGGAAAAGACACGATGGACGAGGTGCTTCCGATTGAGGTGGAAACGGATGGCATCAGCATAAAGGGATTTCTCGGAAAGCCAATTCTGAACCGCAGCAACCGCAATTATGAGACGATTTTTGTAAATGGACGGTTTGTGAAAAGCAAACTCATTTCATCTGCCATAGAAGAGGGCTATAAAGGGTATTTGATGCAGCATAAATATCCGTTTGTCGTGCTGCATTTTACGGTTGATGCAGATAAAATTGACGTAAACGTGCATCCAACGAAGATGGATATCCGGATTTTATCACCGGAGCGGTTTGTCTCTTTTACAAAAGACAGTATTCATCAGGCGCTCCTTCGGGGCGAGATGATTCCGGCTATTTCAGAGACGCAGCCAACAGGGAAAAAAGAAGAAAAAACGATTGAAAAAAGTTTGACTGCAAAGGTGCCTGAGCCGTTTGAAGTAAAACGGATGCAGCAAGGTGCGTTAAAAGAAACGTTGACAACCTATGAGACACAAAAACCATCCCTGAAAGAGGCGGTGATCAAAAGTGTTTCCTATGAAGAGGATGTTGCGTTTTCACTTGATTTTGAAGACGCAGATGCCAAACGTGAAGAGAACGCAGCTAAGGCAGACAAACAGGTAGATGCAGCGCGCACAAATATGAAAGCGCATGAAGCAGAAGAAACGAAAGAAACAAAGCCGCATGAGCCGGAACGTATTATGAAGCGTCCGGAAATCATTATCGAACACCAACAGACCTTATTTGATGATTCCATTATGAATTTTGATAGGGAGCATTCGTATGAAATTCTCGGCCAATTGTTTGATACGTACTGGGTTGTCGCGTTTAAAGAAAAGGTTTACTTTATTGACCAGCATGCAGCCCATGAGAAGGTCAAATACGAACGTCTTTTAAAACATCTTCATGAAAAAGAGATAACGCGTCAGATGCTCAGTCCGGCAATTATTGTGACGCTTTCTGTCAAGGAACGAGCAATTTATGATACGTATGCAGACAGCTTTGCGCAAATCGGGTTTGTGATCGAAGAATTTGGGCAGGATAGTCTTGCCATTAGGGAAGTTCCGACAGATTTATATGGAATGGGAGAAAAAGAACTGTTTTTAACTGTCCTCGATGAACTGAGTGATTTTCCTTCAGCGAAAGATCCGCAAATCATGCTTGACCGCATTGCCACAATGTCCTGCAAAGCTGCGGTAAAAGGAAACACGAAGCTTACGCACATGGAAGCAGAGGCGCTTATTGGGGAACTGCTGACGCTTGAAAATCCGTATCAATGTCCGCATGGCCGCCCGACGATTGTTTCTATGAGCAAATACGAAATGGAGAAAAAGTTTAAGCGGATACTGTAAACGATCAAAGGAAAGCTGTATGAAACCACAATTAATTGTATTGACAGGGCCGACTGCTGTTGGGAAGACGAAACTAAGTATTATGCTTGCCAAAAAGCTGTCCGGAGAAATCATATCTGCAGATTCCATGCAGATCTACAAGCATATGGATATCGGCAGTGCAAAAGTGACAACAGAAGAAATGGATGGCGTTGTGCATCATCTGATTGATGTGTTATCCCCGCTTGATGAATGCAATGTTTCGAAGTTTCAAACACTTTGCAAGGAAGCCATACAGGGAATTTTAGAACGTGGGCATATTCCCATTCTGGTTGGCGGAACCGGATTTTATATCCAGGCCATTTTAAAGGATGTTGATTTTGCTAAGACACAGGTAAGCGACCTTCGGAAAAAACTTGAACAGGAAGCAGAAGAAAAGGGCGCCTGTTATCTGCATGAAAAGTTAAGACAGATTGATCAGGTCGCCGCTGAGCAAATTCATGCGAACAATGTAAAAAGAGTTATCCGGGCCATTGAATATTTTGAAGAGACAGGTCAACCAATCAGTGCACACAATGCACAGCAAAAGGAAAATGAATCACCGTATGATTACTCTTATTATGTGCTGACCATGGACCGAGATGCACTTTACGAACGGATCGAGCAGCGCATTGACCAAATGCTTGAAAACGGACTTGTCAATGAAGTGAAAGCGCTGAAACAAATGGGCTGCATGAAGGGGATGACGAGCATGCAGGGGCTGGGATATAAAGAAATTCTGGATTATTTAGACGGGCGGTGTACTTATGAGGAGGCTGTGTATTTGTTAAAACGGGATACAAGGCGCTTTGCCAAACGCCAGCTGACATGGTTCCGCCGGGAAGAAGACGTCATATGGATTGATAAAGATGCATTTGGACATGATGATACAGCAATCTGTGAGTTTATTATGACGCAGGAAGAAAACAAGAGAAGATAACGACGCAAAGGAGCAATATGAACGAACAAATCTATAAACAACTTGGAATAGAGGAAGATGTGTATCGGTTCTGTGAACAGATATGTGAAGCCTTAGCGCCGCGTTTTGCTGAAATTGACAAAAGAGCGGAATACAATCAGCTAAAGGTAATCAAAGCAATGCAGGATGCAAAGGTGAGTGAAGCGTGCCTGCTTGGAACGACGGGATACGGCTATAACGACCTTGGCAGAGATACATTGGAAGCAGTGTATGCGAATTTGTTTCATACAGAAGATGCACTTGTCAGACCACAGATTACATGCGGAACACATGCGCTTGCGCTTGCGCTGATGTCAAATTTAAGACCCGGTGATGAACTCCTTAGTCCTGTTGGAAAGCCATACGACACATTAGAGGAAGTCATAGGAATCAGACCGTCAAAGGGCTCGTTAAAGGAATATGGGATTACTTATGCACAGGTCGATTTACTGCCGGATGGGGAATTTGATTTTGACGGAATTAAGCAGGCAATCAATGAACACACTAAGCTTGTGACGATTCAGCGTTCCAAAGGGTATGAACCACGAAAGACATTGTCTGTTGAGCGGATTGGTCAATTGATTTCGTTTATCAAAAGCATTAAGCCTGACGTGATTTGCATGGTGGATAACTGTTACGGTGAATTTGTGCAGACAATTGAACCTACGGATGTCGGTGCCGATATGGTGGTTGGTTCCCTCATCAAAAATCCGGGTGGCGGTCTTGCACCGATCGGCGGCTATATTGCCGGCAAAAAAGACTGTATTGAAAATGCCGCGTATCGCCTGACTAGTCCGGGACTCGGAAAGGAGGTCGGTGCTTCTCTCGGTGTCAGCCAAAGCTTTTATCAGGGACTGTTTTTGGCACCAACAGTGACGGCAAGTGCGCTAAAGGGCGCTATTTTTGCAGCAAATTTATATGAAAAGCTTGGATTTACCGTGGTGCCGGATGCTAAAGAAGAACGGTTTGACATTATCCAGGCAATTACCTTTGGAAAGCCGGAATGCATTTTGGCGTTCTGCAAGGGCGTGCAGGGGGCAGCACCGGTTGATTCCTTTGTGACACCGGAGCCATGGGATATGCCGGGGTATGATGCACAGGTCATTATGGCGGCAGGTGCATTTGTGTCAGGCTCCTCAATCGAGCTGAGTGCTGACGGGCCGATGAAACCGCCGTATGCAGTTTATTTCCAGGGAGGACTCACATGGCCGCATGCAAAATTCGGCATTATGAATACCCTTCAGGAAATGAAGAATGCCGGTATTGTGACACAGTTCCCGTAATTGTGCAATGAATTTTGGAAAAGCATGTCTCATAGAATAGATTTGTGTCCAAAAAACAATTCAAATTTCATGTGCAATGAAAGAGGGTTTATGATACTATAGTAATGTTCTTACAAAAGAAATGTTTGGAGGAATACATGAAAGGAAAAAACAATTGGGCCTGCTTCTTAATGATTCTGGCAGGAATTGTAATCGGTGGATTTATCGGTTCGTTATTTCCGAATACCTTTTTAAACTATGGCAATGCGTTTGGACTTAGTTCACCTGTTGTCCTGGATTTGGGAATTCTCGTATTGACGTTTGGTCTTTCCATCAAAATTACGATTGGAAGTATTTTAGGAATCATAATTGGCATCATCATTTATCGTTTTTTGTGATGATTTTCAAATGGTGTTCTAAAAATGGTTTGTGATAAGCGTTCTGCACTGGAGAGAGAACAGGAGACTTATTGAAAACAAACAACAATGAACAGGCGGCTTTGAAACCATATGAAAAATATATGATTTACGGGCCGGAGGCTTTATCTGACCGGGAACTTTTGGCTTTGATTATCCGCAGTGGCACAAAAGGCAGAAATGCACTTTTGATTGCCGAGGACGTGCTCGAAAAATGCGGCCCGGGCAGGGGACTTGCAGGACTGCATCATATGGATATCAGTGAGCTGAAGGAAATTCCGGGCATTGGTGAAGTCAAAGCAGTCAAATTAAAATGTATCGGCGAACTGTCAAATCGCATTGCAAGGCAAAAAAATACGTTTGCCTATACCTTTACCAAGCCGGAGCAAATTGCTTCTTACTACATGGAGCAGCTTAGGCACTTGGAAGTCGAAGAATGCCATGCACTTTTTCTGGATGCAAAATGTCATCTGCTATGTGATAAAGTATTATCGCGTGGTACAATTCAGACAACGCTTTTACCGAGACGGGAATTATTTTTACATGCGCTTCGGGCAAATGCGACACAACTGATTTTAGTCCACAATCATCCGAGCGGCGATCCTACGCCGAGTCAGGAGGATATTATGGCCACAAATTATATTTTTGAAGCGGCAACGCTTATGGAAATCACATTTTTGGACCATATTATTATTGGGGATCAAAAATACATAAGCTTAAAGGAAATGGGTTTATTTAACCATTGAAAGGAGACAGCTATGGCTTTTAGCGGAGCATACGGTATTGATTTGGGATCAAGCAATATCAAAATTTTTACAAAAGGGAATGACAGTATTTTTTGCGAAAAAAATATGATTGCAATTCAAAATAAAAATGAATTGTTTGCATACGGTGACGATGCATTTGAAATGTATGAAAAAGCACCGGGAAATATTAGTATTACGTATCCACTTTCAAGTGGTGTCATTGCAGACATCAAAAACATGCAGATGCTTGTGCGTAATTTTATTACAGACTTAAACAATGGCACCATTAAAGCTGCCGATTATTATATTGCCGTGCCGACTGATGTGACAGAGGTAGAAAAACGTGCATTTTATGATTTGATTAAAAAGTCGAATGTCAAGGCCAAAAAGGTTATGGTTGTGGAAAAAGCTATTGCAGATGGTCTTGGACTTGACATCGATGTCAAGAATTCCCAGGGTGTTTTGGTTGTTGATGTCGGCTATGAGACGACGGAAATCAGCATTCTTTCGCTCGGAGGAATTGTTGTCAGCAAGCTAATCAAGGTTGGTGGAAAGAAGTTTGATGAGAGCATCCGCGAGGCAATCCGCCGCGAATACAACTTGTTAATTGGCGCCAAAACAGCAGAACAGGTCAAGATGTCAATTGGTGAGCTTGTTGCGTCTGGGGAAGACTGCATCGTCTATGGACGTGATATCGTAACCGGACTTCCGGTAGAACGCGGCATTCCGACAAATCTGGCACTTTCATGTATGCAGGAAGATTTTAACTCTATTATTGATTATGTAAAAATCATTTTGGAGAGAACGCCACCGGAGCTTGCAGCAGATGTTTATCGAAAAGGGCTTTATTTGACAGGTGGTGCCAGTCAGGTACATTCCTTTGCAGAGCTGTTAAGCAATGGGACAGGCCTTAAGGTCAACAAGGCAACAAGACCAATCGAGAGTGTTGCACTTGGAATCGGCCGGATTATTCAGGATGATAATTATAAATCGGTTGCTTATTCAATTGAGGGCATAAACGGAGGAAATTAGGCACTTGAGAAAGCAGAGAATGATGGGAAGCCACGGGGGCATGCCACAATTGCCAAGTAAATATTTGTTGTTGATTCTAACTGCTGTTTGTGTCATTTTAATGGCAATTACGTTCTTTACCGATTTTGCGATGACGCCTCTTTCCAATGTGTTCGGGTTTGCGATTGTCCCATTCGAGAAAGGTGTGAGCCGTATTGGAAGCAGTATGTCAAACAAAGCGGAGGAACTGACCGAAATCAAAGAACTGCTTGCTGAAAACGAACAGCTTCGGCAGCGCATTGATGCGTTAACGATTGAAAACAATACACTACAGCAGGAAAAGTATGAGCTCAACAAGCTGCGAGAATTATACAAACTGGACGAGCAGTATAGTGATTTCAAAAAAATCGGTGCACGTGTCATTTCCAAAAATCCGGGAAACTGGTTTGGTTCATTTGTAATTGACAAAGGAAAAAAAGATGGCATTTGTGTGGATATGAATGTTATGGCCGGCAGTGGTCTTGTTGGAAGAGTAACAGAAGTTGGAAACAACTGGTCAAAGGTCATTTCCATTATTGATGACAACAGCAATGTCAGTGGTATGGTTTTGTCTACGACAGACAGACTCATCGTATCAGGAAGTCTTGAAACGATGAACAACAAAGGCACGGTACAGTTTTCACAGCTTGTGATTTCGCCGGATGCCGAGGCAATTGCGGGAGATAAAATTGTTACAAGTTATATCAGTGATAAATATTTGCCGGGCATATTAATTGGTTACATAAACGAAATTGCACCCGATGCCAATAATCTGACATATTCCGGAACAATCACACCTGCAGCTGATTTTGCACATCTCGAGGAAGTGCTTGTCGTACTGGAGCAAAAGAAACAGATTGCGGATGAAGAAGAGGAGTAAAACGTCCAATGCGTTTTCGTACGATTTTATTTATTTGCATATCAGTATTTTTCAGCTTTATATTGCAGACCACATTATTCAAAGTGTTAGCCTTTGGAGGAATCAGTCCCAATCTGCTTCTTTTGATTGTTGCACTCTTTGGATTAATGTTTGGACGTAAGGTTGGACTTATGACCGGTTTTTTTGCCGGTTTATTTATAGATATGTTTTTTGGTTCAAGTTTATGCTTTTATGCACTCATTTATATGTATATTGGATATATGAATGGATTTTTCCATCGTCTATTCTTCAATGATGACATTAAGCTGCCAATCGCACTCATTGCCATGAGCGATTTGGTATATTGTCTGGTTATTTATATTTTAACATTTTTACTTCGGGGACGATTTCATTTTGGGCATTATTTCTTACATATTATTTTGCCTGAAATCGCATATACCGTTATATTGTCACTCTTTTTATGTCCATTTTTGATTTGGGCAGGTAACCGGCTTAATCAGAAACCAAAAGGGAGTTTAAACATTGATTAGAGGAATTCGAGATTGGTTTATCAATTTAATAACGTCACGAATTTTCATATTGTTTGTGGTAACAATTATGCTGGGCAGCATTCTCATTTACCGTGTGTTTCAGTTGCAGATCGTAAATGGTGCTGAGTATTTGGATAATTTCACACTCAAAATTGAAAAAGAGCGTTCGATTAAATCAACACGCGGAGAAATATACGACCGGAACGGGGAACTGCTTGCATACAATGAGCTTGCTTATTCCGTTATGATAGAAGATGTTTATGAATCCGGAGCTGAGAAGAACAAACAGATCAATGAGACGATTTACAAACTAATTCATTATATTGAAGGAAACGGCGATAAGCTTGTCAATGATTTTGACATCATTGTGGATGATAACGGAGAGTATGCATTCACCGTACAGGGCACGGCACTCAAGCGTTTCCTTGCTGATGTTTACGGCATTGCCCGCATAGAAAAGCTGGATTACCGCATGGAGACATCTACTGCGGAAGATGTTATTAATTATCTGGCAGGCCGCAAAAAATTTGAGATTGGCGCATACGAAAATCCGGATGATAAGGACAGCTTTGTCGTTGGAAAAGGTTATACCAAAGAAGAAGTTGTCAAAATGGTTACAGTTCGCTATAACATGAGTCTGAACAGCTTCCAAAAATATATTGCGACAACGGTTGCAACAGAGGTGAGCGATGAAACGGTTGCGGTTGTTATGGAAAATGAAAACGAACTGCTTGGTGTATCCATTGCAGAAGATACAATCCGCAAATATGTTGACAGCAAGTATTTTTCTCATGTAATCGGTTATACCGGTAAAATTTCAACCGATGAATACAATGAATTGTCCAAGCAGGACGACAGCTATTCCCAAAATGATATTATCGGTAAAGCCGGAATAGAACAATATATGGAAATGCAGCTGCAAGGAAAAAAAGGCTCGGAAACAGTCTTTGTAGATAACCTTGGAAAAGTCATTGAGATTAGCAACCGCAAAGAGCCGGTTGCCGGAAATGATTTGTATCTGACGATTGATAAAGAGCTACAAAAAGCTGTTTATAACATTCTGGAACAAAAAATTGCAGGTATTTTGGTATCGAAAATCCAAAATGTCAAGGAGTTTAATGCGGCCGAAAACACGTCTGCGAGCAACATTATTATTCCAATATACGATGTATATTTTGCACTGATTAATAATAACGTCATTGATATCAGTCATTTTGCCAAAAAGAATGCAAAAGAGACTGAAAAAGCAGTACAGGCATCGTTTGAAGCAAGACAAAATCATGTGTTTGAGACGCTTCGTAGCCAGCTGACACAGTCTCCGTTTGCATATAAAGATTTGAGCACGGAATATCAGCTTTACAGTCTGGCAATTATTTCTGCGCTGACAGATAATGATATTTTAAAAGCATCGGAAATTGACAAGGATGACGAAACATATCTTGCATGGAAAAATGAAACCATTTCATTAAAGGAGTATTTGACGTATTGTATCAGTCAGAACTGGATTGATGTTTCGGCGCTTGAACTTGAGAGTCAATATTCGGATTCGGATACTGTTTATGAAGCTTTGCTTGAATATTTGGAAAAAACGCTAAGGGACAGCACTTCGTTTTCAAAGAAAATTTATAAATATATGATTAAAGATGATTTGCTTACAGGCAGACAGATTTGTATGCTGCTTTTTGAACAGCAAATCATTGACGGTACAGATGAGCAGCGCCAAGGCGTCACAAATGGCAGCATCTCACCATACCGTTTTATGATTGACAGAATTACAGACTTAAGTATTACGCCGTCGCAGCTTGCGCTTGATCCGTGTTCAGGCTCTTGTGTTGTGACAGATACCGCTACCGGAGAGGTCTTGGCACTCGTTACTTATCCAAGCTACGACAATAACAGATTGGCCAATACCATTGATTCTGATTACTATAAGAGTCTCCAGGAGGATTTGTCAAATCCGCAGTGGGATTATGCCCTTCAGCAGACAAGTGCGCCGGGTTCTACATTCAAAATGGTAAGTGCAGCCGCCGGTCTCGAATCGGGTGTAATCAATTTGGGTGAAAAAATAGATTGTGAAGGTATTTGGGAAACCATTACGCCACAGTCACCGAAATGCTGGATTTATCCAAGCAAGCACGGGGAACTGGATGTTGTCGGTGCAATTGAAAACTCATGTAACTCCTTCTTTTATGAAACCGGTTACAGACTTGGCAAATCGCTCGGCAACTATGAAAGCGATGAAGGCCTCAAAAAGCTTTCAGAATATGCAGATATGTTCGGACTCTCGGAAAAGAGCGGAATTGAATTAAATGAAAAGGAACCACATGTTTCTGATTCGGATGCGATACGTTCCGCAATCGGACAAGGTACCCATGACTACACAACTGCCGGTCTTGCCAGATATGTTACGACCGTTGCAAATGGCGGTACTTGTTATAATTTAAGTGTGCTTGATAAATTGACCGATCCGAACGGAAATCTGATTACAGATTATTCTCCGTCTGTCCGCAATCATGTTGTGCTTGCACAATCTACCTGGAATGCAATTCACAGCGGTATGCGCAAAGTGATAGAAGGCAAAAAGTATTATGAAGGTTTGCCGGTTCAGGTAGCGGGAAAGACCGGAACCGCGCAGGAGATTAAGAGCCGTCCGAACCATGCATTATTTGTCTGTTATGCGCCTTATGAGGCACCGGAAATTGCTATCGCAACACGTATTGCGTACGGATATGCGTCAGATTATGCAGCGCAGATGACACAGGATGTGATTAAGTATTATTTTGGATTGGAAGAGACAGATAAAATTATCACAGGTAGTGCCACAAGCGGTATGGCAGCTAGTTCAAATGACTAACGAGGACATAAAATGACAGATCATGTAATTATTAAAAGCTACAAAAACGGTATTAGCATTCAGTTATCTGATCAATTACCTTTTTCAGATATTTTAGAAGAATGTTACAATACATTTAATAGTTCCGCTAAATTTTTTGACGGGGCATCTGTTGCACTTGCGATTGAAGGGCGTGAATTATCACAAACAGAAGAGCTTATGCTTCTTCGTTCCATTCAATCCGCCTGCAATATCAAAATTGTCTGTATTGCAGGAAAAAACGCCGAAACCGAAGAGATTTTAAGCCGTTCATTAAAACAGCTTGATTTTGAACGTCTCGATATGGATTCCGGTGTGGAACGTGCACAATTTGTCAAAGGCAGCTTAAAGAAAGGTGATTTCTATGAGGCAGAGGAGAGTGTCATTGTAATCGGAGATGTCGATACAAACGCTACGATTGTTTCTAAAAAGAATGTCATTGTTCTTGGAACGCTGCTTGGAGAAGTTTATGCCGGAACAGATGGAAACAGGCATTTTGTTGCCGCACTCGATTTTTGTCCCAAAAAATTGCGGATAGGCGATGCGGCAGATTACAAACGTCCTGCGTTTTCCAGATGGGGCAAACGCGTTAGCGTCGGCCCGTTATGTGCCTATCAGATTGGCACGCACATTGAGACAAAAGAACTGAAATTTACCGAAGAACTGCAAGAGACATTATTTGGTTAATCTCTCCTGTAAACAATACCCACGAACAAAACAAAATGGATAAGGAGAATGTTATGAGTGAGGTTATTGTGATTACATCAGGTAAAGGTGGTGTCGGAAAGACAACCACAAGTGCAAATATCGGTACGGGACTTGCGCTTTCGGGCAAAAAAGTCGTATTGATTGATACCGATATCGGTCTTCGCAACTTAGATGTTGTGATGGGTCTCGAAAACAGGATCGTTTACAATCTTGTTGATGTGGTTGAAGGAAATTGCCGTCTTAGACAGGCACTGATAAAAGATAAGCGCTATCCGGGCTTATATCTGCTTCCTTCTGCGCAAACACGTGATAAAACTGCAGTTAGCCCAAATCAGATGATTAAGCTGACAGAGCAGTTAAAAGAACAGTTTGATTATATTTTACTGGATTGTCCGGCAGGCATTGAAAGAGGCTTTCAAAATGCAGTTGCAGGTGCCAACCGGGCCATTGTCGTAACAACACCGGAGGTCAGTGCAATCCGCGATGCAGATCGGATTATCGGTTTGCTTGGAACTTATGAAATTGGAAAAATTGAACTCATCGTAAATCGTATCCGTGCTGACATGATGAAAAAAGGCGACATGATGAGTGTTGATGATGTGGTTGATATCTTGTCAGTACCGCTTCTTGGCGCAGTTTATGATGATGAATCCGTGGTCATTGCAACCAATCATGGAGAACCGCTTGTCGGCGGTGACAGTCCGGCAGGCATTGCGTTTTCAAATATTGTAAAACGTATTGAGGGCGAACAAATCCCACTGATGACAGAAGAAAAAGAGCATTCGATTCGTATTTTCTTCAGTACTATCTTACAAAAAATTCAGGAGGGATAGAAGCGTATGAGTATTTTACATATTTTCTCCAAAAAGAAATCCGGTGATGTTGCAAAAGACAGACTTAAGATACTTCTGATTTCTGACCGAATCAATTGTAGTCCTGAACTGATGGAGCAGATCAAAGCAGAAATCAGTGCGGTAATATGCAAATATATGCAGATAGACCGGGAAAAAATGGAAATACAGGTTAGCAAACGCAAAATAAATGTTTTTTGGTGATGAAGAATGTTAAAACGTTACAGAGTACGTGATTACGATTTTAAATTGGTACTTTTGCTGATTGCCATTACCACGATTGGTATTTTGGCAATCGGCAGTGCCAAAGAATCAGTTCAAAACAAACAGCTGTTTGGTGCAATCATGGGATTTTTCCTAATGATTGTGTTATCCTTATTCGATTATGGATTCTTTTTAAAGTTTTATTGGGCAATTTACTGTGTGAATATTGCACTTCTTGGGATGGTTCAGCTATTTGGTGAATCGTCAAACAATGCGCAGCGCTGGGTTTCAATTGCGGGCATCCGGTTTCAGCCTTCTGAAACAGCCAAAATATTATTGATTTTATTCTTTGCACAGTATATTATGTTACATAAGGAGAAGTTTAATTCTCTCCGCAACCTGATATCAATGGTTGTATTATTGATGCCGCCTTTGCTATTGATTTATAATCAGCCTGACCTTTCTACGAGTATTATGATTTGTATTATCTTTTGTTGTATGGTATTCGTCGGCGGGCTTGATAAACGTATTATATTCGGAATCTTTGCGATTGCCATTCCGCTTGTGATTATTTTTTTGGCGATTGTATTACAACCGGACCAGAATTTGATTAAGGATTATCAGCAAACACGTATTTTGGCATGGCTTCATCCGGATGATTACGCCAATAAAGAAGGTTATCAGCAGGACAATTCAAAGACTGCAATCGGTTCAGGCCAATTATTTGGAAAAGGTCTCAACAACAATGAAATCAGTTCGGTTAAGAACGGTAATTTTATTTCTGAGCCTCAGACAGACTTCATTTTTGCAATTGTTGGGGAGGAGCTTGGGTTTGTCGGCAGTAGTGCCGTCATCATTCTATTGATGTTTATTGCACTGGATTGTCTGTTGATTGCAAGGAAGGCGAAAGATACAGCGGGGGAAGTAATCTGCGTCGGAATGAGTGCACTGATTAGCTTCCAAAGCTTTATAAACATAGCGGTTGCAACAGGTATTATACCAAATACAGGACTCCCGTTGCCGTTTGTCAGTTATGGATTAACCTCTCTTTTGAGTTTATATGTAGGTATGGGGTTTGTATTAAATGTTGCACTGCAGGGTGTGAGAAAATACAGTTAGGGGTAAAGAGTATGAACATCGCTTTAATTGCACATGATGGAAAGAAAAAACTGATGCAGAATTTTTGCATCGCATATCGTGGTATTCTAAGCAAGAATGAATTGTTTGCCACAGGCACAACAGGCCGTTTGATTGAAGAGGTTACCAATTTAAATATTCATAAATATCTTGCCGGTCATCTGGGTGGAAAACAACAGATTGGCGCACAGATTGAGCACAATGAGATCGATTTGGTCATTTTCCTCAGAGACCCTCTTGATATCAAAAAGCAGCATGACCCGGATATCAACAATATTGTGAGATTATGTGATATGCACAACATACCGCTTGCAACGAATCTGGCATCAGCTGAACTTTTAATTAAGTCATTAGATCGAGGAGATTTAGAGTGGCGTGAAATGTATAAATAAGAAACTTACATGCTGTTTGATTTTGATTACGTGTCTTTTGTTATCCGGATGCGGTCAGAATCAATACGCTATGAAATATAATCGAAACAGTCCGGTTTCAGCCTACAATTTTTCAGAAGGCACTGTAAACGGCAGTGTTTGTGAAGGATATGCTGCCGATTTATGTGTTGTAACGGGTGATGTGTCAGGAAACAATATTGACACAACGCGCGCCGAAGCGGCACTTTTATGTGATGAAAACAGCAGCGAAGTGCTTTATTCCAAAAACGCATTTGTGCAGTTGCATCCGGCATCTCTGACAAAGGTTATGACAGCCCTTGTTGCACTCAAATACGGGAATTTAGATGATGAACTTGTGGCAAGCAGCAATGTTGAAATCACGGAGTCAGGCGCAACACTTGTCGGGATTAAACCGGGTGACAAAATGACATTGTCACAGGCGCTTTATTGTTTGCTCATTCCATCCGGAAACGATGCAGCAATTATGATTGCGGAACATATTGGTGGCTCTGTGGAATCATTTTGTGACATGATGAACAAAGAAGCACAGGCAATTGGAGCAACAGGATGTCATTTTGTGAATCCGCACGGCTTAACGGATGAAGCTCATTATGTAACAGCCTACGATATCTATTTGATATTCAGGGAGGCTATGAAATATGATGCATTTGTCGAAGTGATTAGTACACCTGTTTACACAACAGTATACTATGACCGGGAAGGAATGCCCAAAGAGTATACGTGTGAGAATACCAATTATTATTTAAACGGCAACAAACAGGCGCCGCAAGGTGTCACGGTCATTGGCGGAAAGACAGGAACAACCAATGCAGCCAAAAGTTGTCTTGTGCTTTTGTCAAAAGATACATCTGCCAATCCATACATATCTGTTATTATGAAATGTGATGAACGCGGCATATTATATGACGAAATGACCGATATGCTTGGATTAATCAAATAATTTTTGTGAATTTTGTCTCAAAATGTTGTATTTTTTGGCTTTCTATTTTATAATTAGATGTAACTATTCAAAGTCATGTCAATTTCCATAAAAAAGGACATCATGCTTGATTGAATGGACATTTTTTAGATATTAATATGGCGGATGTGTATTAGAATAGTATAATAAATGCTCATGTAGCGAGATCAGGAGGACACCGGTATGGTACAGTTAATCGTAGGAAATAAAGGAAAAGGCAAAACAAAACATCTTCTTGATAAGGTAAACAGCCAGATTACAAGTGCAAATGGCAATATTGTATATCTTGATAAGAGTACAAAGCATATGTATGAGCTGAATAACAAAGTCAGATTGATTGACGTATCAGATTACTTAATTACAAATGCCGACGAATTTCTTGGATTTGTATGTGGTATTATTTCACAGGATCATGATTTAGAGGCTATGTATTTAGACAGTTTCCTCAAGATTGCATGTGTTGATAGCGCAGACCTTGAGAGAGTACTAAACAAAATTGATGCCATCAGCAAAGCATTTAAAGTGGATTTCACACTTAGCATTGGTGTAGAAGAAAGCGATATTCCTGCTTCAATGAAAGAGCAGATTATTGTTTCATTATAAGATTACATACGTTTAACCGAAAGCCTCGGATTTGTTCCGAGGTTTTCTAATGTATCGGAATTGGAAGGACGAAACGTGGCAACAAAAAAGCGTAAAAATAAGCAAAATGACATCATTATCATGCCTAGAAAAATCAACCTCAATATCGGGTTGATTATTTTTGGTATCATTTTTGTATACTTAATCATTTTAGCTGTCTTATATGCCAAAGAAAAACATATTATCGGATACGAAGTGACCACAGGCTCATTGACTGTTTCAAATGTTTATGAGGGAATCGCAATCCGTCAGGAAACAAGTGTATCTTCTAACAATTCCGGATATGTCAATTATTTTGCAAGAGAAGGCTCCCATGTTGCGTGTGGAGATTTGGTGTATACGGTTGACCAAAGCGGAAGCATAGCCGATATGATTTCGTCAGGGGACGAGCATGTCATGCTAAGTGATGATGACCTTTCGCAGATTCGCGCTGACATTATCACGTTTGATCATAATTTTTCCGAAAAGAACTTCTCAAAAGCATATGATTTTAAGTATGCCCTTCAGGGAATGGCCCTGAAAATGTCAAATTACAATATGTTAAGTAATCTCGATGCCATCAATGGCGTTGCAGGTTCCGTGCAGTTTTATAATGCCCCGCAAAGCGGTACTGTCGTATATTATCAGGATGGCTATGAAACTGCCACGGCGGAAACCTTAGCTGCAGAGCAATTTGACCGTAGCAAATATGAAAAAACATTACTTGCAGGAAATGAACTAATTGGTGACAAAGACTGTGTCTATAAACTAATTACCTCAGAAGACTGGGAAATTGTCATTCCGATTCCAAAGGATCGTGTTGCGGAATTTGAAGAAAAAGAGTATGTTGAGGTTAAATTTTTAAAAAATCAGTTTCAGACATGGGCATCCATTCATGTCATACAAAAAGGGGAAGATGCATATGCAAGGCTTTCCTTTAACAATTACATGTCAAGCTTTGCGACGGACCGTTTTATCGATTTAGAAATACTTGAAAATGCCGAGACCGGATTAAAAATTCCAAACAGTGCGATTGTTAATTCAGAATTTTTCCTGATTCCAAAGGAATATTTGACCAAAGGAAGCAATTCGAGCAAAAATGGCTTTTTGCTTGAGACGTATAAGGAAGATGGTACTGTCTCAACAGCATTTAAAGAATTGACAATCTATTCCGAGGATGAATCAGACTATTATGTCGATACAGCCTCTTTGCGTGTGGGTGATTACATTTGTATGCCGGATTCGGATGAAAAGTATGCTGTTTCAAAAACCGGCTCCCTGACAGGTGTATATAACATCAACAAAGGGTATGCAGATTTTACGGAAATCACAGTTCTTTCATCAAATGATGAGTATTCCATTGTGAAATCTAATACGAGATACGGACTGGCCGAATATGACCATATTGTGCTTGATGCAACAAGCGTCAAGGCCAATGATCTGGTCAGATAGGAGGATTGATTGTATGTTGACAGAAAATTATGATCTTGTATATCAAAATGTAGTAGATGCCGCAAAGAAAGCTGGCCGCAATCCTGATGAGGTTACGCTGATTGCCGTTTCAAAAACGAAACCAGTTTCAATGCTACAGGAAATTTACGATCACGGTTGCCGCCATTTTGGTGAAAACAAAGTGCAGGAGCTTGTCGAAAAATATGAAGTACTTCCAAAAGATATCAAGTGGCACATGATCGGACATCTGCAGCGCAACAAGGTGAAATACATTGTCGATAAGGTGTTTTTGATTCATAGTGTTGACAGTGTCAGACTGGCTGAAGAAATTGATAAGCAAGCCGCCAAAAAACAAGTAATCTGCAATATTTTGGTGGAAGTGAATGTTGCAAACGAGGCAACAAAATTCGGATTAATGGTAGATGAGGTTGTCTCGATGGTGGAAGAAATTTCCAAATTTCCAAATATTCGGATTAAGGGGCTTATGACCATAGCACCATATGTTGTGGATTCTGAAGAAAATCGCTCGATTTTTCACAATTTAAAGCAATTATCTGTTGACATAATGCAGAAAAACATTGATAATGTAACTATGGATGTGCTTTCTATGGGCATGACTGGCGACTATGAAGTTGCAACCGAGGAAGGTGCAACACTCGTCAGAGTTGGAACAGGTATCTTTGGAGAGCGCGATTATAGCAAGGCATCCGTTTAATACACGAAAAGAGGAGAAATGGCTATGGGCATTATGGATAAGTTTATCAATACCATGAAACTCAACGATGATGAGTATGATGAGTATGAAGATGATTACGAAGATGATGATGAAGTAGAAGAAAATACAAAACGCAAAGCTGCAGTGGCAGAAGATGATACGTATGAGGAGGCACCAAAAGCCAAGATGACCGCCTCAAAAGTTCTTCCGATGAAACAACAGCCACGTCGTTCTTCTTCCACGAATATGAATGGTATGGAAGTCTGTGTTATCAAACCGACAACTGTTGAAGATGCACGAGAGATTACAGAAACACTTCTTTGCAACCGTACCGTCGTATTAAATCTTGAAGGACTTGATGTTGATATTGCACAGCGTATCATTGATTTCACAAGCGGTAGCTGCTTTGCAATTGGTGGAAATCTTCAGAAGATTTCAAATTACATTTTTATTATTACACCAAAGAGCGTTGATATTTCTGGTGATTTCCAGGAAGTTTTATCTGGAGCATTTGATGTACCAGCTTTCAACAATCCACTGTAAGGGTATAATAATGCATGATTGGACTTCCCTTAGGGAAGTCCTTTTTTTCAAGTATAGGATCAAAGGAGTTTATCGTTATGTCGGAAAGACTACCAGTTAATTGTAACCGTAAATTTTGTTATGACATTGTATTTGACCAGTCATTTGATGGCCTAAAAGAAGAACTGGCACCGTTTGCGTTATCAGGCCGTAAGCTTTGTATTGTCACAGATACGATGGTTGAGCCGCTTTACGCAAAAGAAGTGCAGGCAGTTCTAAAAGATGTCTGTAAGGAAGTTCATATTTTCAGTTTTCCGTATGGGGAAGAACACAAAAATCTTGAGACGGTCCAGTCACTGTATGTATATTTAATCGAACATCATTTTGACCGTAAAGATATGCTCGTTGCATTAGGTGGCGGTGTTGTCGGCGATTTGACAGGTTTTGCTGCTGCAACATATCTGCGCGGAATTGGGTTTATCCAGATTCCGACAACGCTTCTGGCACAAGTTGATTCAAGCATCGGAGGCAAAACAGGCGTTGATTTTTCGCAGTATAAAAACATGGTTGGCGCATTCCATATGCCAAAGCTTGTTTACATGAATTTCGGGACAATTACATCGCTTGATGAAAGACAGTATTTTGCAGGTATGGCAGAGGTTTATAAATCTGCGCTCATTAAAGATGCCGATTTGTTTGTCTGGCTCCTTGACCATATTTATGAGATCTGTGACCGCGATATGGATACAGTGACAGAGATGGTTATGCGCTGCTGTAATATCAAAAAAGCGGTCGTTGAAAAGGATCCGACAGAACAGGGTGATAGAGCACTTCTGAATCTCGGACATACCGTGGGACATGCAATCGAAAAATACATGAATTTCCAAATGCTTCATGGGGAATGTGTAGCGCTCGGAATCGTCTGTGCTGCTTATATTTCATGGAAAAAAGAACTCCTTTCCATGGATGAATATTATGAAATCAGAGACATGCTTGTACCGTTTAATTTGCCAATTTCATTGACAGACATTGATCCGCAAGAAATTTTGAAACTGACAAAATCCGACAAAAAAATGGATCAAGGTAAAATTAAGTTCATCCTGCTCAAAAAAGTAGGAAAGGCAATCATTGATACCTCTGTTACAGATGAAGAGATTCTTGCAGGAATTAAAGAACTGATTTTTGACGAGACAGAATAAAGGTGTCACTATGAAAAAAAATATTCAGATTGTATTTGATTTTGTTATATTGGTTTTATTAACACTATTTGATCAGTTTACCAAACATTTAGCGAGTACCCATCTCAAAACGAAGGGCGATTATGTGCTGATCAAAGATGTGTTTGAATTGCACTATCTCGAAAATAAAGGTGCCGCCTTTGGCATGCTTCAGGGACAAAAAGTCTTTTTTGTCATTGTTGCACTTGTGATTTGTGTTGCATTTACGTATTTGCTTTTTCGGATTCCGATGGAGAAGAAATATATCGTATTACGTATTTGTTTTGTGGCAATTATGGCCGGCGCAATCGGCAATATGGTAGACCGTTTGATTTATCAATATGTGGTTGACTTCTTTTATTTCAAACTGATTGATTTTCCGGTATTTAATGTCGCTGATATTTATGTGACGGTTGCAACCGCATTGCTTATTTTGGTCGTTTTATTCTTTTACAAAGAAGAAGACCTGGAATTTTTAAAACGAGAGCAGAAATAATCCTATGAAAACGATATGCCTTGAAGCAAATCCGCAGGCAGAAGGACTGCGCATAGATAAATTTATTGCCGTAGAATGTCCTGATATGAGCAGGTCATTTATCCAAAAACATATCAAAGACGGGAAATGCTTTGTAAACGGCAAAGCAGTCAAATCAAGCTATCAGATACAGCTTTCAGACCAAATCCGTTTGGAAGTCCCTGATGCAATTATGCCGGATATTTTGGCAGAGGATATCCCTCTTGATATTATATTTGAGGATGAGGACTTGTTGATTGTGAATAAGCCAAAGAATATGGTTGTTCATCCGGCAAATGGTCATTACAGTGGGACGCTTGTCAATGCCATCATGTATCACTGCAAAGAGCAGTTAAGTGGCATTAACGGTGTGATGCGGCCCGGAATTGTACACCGTATTGATAAGGATACAACAGGTTCGCTGATTATTTGTAAAAATGACTTTTCGCATAATCATATTGCCATGCAATTAAAAGAGCATACCATCGACCGAAGGTACCGTGCAATCGTTCATGGTGTGCTTGCGGAAGATGAAGGAACGATTGATGCCCCTATCGGCAGAGACGAAAAAGACCGTCTGAAAATGGCTGTAAATCACAAAAACGGAAAGCAGGCAGTTACACATTTCAAGGTATTAAAGCGGTTTGATAAATACACTTATATTGAATGTAAGCTTGAGACAGGCAGAACACACCAGATCAGGGTGCATATGGCGAGTATCGGGCATCCGCTTCTAGGTGACAGCTTATATCGCGCTCCGAGTGTCCCGTTTAAACTATCCGGACAAACCTTACATGCCATGCATTTGGGACTGGTTCATCCGCGGACAAATGAATACATGGAGTTTGATGCACCGTTACCGGATTATTTTACACATTTGTTAAGCATTTTATAAGCAGCAAGCAACTTTAATGCAGCGTATTTGCAAGGAGGTATATTTATGAACACAATTATTACCATCGGGCGGGAATTTGGTTCTGCAGGACATGAAATCGGAGAAAAACTGGCAAAGACTTTGCAGATTCCTTTTTATGATAAGGAGCTTTTATCAAGAGCAGCAAAGGAGAGTGGTTTTTGCGAAGAAATGATTATTTCTCATGACGAAAAACCAACAAACAGCTTCTTATACAATCTTGTAATGGATACGTACTCGATGAGACTTCCGGCACAGGGCATGGTCGATATGCCACTTAATCAAAAGGTTTTCCTGGCGCAGTTTGATACAATTAAGAAAATTGCCGAGGAAGGTGCGTGTGTGATTGTAGGAAGATGTGCGGATTATGCACTGGAAGACAATCCGAATCATGTCAGTATTTTTATTGAAGCCGATATGGACGCCAAAATCCGCCGTATTATGGAAAAATACCGGTTAAATGAAGGAAAAGCGCGCGAAATGATTATCAAAAAGGATAAAGAACGCCGTAGCTATTACAATTTTTACGCATCAAAGAAATGGGGGCGTTCCGATACATATGATTTGTGTATCAGAAGCAATTTGCTTGGAATAGACGGAACAGTCAAGCTGTTAACACAGTTTGTCAATGACTTTGAAGAATCAAGACGATAACATTCATATAAAGATTGCGTGTATTTGATTGCACCGGAAGGAGCTTTTGTATCATGAAATTTCAATGGGATAAGAAATATTTATATTGGGGAATTACTGCATTTATCGTAATTGCTTGTAGTATTATGTTTTATGATTTGATGCATAATACCAGCTTAATCATTTCGTTTGTCTCAACGACAATCAACATTACGAAACCGATTATTTATGGTTTGATTATTGCGTATCTGTTATCGCCGATTGTTGATTATTTAAGCGCTGTTTTTTTGAAACTATGCCGCAAAACAAAGTGGGACAGTAACAGCCCAATCGTCAAAAAAAGAATCCGTTCCGTTTCTGTTTTGTTGACAATGGTTCTTGCAATTGCACTCATCTACGGATTGTTTGCACTTGTTGTACCTCAGCTTATTACAAGTATTACAAATATCGCTGCGCAGTTCCCGGTTTACGAACAAAACCTGGAAGCAATCATTACCAAACTGCTTGTCGATAATCCGCAGATTGAATCGATGATCAAAAATATGTTAGCAGAATATTCCGGCGAACTCACTGCATGGATTAATAAGGAATTCATTCCGCAAATTAATGAATTTATCAAGAATTTTTCAGTCGGATTAATCGGCTTTATCAAAGTAATCTGGAATTTGGTAATTGGTCTGATTATATCGATTTATGTACTTGGCAGCAAGGAACTCTATGCCGGACAGAGCAAAAAGATTATTTATGCGTTGTTTTCCGAAAAACATGCAAACAACATCATCAAAGACTGCCGTTTTGTCAATAAGACCTTTGGCGGATACATCAGTGCGAAGCTTGTGGATTCGTTGATTATCGGTATGCTTTGCTTTATTGGTACAACCATTTTAAATATGCCGTATGCATTGCTTGTTTCCGTAATCGTCGGCGTGACAAACATCATTCCGTTCTTTGGTCCTTATATCGGTGCCATTCCGAGTATTTTGCTCATTTTGATGGTTGATCCGATGAAGGCGTTTTACTTTACAATTTTTGTATTGCTCTTGCAGCAATTCGACGGCAACTTCCTTGGGCCGAAAATCCTTGGCGATTCCACAGGATTATCAGGCTTTTGGGTTATCTTTTCCATCACCTTATTTGGTGGATATTGGGGCGTGATTGGAATGGCAATCGGCGTTCCTGTGTTTGCTGTTTTATATGCATTTGCACGCAGATATGCGAATCAATTACTGCAAAAAAAACAGCTTACCACAGATTCATTGCAGTATATGAATGTGGAAGAAATTGTTGATAACAAGTTTATCCCGATCAAAAAACAGAAGCGTGTATCAGACGAAAAAAATATACAGGCAAAAGAAGAGCAGTCAAATACGCAAAACAGGAAGCGTCATTGATAGCCTTGCACGATAAATGCAACAACCAAGAGAAATGAATTTATGAAAGAAAAAATCAAATTAAATGCAAATACCCTGAAGGTCATTGCCATTATTGCTATGACAATTGATCATTTCACAGATATCTTTTATCCGGGATTTCCAAGTGAACCTACACCGATTGCGTTACATTTTATCGGAAGACTGACTGCGCCTATTATGTGGTTTTTCGTCTGCGAAGGCTATCATTATACCAAAAATGCAAAGAAATATTTACAAAGACTTGGTATTTTTGCGATCATTTCCCATTTTGCATATTGCTTTGGTTTTGGAATTCCGTTGAATCCGTTTGTTGGTGGTATTTTTAACCGAACAAGCGTCATGTATCCGCTTTTTATAGCAGTTCTCGTGTTATATTTATCAGATCATCCGCTCAATATTCCAAAACAGCTTCAGTTTGTTTTGCAAGTGTTTCTTGTGCTGAGTGCTTTTCCGGCAGATTGGAGCTGTATTGCAGTACTTGCCATTCTCGGTATGTATCCAAAACGTGGCAATTTGAAGGGGCAGATGTTTGAGATTATTCAGTGGACATTCTGGTATGGTCTTGTATCGTTCCTGTTTGTCAGCAAAACGTATGCGCTCATATTGATTGGCGTCTTGATGGTTTATCCGGTGCTTTATTTTTACAACGGGCAGCGCGGTAAGGCAAAATGGATGAAATGGTTCTTTTACGTGTATTATCCGCTTCATTTGATTGTTTTAGGTATATTACGTGTGCTCATTTATGGAAATGTGAATTTGACCGTATAAAAGAAGTATCTTACTTTATAATAT
>JAGKTY010000067.1 GCA_021153185.1 Lachnospiraceae bacterium
ATATTATGTAAACTTAATTTAAACCATATAATGTATAATACAACTTTTAAATTGAGCTTTTTCTACGCATATTGTTGTTTATAATAGAAAATTCTGCTATGATTGGAAAGGTGGGAAAGGGATTGTGATAAGTGCAAAACAAAACGAAAATGCGAACAAGACAATCGAATAAAAAAACTGTTCTGGTTATTGGCGGAACCCGTTTTTTTGGCATTCCTATGATAGAAAAGCTCATCAAAGATGGGTATGATGTTACGATAGCAACAAGAGGAATGACAGCAGATGACTTCGGGGATGAAGTCAGACGAATTAAACTAAATATATATGAACCGCAAAGTGTAAAAGAAGTCCTACAGGGAAAACAATACGATGTTGTGATTGATAAAATGGGATATGGGTCTCTCGATGTAAAAAGCGTACTTGATGTTGTAGAATGTGAGCATTTTATACATATGTCTACAGCCGGTGTTTATGAGATGGATCATTTTGATATCAAAGAAGAGGAGTATGATCCGCATCAAGAGAAGCTTGTATGGTGCACGCGGGGACAGTATGACTATGATTTTACCAAAAGGATGGCAGAAGCAGCGATTGTGCAAGCTTATCCCGGACAGAAATATAGTATCATTCGTAGTCCATTTGTTTTAGGAAAAAATGATTACACAAAACGACTGGAATTTTATG
Source organism: Lachnospiraceae bacterium (assembly GCA_021153185.1). GTDB lineage: Bacteria > Bacillota > Clostridia > Lachnospirales > Lachnospiraceae > SIG333. Next base: position 685 of record JAGKTY010000067.1, read on the forward strand.
TAAACCATATTGCAAAGCAAATGCCGATGGATATCGACAATATGGAACAGGCATTTTGTGTTGCGAATGCTGATTCGTTAGGCAAGTTTATGGCAAAATTAGTCGAGACGGACGGTGTCGGAATAATCAATTATTGTTCGGATGGACAAATCACAGTTGCGCAAATTGTTCAAAAAGCTGAAACAATGCTGCAAAAAAAAGCAATATTGTCTGCAACCGGTGAAAGAGCCCCTTATAATGGGACCAGAGCCAATAGTTTATCCACAGAAAAAGTCAAAAAGTTGGGCTTTGAGGTCGACCGGATTAATACGTGGATGGATGATTTGATCGAATATTATGTAAACCAAATATGAAAAGTGTGTATATAAAAATGGAAAATACAAAAGTAGAACAATTTTTGAATAAAGCGTTAGAAATACTCTGTCAAACGAATATTGTACTTCCCAAATCTGCAACACTTAATATATATCATCATGCAGGGAACGAATTAATTGAGGAGACAGGAGCGCTGTTTATGAATGTCGTAAATAGTGATTATTGTAAAAGCTATGTGGTTATGACCGAGGGGCAGAGATATCCCGAACATTATCATAAGATAAAGCATGAAACATTTTATGTGTTGCATGGTGTGCTGAATGTGGAGCTTGAAGGAACACTTCATAGGCTGGAAGCGGGGGAAATGTTACATATCGAGCGCGGACAGGATCATAGTTTTTGGGGAGAAGCAGATGTGGTGTTTGAAGAGATTTCGACGACCTATCTGCCCAATGACTCCATATATTTGGATGAGGAACTTGGAAAAAAATCATATTTGGATAGAAGAACGGTGATTAAGCCGGAAGAGTGGAAGGAGATTCGAAAGAAATGGAGCAAGTAAAAGCATTTCATATCACGGATGAGGCATCATTTCAGATTGGTGGAGATAAGATGACATTGATAGGGGGACCTTGTTCCATTGAAAGCTGGGAGATGTGCGACGAGGTTGCAGGGACGGTAAAAGCAATCTGTGAAAAGTATGATATTAATTATGTATTTAAAGGCTCTTTCGATAAGGCGAATCGTTCGAATCTAAACGCCGGCAGGGCTGTCGGTATGGAAAAAGGCCTTCAAATCCTAAATGATATTAAAGAAAAATACAATGTACCTGTTACAACAGACGTGCATGAGACCTATCAGTGTGAACCGGTTGCGGAGGTTGTGGATATTCTTCAGATTCCGGCGTACCTCTGCAGACAGACGGACCTTATTTTGGGTGCTGCAAAGACAGGAAAGGCAGTCAATGTAAAAAAAGGACAATTCATGGCACCATGGAACATGGATAATGTCATTGATAAAATACGTTCATGCGGAAATGAAAAAATAATACTTTGCGATAGAGGAACGACATTTGGCTACAACTATTTGGTGGTTGATATGCAGGGACTTCCGATTATGAGAAGTCTTGGTTATCCGGTTTTCCTTGATGCAACCCATGCAGTACAGACGCCGGGCAGTGGTAAAGAGTTTACAGCGGGAAATAGAGCGTTTGTACCACAGCTCATTAATGCGGGGCTTGCAGTAGGTGTCGATGGCATTTTTGCAGAAATTCATCCGGATCCTGATCATGCAATTTCAGATGGACCAAGTCAGTTATATTTGAAAGATGTTGAACAAATTTTAGCCAAGGCTAAAAAATATGATTTACTTACTAGAGGAGAATGATTGTGAAGGCCGTTATTTTGGGAAAAGCGTCATCCAGAAGAGTAAAACACAAAAATTACAGACCGTTTTATCGGGATATGTCACTTACGGATATTTTGCTTGAAAAGTTGACAAAGGTTCTTGATAAAGATGATATTTATCTAAGCTGCGAGGATGAGACATTTGAGTCGGTGGCAAAGAAATGGGGGATCCATTTTATCCACCGCGATACAAAATATACACTGCTTGAGACAAATACCGTCGATGTTGTGCGCGGTGTATGTAAGGATATTCCGGGCGATGATGACATCTTGTATTGTTCGTGTATGGATCCGTTATTTGATGATTATGAGAATATGTTCCGTGTATGGGAAGATGTGAAAGCAGAGCATGATTCCTTGAATGTTGTATATCCATTGAAGAATTATTACCTTGATCAAAATCACAATCCAATCGGATTCGGATTTGGTATGTGGCATCAGTATTCGCAGTTTATTCCGCCGATGTATCAGATTAGCTGGGCCAATGAGATTTTGTCGCGACGGAGTATCGAACGATGTGGGTATATGGTCGGGGAAAACCCATTTTGGTATGATGCCTATAATCCGATTTTGGATATTGATACAGAAAAAGATTGGAAACACGCGCAGATTGTATATGCTGTATATCGTGAGCAGGAATAGCATATGAAAAAAGTATTAATCTTAAACGGAACCATTAGTGAGATTCCGATAATTAAAATAGCACAGAATATGGGAATGCATGTGGTTACTACCGGAAATATGCCAAATCTTCCGGGGCATAAGGTGGCCGATGAATACATTCCGGCGGATTATTCAAACTGTGAGGAAGTGCTTAAGTTAGTTAGGGACAATCAGATTGAAGGGATTATCAGCTGTGCCAATGATTTTGGTGTCATCACGTCCTCGTATGTAGCACAAAAGATGGGATGGCCCGGTCATGATACCTATGAGCATTCGCTCATTATGCATCATAAGGATAAGCTCATGAACTATTTCAAAGAGCATAGTATTCCATCGCCATGGTTTGAGATATTTGATAATAGCGACAAAGCGAAACAGTTTTGTGAGAAATGCAAGTATCCGATTATCGTAAAAGCAAATGATTTAACCGGAGGAAAGGGAATCCTTCGCGCCAATACATTAGAGGAAGCAAAGTTAGCTGTGGATAACGCTTTTTCCATGTCGCGAGATAAACATGTACTCATAGAGCCGTTCTTGACCGGCACGCAGCAATCTATTGTTGTATTTTTGATTGACCAAAAAATTGTGCAGACTTCAAGTAGCGATATTTTCTGTATGAGAAATCCGTATCTCGTACAGGCAGAGACATATCCGGCGACCGATTTTGATAAAGTGAAGGGAAAACTCCATGATATTATTCACTATATGGCAAAAGACATGAAGCTTGTTGATGGTATTTTTTCGTTCCAGTATATAGTGGAAAATGATACGCCGTACATCATTGATATGATGCGCAGATGTTTTGGCAATGAGACACTTCTGCTGGCAGATGAGATGACGGGATTTCCATGGGAAGAGGCTTATGTGCGTGCGTCGCTTGGCATGGATTGCAAATGCTTAAAGAGTGCACCCGTAACTACAAAGTATTGCGGACACTATGGGGTGATGGCGGAGCAAAACGGTATATTAGAAGGATACGAGATACCGCAATCTATTTTGAATCGGTTATTTAAACACACTGTCAATATGCAACCCGGAGATCAAATTGATAATTATATGACGGAAAAGATTGCACATATCTATTTCCGTTATGATGATTTTGAACAGATGAAAGAGGAAATCGTGAAATACAATGATATGATTACGGTTAGGATGAGGAAGTAGTATGAAAATATCATTTGTCATACCTTGTTATCGTTCGGAAAAGACGATAGAGGTTGTTGTTGCGGAAATTGAAGAACGAATGAAAGAGAGGCCTGAACTGGAATACGAGGTCATTTTGGTAAATGACTGTTCACCGGATGGCGTGTGGGGTGTGATCAAAAAGTTAGCCAATGATAAACTATTTGTCACAGGTATTAACCTTGCTAAGAATTTTGGACAGCACTCAGCACTTATGGCCGGCTATGCATATTGTACCGGTGATTATGTGGTTTCGCTTGATGATGACGGGCAGATACCGCTTGAATCCCTTTTTTCCTTGTATGATAAGTTGGAAGAGGGATATGATGTTGTTTGTGCAAGTTATTTAGAAAAAAAGAAAACGGTATTTCGAAAATTTGGAACTTGGATGGCAGATAAGATGGGAGAAATCATGCTTGGCCAACCAAAGGGATTAACAGGTAGTAGCTTTTTTATTGCACGAAGATTTGTTATTAATGAGATGCTTCGATATGACAAGTCATATCCATATATATGGGGCTTGGTATTTAGAGTAACTCGAAATGTGACATGTGTTCATACAATTCATAGAAAACGTATTGA
>JAGKTY010000068.1 GCA_021153185.1 Lachnospiraceae bacterium
CCAGGGTGTACAGCATAAATCCAAAACCGCAGCGGAAATAAGCCAGTATAATGGAACTGCACCGCAATGGTTTGTTGACGGCGTGGATGTGCTTTTGTATGCTCCTACAGCGCTTAACAAGCAGCCTTACATGGTCAAGGGTGACGGGCGTAAAGTAACCATCACCGCAGGCGAAGGCCACTTCTCAGGCATTGACCTCGGTATCGGTAAATATCATTTTGAAGTCGGTGCCGGAAAAGAAAATTTTGATTGGGAGTAATCGATAAAATTTCAGTCTTACGGAGAGATTGAAAGCAACTGAAGATTTGAATTCTCACTTGAGGTATTTTAAGGGATTTAATAACTGTTATATCTTGTTATAGAAATCTCGGCAACCCCTTGAAAATACTAAAGTTTTCGTGGGTGTCCTCTCCGACACATCTTGTATCGTGTTATATCGTTTTACCCTTGGTTATGACCTCTGATAAGGGAAAAAACAAGGGAAAGAAAATCCGGTAACAACTTATAACAAATTATGAAAATGGCAGTTGGAACTGGATGAGATGTTTCTAATACAATTACAGGACAGATAAGATGAGATTGATATATGCAGAGTATAACCCACAGATGAACAGTATTGATATAACCACATTTGATAATTACATATTGCAGATTGATTGTAGTAAGGCAGAGGATGGATTAAGAACTACTCCCTGCTCACAGAATTCACTTAATGCTTTGGCAATAGATGAGCCACTTGAGTATGCTCGGCTTGCATTAGATGGAGAAATGCAGGCATGGGTTGATGCGATTGATAGTCTTGAAGTTTGGTAATCTCTTTGAATTATATCCTAAATCCTTGAAAAAATATGATTGAGAGTTTTTATGTATGGAGTAGGGGATGCGGAACCGGATAGGACAAGAATACACATTCACAGATAAAAATAGAAAAAACGACAGTGGAAAAATCTCTGTCGTTTTTTTGATATTATAAATATTGAATGTAATTTCTATTTTCTTGACACGAGATAATCGTAGTAGTATAATGGCTAATGTAATTAGCCAGAGAGGAGGGCATTATGAAAGTAGGTTTAGACAAAGATATCATATTACAGACAGTAGCTAAAATGGCAGATGAAAATGGCATTTCAAGCGTTACCTTAAAATCTCTTGCTGCCGAGTTAGGGATAAAATCTCCCTCGTTGTATAAGCATTTTAGCGGAGGTCTTGATGAGCTGAACAAAGAGCTTATGCTATATGGGTGGCACACTCTTGAAAAAGAAATGATTATGAGCGCCGTAGGTAAAGCAAAAGACGACGCTATTCTCTCTATTTGTCATACATACCGCAAGTTTGCGTTGGAGCATACAGGGGTGTATGAAGCAATGCAATGGTACAATATGTATTCTTCCGATGAAGCATTGAACGCTACGGAGGGGATTATTTCTGTTTTGTTTCAAGTGCTTGCAGCGTATGAATTGACCGAGGAACAGAAGGTACATACTGTTCGTACACTCCGTGGCTTTTTACATGGATTTTCAAGCATTGAAAGCCATAGAGGTTTTGGGAACGCGGTTCCTACGTCTGATACTTTTAATTTTGCACTACAAACCATATTAAATGGAATACACAATTTTGAATAGGAGGAACATCAACATGAAACAGTTATTAAGAAACATCATTCCATTTAACAATAAAACGGATATGCCGACAGGTTTGTTTATTGTCAAGAAAGTGCTTGCATTTTGGCTTTGCTACATAGCAGGATTGTTTATTGGAGAGGGCATAATGATTCTGTTGCATTTCGCACTTGGAAAAAATATGCTTGTAGGTGAAACCTTTGACCCACAGACCATAACGCTGATGATGTATTACGGCTACATTGTTGTAATTGCAATCACCTTGCTTTATTGGAAATTTATCGAAAAGAAACCTTTGTCTGAAATGGGAATTACCAAACGGGCAGGAAACTATTTTATTGGTGTTGTCGCAGGCGTATTGTTGCTTGCCGTATCTCTTGCAGTCATTCTTATGACCGGCAGTATTACATATCAGGGTGTTTATGAGAATATCAATATCCCCGTTATTCTGCTGTTTTTCGGCGGTTTTATCATTCAAGGTGCGATGGAGGAAATTCTTTGCCGCGGACTTGTTTTGCACGCCCTAAAAGAAAAGACCTCTCTTGAACTTGCCATTCTTATAAGTACACTTTTGTTTATTATTCCTCATTGGTCATCTCTGTTTGCGGGTGAGATTATTTACGGAATCATCGGATTTATCAATCTTGTTTTGATTTCTTTTATCTTTTCCGCCTTGACTATTCGTTTTAAGAGCATTTGGGCGGCTTGCGGATTACATTCTTTTTGGAATGCGATTTTGTATAGCGTACTTGGCTTGAATTTAAGCGGAAATGATGAAACCGTTACGGCTATTTTCAATTTGCAATCCGTGGGAGAAAATGTTTGGAACGGCGGAATGTACGGGATTGAAGCAAGTGTGATCACAACCGTTGTATTGGCTCTTGCCGCCGTATTGCTATGGATACCGAAACGAAAAAATAATGAGTAATCTATATTCGGAGAGGTAAACAAAATACGTCAAAGCCTGTAAAATCAATAAATTTGGGCTTAACAGAATAGGAAAGGTAAAAAATACTAAACTCCGTGACAAAGAAAAAAATCGCCGTAAGCCAGTAAATACAATGGTTATAGCGATTTTTCTTTTAGAAACAGTTAAAGACGGGATATGAAATTGTTGTTGAACTGTTGCTCTTTTTTAATATTCAGTTAATATAAATCAATTTTTGCAGTAAGCTTTCCCATATATAATGCATACATGCAAGGAGAAAACTGGAAAAAATTTTAAAGGAGACACGCTATGAAAAAATTTATTTCACTTATTTTATCAGCAGTAATTGCAATGAATATTTTTACAATTACTGCAAATGCCAAAGATACTGAAAAAACGACACCATCAGGTATTCCTTATGATAATATTCAAACGGAAATTGATGAGTATATAACAACATATGAAAAAGGTCTTGCTTCGGCGGAGGTTGCTGTTTTTGACAAAGGAGGTACGATTTTTACAGGTTATTATGGTTATTCCGATATAGAAAATAGTATTCCGGCAGATGAAAATACCGTTTATGAATGGGGAAGTGCTTCAAAACTGCTTGTTTGGACATGTGTAATGCAGTTATGGGAACAGGGAAAAATTGATCTTGAAACAGACATCCGAGAGTATTTACCGGAAGGTTTTTTGAAAAAGCTTCAATATGAAGATGAAACGATTACAATGAAAAACCTTATGAGTCATAATGCAGGATGGCAAGAGAGCTTTTACGAAAATCAGTATGCAACTGAAGAAGAACTTGACAAAAGCTTAGAAGCTGCCTTACAGCGTTGTGAGCCTTATCAGGCATATCATGTTGGAGAGTATACCGCATATTCTAACTGGGGGACAGCTCTTGCAGCATATATTGTTGAATATGTCAGTGGCGAGGATTATGTTGACTATGTTCATAAACATATCTTTGAACCTTTGGAAATGGAGCATACATGTCTGGAACCGCATAGGAGCGACAATGAATGGGTACGAAATAAGAGAGAAGAACTCAAGTGTTATTATAGAGGCGCAGAAGAAAAATATAATGAAGATTATGGTGTATGCGATTCCTGGGCTCAGCTTTATCCGGCAGGTGCAGCGATAGGTACATTGGAAGATATTACAACTTTTGCACAGGCATTTGTTGCAGAGGAGTGTCCATTTTTTGAAAAAGAAGAAACAAGAGAGCTTATGTTTACAGCCACATCATATTATGGGGACAGTGATATTGCAAAGACTTGTCATGGTTTCTGGACATCGGAGTATGCCGTACAGACAATAGGTCATGCTGGTAATACACATGGCTGCTCATCAAATCTTGTGTTCGACCCTGAAAGTGGGTTGGGAGTTGTTATTTTGGTGAATGAGCCTGGTGAGGGGATGTTTTGTTATGGAATTCCTTCTTTGCTTTTTGGAGATGTAAGAGATAGTGAGAGACTCAAAAATGCTGCTATTACAGAAGAAAAGGACATTAGTGGTATCTATAGTGCAAAGAGGACGCTGCCTGAAGGTGCATTAAATTCTATGTCTTATGTGGGACAATTTATGCCTTGGAACGCGGCTGATAATACCAATGAGTACAAGATGTCTATAGGGGGGATTTCATTTGGTGAGGGAACCCTTACAAGAATTGCGGATAAACAGTATCTTATGGAAGATAATGGAATGAGTGCCTTTATATATGAAAGTACGGATTCACTGGGAAATACCAGACTGGAAATGATGACAACTGATTGGGTAGAAACGAAACATTTTGGAGTAGGTGCTCTGACAATTATTCTTTTCTGGCTAATTGGAGTTGTAAGCATTGTAATTCTTATAATCAGGCTTATAAAAAAGATATTGAAAAAAGAGAAATATTATAGAAAAGGCGTATATAGACATTTTACACAGGATTGTAAATGTTCGACATCTATGACAGCAAGGATTGATGTCACACCGCTAAAAGATTATTCAGAGAAGACAAATACAAAATTTTATATCAATTTCCTGTACATACTCTGTAAAGTCTTGAATTCAAGAGATGATTATAAAATGGGATATCTTTGGGAGACAGATGAGCTGATCTGTTATGACGTGATCAATCCTACGCAGTATGTTTTCCATGAAGATACGGAAACCTGTACTCCGGTATATACGGAATACGATGAGGACTATGAAAAGTTCTACGCTGCTGCTTTAAAGGATGTTGAAG
>JAGKTY010000069.1 GCA_021153185.1 Lachnospiraceae bacterium
GAAGAATTACCAGAGAACAGGAAAAGCAGGCGAAGGAAGAAGCCAAGAAACAAAAGAAAAATAATCGGACAAATCAGAAAAAAGAAGTTTAAATATGCATAAAGACATGCTATGATAGTAATAGTTTTTACACAGAAAGGAATTACTATGAAGAATATCTTTCAGAAATCCAGTTCTAACTGGGTGAAATATGATAAATACCAATGGCGGACAGCCGCAAACGGAAAGTGTTATATTACACCTTCTGCGGATGCCAAGCCATCCATCTACAATCCTATCAAGGATTACGAAAAGCTAGTGTTGACCGCAATTAACATTGGTACTACTGCCATGAACAAGGCTGGTGAAGCAAAATTAAAAGAAGCCATTATGGGCTTTGTATCCGAATATGGTATGCTTGGACTTATGACCGCCCTGCCTACCACACCGGATTTCATTACATATGAAGCAGTCTATCTGCCAAAGAATCATTTTATCAAGGAGGAAAGCATCTCTACAGAGAAGTATCTGTCCTACTTCTTCCCTTTTGATAAAATTGATTTCCGCAAAATGGGCGTGGAATCCAGTTGGAGTACGGACAGCGTGGAAATGATTGCCTTGATTATGACCATGAAGAATAAGCCGCAGGCTGTGATGATGAGCTTTCAGAAAGAATATGCTGAGCCCTATGAGTGGCTTGTAGAAGTATTCCGGGACTGGGCATTTACCTTCTTCTCCAGCTTTCTTTATTATCTGGACTACGACAGACTGGACGAGAATGAGCGGAACCTGTATCGTCAGGGGATGGCTGCTTTCGGTGGTGTGGCCCCTACCTACCGCATAGAACTGCGGGAACGCCCTACCATCATCTGGGACTTCAATTCTTTGTTGTTATGTGTACAGATGATGTTTTCCTTTATGCTGACGGATGAGAACTCCAGCATGAAGGTATGTAAACACTGTGGCAAGGCTTTTGTTGCCACCAGACCAAATATGGAATTCTGCTCACCACAGTGTAAGAACCAGTACAATGTGTATAAAAGCAGAGCCAAAAAGAACGATACACCAACATAGGAGGACTGCGTATATGAATCATTCGAATATTATTATGTACACAACCGAAGACGGTTTGACGAAAATAGAAACTACCTTTGAAGATGATACTGTGTGGCTGTCTATTGATCAGATGGCAGAGCTGTTTCAGCGTGACCGAAGTGTAATAGGAAAGCATGTCCGTAACATCTTCAAAGAAGGTGAATTAGATAAAGATTCAGTATGGGCAAAATTTGCCTACACTGCTTCCGACGGCAAAGATTACAATGTTGATTTCTATAACCTTGATGTAATCATCTCCGTTGGTTACCGTGTAAAATCCCACCGTGGTACACAGTTCCGTATCTGGGCTATGGAAATATTAAAAGAATATATGAAAAAAGGATTTGCATTAGACGATGACCGACTGAAAAGACTTGGCGGAGGCAATTACTTTGACGAATTGCTTGCCCGTATCAGAGACATCCGGTCATCTGAAAAAGTATTTTGGAGAAAGGTTCTGGAAATCTATGCTACCAGCATCGATTATGATCCTCGTGCAGAAAGTTCTATTCTGTTCTTCAAGCAGGTTCAGAATAAGATGCACTGGGCAGCACACAAGCACACAGCCGCAGAAGTTATTTACCAGCGTGCTGATGCTGAAAAAGATAATATGGGACTTACCTCATGGGCTAATGACACCATCCGTCGCTCCGATGTAGAAGTTGCAAAAAACTATCTTACCCAGCAGGAACTTGATGCTTTAAACAAGATAGTTACCGCCTACCTTGATATTGCTGAGGTACACGCTCTTAATCAGGAGCCTATGTATATGAAAGACTGGTTGGAAACCATCGATGATTACCTGAAAATGACCCGCCGTGATATTCTTACCAGTAGCGGTCATATCAGCCATAAGCAAGCACTGGATAAAGCTCATGCCGAATACACCAAGTACAAGAACCGCTTGGATAACACCATTTCTCCGATCGAACAGGACTTTATCAAGAGCATTGGTACGTTAGAAGGGATTGCGGATTCTGGCAAAAAATAATCTGTTTATATCCATATTTTGTTTGACCACTGTTATACATTCCCTTATAATAACAAGTAGCAATATTGCTGGTCGGGCTGGTCGAAAGACCCTAGTCCATCTATAAACAGGGAAGTTCCCTGTTATATAATGAAAATCCGAGAGGTTTGCACCATATTCTAAGGCAAACCTCTTTCTAAATAACCTCTATTAAATACAGCATAAACGAGACTGTATTTTTATCATTTTAGCGCATTAAAACTCTCCATAGAACTGAAATATCTATAAATTACCATACTTCTCTTTCGCAATTATCAGAACATATTCTAAATCCAAACAAACATTCTAAACCCTTTATCAATTATTTCACCTCGATATTTTCTTCGCTAAAATCAATGTAACACATGACACATAGTTTATTTCTTCATTATCAAAATCCAGACTAACCATTCAATATCTTCTCGCTCTCAAAGCATCTTCCTATTACGCAGATGGACATCACAGAAAACAACAGGTTAATACCACAGGAAATCCAAACTGGAGTTAAAGCATACTCCAAATTGATAATATTCTGCATAAGTATCATAGTATTCCAAGCTGGAATTAAATTATTTACCATTCCAAGGTCCTCAATCATAGGTTTAAAGCCTTCTGTTGTAGCCAGCATACCACCAATCATTAGTACTATCATTACCGCTGGGGCTATGTTAGTTGCCTGCTTCACATCCTTTGCGAGTGTGGATATAATTAGCAGTATAGCCGAAAGTGCAAACACTGCTGTAATAGTAATTGCAAATAATAAAATGTATTCCTCCATTGTATAATTGAAGTTACTGTCTAGGTCCACAGATTCTGCCAACTTTGGTAGATCACCTCTTACGATTTCCTGCGCTAATACATCCCTATAACTTCTCTTAGATGTCATAGCATCATATGCATCAGCCACACCAATAATTCTTGCAATTTCAGGAATATTAAATCCCTCTAATTTGTCTGGATAACCTTTTCCATCAAATCTTTCATGATGCCATCTTGCCCCTATAATAATATCAGGAATTTCTGTAACCTCTTTTAAAATATTGGCGCCTGTACCAGGATGAGTTTTAATAATCTCATATTCTTCATCTGTAAGTCTTGTTGGTTTATTGATTATCTCTCTTGGCACACCAATTTTTCCAATATCATGAAGCAAAGCTGCAAATTCCAATTGCTCAAGCTTATCACCTTCATATCCCATACGTTTGGCAATCATAACAGAATACTTCGCCACTCTTGTCGAATGACCATTGGTATACTTATCCTTCGCGTCTATAGTTTTAGCAAGAGCATTAACCATCTGCTTAGACATAATCTCAGTTTTCTTATAATACTGTTCCTTTTTGTTACCCTGTAAAATAAGAACAATTACTATAATAGTCAATCCAAAAACTACAACTGCGCCAATAATCTTATCAACAATAATTTCATTAATTACAATTTGTGCCGCCAACTCTGTTGTTGGTAACTCCAAGTATGTACATGAGTACAACAAAAGCATGGCACCCACACCCACTAACAAAACCCTTTCCCAAGTTGTAAGGCTTCTTATAGTTACATCTTTTTCAAATTGAGCTCTCCACTCTATTGATTTAAGATAAAAAATCAAAACACTCAGCAGTATCACAGAATATAAAATAATACTAAAAAACAATTCTTCTTTAAATGTCATTCTGCACACTACTTTAGGTGTTCCCCAAACAGGAACAACCAGCCCATTAAGAAATCCTATGATTGGAAAAATAATAAAAAAACCACCAATACGTTTATGTTTCCTACTCAAGGAAATATTCAATGCTGTTGCAAGAAGCGCAACAATATCCGCATCTGCTTTCAGAACTATGTACGATAAAAGTATTATTGCAACGCTTACTATTTGATATTTTTTCTGTTTAGGTTTTTCCATTTCAGGTTCCAAAAAAACATATTTTCTAATTAAGTTAACACCTAAATATATAACCATTAATTCCATGAGTTCTTTTATTACGTTTAAAACATCATATATCATAAATACACCTTCTTTTTCTAATTTGTATCACTATATATTGTACCATGTAAAATTCTTATATTCTACTTATATTTTCCTAAACATTCCATAAAAGGCGAACTGCAAATATACGACAATTCGCCTTTAATACAACTACTTTTCTAAGGTTTAAACCATCACCTCGCTCCCCTATTCTTTTCAGAAACAACTACCCTTCTGGAGTCATCTCTTACACCATAATGCTTCTTACGATACTGGTGTTCCTCCAAGAACTCATCATACACAGTCATCTTATAACGAATACTCTTCATCTTTTCTGCCGTATATCCCATACGTTGACAATATGCATCATACTCTGTCTCATAGTCATCCGTAGGAATCGGTAAAAGTGCCGCACGCTCTTCAATCGACAGCTTAGTATAATCAATTACTTCCGAGACATCTGCTACCTCTTCTGATATAACTTCTTCCATTCCAACAATCTCAGGCTCCGCATCCTCTGATACTACAACATCCTGTGCCACATCTGTTGCATCAGCCGGATTTGCAACCATTTCTGCAGCCTGCTCTTGTTTCTCTTTCTCTGCCTCCTTCAAATCAGCAAATTCTTCATAAGACATAATCTCTTCTTTTGCATCCTCTAAAGTTACATCTGTTGTATCCTTGTATTTGATGTCTTCCAGATAATCCATATACTCCCACTTCCACTTATGGGTAGAAGCGGAAAGCTGATTTAACACCATATCCCAAATTTCTCCTGCTCTGGTGGCTTTTTCACAATACAATTCTACCGCCTGCTGTCGCTCAAACTCTTCTCTGGTCATAACCGGCGCCATAAGCTCTTCTTCCGTGAATCCTGCTACATCATTTGCATTTATAAACTGTGATTGGAGATAGTCCACGTAATCTTTATTCCAATCCTCTCGTGCAAGCTCTTCGCCACAGTAATCCTGCCAAATACGATTTCTGTTAAATGCAAGCTTTCTTTTTCGTGCGAGAAGCACTCTCTGCTTACGCTCCTCCTGCAACTGCTTTTCTTTTCGGGAAGCTTCTTCTCTGACAAGTATCTCTGCTTTCATCCTTGCTTCTTCCTCTGCAATGCGACGGGCTTCTTTTTCTGCATTACGCGCTTCCACTACCTTGGCAATTCTCTCCACAAGTTCAGATTTGCCATAACCTTCTCCCAGCTTATTTCCACGTATGCCCTTTTTCATATCCGGCGTAGAAAATGTCACTGTTTTCTTCGTAACACGAATCTTCCAGTTATACATAAATTGCAGACATTCCACCATCTGCTCAAAAGAATCCACGAAAGGCAACAGCTTGTCTATGGTATCCCGAATCAGCTCTCTGTTGGAAGTAACGCCCACACCATCCGTGGCATTTTGATTCATCAGACGCTTCTCTACCCAGTAGTTGTCCGTATGCTTCTTGGCAAGCAAATCCACCTGACCATAACCCAGACGAATGCACTTCTCCATTACCCACTTTTTCGCATGGAACATCATCTTCCCGGTGCTTTTATGCTTACATCCCTGTTTCCATTCACAAGGTTTGTCATGCCACCTGCTCTGCTTTCCGGCATATTTTCTGACAGAATTGATCACCATATGAACGTGCATATTCTGACTGCCATTGTGACCGTCCGGATGAACTGCAACCACCGCCTGATGCCCCGGTGCAAATACATCCAGCCACTGCTTGCCAAATTCCAACGCCTGCTCCATGGTAATGGGGTCATTTGGCTCAAAGCTGATGATATAGTGATGTGCCTTCACATCCTTTACAGAATTATTCTTGCCATACAGTCGGTTAACCTCAATACATTCCGCACCAAAACTATTCACATCACAGTTTACGCCCGCTATCAGATAATTCTCACGCTCCTGTATTCTTCCCTTTTCGTCTAAAACTGGCTTGTTGGTATATTCATCAAACTGGCAGGTAAGATACTCCACCGCCAAGGAATAAAACCTGTTTTTTACTGAAATATGCTTTAAAATCGCCATTATGCTTCGCCCTCCTGTTTCGTTTTTCGCCTGCGTTTCTTTCCACAGGCAACATCTTCCAATGCTGGAAGTATTTTGAATTTCAAGTCCAACAGCTCCCTTATGGCTTCCTTCAATCCATAATAAATGCTGTAAAAATCACCACCACCATTTAAGTGCTTTGCTATCTGGTTTAGGTTAGAACCAATCTTGCCAAGCTGTATGGAATACTCCTTCAGCAAACTGGTATCGCCATAACAAGGGAGCTTTCTTCCCAATGCACACCGTCGGATATATTCCGATGTGCTAAGCCCGGTCTTTCTTGCCTTTTCCTCAATTTGTTCCTTATCCTCTGCCGATATACGAAAGGACATCAGAACCATGTTCTCTTTCTTTTTATCTGTGTTTCTCATAAATTCCTCCATTCCGATACGCAAAGAAGCAGGCAATAAATACCTGCTCCCTCGTACCTACAAAATATAAATTTTTAATTGCTACTCCAATAGAATAATTAAACTGCCGGATACGGCAGATGCTTTTCGCCGTCGCTTCGCTCCTCCCTCCGGTCTACGCTCACTCCCCTATGGTCGTTCACGGATACACTCGCTCTGCTCGTGAATATTTCCCACAGAAATTTCTAGCGGCTCGTTATATCCCGCTCGCCGGTTATATAGAAATCTGTCATACACCTGTCTTACAGAAAATGTACTAATCACATTCCCCATAAGAAATCCTGCGAAAGCTTGCGCATCTTTTTCCATAAGAAATCTTTCTTTCTGCTGATGCGTGCCGACCTAAATCGGCATGGGCTCCGGATACGTCGCATAAGGTAGAGCAAGTTCCGCCCTGTATATACACGGGCGGGAACTTGTTGGGGATTTGGCATCCCCAAGCCCCAGCTTTTTTCGCCTTATGGTCATAAAAATAAAGCCTGCAAGCAGACTTTATTTTTTGCCAAAGGCTTGGCTGGCTTCGTAAGAATTTCGTATCACAGCTTTTCACATAGAAAAAGAACTGTCTTACAGATAAGGTGATTTCCTCTTACAAGGCACCTTTTTGTAAGACAGTCCGTCATACTGTGATATTTCATTTTCTTACTCATCATCCATATCAAACAAACTTCCAAGCATATTTTTTGTGGCACGATCCATAGCTTTGGAAGTGTCTGCGGCAAGCTCATTATCGGGAACCGTTGGCTCTGATACAGGAACCATTCCGGGAGCCGGCATTACATTCGGCACAGCTATAGCCATACCATTAGGAACCACACCAAGGTATCTGCACGAAGTTTAATCTGTTCCCTCTGGTTTGGTTTTTCCTGCTCTAATATAAGAAACATCCCATCCATATCCAGTTCTCCCGACTGGC
>JAGKTY010000036.1 GCA_021153185.1 Lachnospiraceae bacterium
GGAACAATTTGTAAAGGATGTCGTTGCCGGTATTATTGTTGCAATCATTGCTTTGCCACTTTCGATTGCACTTGCACTTGCATCAGGTGTAACACCTGAGAAGGGTATTTATACGGCAATCATAGCAGGATTTGTTATTTCCTTTTTGGGCGGTTCGCGTGTCCAGATTGCAGGACCGACTGCTGCATTTGCAACAATCGTAGCCGGAATTGTCGCAAAGAATGGCATGGATGGTCTCATTATTGCGACGGTGCTTGCAGGCATCATGCTGATTTTGATGGGATTTTTCCGATTTGGTTCACTAATCAAATTTATTCCATATACAATTACGACCGGATTCACATCGGGTATTGCGGTAACCATTGTTGTCGGACAGATTAAAGATTTCCTGGGACTTTCGATTGTGACAGAGGAGCCATTAATTGAAACAGGCGAAAAAATGAGAGGTGTCATTGATTTTATTGACACGTTAAACGTAGAGGCTTTGATTGTTGGCGTGGTTTGTCTTGCTATATTGATTATCTGGCCATATATCAATAAGACAATTCCGGGAAGCCTGATTGCGGTTCTTGTAGGAATTGCAATGGTAAAAGGATTACATATGCATGTGAATACAATCGGCGATCTGTATGAGATTTCCAATAAACTCCCGGCTTTTCATATGCCGGCATTTACGATAAAGGGAATCAAGCAGGTATTTCCGGATGCCATGACGATAGCGATTTTGGCGGCGATTGAATCACTCCTAAGTTGTGTTGTGGCTGATAGTATGGTGAACAGCAAACATCGTTCCAATATGGAATTAATTGCACAGGGCGCCGGTAATATTTTTTCGGCAATGTTTGGTGGTATTCCGGCAACAGGTGCGATTGCGAGAACCGCTGCCAATGTCAAAAACGGAGGACGTACACCGATCGCCGGTATGGTTCATTCTGTAACACTTGTGTTAATTCTTGTTGTGCTCATGCCTTATGCGGCGTTGATTCCAATGCCGACGATTGCGGCAATTTTGTTTATTGTTGCTTACAACATGTGTGAGTGGCGCAAGTTTGTTTCGCTTTGCAAAACAGCACCAAAGAGTGATATCGCAGTGCTTGTTACTACGTTTGTTTTGACAGTTGTATTTGACCTTGTTGTCGCAATTGAAGTTGGTATGGTTCTTGCTGCCATGTTATTCATGAAGCGTATGAGCGATGTGACAGAGGTAGAAGGATGGAAATACATTGATGATGAGGAAGATCCGGATAGTATTTCATTAAGACAGGTTCCGGAGCATACATTTGTATATGAAATCAGTGGACCGATGTTCTTTGGTGCGGCTGATAAGATTCTCAATATTGCCGTGCATAGTGCAGATACGTGTCTGATTCTTCGTATGCGAAGTGTGAATGCCATCGATGCAACTGCGCTTCATTCGTTAGAGCAGCTTCTTGAAAAGTGTGAGAAAAAGAAGGTTGCGCTTGTGCTTTCGCATGTCAATGAGCAGCCGAGAAAGGTGATGGACAAAGCAGGATTTTCTGAGCGGCTTGGTGAGGAGCATTTCTGCAGTCATATTGATGATGCGCTTGCTTTTGCGCAGAAGTTGTTGGAAGAGAAAGAGGGATAGGAGATTTGGGGATTGTGAATGCGCTCCTTATGTTTATATATCTGAGTGCAAACGAGCTTGGATGATGCGCTCCTATCATATGGCATCATCTTGCAAACGCGCTCTCGCTCCGGCTCCGGCGTAGCGGTACTAAACTCATTGCTGCGCAATTCGTTAAGTGCCGACGCCTCACAGGGTTTGCCATCTGATGCATATGAAGTCGCGCGTTGCATCAATATGTGTCGCGCTCATTTAGTTAATATATTTGAGTGCAAACGAGTTTGAATGATGCGCTCCTATCATATGGCATCATCTTGCAAACGCGCTTTCGCTCCGGCTACGGCGTAGCGGTACTAAACTCATTGCTGCGCAATTCGTTAAGTGCCGACGCCTCACAGGGTTTGCTATCTGATGCATATGAAGTTGCGCATGTACATATATCGAGGTGCGGATCCATTCGAATGTTTACATAGGTAAAAGCCAAAAACCCTATGTAAAAAGGAACTAAATCATACATGGGAAAATGAGAAAAGTCGAAATCCCCATGTAAAAAGGGAGCAAAGCTTACGAGGGAAAATGAGAAAAGTCGAAAACCCCATGTAAAAAAGGAGCAAAGCTTACGAGGGAAAATGAGAAAAGTCGAAAACCCCATGTAAAAAAGGAGCAAAGCTTACGAGGGAAAATGAGCAAAGTCGAAATCCCCATGTAAAAAGAGCGGCCTGAGGCACCGCATGGAAGAACGAGGCCTGAAGATGTCACCGGGAGTCCGATTTCGTCCGATTCAACCCGTCCACCAAATTTGGGTACGAGCACAGTGTTCATCATATACGATAATACCGCCGGCTGAAGTCCTGTCGTGTAGGAGTTGATTAAGAAGAAAAGCGCATCCTCTGAAAGAATCTGTGCGGTCAGTTCAATGAATGGGTAAATGGAGTCTTCAATTTTCCAGATCTCGCCTTTTGGTCCGCGGCCGTACGATGGTGGGTCCATGATGATACCGTCATATTTGTTGCCGCGTCTGATTTCCCGTTCCACAAACTTGACACAATCATCAACAAGCCATCTGATTGGCGCATCTGAAAGTCCGGATGCGGCTGCATTTTCTTTTGCCCAGGTAACCATTCCTTTGGAGGCGTCCACATGCGTGACGTGTGCACCTGCGGCTGCTGCAGAAACCGTAGCACCGCCTGTGTAAGCAAAGAGATTTAATACTTTGACTTCACGGCCGGCTTTTCTTATTTTGTCTGCGCACCAATCCCAATTGACTGCCTGTTCCGGAAAGAGTCCTGTATGTTTAAAACTGAATGGCTTTAAATGGAAGGTGAGGGAGTCATAATGAATACTCCATTCGTTTGGAAGGTTAAAAAACTCCCATTCGCCGCCGCCTTTGCTGCTGCGGTGATAATGCCCGTTTTTCTTTTTCCAGCCTTTATGGTCGTGAGGTGTATTCCAAATGACCT
Source organism: Lachnospiraceae bacterium (assembly GCA_021153185.1). Taxonomy (GTDB): domain Bacteria; phylum Bacillota; class Clostridia; order Lachnospirales; family Lachnospiraceae; genus SIG333. Next base: position 3,046 of record JAGKTY010000036.1, read on the forward strand.
GTGGGTCAGGTCTGACGAGAAGGTAATCGCCCCAACGTTCCAATTTTTCGCCATTCGATGTGTCTAATACTTCGTAATCGTTCCAACGATCTGCAATCCACATAGAGTTGTCTCCTTGTTTCATCGTATTTCTAAAACTTTGCATGCGTTACATATCTGTCCGGTGGCTTAGGACAGATACGAACTTCTAAGTATCAGTGTAACATGAAAAAATAGAATTGAAAACCGATTGTTTGCAGCGCGTAGGAAGGAGCATTATGAGAGAATGTTATAACAGTAGATAACAGCAAAAAGAAAAAAAATTGCAAAAATAGTTAATATATGATAAAGTGGATAGGAATTTACACAAAACGCTTTCGTGTAGTAGAGCGGTTATGTGATAAACAAAAGGGAGGAAATATATGACAACAGCGAATATATGCATCTTAATTGCAATCATTGCTTATCTTATGGTAGTTGTTGCAATTGGTGTCAGATTCATGAAGGGAACAGAAAACACGTCTGATTTTTATTTGGGAGGAAGAAAGCTCGGACCATTTGTAACAGCGATGAGTGCAGAAGCATCTGATATGAGTAGCTGGCTGTTAATGGGACTTCCGGGTGTGGCATATGCAACAGGTCTTGCAGATGCAGCTTGGACAGCCATCGGACTTGCGGTTGGTACATACGTCAACTGGCTTGTTGTGGCAAAAAAACTGCGTAAATATAGTGAGGTTGCCGGAAATGCAGTAACGGTGCCATCATTTTTTGTAAACAGATATCATGATCGCAAAAAGATTACGGGAATCATTGCGGCGATTGTTATCATTGTATTCTTTGTACCATATACTGCATCGGGCTTTTCGGCATGCGGTAAGCTTTTCTCCACATTGTTTGGCGTTGATTACATGGTGGCAATGCTGATCAGTGCATTTGTTATTGTTACATATACAACACTTGGCGGTTTCATGGCAGCAAGTACATCAGACTTTATCCAGAGTATCGTTATGACCATTGCGATTTTTGTTGTACTCGGCTTTGGTACGGTATCTGCAGGTGGTTTTTCGCAGGTCATGGACAATGCGGCCGGTATTGCGGGATATTTTAGCTTGACTGCCATTCACAATGCGGCAACGGGCGGAAGTGATTCTTATGGATTTATCACAATCGTATCGACACTCGCATGGGGGCTTGGCTACTTTGGTATGCCACATATTCTTCTCCGCTTTATGGCGATTGAAGATTCAAGAAAACTTACTTTATCAAGAAGAATTGCCACTGTTTGGGTAGTGATTTCTATGGCCGTTGCAGTATTTATTGGTATTATCGGAAATGCAATGACAAAAGCAGGTGCAATCGAAGAGCTCGCAGACCCTGAAACAATCATCATTGCAATTGCGCAGCTCATTGCTTCTCATGGCGTATTTGCTGCACTTGTAGCAGGTGTCATTCTTGCAGGTATTTTGGCAGCAACAATGTCTACAGCCGATTCGCAGCTTCTTGCTGCTTCGTCAAGCGCATCACAGGATATCTTGAAAGAGGTATTCTGGAAAAACATGTCTGACAAGGCAGGTATTATCTGTGCGAGAGTGACGGTTGTCATGATTGCCGTAATAGGAGTGTTTATTGCGAGAAACCCGGATAGTTCTGTATTTGCAATTGTATCATTTGCCTGGGCCGGTTTCGGTGCGGCATTTGGACCGGCAATGTTGTTCTCATTGTTCTGGAAGAGAACGAACTTAAGCGGCGTTCTTGCAGGAATGGTAAGTGGTGGAGTGATGGTATTCGTTTGGAAGTTTGTTGTCAGACCACTTGGCGGTGCATGGAATATTTACGAATTGTTGCCGGCGTTTATTGTTTCAGCGATGTTTATCGTGATTGTAAGTCTTTGCACAAAAGCACCGGATGAGTCAATCGTGAAAGAATTCGAGAGTGTGAAGTAGTTTCTTCTATATATAAGAGGAAAGTAATGTTTACCAAAATAATCTGAAAAAATTTGTAAAAAATTTTGAAAAGGGGGTTGCATACTCCCTTTTTTTCATGTATACTACAAATTGCTGTGGCATGATAGCTATGAAGCGTGAGGTTGCTACATATTATATGTAGGTTTTCCGTGGAGCGAATGTCAAGTTAGGAAACTGACGACAAGTCACTGTACCAATACAACGTCCACCGTCGAGTGGAAACAACGTGATGTGTTTTAGGACACACACGGGAGTGTGTACAGTCACCGCTTGTCGTACTTCAAAACAAAGTGCGAAAAGGAGGCGACTTTTTTTATGGCAAAACAGCAGGTAATGAGAATTACATTAAAAGCTTATGATCATCAGTTGGTTGATGCATCTGCCAAAAAAATCATCGAAACAGTCAAAAAGAACGGATCTCAGGTAAGTGGCCCAGTACCGCTTCCGACCAAAAAGGAAGTTGTTACAATTCTTAGAGCTACACATAAGTACAAAGATTCCAGAGAACAGTTCGAGCAGAGAACACACAAGAGATTAATCGATGTTCTTGCACCAACACAGAAAACTGTTGATGCTCTGCAGAGACTTGAGATGCCAGCCGGTGTTTACATTGGCATCAAGATGAAAAACAACTAAGCAGTATCAAAACAGATTAGATCCTTTAATAGGTTGATATAGAAGTAACAGAAAGTTCCACTTATATTGCCCGGATCTAGTATGAACGACGAGGGAAACCGATGACTCGTTCCGCTGTAGAAACAAGGAGGTAACAAAATGAAGAAAGCTATTTTAGCAACAAAAGTCGGAATGACTCAAATCTTCAATGAAGACGGTACATTAATTCCTGTAACTGTTCTTCAGGCCGGTCCATGTGTCGTAACACAGGTTAAAACAGTAGAAAACGATGGTTACGAAGCAGTTCAGGTAGGATTTGTTGACAAGAAAGAAAAAATCGTCAACAAAGACGCAAACGGCAAAAAAGAAGTAATTCACAGACATGGCGTAAACAAGGCTTTAAAAGGTCACTTTGACAAAGCCGGTGTCAGCGCAAAGAGATATGTTAGAGAGTTCAAGTTTGAGAATGCAGCTGAGTACGCAGTAGCGCAGGAAATCAAAGCAGACATCTTCGCTGAGGGCGATAAGATCGATGCAACAGCAATCTCAAAAGGTAAAGGATTCCAGGGTGCAATCAAGAGACTTGGTCAGCACAGAGGACCTATGGCCCACGGTTCTAAATTCCACCGTCATCAGGGTTCAAACGGTGCTTGTTCTTCACCATCAAAGGTATTCAAAGGAAAAGGAATGCCTGGACATATGGGTTGCAAGAAAGTGACTGTTCAGAATCTTGAGGTCGTAAGAGTAGATGTAGAGAAAAACTTACTCTTAGTTAAAGGTGCAGTACCAGGACCTAAGAAAGCTTTAGTAACAATCAAAGAAACAACAAGAGCTGAAGCTTAATTTAGGATGAAAGGAGGACCATTCAGATGGCAAACGTATCTGTTTATAATATGGAAGGCAAAGAAGTTGGTACAATTGAACTGAATGATGCGGTATTTGGTGTTGAAATCAATGAGCACTTAGTACACATGGCAGTTGTACAGCAGCTTGCAAACAATCGTCAGGGAACACAGAAAGCAAAAACACGTTCTGAAGTTTCCGGTGGCGGAAGAAAACCTTGGAGACAGAAAGGAACAGGTCATGCAAGACAGGGTTCTACAAGATCTCCACAGTGGACAGGAGGCGGCGTTGTTTTTGCTCCTACTCCAAGAGATTACTCTTTCAAACTCAACAAGAAAGAGAAACAGGCAGCTCTCAAATCTGCACTTACAAGCAAAGTTGCAGATGGCAACTTAGTAGTTGTTGACGAGCTTAAATTTGACGAGATTAAAACAAAGAACTTCAAAGCTGTTATGGATAACTTAAAAGTTGAGAAGGGTCTTGTAGTTTTAGCAGAGAATGATGCAAATGTTGTTTGCTCAGCAAAGAACATGGCAAAAATCGATACAACATTAACAAACCAGATTAATGTATATGACATTATGAAGGCAGGCAAACTCGTTCTTACAAAAGACGCAGTTGCAAAGATTGAGGAGGTGTACGCATAATGGCAGCTATTCAGTATTATGATGTAATCCTCAAACCGGTTATCACAGAGAAGAGTATGGCCGGTATGGGAGAGAAGAAGTACACATTTTTGGTACATCCGGAAGCAAACAAAACAATGATCAAAGAGGCTGTTGAGAAAATGTTCGACGGCACAAAGGTATCACGTGTTAATACAATGAACTGTGACGGAAAGAAAAAACGTCGTGGTTATGTATTCGGCAAGACAGCAAAAACAAAAAAAGCAATCGTTTGGCTTACAGAGGATAGCAAGGACATTGAGATTTTTGCAGGTCTTTAATTGGTAGTTCCAAGATAAAACAAAAGCTATTTGGAACAAGTAATTTGAAAGGAGAATAGACAATGGGAATTAAGACATATAACCCATATACACCTTCCAGAAGAAATATGACTGGTTCTGATTTTGCTGAAATCACAAAATCAACTCCTGAGAAAGCACTTTGTACTTCACTCAAGAAACATGCCGGTCGTAACAATCAGGGTAAAATTACAGTAAGACACCACGGTGGTGGAAATAGAAGAAAATACAGAAATATCGACTTTAAGAGAATGAAAGATGGTATTCCTGCAACAGTAATCGGTATCGAGTACGATCCAAACAGAACAGCTAATATCGCATTAATCTGCTACGCAGATGGCGAGAAATCATACATCTTAGCTCCGCAGGGACTTACAGATGGTATGACAGTTATGAATGGTGCAGAGGCTGAGGTTAGAGTTGGTAACTGCTTACCACTTGCAAACATCCCGGTCGGTACTCAGGTACACAACGTTGAGCTTTATCCTGGAAAAGGCGGACAGCTTGTTCGTTCAGCAGGAAACAGCGCACAGCTTATGGCAAAAGAAGGTAAATACGCTACACTTCGTCTTCCTTCAGGAGAGATGAGAATGGTACCAATCGTTTGCAGAGCAACAGTTGGTGTCATCGGTAACGGCGATCACAACCTTGTTAATATCGGTAAAGCAGGACGTAAACGTCACATGGGTATCCGCCCAACAGTTCGTGGTTCTGTTATGAACCCGAATGACCATCCACACGGTGGTGGTGAAGGTAGAGCACCAATCGGACGTCCGGGTCCATGTACACCTTGGGGCAAACCTGCACTCGGTCTTAAGACTCGTAAGAAGAAAAAAGCTTCTAACAAGTTAATCGTAAGACGTAGAGATGGTAGAGCAATCAAATAGTTATCGATATTAAATTGGAGGAATAAAAAATGGCAAGATCACTGAAAAAAGGACCATTTGCAGATGCTAGCTTACTCAAGAAAGTAGATGCGATGAATGAGTCAGGCCAGAAACAGGTTATCAAAACATGGTCACGTCGTTCTACAATTTTCCCATCATTCGTGGGACACACAATTGCAGTACATGACGGAAGAAAACATGTGCCTGTATATGTAACAGAAGACATGGTAGGTCATAAACTCGGTGAGTTCGTAGCAACAAGAACTTACAGAGGCCATGATAAGAACGAAAAGAAATCTAAAGTAAGATAATTTTGGAAGGAGGTTTCATCCATGGCAAAAGGACATAGATCCCAAATTAAAAGAGAGAGAAATGCAGTTAAGGATACAAGACCAAGCGCAAAATTATCATACGCAAGAGTATCCGTACAGAAAGCATGCTTCGTATTAGATGCCATCAGAGGCAAAGATGTACAAACAGCATTAGGAATTTTAGAGTACAATCCAAGATACGCTTCAAGCCTTGTGAAAAAGCTTCTTGAGTCAGCAATCGCTAACGCAGAGAACAACAACGGCATGAACGCAGAAAACCTTTACATTGCTGAGTGCTATGCAAATAAAGGACCAACAATGAAGAGAGTGAAACCAAGAGCACAGGGTAGAGCTTATAGAATCGAGAAGAGAATGAGCCACATTACAATCGTGCTCGATGAAAGATAGGAGGAAGAAGTATGGGACAGAAAGTTAATCCTCACGGCATAAGAGTCGGCGTTATCAAGGATTGGGATTCCAGATGGTATGCAGAAGACGAGTTCGCTGACTTCTTAGTAGAAGACTACAATATTAGAACTTTCTTAAAGAAAAAATTATACAGCGCAGGCATTTCAAAAATCGAAATCGAAAGAGCATCTGATCGTGTAAAAGTTATCGTTTACACAGCAAAGCCGGGTGTTATCATCGGTAAAGGTGGTAAAGATATCGAAGTAACAAAAGCAGAGCTTGCAAAACTGACAGATAAAAAGGTTCTCGTTGATATCAAAGAGATCAAGAGACCGGACAAAGATGCACAGCTTGTTGCTGAGAACATTGCACAGCAGCTTGAGAACCGTGTATCATTCAGAAGAGCAATGAAATCTTGCATGGGCAGAACAATGAAAGCCGGAGCACTTGGTATCAAGGCAGCTTGTTCAGGACGTCTTGGTGGTGCTGATATGGCCCGTACAGAGTTCTACAGCGAGGGTACAATTCCTCTTCAGACACTTAGAGCAGATATTGACTATGGATTCGCTGAGGCAGACACAACATACGGTAAAGTCGGTGTAAAAGTTTGGGTCTACAAAGGCGAGGTACTTCCAACTAAAGGAAATAAGGAAGGGAGCGATAAATAATGTTAATGCCGAAAAGAGTAAAACGTCGTAAACAGTTCCGTGGTAGTATGGCTGGTAAAGCAACACGTGGAAACAAAATCGCTTACGGCGAGTATGGTATCGTTGCATTAGAGCCATGCTGGATTAAATCAAATCAGATCGAGGCAGCCCGTGTAGCTATGACTCGTCATATCAAACGTGGTGGTAAAGTTTGGATTAAGATTTTCCCGGATAAACCGGTAACAACAAAACCGCTTGGAACACGTATGGGTTCCGGAAAAGGTGCTTTGGAATATTGGGTAGCAGTTGTGAAACCGGGTCGTGTAATGTTCGAAATCGCAGGTGTTTCCGAGGAAGTTGCAAGAGAAGCTCTTCGTCTTGCTACTCACAAGCTTCCATGTAAATGTAAAGTTGTATCGAAAGCTGATTTGGAAGGTGGTGCAGCAAATGAAAACTAAGAATTATGTTGATGAATTAAAAGCAAAATCTGCTGCAGAACTTGCAGAAGATTTGGTATCGGCTAAAAAGGAACTTTTCAATTTAAGATTCCAGAATGCAACAAACCAGCTTGATAACACAGCCAGAATCAAAGAAGTTCGTAAGAACATCGCAAGAATCAACACTGTTATCAAAGAAAAACAAAGCGTTGCAGAATAATTATTCTCGAAAGAAAGGAGAATGAGTCGTGGAAGAAAGAAATTTAAGAAAAACACGTACTGGTAAAGTCGTAAGCAATAAAATGGATAAGACAATCGTTGTTGCTGTACAGGACAACGTAAAACATCCACTTTACAACAAAATCGTAAAGAAAACATACAAGTTAAAAGCACATGATGAGAACAATGAGTGCAACATCGGTGATACAGTAAAGGTTATGGAGACAAGACCTTTATCAAAAGATAAAAGATGGAGACTTGTAGAGATCGTAGAAAAAGTAAAATAATTTCTGGATTATTTGGAAGGAGAATAAAATGGTACAACAGGAAAGCAGACTGAAAGTCGCTGACAATACTGGTGCAAAAGAAATCCTTTGCATCCGTGTATTAGGTGGATCTACTAGAAGATATGCAAATATCGGCGATGTGATTGTTGCTAGCGTTAAAGATGCAACACCTGGTGGAGTTGTAAAAAAAGGTGATGTTGTAAAAGCCGTTGTGGTACGTACTGTTAAAGGTGCACGCCGTAAAGATGGTTCATACATTAAATTTGACGAGAATGCTGCTGTTATTATCAAGGATGATCAGACTCCAAGAGGAACTCGTATTTTCGGACCAGTAGCAAGAGAGCTTCGTGAGAAACATTTCATGAAAATTGTTTCTTTGGCTCCTGAAGTATTATAGGAGGTACACCTATGGCAACTTGTAAGATTAAAAAAGGCGATACAGTAAAAGTAATCGCCGGTAAAGATAACGGCAAAGAAGGAAAAGTAATTGCAGTTGATTTCAAAAATGCAAAAGTAACAGTTGAGGGCGTAAATGTCATCACAAAACATGCAAAACCTTCTGCAGCCAACCCAAATGGCGGAATCATTACAAAAGAGGCTCCAATTCATATCTCTAACGTAATGTACGTTCATAAAGGAAAAACAACAAGAGTTGGATTTAAGCTTGATGGCGACAAAAAAGTTCGTATTGCTAAATCAACAGGCGATGTAATTGATTAATTTTAAGAGAGGAGGTCTCAATCCGTGAGTAGACTTAAAGATATGTATAAAAACGAGATCGTAGACGCTATGATCAAAAAATTTGGTTATAAAAACATCATGGAAGTACCAAAACTTGACAAAATCGTAATCAACATGGGTGTTGGTGAGGCAAAAGAAAATGCCAAGGTTTTGGAGGCTGCAGTAGCTGACCTTGAGAAAATCTCTGGTCAGAAAGCAGTTGTAACTAGAGCGAAAAACTCTATTGCGAACTTCAAACTGAGAGAAGGTCAGGCAATTGGATGTAAAGTAACACTTCGTGGTGAGAAAATGTATGAGTTCCTTGATCGTTTGGTAAACCTTGCACTTCCACGTGTACGTGACTTCAGAGGTGTTAACCCGAACGCGTTCGACGGAAGAGGTAACTACGCACTTGGTATCAAAGAGCAGATCATTTTCCCGGAGATCGAGTACGATAAAATCGACAAGATTCGTGGTATGGACATTATCTGTGTAACAACAGCAAAAACAGACGAGGAAGCTCGTGAGTTATTAACACTATTCAACATGCCATTTGCAAAATAATAGGAGGTAAATTCATGGCTAAGACAGCAATGAAGGTAAAACAGCAGCGTCCGGCAAAATTCTCTACAAGAGAATACACACGTTGCAGAATTTGTGGTCGTCCACATGCATATTTGAGAAAATACGGAATTTGCAGAGTTTGCTTCCGTGAATTAGCTTATAAAGGACAGATCCCTGGCGTTAAGAAAGCCAGCTGGTAAGATTTTGGAAGGAGGCAATTCAAATGACAATGAGCGATCCAATTGCAGATATGCTTACAAGAATTCGTAATGCGAACACTGCAAAACATGATACAGTAGATGTGCCATCATCAAAAATGAAACTTGCTATCGCAGATATCCTTGTTGATGAAGGTTATATCGCAAAATATGATTTAGTAGAAGATGGAAACTTTAAGACAATCCGCATCACACTCAAGTATGGCGCAGACAAAAATGAGAAAATCATTACAGGTCTTAAAAGAATTTCAAAACCGGGTCTTCGTGTATATGCAAACAAAGAAGATCTTCCAAGAGTACTTGGCGGACTTGGTATTGCAATTATCTCTACAAACCAGGGTGTTGTAACAGACAAGAAAGCAAGAGAACTCAAAGTTGGTGGAGAAGTATTAGCATTTGTTTGGTAATTAATCATTCATTTCACAAAATATAGGAGGTACGGGCATGTCACGTATAGGAAGAATGCCAATCGCAGTTCCGGCTGGTGTAACAGTTGAGATTGCAGAAAATAATAAAGTGACTGTAAAAGGTCCTAAGGGAACACTTGAGAGAGTGCTTCCTGCAGAGATGGCAATCGCAAAAGATGGCGATACTATCGTTGTAACAAGACCAAATGATTTAAAGAAAATGAAATCATTACACGGTTTAACAAGAACACTCATTAACAACATGGTTGTTGGTGTAACAGAAGGTTATGAGAAAAAACTGGAAGTAAACGGTGTTGGTTACCGTGCAGCTAAACAGGGTAAAAAGTTAGTTCTTAACTTAGGATACTCTCATCCTGTTGAGATGGAGGATCCGGAAGGTATCGAGACTGTTGTAGATGGTCAGAATATCATTCTTGTTAAGGGTATCGATAAAGAAAAAGTTGGCCAATTCGCAGCTGAGATCAGAGATAAGAGAAGACCTGAGCCATACAAAGGTAAAGGTATTAAATATGCTGATGAGACAATCAGACGTAAAGTTGGTAAGACTGGTAAGAAATAGATAAGGAGAGTATGATCATGGTTAGTAAAGAATCTAGACAGAAAATTCGTATGAAAAAACATAGCAGAATTCGTAACCGTATCAGTGGAACTGCTACATGTCCAAGACTTGCTGTGTTTAGAAGTAATAATCATATGTATGCTCAAATTATTGACGATACAGTTGGAAGTACATTAGTTGCAGCTTCTACACTTGAGAAAGATGTAAAAGCTGAGCTTAAGAAAACCAATGACGTTGAAGCAGCAGCATACTTAGGAACTGTTATTGCAAAGAAAGCAATTGAAAAAGGTATCAAAGAAGTTGTTTTTGATAGAGGTGGTTATATCTACCAGGGTAAGATTGCAGCATTAGCAGACGCAGCCAGAGAAGCTGGTTTGGAATTTTAGGAGAAGGGAGATATAACAATGAGACGTGCAATCATTGACACAACAAATTTAGAATTAAATGAAAAAGTTGTATCTATCAAGCGTGTAACAAAGGTTGTTAAAGGTGGACGTAACATGCGTTTTACAGCATTAGTCGTTGTAGGTGACGGAAACGGACACGTTGGTGCAGGCCTTGGAAAAGCGACTGAAATTCCTGACGCAATCCGCAAAGGTAAAGAGGATGCTATTAAGAACTTGGTATCTGTAGCACTTGATGATAACAACTCAGTAACACATGATATTATTGGTAACTTTGGAAGTGCATCTGTACTTTTGAAGAAGGCTCCGGAAGGTACCGGTATCATCGCCGGTGGTCCTGCTCGTATCGTATGTGAGCTTGCCGGTATCAAGAATATCCGTACAAAATCTTTAGGATCCAACAATAAACAGAACGTAGTTCTTGCATCAATTGCTGGACTTAGCCAGTTAAAGACTCCTGAAGAAGTAGCAAAGAACCGTGGCAAGTCAGTAGACGAAGTCATGGCATAAGGAGGAAATCAAGATGGCAGATAAGATGTTAAAAGTAACTTTAGTAAAATCTACAATCGGCGCTGTTCCAAAACATGTTAAGACAGTAGAGGCACTTGGTTTAAAGAAATTAAACAAGACAGTTGAGTTACCTGACAATGCATGCACAAGAGGTATGGTTCAGCAGGTAAGACACTTAGTAAAAGTTGAAGAAGCGTAGGAGGTGTCAGAATGGAATTATCTAATTTAAGACCTGCCGAGGGTTCTAAACATAGTGACAACTTCAGAAGAGGTCGTGGCCATGGTTCAGGAAACGGCAAAACAGCAGGTAAAGGACATAAAGGTCAGAAGGCTCGTTCAGGCGCACCAAGACTTGGTTTCGAAGGTGGACAGATGCCTTTATACAGAAGAATTCCAAAGAGAGGATTCAAGAACCGCAATTCGCTTGAAATCGTGGCTATCAATGTATCCGCTCTTGAGAGATTCGATAATGGAACAACTGTAACAGTTGATACATTATTAGAGGCCGGAGTTATCAAAAACCCACGCGATGGTGTTAAGATTCTTGGAAATGGGGATTTAACTAAGAAGCTCGATGTGAAAGTAAATGCGTTCTCAGCATCTGCGAAAGAAAAAATCGAGGCACTTGGTGGAACAACAGAGGTGATTTAATGTTAACAACTTTAAAAAATGCATTTAAAGTGAAAGACATCAGAAAGAGACTTCTGTTTACATTTGCAATGTTAGTTGTCATCCGTATCGGATGCCAACTACCGGTGCCTGGTGTTAATACAAAGGTCTTTTCAGAATGGTATGCAAGTCAGACAGGGGATGCGTTCAACTTCTTTAACGCATTTACCGGAGGATCCTTCCTCAATATGTCTATTTTTGCGTTAAATATTACTCCTTACATTACATCTTCAATTATTATGCAGCTTCTCACAATTGCAATTCCAAAGCTTGAGGAAATGCAGAGAGATGGTGAGGATGGCCGTAAGAAAATTGCTTCCATTACAAGATATGTAACAGTTGCACTTGCCTTGATTGAGGCAACTGCAATGGCAATCGGATTCGGCAGAGGAAACATGTTGCAGGAAGGTAACACATTCCTCAACTATTGTATGGTAATCACAGCATTGACTGCAGGTAGTGCGGTGCTTATGTGGATCGGTGAGCGTATTACAGACCGCGGTGTTGGTAACGGTATCAGTATCGTTCTTACAATCAACATCGTATCCCGTATGCCGGAGGATCTTGCAAACTTGTATGAGCAGTTTGTAAAAAATGCAAAAAACACAGCAACCGGTGTTCTTGCAGGCGTGATTATTCTTGCAATTATCGTTGGAATGGTCGTACTTGTTATCATCTTAAATGATGGTACACGTCGTATTCCGGTACAGTATGCTAAGAAAATTCAGGGTAAAAGAACAGTGGGCGGACAGACTTCTGCAATCCCGCTTAAGATTAACACATCAGGTGTTATTCCGATTATCTTTGCTTCATCCCTTTTGTCAATGCCAATCGTATTCTGTCAGTTATTCGGCATCAATGCGAAAGGTACATGGGCAGAGGTCATGAACTACCTGAATTCAAACATGTGGTGTAATCCGGCGAAACTTCGTTATACATGGGGTCTTGTTGGATATATCGTGCTTGTTGTATTCTTTGCTTACTTCTATACTTCTATTACATTTAACCCAATGGAAGTATCTAACAATATTAAGCAAAACGGTGGGTTTATCCCGGGTATCAGACCTGGTAAACCTACGACAGAGTACTTAGAGGGTATTCTGAAATACATTATTTTCATCGGTGCATGTGGCCTGATTATCGTTTGCGTGCTTCCGTATATCTTCAACGGAGTATTCGGCGCAGACGTATCATTCGGCGGCACGAGCCTGATCATTATTGTCAGCGTAGTATTGGAGACAATCAAACAGATTGAATCATTAATGCTTGTGCGCAATTATAAAGGGTTCTTAAGCTAAGAGATGATAAATAGAGCATTCTATCTGGGACAGGCGATTGATCGAACTGTCCTAGATTTGTTTAGGAGGAAAACATGAAAATTATTATGTTAGGAGCGCCTGGAGCCGGCAAAGGAACACAGGCCAAAATGATTGCTGATAAATATGCACTTCCACACATTTCAACAGGCGATATTTTCCGTGCAAATATCAAAAACGGAACGCAGCTTGGTATGGAAGCAAAAAAATATATGGACCAGGGACAGCTTGTTCCGGATGAACTTACTGTAAAGATTCTTCTTGACCGTGTTGCGCAGGAGGATTGCAAAAACGGATATGTACTCGATGGATTCCCACGTACCATTCCGCAGGCAGAAGTTCTTGATGAGGCGCTCACAAAGCTTGGAGAGTCAATCGATTATGCAATTGACGTGGATGTGCCGGATGAGAACATCGTAAAGAGAATGGGCGGAAGACGTGCATGCGTAATGTGTGGCGCAACATACCACATCGAGCACGTTCCACCAAAAGCAGAAGGTATCTGTGACAGATGCTGTGAGAAGCTCATCTTACGTGATGATGACAAACCTGAGACTGTAAAAAACCGTCTGAAGGTTTATCATGACCAGACACAACCGCTTATCGACTTCTACACAGCGAAGGGTGTGCTTAGAACAGTGGATGGTACCGTTGATATGAACGATGTGTTTGCAGCAATCGTTTCTATTTTAGGAGAGTAGTACTATGGCTATATCGATTAAGTCTGCCAGAGAGATTGAACTGATGAGAGAGTCTTGTAAACTGCTCGCAGATGTTTTTCAGAATTTAGAGCATGCAATCAAACCGGGGATGTCAACCAAAGACATTGATGTCATGGGTGAAAAAATGATTCGTGCGCATGGATGTATTCCAAACTTTTTAAACTATAACGGATATCCGGCTTCCATTTGTGTTTCTGTCAACGAGGAGGTCGTTCACGGAATTCCGAGAGCAGATCACATTTTGCAGGAGGGTGATATCGTCAGTCTGGATGCAGGACTTATATATAAGGGCTATCATTCGGATATGGCACGTACATTCGGTGTCGGTGAGATATCAAAGGAAGCACAGGATTTGATTGATCGGACAAAACAGAGCTTCTTTGAAGGCGTCAAGATGGCGAGAGAGGGCAATCATCTGTACGACATTTCCAGAGCAATCGATTTGTATATCAGCCAGTTTGGCTATGGAATTGTCACAGATCTTGTCGGACACGGCATTGGAACCAAATTGCATGAGGACCCACAGATTCCAAACTTTGCGCAAAGAAGGCGCGGTCCAAAGCTGCAAAGCGGTATGACGCTTGCTGTTGAGCCTATGATTAACATGGGAAGAAGCGATGTCGAATGGCTTGACGACGACTGGACAGTCGTTTCGGAAGATGGATCCCTGTCAGCGCATTATGAAAATACCATTTTAATCACGGATGGTGATCCGGAAATATTAACGCTGTATTAAGAGGTGCGCAGATGGTAGGACGTCTTGTAGAATCAAAAGCAGGTCATGACAACAAAAAAAGATATATCATATTGCATGAAGACGAAAAATATGTTTATATAACAGATGGAAGGCTTCATCCGCTGGAGAAACCAAAGAAAAAGAATAAAAAGCATATTGTGGTTTTGCAGTATGATATAGAAGAAATCCGCCGGGCAATTACGCAAAAGGAGCGGATAACCAATGAAATGATCAAACATGCGATCAAAGTATCAAAACGTGATGATAGTGAGAAGGAGAATTGAAATGTCGAAAGCAGATGTAATTGAAATCGAGGGAACAGTCGTAGAAAAACTTCCAAATACAATGTTTCAGGTAGAGCTTGAAAACGGACACAAAGTACTTGCGCATATCAGCGGAAAACTTCGTCAGAATTTCATTCGTATTTTACCAGGAGATAAGGTTACTATTGAATAATTAGGAGAAATGTTATGATTGAATATATTGAAGGGGATATATTTGAAAGTCCGGCACAAGTTATAGTAAACACAGTAAATACTGTTGGAGTGATGGGAAAAGGGTTGGCACTTTCATTTAAACAGCGTTATCCTCAGATGTTTGAAAAATATAAATTAGCATGTGAAAAGCATCAATTGACAATAGGAAAATTAATGTTATTTTATGAAGCTGATCATTGGTTGTTGATGTTTCCTACAAAAGAGAATTGGCGCAATCCGTCAAAGCTTGAATATAT
>JAGKTY010000002.1 GCA_021153185.1 Lachnospiraceae bacterium
TTATGGCAACGAGGAAAATGGCCATAGTGCTTGCACGAATGGTCATTTGACGACTGCTAATCAGAGCGTGATACGCAAAGCGTATCTCGTCTCTTTCACTGTTTTGATATGCCGCAATATGTACTGCTTTTGCGAGGAATACTATGGATTTTAGCAGACAAAAGAGAGCGCCTGTGTATGAGGCGCTCAAGGCATTTGAAAAAAAGAGAGTCGTTCCGTTTGATGTACCCGGACATAAAAGAGGACGCGGAAATCCGGAGCTTGTGCAACTGCTCGGAGAGCAGTGTGTCAAGTTGGATGTCAATTCGATGAAACCGCTTGACAATCTGTGTCATCCGGTGAGCGTCATCAGAGAAGCGGAGGAGCTAACCGCCGATGCGTTCGGTGCAGAGCATGCGTTTTTGATGGTGGGAGGTACGACGTCGGCTGTGCAGAGTATGATTCTGTCTACCTGTAAGCCGGGGCAGGAAATCATTTTACCGCGTAATGTACATAAAAGTGCCATCAATGCGCTCGTACTTTGTGGGGCGGTTCCGGTTTATGTCGAGCCCAAAACGGAGCCGCGTATCGGTATTGCACTCGGCGTGGAGCCTGAAATGATGAAAAAGACCATGGAGGCACATCCAAATGCGGCAGCGGTTCTTGTGAACAATCCGACCTATTATGGAATCTGTTCCGATTTGAAGGCACTGACAGAGTTAGCGCATTCCTACGGCATGAAAATGCTTGTCGATGAGGCGCATGGTACGCACCTTTACTTTGGAGAAAATCTGCCGGTGAATGCGATGCAGGCGGGAGCTGATATGTCAGCCATTTCGATGCATAAGTCGGGCGGAAGTCTGACGCAAAGTTCTATCCTGCTAACAAACAGCGGGATGAATGCTGATTATGTCAGACAGATTATCAATTTGACGCAGACGACGAGCGCAAGCTATCTGCTCATTTCGTCGCTTGATATATCGAGGCGCAACCTGGCACTGCGCGGAAAAGAGTCGTTTGCAAAGGTCGTGCAGATGGCAGAGTATGCCAGAGCGGAAATCAATCAGATTGGCGGATATTATGCGTATGGCACGGAGCTTGTGAATGGATGCAGTGTATATGACTACGATGTGACAAAGCTTTCCATCTACACCCAGGGAATCGGACTGACCGGCATCGAGGTGTATGAACTGCTTCGTGATGAATACGATATTCAGATTGAGTTTGGAGATATCGGAAATATCCTTGCTTACATCTCAATCGGTGACCGCATCCGTGATATTGAGCGGCTTGTAAATGCACTTGCCGATATCAAACGTCTGTATGAAAAAGAGCAGCTTCCGATGATTTCCGGAGACTATATACAGCCGGAGGTTATCGTATCGCCGCAGGAGGCATTTTACAGTGAGAAAAAGCTTGTTCCGATAGAACAGTCGGTTGGTGAGATTTGTGCAGAGTTTATAATGTGTTATCCGCCGGGGATACCGATTCTGGCACCGGGGGAGCGCATTACGGGAGATATCGTAGAGTATATTTTGTATGCCAAGGAGAAGGGGTGCTCGCTGCAGGGAACGGAGGACCTTGAGGCGAATGATTTAAATGTGTTAGTAAGGTAGGATAAGTGAAAAAGGAGAATACTGATGGAGATGTGGTTTTCGCAGGTGCACACGAACAATGTAAAGCTTTCGATTCGTACAGATAGTGAGCTTTATAGCGGTGAGAGTGATTACCAGCGGTTTGATGTGCTAAAGACGCCGGAGTTTGGAAAGGTGCTTGTGTCAGATGGCGACATTGTCTTTTCCGAGGCGGATGAGTTTGTATATGATGAGATGGTGACACATGTTCCGATGGCTGTTCATCCAAATGTCAAAAAGGTCCTAATTTTTGGCGGTGGCGACGGCGGCGTTGCGACATGCTTTACGAAGTATCCGGAGATTGAATCAATCGATTTGGTGGAGCCGGATGAGATGCTTGTAGATGTCTGTAAAAAGCATTTTCCGGAGCAATCGGCAGGACTTTCTGATCCGCGCGTGCATATCTATTATATGGACGGACTTCATTTTCTTCGAAGTGTACAGGATGAATACGATATCATCGTAAATGATTCAACCGACCCGTTCGGACATGAGGAAGGACTTTTTACAAAAGAGTTTTACGGAAGCTGTTATAAGGCGCTTAAGGACGACGGCATTATGGTGTATCAGCACGGCAGCCCTTTTTTTGACGAGGATGAGGCAGCGTGCAGAAGTATGCACCGCAAGGTGTTCCGCAGCTTTCCAATCAGCCGCGTGTATCAGGCACATATCGCAACGTGTCCTGCAGGCTACTGGCTGTTTGGGTTTGCTTCCAAAAAATATCATCCGCTCAAGGATCTGGATGCAAAGAGATGGGATGATAGAAATATAGAAACATGGTACTATACGACAAATCTGCATGTGGGGGCATTTATGCTGCCGAAATATGTAGAGGATTTATTGGTAGAGGAGGAAAATTAGATGGCGAGAGTATTGATTATTGGTTGTGGTGGTGTCGCAGGTGTTGCAATTCACAAATGCTGTCAGAATAGTGACGTATTTTCGGAGATTATGATTGCAAGCCGTACCAAATCTAAATGTGATGCACTGAAAGAAAAATTACAGGACAAAACTGCGACTAAAATTGAGACAGCGCAGGTAGATGCTGACCATGTGGACGAGCTCATCAAGTTAATTGAGGCTTACAAACCGGACGCTGTTTTGAATCTGGCACTTCCGTATCAGGATTTGACGATTATGGATGCCTGCGTGGCATGTAAGGTGCCTTATATTGACACGGCCAATTATGAGCCGGAGGACACAGATGATCCGGCGTGGAGAGCGGTGTATGACAAGCGATGCAAGGAGCTTGGCTTTAGTGCCTATTTTGACTACTCATGGCAGTGGGCGTATATGGATAAGTTTAAGGAGGCGGGAATCACCGGTATTTTGGGAACCGGTTTTGACCCGGGCGTGACATCCGTGTTTGCCGCATACGCACAAAAACACTACTTTGATGAAATCCATACAATCGATATTCTCGATTGTAACGGCGGTGACCATGGTTATCCGTTTGCAACCAACTTTAATCCGGAAATCAACCTTCGTGAGGTTTCCGCTCCGGGTTCCTATTGGGAAAATGGAAAGTGGGTGGAGATTCCGCCAATGTCAATCAAACGCGAGTACGATTTTGATCAGGTGGGACAAAAGGATATGTACCTTCTGCATCATGAGGAGATTGAGTCACTTGCCAAAAATATCAAAGGGGTGAAGCGTATCCGTTTCTTTATGACGTTTGGGAGAAGCTACCTGACACATATGAACTGTCTTGAAAATGTCGGTATGCTTTCAACGACACCGATTGAGTTTAACGGTCAGAAGATTGTGCCGATTCAGTTTTTGAAAGCACTCCTTCCGGATCCGGCATCACTTGGACCACGCACGGTCGGAAAGACAAATATCGGATGCATTTTTACAGGTATCAAGGATGGAAAAGAGCGCAGCATCTATATCTACAATGTATGCGATCATCAGGAATGCTACAAAGAAGTTGAGTCGCAGGCAATCTCCTATACGACAGGCGTGCCGGCGATGATCGGAACGATGATGGTCGTTAAAGGACTATGGAACAAGGCAGGCGTCTACACTGTCGATGAGTTTGATCCGGACCCATATATGGAAGCGTTGAATAAGTGGGGACTTCCGTGGAAGGTCGTTGAAAATCCGGTGCTCGTTGACTAAGATAAGGATGGACGAGGATCCATCACAAATGTTGCAGGGTGGCTTACCAGGAAAATGATGCATTAGAGTTACCCTGGGTATCAGGTGAATAGACAGATGAGATTACATGAAGTGCCTACGCCATGCTATGTCATCGACGAGGCAAAATTAGAGGACAACTTAAAACTGTTAAACCGTGTTGAAAAGTTAACGGGGGCTAAAATTTTGCTCGCGCAGAAATGCTTTTCGGGGTTTTGCGAATATCCGCTGATTGCAAAGTATATAAGCGGTACGACGGCGAGCGGTCTCTATGAGGCGAAGCTTGGATATGAGGAAATGGGAAAAGAAAACCATGTGTTTTCACCGGCATACCGCGCGCAGGATATGGAAGAGATTGCAGGCATCTGTGACCACATTGTCTTTAATTCCGGGCGGCAGCTTGAGACGTATCTGCCTGTGGTAAAAAGAGTTGCAGAGAAGACCGGGCGAAAAGTTAGCGTGGGGTTACGCATTAATCCGGAATGCTCCACGCAGGAGCATGGCATCTATGACCCGTGTGCGCCCGGCTCGAGAATGGGCGTGCGGGCATGTGATTTTGATGATACTCTGGCCGGGATGATTGATGGCATTCATTTCCATACATTATGCGAGCAGAATGCAGATGACCTTGAGACGACACTTTTGGCGGTTGAGGAGAAGTTTGGGCGCTATTTGCATCAGATGAAATGGCTCAATATGGGTGGCGGGCATCATATCACGAGGGCAGATTATGATGTGGAGCGTCTTGTGAGACTGATCCGGCATATGAAGGAAACGTATGATGTTGAGATATATTTGGAGCCGGGAGAGGCGGTTGCACTTGATGCCGGCTACAATGTGACGACGGTTCTGGATATTGTTGAAAATGATGGAACGACACTCATTTTGGATACGTCTGCGGCATGTCATATGCCGGATGTATTGGAAATGCCTTACAGACCGCCGCTTAAGGACAGCGGTCAGGCCGGTGAAAAGAAGTATACGTATCGCTTATCATGCAACACATGTCTTGCCGGAGATGTCATAGGGGATTATTCGTTTGACCATGAGATACGAATCGGCGACAGGCTTTATTTTGAGGATATGGCAATTTATTCCATGGTAAAGAACAATACGTTTAACGGGATTCCGCTTCCGGCGATTGCCGTGATGGATCAAAACGGTGACTGCCGCATCGTTAAACAGTTTGGTTACGAAGATTTCAAGAACAGGCTATCGTAAGAGCAGCGCAATAACACGTTTACAACGCAGCACGAAAATAATAGAACAGAAAATTGTAACATATGATTTGGTTGACATAATATGAAAAAAAGACAGAGCATGCCGACTGCGGACGGGTTTCGCATGCCGGCAGAATATGAAAAACAACATGGCTGTCTCATGATTTGGCCACAGCGTCCGGGGTCATGGGGAATCGACAGAAGCAGCGCTGAGGAGGCGTTTACACAAATCATCCGTGCCATTGCTTCCTGCGAGATGGTATATTTGTTTGTGGGATGTGAAGCATATACACGGGTTTCGGACCTTTTTGCCGACAATTCAAATGTCAAAGCGATCAAGGTGCAGACGGACGATTCCTGGGCGAGAGATACCGGGGCGACGTTTGTTACGAATGGAATAGAGCGCTGTGGCATTGACTGGGAATTTAATGCCTGGGGCGGAACCTATGATGGCCTCTATACGGATTACGCGCATGATCGGCTGGTTGCTTCGAAAATCTGTGAAGTATTAGGAGATGCCGTATATGATGCAGGCGGATTTGTGTTAGAAGGTGGTTCCATTCATGTGGACGGCGAAGGAACACTGATTACAACAGAGGAATGTCTCTTAAGCCCAGGACGCAATCCGACGATGTCAAAACGAGAGATTGAGGAAAAGCTAAAAAGTTATTTCGGGGTAACCAAAGTGATCTGGCTTCCCTATGGCATTTATCAGGATGAAACAAATGGGCATGTCGATAATTTCTGCTGCTTTTTTGGGGCGGGAAAGGTACTTCTTGCCTGGTGTGAGGATGAAACGGATCCGCAGTATGAAAGAAGCGCACTGGCGTACGAAATCCTTTCAAAGGAAACGGATGCCAAGGGAAGAGCATTTGAAATTGTGAAGCTCCCTATCCCTTCAAAACCAATTTGCATTGAAGAACGTGATCTTGCCAACTTCGTATTTGAAGAGGGTGAAGATACGCGTGATGCGGGGGAGCGGCTTGCCGCAAGCTACATCAATTTTTACATTGCAAATGACTGTGTTCTCGTGCCGCAGTTTGGAGATCAAAATGATCAGACTGCCATCGAAATCCTAACGGCATGTTTTCCGGGGCGGAGAATTGTGGGCATTTGGGCACTGGACATTTTAAAGGGTGGCGGAAACATTCATTGTATTACACAGCAGATTCCGGAAGTGTAGTTTTGAAGTATTATGTGCTTCTTACATAGCATATCAGCTTGCAAACGCGCTTTCGCTCCGACTTCAGCGTAGCGGTACTAAATTCGCGATAAATCGCTCATTAAGTGCAGACGCTTCGTAGGGTTTGCCATCTGATATGTATGAAGGGCGCACATAGATTGCTCAAAAGATGTTAGTGGTGTAGGAGAAAAGAAGGATAGAGTGGAGGGTGCCATCTGATATGTATGCAGGTCGCATATAGAGTGTTCAAAAGATGAGAGTAGTGTAGGAGAAGATATGAGTAAAGTGAAGGTTGCTGCGATTCAGATGCAGTGCAAAACAAGTGTGGAAGAAAATATCGCAAAGGCGGATGAACTGGTGAGAAAGGCTGCAGCGGATGGTTGTCAGGTGATTTTGCTGCCGGAGCTGTTTGAGCGTCCCTATTTTTGTCAGGAGCGCAGATATGAATATTATTCATATGCAAAGCCTGTGATGGAAAATGATGCAGTTATGCATTTTTCAAAGGTTGCAAAGGAGCTTTCGGTTGTGCTTCCCATCAGCTTTTATGAGCGTGATTGCAATCGTTTTTTTAATTCGATTGCAATGATTGATGCAGACGGTTCGGTTCTTGGCGTGTACCGCAAAACGCACATACCGGACGATCATTTTTATCAGGAAAAATTCTATTTTACGCCGGGCGACACGGGCTTTCGTGTATGGGACACAGCATACGGAACAATTGGTGTCGGTATTTGTTGGGATCAGTGGTTTCCTGAGAGCGCAAGATGTATGGCGGTGATGGGTGCGCAGATGCTTCTTTATCCGACGGCAATCGGAAGTGAACCGATTCTTTCTGTCGATTCCATGCCGCATTGGAGACGTGCGATGCAAGGGCACAGTGCAGCCAATCTGATGCCGGTTGTTGCAGCAAACCGGATCGGACTTGAACAGGTTGTGCCATGTATGGAAAATGGAAACCAGAAGTCGGAGCTTCTATTTTATGGTAGCTCCTTTATGACAGATGCAACAGGCGAAATAATTGAGAGTGCGTCACGCAATCAGGAGGAGATATTGACTGCTGAGTATGATTTGGATGCGCAGGAAAAAGACAGATTCTCCTGGGGAATTTTCCGGGACAGAAGGCCGGAAGCGTACAGTATGCTATTATCGTAATTTGCTAAATGCCTTTTTCCCACAGTGAGACACGCGCAGCAAATTCTGCATAGAAGTCCTTTCCGTAAGGCTTTTGATAAAAAACAGCCAGAAAACGGCTCATAATGGATGTAACAGTCTGCATCGTCATTTGTCCGGAGCTTGCTCCTTCGCAAATGGCTGATTGCAGACTTTTTTTGATGGCATGCCATTTTAGGAGAAAGGCTTCGTACGCGTCCATATCCGGAATGGCAATCCAGTCCTCTATTTTGACAGGTGTTTTGAGATTTGACGGACAGCCGAGCGCGTCGTCTAACACAAAGTATGACAAGGTATCTTCGTGGTACGTTCTGCCAAGTGGGTACAATCTGCATAGTCCTGTACGGATTTTGTGAATGCTACAGCGTCCGTTTTTGTTTAAAAAGGCACAAGTGCCTACAGCATCTGCAGGTGCAGCTTCGTCAACAACCATTTTGATGCAAGGCAAAATGAGACCGTTTTGGCTTGCAAGGGTAAGCGGACCGTCCTCGGAAGTCAGAATTTCGTAAGTTGCAGGCATACCGCCTGCAAGCTTCAGGTTCGAAGTCAGCATATACATATCGTATGGGTCAAGTACGATGGATTCGCCCATATCGGTGCAGCATTTGCTGCAGCCGTTGCAGTCATCACATCCAATTGGGGCAAAATCTGTATGGTTGTAAATGGTATGATTCATAGATGGTAAGTCCTTTCACGTTGCATTTTGATAAAATGGTATTGGCTAAAAGAAGTTCGTTATAAAAATGTATTTCTTTGTATTACGTTGTCCAGTTACTTCTGAAATAAGCTTCGCGGTATTTGCGCGGCGTCATGTTCGTATATTTTTTGAATACTGAAATAAAATGGGAGTGGGAGCTGAAGCATAAATAGTTGCTAATGTCAGAAAAGGATTGCTCTGAGTACTTTAGCATATTTTGTGCGGCTTCAATTCTCATTTTTTGTGTGTATACCGTTATGGTCATCCCGCTTTCCTGCTTAAAGAGCGTTGATAAGTAACCGGCACTGACAGAAAGTGTGTCTGCAAGTTCGGATACGGTAAACGGTGTATGGATGTGTGAGTGGATAAATTCAATCGCTTTTAGGACAAGCTTTGATGTAATGGTTGTCTTTAATAAATCATACATCCGTTTGGTGTAATCAAACACCATTGTTTCATGTAACTGCTTAATCTCATTGAGTGTAGATGCGACATCCGCCTTTTGAATATACAAATCACTTAAGGTATAGGCCGTCTCTGAGGGCATACCGCCTTCTAAGCAAAAGCGTGTGATGAGTGCAATCGAAATGATGAGATGATACCGGTTGTTTCGAATGGTGTTATTCGAAAGATGTCCATGACCGATGCCATCTAATGGTGTCATGAGTGACTTCACCAGTTCGTAATCGCCCGCCTGTACAGCACTATAAAAATGTAGTTCCTTTTCATATTCTGTATGGAAGTCTTCATTTTCACTTTGCGAAAGCAGTGCTCCCTGCAATGCAGATTCAATATTGAATGGATTCATAAGAAGCACACTCCTTCAAAAATATCTGAAATATTTGATATAAATATAATATACATGATATAAGCGCGTTTTTGCAAGTGATACTATGTATTTTGGAGGGGGCGAATGCCCAAAGAAAAAGTGAATAAAGAAAGGTGAGGAGCATTTTATGAAACAACAGAATGTAAAAAGATTACTGTTAACTGTTGGTCTGTGCACTGTGATGTTTGCGACGACGGGATGTGGAAACAAAGAACCGGAAAAGCAGACAGAAGAGGTTGTACAGGAAGAAGTGAGTGAGGAAGCAGTCGAAGAGAAGGCACCGGTTGCAGAGGAAGCTGAGACGGAGGCTGAACCGGAAGTGCCACAGCTTGATGGATATGACCTGATTTGGAACGACGAGTTTGACGGCGAAGCAATGGATGAGAGTATCTGGAGCTATGAGCCACATGAGCCGGGCTGGACAAATGAGGAACTTCAGGAGTATACAGAGTCAACAGATAACGTATTTCTTCGTGACGGCAAAATGGTCATCAAGGCAATTAAGACAGAGAAAGACGGCAAGGAGTACTACACATCAGGTAAAGTAAAAACGCAGAACAAACAGGATTTCTTATACGGTAAAGTCGTTGCAAGTGCAAAAGTACCGCAGGGACAGGGGTTATGGCCTGCAATCTGGATGATGCCGACTGAGGAAAGCTACTATGGTCAGTGGCCAAAATGCGGTGAGATTGATATCATGGAGGTGCTTGGCAATCAGGTAGATACAGCTTACGGTACAATCCATTACGGAGAGCCGCACGGTGAGCAGCAGGGTACTTACGTATTAGAAGGTTCAACATTCGCAGATGATTTCCATGAGTATTCTGTTGAGTGGGAACCGGGTGAGATGAGATTTTACATCGACGGAAATTTATATCACACTGTAAATGACTGGTTTACAGCAGTTTCCGGAGAAGATGAGAAACCATATCCGGCACCATTTGATCAGACCTTCTTCGTGCAGATGAACTTAGCAGTTGGTGGTACATGGCCTGGCAACCCGGATGAGACAACAGATTTTGACAAAGCAGAATTCGAAATTGATTACGTCAGAGTTTACCAGAAACCGGAATATGATACCAACGTGGAAAAACCGAAAAAAGAGTTCCGCGAGGCAACAGAAGATGGCAATTTAATCTATAACGGTGACTTTGCACAGGCAGAGGATTTATCAGACGGTGAGAACTGGGAGTTCTTATTATTCAATGGTGGTAAAGGTAGCGCAGCAATCAAAGATGGTGTGATGACAATCACATCAGAAGAAGAAGGAACAGAAGACTATTCTGTACAGCTTGTACAGGCGAAGGTTCCACTGATCAAAGGAAAGAAATACAAACTGAGCTTTGATGCATCAGCAGCAGAGGAACGTGACATGATTACATGTGTATCTGCACCGACTGCCGGTTGGATCCGTTATTTGGCAGATACAGAGTTTACAGTGACAAAGGATTGGCAGACATTTACATTTGATTTTGAGATGACAGAAAAAGATGATGAAAACGGCCGTCTTGAGTTTAACATGGGTAACAATGGTTCGACAGCTGAAATCTACATCAAGAATGTACGAATTGAAGAGGTTCAGTAATCCCCGGACGGAACCAAATTCGCCCACGAAATAACACGAAATTAAATATAACCGAATAAGTCAATACGACATCAAAAAAAGAGGGACAGAAGGAGATATGACCTGCTGTTCCTCTTCTTTGTGTGCTAAACAAATCATAGGAAATGCTTGCAAAAAGTGTGATTTGTGTGTAAAATAACAATAGATATAACGATAAAAACAGATATAATTATTAAAACAAAAATATATAAAATCAAACGCTATGAAATTTGCATACTGACAGATTGTTAAGGTTAATCTATAAAAGTGCGATGTGGTAGCGCCTTGGTAAAGCAAACGGGCAGTGGATGGCAGAAGCATTTTGGACGTTCCCAAAGAAGCATTCGGAGGGCTGAATAGATGCCGGCCCGAAAAATTGTGTTTTTTTGCATTTTGATATATTTACCAAATTGATAACAAAAATGAATTCATTCTTGCAAAATGTCAGAAAATACCATATATTGTGTTTTGAGACACACTTTTAACATATATATTGTATAAACAAATTCGAATGATGCCTCATAAACATTGATATGTGGTATGGAGGTAAAGCAGAAATGAGATTACAATTGACTTTCATTCCACACTGAGATACAATGTGAGGCATGGGCATAAGTAAGAAAGAACAAATTAATCAATTACTTCAAAAAAATCAAGGTGTTGTACAAATTTCCGAACTTGTTGCGATGGGAATTACAAGACAGTACGCAACAAGATATTTACAGGAAATAGACTGTGAGCGTGTCGCAAAGGGGATTTACATATCAAAGGATGCATGGCAGGACGATTTGTACATTTTATCCTTACAATATAAGAAAATTGTCTTTTCACATGAAACTGCACTTTCGCTGCATGGGCTTTCAAGAAGATGGCCGGAAACACTGCATGTGACAGTTCCGAGAGATTACAAAGTGAACGCAGGCGGTTTTCTTGATGTAAAGACGTATTCTGTTGTGGAAAGCAGATATGAGCTTGGGCTTAGCTCCTATACGACATCGTATGGTCATGTCGTTCCATGCTATGATAAAGAAAGAACGATTTGTGATATATTCCGCGTTCAGACAGAGCAGCATGTGAAGCAATACGCAATGAAGGAATATTTAAATGGGAAAAGAAACCTTCCATTATTAATGGAATATGCTGATGCACTACAGGTGACGAAAAAGATTCAGCAGTATTTGGAAGTGTTGTTATAATATAGTCTCTTGGCAAAAGCCAGGAGATTTTCTTTTTGCATTAGCTGTTTGGATAATGGGTGCAAAATGACGCAAAATAACAGATAGAAACCGGGGCTTAACAAAGAAAAGTATATTATCGTTTATTATGGAAAGAAGAGGAGAAACATGAAACAGAAATGGAAATCGTTTGGCTATGATATCGCTGCGGATATTTTGGGAAGCATCTTATATGCGGCAGGGCTTTATACGTTTGCGGCCAATGCCAATTTTGCACCGGGCGGTATTTCGGGTCTTGCAATTATGATGAACTATGTGTGGCATTTGCCAATCGGTATTATGACATTTTTGATGAATATACCATTTATTCTCATTAGCTACCGCTATGTCGGAAAAGAGTTTTTGTTAAAATCACTGCGCACGGTTATTATCAGTACATTCTTTTTGGATGTTGTTTTTCCGCTGATGCCTGCATATGGTGGCGCAAGGGTAATGGCTGCACTTTTTTCGGGTGTTTGTCTTGGTGCAGGTATGGCTATTTTTTATATGCGCGGTACGTCGTCGGGTGGAATTGATTTGCTTGTTATGACGGTGAAGGTTCTAAGACCGCATCTTTCGATGGGGATTGTGACGCTAATCATTGATTTTGCTATTATTTTGATTGGCTGGCCGGTATTTGGAGACGTCGATGCGGTTCTTTACGGAATCACAGCGACATTTGTGGCATCGATCGTGATGGACAAAATCATGTACGGTATGGGAGCGGGGACACTCACCATCATTATCACAACCAAAGGAAATGAGGTCTGCGACCGGATTTCGGAAATCATAGACAGGGGCTCGACACTCATACGTGGTATGGGTTCCTACACGCTCGAGAAGAAGGATGTCATTTTGTGTGCATGTTCCAAATCGCAGGCATATAAAGTCAAGTCGACTGTAATGGAGGTAGACGGTGCTGCTTTCGTGATGTTTACAGAGACAAGCCAGGTGTTTGGAGAAGGGTTTTTGTCGATAGAGGATTAAGAACGGACGTGTTTTTTGGTTGGAAGCGATGAAAAAAGATTGCCTCAAAATCAAATTTTTTGTATAATAAATCATAATGCGTTTTGGGGGCACAACGGGGTGCGCGACGCGAAAATTTACATTCCTGATTGAGGATAGCAGGCAAAAGGAGCAACTATGAGAATCGGATTCGATAATGATAAATATTTAAAAATGCAATCAGAGCATATTAGAGAGCGTATTGGTCAGTTTGGCGACAAATTGTACCTGGAGTTTGGCGGAAAGCTGTTCGATGATTTTCATGCATCGAGAGTGCTCCCGGGATTTGAGCCTGACAGCAAATTGAAAATGCTTCTCCAGTTAAAGGACCAGGCTGAAATCGTAGTAGTAATCAGCGCGGAAGATATTGAAAATAATAAGGTGCGTGGAGATTTGGGCATCACCTATGATCTGGATGTGCTTAGGCTCATTGACGCCTTTAGCAGTGTTGGACTGTTTGTCGGCAGTGTTGTTATCACCAAATACACCGGTCAAAATGGTGCAAAGGCATTCCGCAATAAGCTTTCTGAGCTTGGTATCAAATCATATCTTCATTATAATATACCGGGATATCCAAGTGATATCGACACCATTGTGAGTGATGAGGGATATGGCAAAAATGATTATATAGAGACGCAGCGTCCGCTTGTCATTATCACGGCGCCGGGACCGGGAAGCGGAAAGATGGCAACGTGTCTATCACAGATTTATCATGAACACAAACGCGGTGTGAAGGCCGGATATGCCAAATTTGAGACATTCCCGATTTGGAATCTGCCGCTGAAGCATCCGGTGAATGTTGCATACGAGGCTGCAACAGCAGACTTAAATGATGTCAATATGATCGATCCGTTCCATTTGGAAGCATATGGAAAAACGACGGTCAATTACAACCGCGATATTGAGATTTTCCCGGTATTAAATGCGATGTTTGAACATATTTTGGGAGAGAGCCCATACAAATCACCGACAGATATGGGTGTCAACATGGCCGGAAATTGTATCATTGATGATGAGGCGTGCAGAGAAGCTTCCAATCAGGAGGTTATCCGCAGATATTTCCAGGCGATGATGGATTTAAAACGCGGAAAAGGCTCGAAAGAGATCGTCTACAAGTTGGAGCTTTTAATGAAACAGGCCGGCGTTACGATTGAGGACCGCAAGGTCGTGAAAGCGGCGCTTGAGCGTGAAAAAGAGACGGGACATCCGGCGGTTGCAATCGAACTGCATGACGGAACAATTGTAACAGGCAAAACATCTGATCTGCTTGGCGCGTGTGCAGCTGCCATTCTCAATGCGTTAAAGGAGCTTGCATCGATTCATCATGAGCAGAAGCTTGTGGCGCCAACCGCGATTGAACCGATTCAGACGCTCAAAATTGATTGTCTTGGAGGACAAAATCCGAGACTGCATTCGGATGAAATTCTGATTGCACTTTCCACCAGTGCCGCATCAGATGAAGATGCAGCCAAAGCGCTGCGCATGCTTCCAAAGTTAAAAGGATGCCAGATGCATTCATCCGTATTGTTGTCCAGTGTGGACGAGCAGATTTTCAAAAAACTTGGTGTACATATGACATGTGAAGCCAAATATGAATCTGAGAATAAAAAATATCACAAGCATTAAAGCGAGCAAGTGTAGCATTTGCAAGAAAAATATGTTATACTATCAGCAAGTGTGTAAAAATATGAGGTAGTATATGGCTGAAGATGCAAAAAGCAGACAGCAGCACCTTATGCGGCAAAGACGTGTTGCCAAACTCAAGAAAATGATTATTGCGACGATTATCGCCGGTTTGGTATTACCGATTGTGCTGTGTATCGTTTTGTTTGTTCGGGTTGCTTCCATGCAGTCTGAAATAACACAGCTTAAGCGGTCTTTGCAGGAATTAAAAGAGCAGATTTCACAATTTCAGCAGTCGGATGAGACGTCTGATGAATCGGCGGATACCGGATGGGAAAATGCAGAGATACCACAGGACGCGGTGATGTCGGATGCGGCGCAGGTACTCGATGTCACAGGCAAAAAACAGGTCTATCTGACATTTGATGACGGACCGAGTGTTTACACGGATCAGATTCTTGATATTTGCAAGCAGTACCAGGTCAAGGTGACATTTTTTGTTGTAGGGAAGACGGGTGAGACAAACGAGACAATTCTGCGCAGAATTGTTGATGAAGGACACAGTCTAGGCATGCATTCTTATTCGCATAAATACAACGAAATCTATGCATCACAGGAAGCGTTCCGCACGGATTTCCTTGCGTTGCAAACCTATCTGGAGGAAGTGACCGGTGTAAAACCGATGATTGCACGTTTCCCGGGCGGAAGCTCCAATTCTGTCAGCAAGGTTCCAATGGAACAGTTTATTGCATGCTACAATGAGGAGCAAATCAAATATTTTGACTGGAATGTGTCGTGCGGTGACGCGACAGGACAGCCGATTTCAGCACAGGAAGTGGCAAGCAATGTTCTGATGCACATTGATGAGCATAATACATCTGTTGTACTTATGCATGATGGGGCAGATAAACTGGCAACCGTTGAAGCGTTGCCGGTTATTATAGAGGCATTACAAGCAAGAGATGATGTGGTGATTTTGCCAATCACCGAAGATACGATACCGATCCAGCATATCAAAGCGGAGAGTGTCACGGGGGAAAACTAACCACGTAAAGGAGATAAAGATGGGCTTTTTTCAAGATTTAAAGGAAGATTTATCACAGGCTGTGAATGAGCTTATTCCGGAAGAAGAACTGATGAATGCAGAAATGCAGCAGATGACAGAAGAGGAATCCGTACCGGTTCAGGAGGCAGTGGCGCAGGAAGAGGCGAAACCACAGCAGACGGAACAGGATTTGGAGGCAGCACTTGCTGCAGCGCTTTCCAAATTGCCGGACAGCGTAGAGCCACAGCCGGTGAAAGCGATGGAGCCACAGCAGGTAGAAGAAGTGGCTGCTGCTTCGGAAGAACCGGCCAAAGAGGAAGTTGTCATGGAGCCGGAAACTGAGGCAGTACAAGAGCCGGCAGTGGCAGAGCAGGAAGTAGTAGCACAACAGATAGTGGAACCTGCACAAGCGCCTGTGGCACCGGCTATGGAAGAAGTCATTCCGGCGCAAAGTGAAGTGCAGCCTGCAGAGGAAGCAAAGGCAGGACAGCCGCAGGTTGTTGTTTCACAAAAAGAGGTTTCCTTTGATGAAGATGAGGAAGCAAGTGATGAAAATGCTGCAATTACATCCGGCATGGTCATTAACGGTGATCTCATCACAAAAGGCTCCTGTGAAATGCTCGGTACGATTAACGGAAATCTTGATGTGCTTGGCAAGCTTAGCATGTCAGGAACAATTAAGGGTGAGATTTATGCGGCAGAAATCTATTCTGATTCTGCACAGGTAACAGGAAATATTCACTCAAAGGGCAGCGTCAAAATCGGTGCCAAATCCGTTATTATCGGTAATGTATATGCGACAAGTGCCGTGATTGCCGGTGCTATCAAAGGAGATATTGATGTGCAGGGACCTGTTATTCTCGATTCCTCAGCCATCGTTATGGGTAACATCAAATCCAAAGCAGTGCAGATTAACAATGGTGCGGTCATTGAAGGTGTCGTATCACAGAGCTATGCACAGGTAAGTCCGACATTCTTCTTTGATGATTATAAGATGCCGGAGATTGTTATTAAGAAAAGAAAATTTTAGGTACCTGACAATAAACGATTTTGAAATGGTTACATTCGGAGGACTTCATAATGAAGAGAGTCATGTTGAAATTAAGCGGAGAAGCGCTTGCAGGACCAAACAAAACAGGATTTCACGAGGAGACTGTTCAAAAAGTTGCTCTGCAGGTAAAAGAGCTTGTGGATGACGGAATCCAGGTCGGTATTGTAATCGGCGGTGGTAATTTCTGGAGAGGAAGAAGCAGTAAAAACATCGATCGTACCAAGGCAGATCAGATTGGAATGCTTGCGACAATCATGAATTGTATTTATGTTTCAGAGATTTTTCGCTCGGTCGGTATGATGACCAATATTCTGACACCGTTTGAATGTGGTAGTTTTACCAAGCTTTTTTCAAAGGACAGAGCGAATAAATACTTTGAAAAGGGCATGGTTGTGTTCTTTGCCGGAGGTACCGGACACCCTTATTTTTCAACGGATACGGGCGTTGTACTTCGTGCAGTTGAGGTTGAGGCTGACGTGATTTTACTTGCCAAAGCGGTGGACGGTGTTTATGATGATGACCCAAGAAACAATCCGCAGGCGAAGAAATATACGGAAGTGACAATCGATGAGGTTATCGAAAAGAATCTTCAGGTTGTCGACATGACAGCATCTATTTTGGCCAGAGACAATCATATGCCGATGTGGGTGTTTGGACTCAATGAAGAAAACAGCATTGTGAATACGGTTAAAGGTACATTTCATGGCACAAAGGTGCTTGTATAGGAGGGTTTTATGGACGCAAGATTACAGGTTTATGATGACAAAATGAAAAAGGCACTCGAGTTTTTAAATGGCGAGTTTGCTACGATTCGTGCAGGTAGAGCAAATCCGCATGTGCTTGACAAAGTGAAAGTAGATTACTATGGAACACCAACGCCAATTCAGCAGGTTGGAAATATCACCGTTCCGGAACCACGTATGATTCAGATTGCACCGTGGGAGAAGACGCTCATCAAAGAGATTGAAAAAGCAATTATGACGAGTGATGTCGGCATCACACCAAGCAATGACGGTAGTGTCATCCGTCTGATTTTCCCGGAACTGACAGAGGAGAGACGTAAAGAGCTTGTTAAAGATGTCAAGAAAAAGGGTGAAGAAAACAAAGTCGTTGTCCGCAATGTAAGACGTGACGGAAATGACGCGTTTAAAAAGCTTGCAAAAGAAGAGGTTTCAGAGGATGAAATCAAAAATCTGGAAAGTGAACTTCAGAAATTAACTGACAAGTATATCAAAGAAATCGACAAGGCTGTCGAGGAAAAATCAAAAGAAATTATGACAGTATAATCATGGGGGGCGACGTTGCGGCGTCCCCCTTATTTGACATAGAAAGGGCAAACAATGAGTGAACAGCGTAAAATCCCCAATCATGTTGCAATCATCTTAGATGGCAACGGAAGATGGGCGAAAAGCAAAGGAATGCCACGCAATTATGGACATGTGCAGGGCGCAAAGACAGTGGAAGTGATTTGTGAGGAAGCATACAAAATGGGTATTCAGTATTTGACTGTTTATGCTTTTTCGACGGAGAATTGGAACAGACCGAAGGATGAAGTGGATGCACTGATGGGACTGCTTCGCAATTATATGAAGAACTGTCAAAAGACAGCAGAAAAGAATCGCATGTGCGTGCGTGTGATTGGTGATAAAACAAGGCTTGATGCGGATTTGCAGCAGCAGATTGCAGCACTTGAGGAAAAGACAAAAGACAACGATGGACTGCATTTTCAGGTGGCCATCAATTATGGCGGTAGAGATGAACTCGTCCGCGCGATGAAAAAGGCGTATACGGATGTTGCAAACGGCACACGTAAGATTGAGGATTTGAATGAGGACGTGATTTCCTCTTATTTGGATACAGCAGGGATTCCGGATCCTGATTTGCTCATTCGGACAAGTGGCGAACAGCGGACCTCCAATTTCCTGCCGTGGCAGCTTGCGTATTCCGAGTTTTATTTTACGCCTGTTCCATGGCCGGCATTCACAAAAGCGGATTTGGAAGAAGCGGTTGATTCTTATACGAGACGTGATAGAAGATTTGGACTTGTAAAGGAGGCGGAGGATGTTTAAAGAGCGATTTATGAGTGCAATTGTGCTGGTCATATTGTTGGTGGTGTTCTTACTTGCCGGTAAACTGCCGCTTTTGCTTGCACTTCTTTTGCTGTCCCTAATCGCATTTGTCGAGATGACTAAGGCGTGTAAGGTACATGAGGATGAAAAAAAAGTGAATGCACTTGAGCTTGTTGGAATGCTTGGGATTTGCATATACTATATCGTGGTGTTTGTGTTTGGCGTGAGCACTTATCTGATGCTGACTATGATTATTACGATTTCACTCATGATGATGGTGTATGTGTTTACGTTTCCGAGATTTCATGCAAATCAGGTTATGGCAGCAATTTTTGCGTTTGTCTATGCGCCTGTCATGCTCAGCTTTTTGTATCTGACAAGGACGCTTGAACAGGGTGTTTTTCTTGTATGGCTGACATTTATCGGCTCCTGGATTTGTGATACGAGTGCCTATCTTGTCGGACGTAAGATCGGAAAACATAAACTTGCACCGGTTCTGAGTCCGAAAAAGTCGATTGAGGGCGCGGTCGGTGGCGTTGCCGGGGCAGCACTTGTGGCGGTATTGTATGCCGGCATCCTTGTAAAAACAGGGCAGGTTGGCATGGAAGCGATGTGGATGTATCCCGTAATTTGCACCATCTGCAGTCTGTTTAGTCAGGTGGGCGATTTGGCGGCATCCGGCATTAAGAGAAATCATGCGTTAAAGGATTATGGCAAATTGATTCCGGGACATGGCGGCATTATGGACCGGTTTGATAGCGTTATCTTTATTGCGCCGATCATTTATTATGCGGCAGTTCTGTTAGCAAAGACTGTCTCATAGATTTTGTGACGAAGAGGAAAACATGAAGAAGATTGTAGTAATGGGTAGTACCGGCTCAATCGGTACACAAACACTGGATATTGTAAGAGCATATCCGGACCGGCTTTGTGTTGTTGCGCTCGCAGCAGGAAGCAACGTTTCCAAGATGGAAGAGCAGATCCGGGAATTTGCGCCGCGCTATGCGGTGATGTGGTCCCAAAAGGCGGCAGCGGAACTTAAGGAGCGGGTAAAGGATTTGGATGTCAAAGTTCTTTGCGGGATGGATGGACTGATGCAGATTGCAGTCCTTCCGGAAAGCGAGATTGTCGTGACGGCAATGGTTGGAATGATTGGCATCAGACCGACGATTGCAGCGATTGAAGCAGGAAAAGATATTGCGCTTGCAAACAAGGAGACGCTTGTGACAGCAGGGCATATTATCATGCCGCTTGTTGAGAAGATGGGCGTATCTCTTTTGCCGGTTGACAGTGAGCACAGCGCGATTTTCCAGTCATTAAACGGTGAACCAAGAAACCGGGTCAAACGGATTTTACTGACTGCTTCAGGTGGTCCGTTCAGAGGCAGGACGACCTTGCAGATGCGGGATGTGACGGTTGCAGATGCGCTGAAGCATCCGAACTGGACAATGGGACAAAAAATCACGATTGATTCAGCGACCATGGTCAACAAAGGCCTTGAGGTGATGGAGGCAGGATGGCTTTTTGGCGTTTCACCACAGGAGATTACGGTGGTAGTGCATCCGGAGAGCATTGTGCATTCTATGGTTGAATATGTCGATGGAGCAGTGATCGCACAAATGGGCGTACCGGATATGAAACTTCCGATCCAGTATGCACTGTTTTACCCGGACAGACTTCCGATGAATGGGCAAAAACTGGATTTGTTCGAGGTGTCTAAGCTGACCTTTGAACAGCCAAACATGGAGACGTTTCGCGGCTTAAAGCTTGCCTATGATGCATTTCAAACGGGTGGCAGTATGCCGACTGTTTACAATGCGGCAAATGAGCGGGCAGTGGCAATGTTTTTACAAAATAAAATTAAATTTCTCGATATTTATGACATCATTGAAGCGGCGATGGGAGAACATAAGACGATTCAAAACCCGGATGTTTCGCAAATTCTCGAGACGGAGAAATGGTGTTATGAACTGATTGAGAGCAGGTGGTAGCATGGGTGTTTTATTGTTTTTTATCATATTTGGTGTTGTAGTCATTGTGCATGAACTCGGACATTTTCTTCTTGCAAAGGCAGGCGGAATCGGCGTTGTCGAGTTTTCCATCGGAATGGGTCCATGTCTGTTTCATTTTGACAAAAACGGGACGAGATATGCAATCAGACTGTTTCCAATAGGCGGTGCGTGTGTATTTGAGGGAGAGGACGGCAAATACACCGATGAACCACAGGATGCGCAACCGCATCAGGACATCAATGAAGAGATTAAAGCAAATGAGATGCAAAAAGGAAGGGCGTTTCCGGATGCATCAATCGGCGTCCGCTTTTTGACGGTGTTTGCAGGCCCGTTTTTCAATTTTATTCTCGCCTTTTTGTTTTCGGCAATTATTATCGGCAGCATCGGTGTCGATCTTCCTGTCATTTACAAGGTCTCCGAAGAAGGCGGCGCATATCAGGCAGGACTTAAGGCCGGTGATATGATTGTTTCCTTAAACGGAGAAAAGACACATTTATATCGGGAAATCAGCCTCTTTTCCATGCTGCATGAAGGCGGCGACATCGACGTTGTGTACAAGCGGGACGGTAAGACGTATGAAACGGTTCTGACACCAACCTATGATGAGGAGGCAAAACGCTATTATTTAGGGCTTGTCGGGATGAGCGGTTATAC
This sequence comes from Lachnospiraceae bacterium, assembly GCA_021153185.1. Taxonomy (GTDB): domain Bacteria; phylum Bacillota; class Clostridia; order Lachnospirales; family Lachnospiraceae; genus SIG333. The sequence goes on from JAGKTY010000002.1 coordinate 21,128, forward strand.
GAAGCTGTCACTTGGTGGCACCCTGAAGTATAGTTTCTATGAAACCGGTTATTGGGTCAAAACGACTCTCAAAAGCTTATCCATGATGGTACGCGGAAAGGTTTCAAAGGATGATGTGTCAGGTCCTGTCGGAATGGCGCAGGCCGTGAATACCATCTATACGGAGTCAAAACCGGACGGTGCATTTTACGTCTGGCTCAATATGCTCAATTTTGCCGTGCTGTTAAGTGCCAATCTTGGCGTACTGAATTTGCTGCCGCTTCCTGCACTTGACGGCGGAAGGCTTGTGTTTATTATCGTTGAGGCCATTCGCGGGAAGAAAATTCCTCCGGAAAAAGAGGGTTTTGTGCATATGATTGGCTTTGTGCTTTTGATGCTTCTTATGGTATTTGTATTTTATAACGATATTACAAGACTGTTTCGATAGCTTTTTGACAATGAAAAATGTGATATTTCTAACGCTTACAGGACTTTTTTGACCTGTGGGCGTTATTTTTTTTGTGAAAAATGTCAATTGTTTTTGAAAAATGGATGCACTACAATCGGGACTACACACATCGTTTTTCATTTGATTCAGATTCAATAACGATTCAAACCCAAATCGGGTGTATTCAAAAGTTGAGGAAACAGATTGAAAAGGAGAAACCGGGAAAGGTTTGCACATGTCCTTATATGGGATCAGGGAAATTTCAGAACACAAAACGAAGATGTCGTCTATATCCGGAGCGTGCTGACAAAAGCAGGAATTTGCAATGTGTATGCAATTTGTGATGGGATGGGCGGCTTAGAAAATGGTGGAGCGGCGAGTAAATTATGTGTCGCAAGAATTGATGAATGGGTGGAAGAAAAGCTGATTCCAATTTTGAAAGTGAGCAGACGCAAACCGTATTTACGAAAGCAGCTGATTCGTTCGTCAGGGCTTCATCTTTTCAAAGAAATGAACGAAGAATTGTTCCGCTTAGGACGGCGGAATCAGTCAGAATACGGAACAACGGCGCTTGTATGTGTCATGTTCCGAAAACAGTATTATATGCTTCATATAGGTGACTGTTATGCATTTCGTATGCGCAAAACAATCAGGCAGTTAACAAAAGTGCATAGAACAGACGGACATGTCGTTACGAGGTGTCTTGGTATGAATCGGGATGGAGTGGCAGACTTTGTGTGTGGAACAATCAGAAAGCGTGATTCGTTTCTGCTTTGTAGTGATGGGTTTATCGCAGATAAACCAAAGCCGTATTTTGAAGAATTGATGTGTGTAACGAATAAAGACCGAAATCACGCGCAATATGAAACGAGGCTGAAAGGACATACCAAGCGGCTTAAGAAGCTTGGCAGGACAGATAATATTTCAGCAATTTGCATCTGGAAGGAAAGCTCATGAAACAAGGTGACATATTACAGAAACGGTATGAAATCAGAAAGGTTCTCGGAAATGGCGGTACAAGTAAGGTGTATCTCGTGTTTGATGCGCATACAAAGAAATACTGGGCGCTTAAGGAATTGTGCAAGGCTGATGCCAATGAATTGAAACGGGAGGCATACGAGACCGAAATCAAATTCCTGCAAAGTGTCACACACGAAGCATTTCCGGTGATGATTGATGCGTTTGAAACAGACAGGGCCTACTATTATGTCATGGAATATGTACATGGCGAACGCATGGATTTGTTTTTGCAAAGAGTAGGCAGCGTCAGATATGAACAGGCTATGGAAATCATGCAAAATCTATGCGATGCGCTTGCTTATTTGCATGGCAGGACACCACAGCTCATTTACGGAGATTTGAAACCGGCAAATGTCATGCTGCTTCCAAACCGGAAGCTGAAGCTGATTGACTTTGGCAGTGTACAGACAGTTGATGAAAGAAAAAAATATCAAATGGGTACACCGGGCTATGCTGCGCCGGAACAGCTCAAAAAAGACGGGCAGATTGATGCGCGCAGTGATGTCTATTCGTTTGGTGTACTCTTTTATGAGCTACTAATCGGTGAAAAATTTGATGGAGTGTATTTGGAAAATCCGTTTATCGATGCAGATGTGCGTGAAATCATATTTCACTGCACGAGGATGAATCAGAAAAGCCGGTATGCGGATATGCGTGAAGTGATGCAAAGTATGAACAAAAAACAAAGACGAAACGGCGGTTTGTTTCTTATGAAAAAGGGCAAGCAGCCGTTTGTGATACAGGATTTGGAGCGAACAATACTTCAGCAAAATGAATAAATGAAAGAAAGGACAAAGATATGAAAAATAAATTATCCTACGCAAAAGAGACACTTGTTTTTATCTTTGCGCTGTTGGCTGTGATTTATATGGCTACGATAGAACCAATTGCTGCACAGGCAGGGAAACAAAATCCGCTTCTCTCCATGTCATATAAAACGATGACGGAGGCGGATTTGGGAGATGCATTCATGAAGGCTTCGGATTATGAGGTCGGTCAGTTCCTTTATAGTCTGACGGAACAGCAGAGAAAGGAACTGATACAAAACAATCAGGTGTTGAATTTAGAGAGTGTCTGTAATACATACCGGTATCAGAATAAAACATTTAAGCCGTTCCGGCAGGAACGGATGCCATATTATGAGACAGCCATGAATGCTTATTTGGATGAGATATCAAACCAGGCATCTGATGTTGTGCTGAATGAAGGGGTGTATGCCCCAAAATCGAGTGGAAGCTATCGGATGAATCTGTATGAGGGAGACGAATTGACATGGAAATCGACAATTACCATATACGGTGTGGATACAACGAAGGATTTGAGTGAACAACAGGATATTTATGTTAAGGAATCTATGTCAGGAACAATGCTCGGCGGTGTGATTGTCTCGCATTACGGTGTCCAGGGAGCGGCAAAGCTTTCCCTGTCACCAAACGGAAAAGACGGGCAATACCGTGATCTGGCGCTTTCCATGATTTATCAGAAAACGAAGGGGTATTATATCACCTATCAGACCGATAATGCTTCTTACTATGGTGATTTCATGCTTCTGGATGAAAACGGAAGCAAGTGGACGGGAGAACAAAATTCAGATATAGAGATTAACGGAACATTAACAAGCTATGTTGATATTATTTACAATACAACGCTTGGAGAAAAGGAAAACAATACCGAATGTGGAAGAGAGGCAGTGTTTAACTTTCATTTCAGACCGTGTGAATATATCGTCGATTATGATGGAAATGGAGCAACGAGTGGCGCAACCGTGTCCCAGCAATGTGTTTATATGATGGATTATCATTATTCTCCGAATGGATTTCAGAGAAAATACAGAGTCAGCTTTGAAGGAAACGGTGGCAATGTCAGTGATGCACACAAGGACTGTACATATAGCTTTGTAGGATGGGGCGAACAAAAAGAAAACAATGCAGAAAACCAGATTTTCAAAGAGGGTAAGGTATATTATAATCTCACAACCAAGAAGGATGAACATATCAAGAGATATGCCTTGTGGGAGCCGGACAGTATCACACTTCCAAAGCCGGAGCGAGAAGGGTATCAGTTTATCGGATGGTCGAAGGAACAGACGGGAGGACAAGCCACGATGCAGGCATATGAACAGTACATCCCGCAACAAGATGAGACGCTTTATGCAATTTGGGAAAAAACGGGCAGCCAGACTGTGACGGAGGATGAGAAAGACAAAGGCGGAGAGAAAGATTCGGAAGAAAAGAACGAAACACTCACCGGACAGGAGGTTTCTGAAAATCAGGTTCCTGAAGAAACCAAACCGACAGACGATACTGCATCCGGCGATAAAACGAATGAGGATAATATCACCGGAAAGAAGATTATACAGCAAAAAGACCAGTCGATTGTCTGTGAAGTCGGAAAAAACAAAGAAGTTGTAATCAAAGAAGTGAATGTGAGTGATTCCAAAAAGTCGTTATCCATTCCAAAAGAGCTTCGCATTGGCAATCAGCTGTGTAAGGTGACGAGAATCGAGTCAAACTGTATCCGCGGCGGGAAAAAGCTTTCCAAAATAAGCATCGATTGCACCAATCTGACATCAATTGGCAAAAATGCATTCAGGGGGCTGACAAACCTCAAAACAGTGCAGTTGAAAAACGCAACAAAATTGCAGTATATTCCGGATGGATGTTTTCAGGGATGTAAATCGCTCTCACGCATAGAGATTCCGAAGGGCGTAAAGAAAATCGGAAGAAAAGCATTTTACGGATGTAGCAATTTAAAGAAGGTTACAATCAAAACGAAAAAGTTGACCTATGTCGGTTCAAAGGCATTTGTAAAGTGTCATAAAGACTTAAAAATCATCGTGCCGAATGCCAAAAAGAAGGCGTATCAGAAGCTGTTTCGTGTATTGTGATTATATTAGAAGTTAAATTGACACGTCATAGTGGCTGTGCTACCATTGTTACAGATTGGGATGGCTTTGACCATCCCTTATGTGACTAGGAGGTATACGCCAAATGTATCGAGATCATACAAAAGTTATTCAGATTGGAAACCGGGTAATCGGTGGCGGCAATCCGGTTTTGATCCAGTCTATGACCAATACGAAAACGGAAGATGTGGAGGCAACGGTTGCCCAGATTCTGGCACTTGAGCAGGCGGGCTGTGAGATTGTACGCTGCACTGTGCCGACGCTTGAAGCGGCCAAGGCAATTACGCAAATCAAAAAAGGCATTCATATCCCGCTTGTTGCCGATATTCATTTTGATTATAAGATGGCCATTGCCGCAATGGAGTGCGGAGCGGACAAAATCCGCATCAATCCCGGCAATATCGGCGGAATGGAAAAGGTGCGCGCTGTTGTCGATGTGGCAAAGGAGCGGAATATTCCAATACGCGTTGGTGTAAACAGCGGTTCTCTTGAAAAAGAGCTTGTCGAAAAATACGGTGGAGTCACAGCAGAAGGAATTGTGGAAAGTGCGCTTGATAAGGTGCATATGATCGAGTCACTCGGCTATGACAATCTGGTTGTCAGTATCAAATCAAGTGATGTTTTGATGTGTGTGAAAGCACATGAGCGCATTGTAAAGGAGATGAATTATCCGTTACACATCGGAATTACGGAGTCCGGAACACTTCTGGGCGGGAATATCAAGTCTTCAGTGGGGCTTGGAATCATGCTATATCAGGGAATCGGCGATACAATCCGTGTATCCTTAACGGGCGATCCGGTTGAGGAAATCAAGTCTGCAAAGCTGATTTTAAAGACGTTGGGACTTCGCAAGGGCGGAATAGAGGTTGTGTCATGTCCGACCTGCGGAAGAACCAAAATTGATTTGATTTCGCTTGCGCAGCAAGTGGAACAGATGACTGCGCAGTACGATTTGGATATCAAGGTGGCTGTTATGGGCTGCGCGGTGAACGGACCGGGAGAAGCAAAAGAGGCAGATCTTGGAATCGCAGGCGGAAACGGAGAAGGGCTCTTAATCAAAAAGGGCGAGATTGTGCGCAAAATTCCGGAGCAGGAGTTACTGACGGCGCTGAAAGAGGAACTAGACCACTGGGGAGAAGTGTAAATGACAAAACAGTTTCTGGAAGTTTTTCCAACACTAAAGCTCGATAAAAAATTGCAGGCTCAGATGCAGCAGGTTGAGGTAGAGGGAATTGCCGCAACAAGGCATCGTGATGCAATGTATATTAAGCTGTTATCCAATCATTTGATTGACAAAGACGATATTTGGAAGCTGGAAACAGAAATCAAAAGACAATTGTTTTCGAATGTAAAGACTGCAATTCATATTAGGGAACGGTTTACATTGTCTGAACAATATACGCCGGAGATGCTGCTTCAACATTATTTTGACAGTATGTTAAAGGAAATACGCGCATATAGTCCGCTTATGTTTAATATGCTCAAGCGCGCGACTTACAGTGTGGATGGAAAAAAAATAGTTTTTACGGTGGATGATATCGTGCCAAATCATGAAAAAGCAGATGAGGCAATGGATATTCTCGATAAAATACTTTCAGAGCGGTGCGGGCTTTCTGTATTTACGGAGTTTGCATATCGGCCGGCTAAGGAAAGCCGGTATAAAGCAGATGATGAACTCAAAATTGCAAGGCAGATTGATCAAATCGTCAGCAAATTGCCGGCAAGTGGCGAACAGGCAGAAGAAAAAGAAGATGTTATTGAAACGCCTAAGGAGCATGTGGCAGCAGGATCGGAAACGAAACAGAAGAAACCGGTTCAAACAGACAACAGACCGAAGTCATTTGCCAAAAATGAAGGGGGTCGACGTGACTTCAGAAAGCCTGTTAAGGATGATGATCCGGATGTGATTTATGGCCGTAATTTCGAGGTGGAAAACGAGGAACTGGCGATTGAACAGATCGTTGGGGATATGGGCGAGGTCATCATCAAAGGACAAATCCTTTCAGTCGATACGCGTGAAATCCGCAATGAAAAGACGATTATCATGTTTCAGATTTCGGATTATACCGATACGATTGGCGCAAAAATATTTGCACATAATGATCAGGTAGCACAAATCAAGGAGGGCATCAAGGCGGGCGCCTTTGTCAGAATCAAAGGTGTTACGATGTTTGATAAATTTGATAAAGACATGACGATTGGCTCAATCGTCGGAATTAAGAAAATTCCTGATTTTAGGGTGAGCCGCCAGGATTACAGCGCACATAAGCGCGTGGAGCTTCACTGCCATACCAAAATGAGTGATATGGATGGTGTTTCGGATGCCAAGGCAATCGTGAAGCAGGCCTATAAGTGGGGACACCCTGCCATTGCAATTACGGACCATGGTGTTGCACAGGCGTTTCCGGATGCGTTCCATACATGGCAGGATTTATGGAAGGAAGAAAAAGGAAAACGGAAAGAAGCCGGAGATGAAAACCCTGACAGACAGGACTTTTTCAAAGTCATCTATGGTATCGAAGCCTATTTGGTCGATGATATGAAAAAGATTGTGGAAAATCCTGCAGGGCAGTCGCTTCAGGGGACGTTTGTCGTGTTTGATATTGAGACGACAGGCTTTAGTGCAGAAAAAAATCACATTACCGAGATTGGTGCGGTAAAAGTGAGCGGCGGAAAGATTGTTGACCGGTTTTCAACATTTGTAAATCCAAAAGAACCGATTCCGTTCCGCATTCAGCAGCTGACGAATATTACGGATCAGGATGTGGCGGGCGCACCGGATATTGGGGAAGTGCTGCCACACTTTTTGGCGTTTTGTGAGGATGCAGTACTTGTTGCGCACAATGCAAGATTTGATATGAGTTTTATTATCCAAAATGCAAAGAACTGTTCACTAAGAAGTCATTTCACCTATTTGGATACCCTGGGACTATCCAGAGTCATGCTCCCGGGACATAACAAATATACGCTTGATGCAGTATGCAAGCTGCTTGGCGTATCGCTGGAAAATCACCATAGAGCGGTTCACGATGCCGAGGCGACGGCAGAAGTGTTTGTCAAGCTGTTAGAAAAACTTGCAGAGGAGTCCGTTTTTAACATGGATGACATCAATGCGCTTTCTGATGATAATGATGAGGCAATCAGTAAGCTCAGACCGTTCCATTGTATCATTTTGGCCAAAAACAATGTTGGACGTATCAATATGTACCGGCTCATTTCAGATTCTCATTTGAAATACTTTAATAAGGTACCCAAAATACCGAAAAGTAAGATTATGCAGAATAGGGAAGGATTGATTCTTGGTAGTGCGTGTGAAGCAGGAGAACTTTACCAGGCCATTTTGGATGACAGAAGCGAGCAGGATATTATAGAAATTGCCAATTTTTATGATTATCTCGAAATTCAACCGGTTGGAAACAATGCGTTTATGATCGAATCAGAGCGTGTGGAAATGGTTCATTCGATTGAAGATATCCAAAGAATTAACAAGCAGATCTGTGATCTTGGCGATCAGCTTGGAAAGCCGGTTTGTGCAACGTGTGATGTGCATTTCTTAAATCCGGAGGATGAAGTGTACAGACGCATTATTATGACGGGAAAGGGCTTTAAGGACGCAGATAATCAGGCACCGCTTTTCCTACATACAACAGATGAGATGCTTGAGGAATTCTCTTATCTTGGTTCCGATAAGGCAATGGAAGTCGTTGTAACCAATACAAACAAAATTGCGGATATGATTGAATCCATCGATCCTGTCAGACCGGATAAATGTCCGCCTGTTATCGAAAACAGCGATGAGCTTCTAAGAGAAATCTGTAACAATAAGGCACATGAGCTTTACGGTCCGAATCTTCCCAAAATCGTGCAGGACCGTTTGGAAATGGAGCTTCATTCCATTATATCCAATGGATTTGCCGTGATGTACATCATTGCCCAAAAGCTTGTTTGGAAGAGTGTGGAAGACGGCTATCTGGTTGGCTCGCGTGGATCGGTAGGTTCGAGCTTTGTTGCCTATATGGCAGGTATTACGGAAGTAAATTCACTAAGTCCCCATTACCGGTGCGGCAAGTGTTATTTCGTGGATTTTGATTCTCCTGAAGTGAAGGCGTATTCCGGAAAGGCAGGCTGTGATATGCCGGACCGCGTTTGTCCAAATTGCGGAGAAAAACTGATTAAGGACGGATTCGATATTCCGTTCCAGACGTTCCTCGGATTCAAGGGAAACAAGGAGCCTGATATCGATCTCAATTTCTCAGGAGAGTATCAGTCAAAAGCACATAAATATACCGAAGTAATTTTTGGATACGGTCAGACCTTCCGCGCGGGAACAATAGGAACACTGGCAGAAAAAACTGCCTATGGATTTGTGAAAAACTATTATGAGGAGCGCGGAGTGAGCAAACGCGCTGCGGAAATCAATCGTATCGTACAGGGCTGTACAGGAGTTCGCAGATCAACCGGTCAGCATCCGGGTGGTATTGTTGTTCTTCCTGTTGGAGAGGATATCAATTCGTTTACACCGGTGCAGCATCCGGCAAACGATATGACAACTGACATCATCACCACGCATTTTGATTACCATTCGATCGATCATAACCTGTTAAAACTTGATATTCTCGGACACGATGATCCGACTATGATTCGAATGCTGCAGGATTTGACAGATACAGACCCGACTGCGATTCCGCTTGATGATCCGGACGTTATGAGTCTGTTTAGCAGTACGAAGGCGCTCGGTATTACGCCGGAGCAGATCGGGGGCTGTGAACTGGGCAGTCTTGGAATTCCGGAGTTTGGTACAGAGTTTGTTATCCAGATGCTTAAGGACACGAAGCCCAAATCATTTTCAGATCTTGTGCGTATTTCCGGATTGTCCCATGGTACGGACGTTTGGCTTGGCAATGCACAGACGCTCATTGAAGAAGGAAATGCAACCATTTCGACAGCGATATGTACCAGAGATGACATTATGATTTATCTGATTGATAAAGGCGTTGAAAGTGAGCTTTCATTCACGATCATGGAGAGCGTGCGAAAGGGAAAGGGCTTAAAACCGGAGATGGAAGCAGCGATGAGAGAGCACGACGTTCCGGATTGGTATATTTGGTCCTGCAAAAAAATTAAGTATATGTTCCCGAAGGCGCATGCGGCAGCATATGTCATGATGGCTTGGCGTATTGCATATTACAAAGTGAATTATCCGCTTGCGTACTATGCGGCATATTTCTCAATACGTGCTTCCGCATTCTCGTATGAGATTATGTGTCTCGGACAGGCTAAATTGGAAGCGACAATGAAGGAGTATCAAAAGAGAAAAGATACGCTCAGCAAAAAAGAGCAGGATACGATGAAGGATATGAAAATCGTACAGGAGATGTATGCGCGTGGATTTGAGTTTCTGCCGATTGATTTATTTAAGTCGCATTCAAGACTATTCCAAATTGTTGATGGGAAATTGCTTCCGCCGTTTAACAGCATTGACGGACTGGGTGACAGTGCGGCGGAAAACATTATGGAAGCGGCGTTAAATGGCCCGTATCTTTCACGCGATGACTTTAAAGCGCGTACAAAAGCCAGCCAGACCATTACGGATAAGATGGCAGAATTACACCTTTTGGGAGATCTGCCGCAGAGCAATCAGATCAGTCTGTTTGATATGTTCCGGTCGTAGTAACGGAGGCGTCTGGCAGAAAGAATATTTTAAATATAAGACATTTTGAATCACTGCAACATATAAAAAAATAAAAATATGAAAAAAATGCTTGCATTTTGTTTTTTGATGTAGTAATATAAACGAGCGGGTTGCGTGAGCGACCCCTCAATAAGCCTCGTTGGTCAAGCGGTTAAGACGCTGCCCTCTCACGGCAGAATCAGCGGTTCGATTCCGCTACGAGGTGCTGACTGTGTAAAACAGCCCAACCCGAGGGATTTGAGACGAGAGTTTCGAATCTTTTTTTTATTTATTTTGATCGGTCAAAACAGAGGAGATACTATGACAAAGTATAGTGTTAAGAAGCCATTTACCGTTTTTGTGGCAGTTGTATTATTGCTTGTTCTTGGTGTTGTCAGCTTTACAAAAATGACAACAGATTTACTGCCGCATATGAATTTGCCATATGTTATTGTTGCGACAACATATCCGGGCGCATCACCGGAAAAGGTGGAGAAGGATATCAGCGAACCGCTTGAGGCGGCACTTGGAACCGTCAACGGTGTAAAGAAGGTGCAATCCGTATCCAATGAGAACTATAGCATGGTCGTGCTTGAGTTTGAGGACGACATGAACATGGATAGTGCAATGGTCAAGCTGAGCACGGCAATCAACGAACTGGAGTTGCCGGAGAGTGCCGGAAAATCTTCCATTATGGAAATTTCGCCTGATTTGATGGCAACGATGTATGTCAGCGTTGACTATGATGGAAAAGATATTTATGAACTGTCGGATTTTTGTGAAAAAACAGTGATTCCTTATTTTGAACGACAGGCGGGTGTTGCGAGTGTGGAAGCAACAGGACTTGTCGATAAAACAGTGCGCGTGGAACTCAATGAGGAAAAGATTGAACAGGTTAATGCGAAAGTACTTGGCATTGCGACAGAAAAGTTAGATGAAGCGCAGGATAAACTGGACGATGCGCAGAGTGAGCTCAATCAAAAAAAGAATGAGATAAGCGGAAAGCAGAAGCAGCTGAAGGATGAGCAGGAAAAGACATCCTCTGAGCTTGCGGATCTATCAAAACAGCTTGACGAGGCAATTGCTGCCAAAACCTCTTTCGGAACGCAGCAAAAAGGACTTGAGGCAAGTAAAGCTGCGCTCGAAATGGAGCAAAAAGCATACAAAGACAATAAGGTTGAAAAAAATTTAAAACAGATCGAAAAGGGAATTGAAACAGCACGCAGTGCCATGAGCGGCGTGGACGCTTACAATATGGTTTATGCACAGGTATATAGCCAGGCGCTTATTCAGGCGACGCAGCAGGCGGTTACAGCTGCCGGAATGGATGTCGTCGTTTCCGCAGAAAATGTGGACAGTGTTCTTACGACGCTTGGATCTGCAGCGGATACAATCAAAGCGGGCGCAGCATCTGCGGCAGAGAAGATTGCAAAAGAGCAAATTCAAAAGCAGCTCGATTCCATTCCGCTTAATGTGAAAGATGCCATTGACCATCCGGAAAAATTAAAAGCATTACAGGATCTGATGAAGCTGCAGGGACAGGGGGAAGCAGCCAAAAACCTTACAAAGGAAAATCTTGAAACGCTTTACAATATCGTCAATGTAAGAATGCCACAGATTGAAGCAGAGCTTGCAAACCTTGAAGTTGAAATCAAGGCTGCAGAAGCTGTTGTAAAACAGGTGGATGAAAAAATGAAAGAGGCGGAAGATGGCTATGTAGAGCTTGAAAAAGGCAAGCTCACGGCAGCGGCGACATTTGGTGCATTTAATGCCCAGCTTTCAATGGGTGCTGCGCAGTTTGAGCAGGGACAGAGCCAAATCGATTCCAACCAGGAAATGCTCGATGAGCAGAGAGCGTCTGTGCTTGATTCAGCCAATTTGGATACCCTGTTAAACAAAGAAATGTTATCACAGATTTTGTCCGCAGAGAACTTTTCGATGCCTGCCGGAACCATTCATGAAGGAAAAGACAGCTACATGGTCAAAATCGGTGAGGAGTACGATAGCGTAGATGCACTGAGGGACACTGTTATTTGTCACATGGACAAATTGGGTGATGTAAAGCTTTCTGATGTTGCGGATGTCATTGTCACAGATAATGCCGATGACAGCTATGCGAGAATGGATGATAATGATGCAATCATGCTTGCAATCAGTAAAGCGAGTACATCCGGCACAAGTGAAGTGTCAAAAGCCTGCAAGGCGGCTATAGAAGATATTACCGGGCAGTATGAGGGATTACATGTCATCCCGATTATGGATCAGGGCGATTACATAAAGCTGATTGTCGATAATGTGCTGAGCAACCTGGTTTGGGGTGCGCTCCTTGCCATTATTGTCCTTGTGCTGTTTCTTAAGGATGTCAAACCGACGATTGTTGTTGCATTCAGCATTCCGCTCAGTGTTTTGTTTGCGATTGTGCTGATGTATTTTTCGGATATTACACTCAATATTATCTCGCTTTCCGGACTTGCACTTGGCGTCGGAATGCTTGTTGATAACTCAATTGTCGTGATTGAGAATATCTACAGGCTCCGAAATGAAGGCATGCCTGCAGCAAAAGCGGCAGTAAAGGGTGCAGGACAGGTGGCCGGTGCCATATTTGCATCGACACTTACAACCATTTGTGTATTCCTGCCGATTGTTTTTGCGTCCGGTCTTGTCAAGCAGCTCTTTGTAGATATGGGACTTACTATCGCATACAGCCTGCTTGCTTCGCTTGTTGTTGCGCTGACACTTGTTCCGACCATGAGTGCCACGCTCCTCAAAAACACGAAGGAAAAACAGCATAAATGGTTTGATGCTACGTTGAATGCCTATGAGAAGATTTTACGGTTCTGCCTGAGATTTAAGGCGGTTCCGCTGCTGATCGCGGTAGGGCTCCTTGCCTTTTGTATCTGGCAGGTGACAAGAATCGGTATGATTTTCATTCCGGAAATGGGCGGAAATCAGATGACGGTTACCTTCAATGCACCTGAGGAGATGGAAGTGACCGAGGGGTATGAGCTGGCAGATCAGGTGATTGACTATATCAAAGGAATGGAAGGCGTTGAGACAGTCGGTGCCATGAGTGGCGGCGGCGGGGGTTCGGTGCTTCTTTCCGGTGGAACAAACAAAAACTTCTCATTCTTTATTTTGCTCGATGACAAGGCATCCAAAGACAATAAGGTTGTTGCCAAAAAAATTGAGGATTTCTTTGCTTCCCTCAAGATAGAAGAATTGACATATTCTGTTTCCACGTCCAATATGGATATGAGCGCCGTTTTGGGCAGCGGTCTTGAAATCATGATTTCGGGACAGGAGATTGATGAACTGCTTCGTATCAGTGAAGATGTTATGGCGCTTGTTTCCGACGTGAACGGTTTTGAGGAGGTGTCAAACGGACAGGAGGATGGCAATGATGAAATCCGTATCATCATCGATAAACGCAAGGCAATGCAGTACAATCTGACGGTTGCGCAAGTGTTCCAGACAATTGCTGCAAAGCTTTCAACGGACAAGACAGCAACAAGCTTAAATGTGACGGATGCAGATTATGAGGTTGTCATCTCCGACAAAACAAAAGAACTGACAAAAGACAACATCATGCAGTTTGAACTTGAGACTACGGTCAAGGATTCAGACGGAAAAGAAAAAAAAGAAAAGCATAAGCTTTCCGAAATCGCAAGAATGGAGATGGGCGTGAGCCTTTCTTCCATCCGCAGGGAAAACCAGTCGCGTTACATTACCGTGACAGCGAGTGCGAAAGAGGGCTATAATACAACGCTTCTTGCAAGAGAGGTAGAAAAAAAGCTTGCCGGATATGACGTTCCGAAAAATTATCTGGTAGAAATCAAGGGAGAAAGTCAGTCTGTTATGGATGCTATGAAGGATTTGCTGCTTATGATTTTGCTTGCGGTTGTATTTATCTACCTCATTATGGTTGCGCAGTTCCAGAGCTTGTTATCTCCATTCATCGTTCTGTTTACGATTCCGCTTGCCTTTACAGGCGGCTTTTTGGCACTGCTTTTGGCGGGAATGGAGCTGAGCGTCGTCTCGATGATGGGATTTTTGGTGCTTTCCGGTGTCGTTGTAAACAATGGTATTGTGTTTGTGGATTATGTAAACCAGCTGCGTGCTGAAGGCGCTGAAAAACGGGATGCGCTTGTTGAGACAGGAAAAACACGTATGCGTCCGATTCTCATGACGGCCATGACAACCATTCTTGCGATGTCAACAATGGCATTTAGTACGAATGCTGCCGCAGCGATGGGAAAGGGTATGGCGCTTGTAACAATCGGCGGTCTTGCCTATGCGACACTGATGACACTGTTCATCGTACCGGTCTTATATGAGTTGCTGTACCGCAAGGATGTATTGGTTGTGGATATCGGTGACGATTTGTAAAGAAAAAAGATGAAAAAATCTACCAAAAACACTTGCACGTAATTGTACAAAGTGCTATCATAAGTATGGTTAACATAGTAAGGCATAAGGAGTGGACAGACGTCCACTCCTTTTTGTTAGGGCAACGAGGAAAATGGTCATCATGCTTGCATGAATGAACATTTGACGACTTGAATTCATTTTCCAAACGATTACAACTAAATAAGGAGGCGAGGGAATGTCTAAAAAAGACACATATGAATCCCGATTGGAAACGCTGATCACACCAATCCTCGAAGAAAAAGGATTTGAGCTTGTGGATGCGGAGTACGTGAAAGAAGCGGGCACATATTATCTGCGTGCTTACATTGATAAGCCGGGCGGAATCACAATTGATGATTGTGAATATGTGAGCCGCATGATGTCTGAAAAACTCGATACAGAGGACTTTATTGAAGATGCATACATCTTCGAGGTAAGCAGCCCGGGTTTGACCAGACCGTTTAAGAAAGAAAAAGATTTTATCCGAAACATTGGCAAAGAAATTGAAGTCAAGCTTTACCGTATGCGCGATAAGAAAAAAGAATTTACAGGAACACTTGTATCGCAGGATGCAAATTCCTTTACCATTCAGACAGATGCCGGTGAAGAGACATTCGAGAAAGCAGACTGTGCACTCGTGAGACAATATATAGAGTTCTGATAACGATTGGATGAACAATGTTTTAATCGTTATGACTTTTGAATGAAAAACATGGCGGAAGCCGACAAGGAGGAAAAACAGATGAATAAGGAATTAATGGAAGCACTCGATGTGCTTGAAAAGGAGAAAGAAATCAGCAAAGAGACTTTGTTTGAAGCAATTGAGAATTCTCTCATTACTGCATGCAAAAATCACTTTGGCAAATCAGATAACATAAACGTGACAATCAATCGTGAAACAGGTGATTTCAAGGTAGTGGCGACCAAGGTTGTCGTTGAGGATGAATCGGACATCGAGGATGACTGCCTTCAGATTGCACTTGCGGATGCAAAAAAATACAACAAAAAGGCAGCTGTTGGTGATGAAGTTGAGGTTGAGATCAAGAGCAAAGAATTTGGCCGTATTGCAACAATGAACGCCAAAAACGTGATTTTACAAAAAATCCGCGAGGAAGAAAGAAGCGTGATTTTAAACCAGTATCGTGAAAAAGAGCGCGATATTGTCACAGGTATCGTGCAGAGATACAATGGCAAAAATATTAGCATTAACCTGGGAAAGACGGATGCAATCTTAAATGAGAGCGAGCAGGTTAAAGGTGAAGTGTTCAAACCAACAGAGCGTATTAAAGTATTTATCGTAGAAGTAAAAAATACACCAAAGGGACCTAGAGTGCTTGTGAGCCGTACACATCCGGAGCTTGTCAAGAGATTGTTTGAGTCAGAGGTTGCTGAAATTGCAGACGGTACTGTAGAAATCAAGAGCATTGCCAGAGAAGCGGGAAGCAGAACGAAGATGGCAGTGTGGAGCGATAATCCAAATGTTGATCCGGTTGGAGCCTGCGTCGGTGTCAATGGCGCGCGCGTAAACTCTATTGTAGATGAGCTGCGCGGCGAGAAAATCGACATCATCAATTGGGATGAAAATCCGGGTATTTTAATCCAAAACGCACTTTCACCGGCAAAAATTGTTGCTGTATTTGCAGATCCGGACGAGAAGACAGCCAAAGTTGTTGTTCCGGATTACCAGCTGAGTCTTGCAATCGGTAAGGAAGGTCAGAATGCGCGTCTCGCGGCACGTCTGACCGGATATAAGATTGATATCAAGAGCGAAACACAGGCAAAAGACGCCCCGGGATTCCGTTACGAAGATTATATGGATGACGATGCAGAGTATGATGAGGAAGATTACGAAGCGTACGAGGAATACGAAGCAGACGAGGAGTCAGAAGACGTAGAGGAGTAAAACGTGACAAAAAAAATTCCACTTAGACAATGTATCGCCTGTCAGGAAATGAAAAACAAAAAAGAGCTGATGCGTGTTGTAAAACAACAGGATGGAAGCATCTGCCTTGACCTTACAGGAAAGCTTAGTGGCAGAGGTGCATATCTTTGCAAAAACAGGGACTGTCTTTTCAAGGCACAGAAGGTCAAAGGACTGGAGCGGGCCTTTAAGATGCCTGTTGATGGCAAAGTATATGAACAGTTGCAAAAGGAGTATGAAGAAAGCATTGACAGATAAAGTGTTATCCATGTTAGGACTTTGCGCGAGGGCAAGGAAACTTGTCAGCGGAGAGTTTTCGACTGAAAAAGCTGTTAAGACGGGAAAGGCATGGCTTGTGATTGTTGCAGGTGATGCGTCAGACAATACCAAAAAGCTTTTTCAAAATAAATGTGAATTTTATGAAGTACCATGTTTTATCTATAGTGATAAACAATCACTTGGTCACTCCATAGGAAATGAAATGAGGGCGAGTCTTGCGGTAACCGATGAGAATTTTGCATCAGAGCTGATTAAGAGACTTACCGATTTACAGTAACGGAGGTAGTAGAATGGCAAAAATGAAAATACATGAGCTTGCAAAAGAAATGAATGTACAAAGCAAAGAAATCGTTTCTTTTCTTGTTGAAAAAGGGATAGAAGTAAAATCACATATGAGTTCGATTGAAGATGCGGAAATTGAACTTGTTAAGAAAAACTTTGCAAAAGCAGGGGAGCAGGCACCAAAAAGTGAACCTGAAAAGCAGGAAAAACCGGCAGCAAAGGAAGCACCTGTGGCAAAGCAGGAACCAAAACAGCCTGTAAAAGAAGCACCGAAAGCATCTGAGGAAGCCCCGAAGAAAAAGAAAAACATTATTTTTGTCAATAATGCGCACAATTCAAAAAGCCAGGGCGCACATCAGGGCAACAATCGCGCAGGTGGCGGCGCAAATAACAGCGGCGCAAGAGGCGGACAGCCAAAACATCAGGAGGATCGTCCGTACAGACCATTGCCAAAGCCGGTGATTAAGCCGGTTGCAATCGAGCGTACGCCGCAGCCACAGCAGCAGCCAAAACCAAGCAGCACACGCAGAGATGCATTTACGGGAGCAAACAAGTATGTTGAAGGAACAAACGAAACAACGCAGAGAACGCAGCAGAGCGAGAGAGTTAACCGTGATGACGCGTCGAAAAAGAGCGCTCCAAAAGGTAAAGAAGGTTATGCAAGAGAAAACGCCGCTAGAGGTGGCCAGGGCCGCAGTGAAGGTGGCCGCCAAGGTTTCGATAATAACCAGGGCCGCGGCGGTAACGGCAAATCTTTTGGGGGTAGCGAACGCCCTCAGAGAGGCGACCAGAGACAAGGTGGTGGATTCAAGAAAGATCAGGGTAGAAAGGGTGCGTTTGCAGCCGAGAGTCCTGTCAAGGACGGTGCGATTCACCGCGACGAAGAAAAGAGACGTATAGGTCAGGAAAAAGACAAACGCAGCAAAAAAGATCACATTTATGAGGATGGTGATTTTAAAGGCAAAAACAAACCGGGTAAGTTTATCAAACCGGAGAAGAAACCGGTTCAGCAGGAAGAACAGATTAAGGTTATCACAATTCCGGAATCAATCACCATCAAGGATCTTGCTGACAAGATGAAAATTCAGCCGTCTGCAATTATCAAAAAGTTATTTATGCAGGGACAGATTGTGACAGTCAATCAGGAACTTGATTTTGAGCAGGCAGAAGAGATTGCAATCGAATATGAAATTATCTGTGAAAAAGAAGTAAAGGTAGATGTCATCGAGGAGCTTCTGAAGGAAGATGAAGAAGATGAAGCAAGCATGGTAAAACGTCCTCCTGTTATCTGTGTTATGGGACACGTTGACCACGGTAAAACATCACTGCTTGATGCCATCCGTAAGACGAATGTCACAGACCGCGAGGCAGGTGGTATCACACAGCATATCGGTGCTTACACGGTTAAAATCGGCGATGAGAAGATCACATTCCTCGATACACCGGGACATGAGGCGTTCACTGCAATGCGTATGCGTGGTGCCAATTCTACAGATATCGCAATCCTTGTTGTCGCTGCAGATGATGGTGTTATGCCGCAGACAGTAGAGGCAATCAACCATGCGAAAGCAGCAGGTATCGAGATTATCGTTGCAGTTAACAAAATTGATAAACCAAGTGCAAACATTGACCGTGTCAAACAGGAGCTGATGGAGTACGAGCTTGTTCCGGCTGACTGGGGCGGCACAACAGAGTTCGTACCGGTTTCCGCAAAGAGCGGAGAAGGAATTGATACGCTTCTTGAGACCATCATTTTGACAGCTGAAATTCTGGAGCTTAAAGCGAATCCAAACAGACAGGCCAGAGGTCTTGTTGTGGAGGCTGAGCTTGATAAGGGACGTGGTCCGGTTGCCAGAGTACTTGTTCAGAAAGGTACCCTTCATGTGGGTGACTTTATTTCGGCAGGTGCAAGCCACGGAAAAGTACGTGCGATGATTGATGATAAGGGTAGAAGAGTGAAGGAAGCAACACCTTCGACACCTGTTGAGATTCTCGGTCTTAATGATGTTCCGAATGCGGGCGAAATCTTTATCGCACATGCAAATGATAAGACGGCAAAACAGTTTGCTGAGACGTTTATTGCACAGAATAAAGAGAAGAAGCTTGAAGAGACGAAAGCAAAGATGAGTCTTGATGATCTGTTCAGCAAGATTCAGGAAGGCAATTTGAAAGAACTAAACCTCATTGTAAAAGCTGATGTACAGGGTAGTGTTGAGGCAGTGAAGCAGAGCCTCATGAAGCTTTCAAATGAGGAAGTAATTGTAAAATGTATTCACGGCGGCGTTGGTGCAATCAACGAATCCGATGTGACACTTGCTTCTGCAAGTAATGCAATTATTATCGGATTTAATGTGCGTCCGGATGCAACTGCAAAAGCAGTCGCAGAACGTGAAGGTGTTGATGTAAGACTTTACAAGGTTATTTATCAGGCAATCGAGGATGTCGAGGCTGCTATGAAGGGTATGCTTGATCCGGTATTTGAGGAGCAAGTTATCGGTCATGCAGAGGTTCGTCAGATTTTCAAGGCATCTGCAGTCGGAAATATTGCCGGAAGTTATGTGCTTGACGGACGGTTCGAGCGCAACTGTATGGTTCGTATTTCCCGCGAAGGCGATCAGATTTTCGAGGGTAATCTTGCATCACTGAAGCGTTTTAAAGATGATGTAAAAGAGGTAAAAGCCGGTTATGAATGCGGTCTTGTATTTGAAGGCTTTGATCAGATGCAGGAGCTTGACATTGTAGAGGCTTATATTATGGTTGAGGTTCCGCGCTAGGCTCTGGTTTAGAAGGAGTAAGACGATGAGAAAGAATAGTGTGAAAAATACCCGGATCAACGGCGAGGTACAGCGCGTACTCGCCGAGATTATCCGGGAAGAAATCAAAGATCCGCGGATTCCGCTCTTGACAAGTGTGGTTTCTGTGGAGGTTACGCCGGATTTAAAAGTGTGCAAGGCCTATATCAGTGTATATGGTGACGATGAAACCGCAAGAAAAGCACTCGAAGGGTTAAACAGTGCTGCCGGTTATATCCGCAAAACGCTTGCACACAAAATCAATTTACGGAATACACCGGATATTCATTTTATTATGGATCAGTCCATTGCGTATGGTGTAAACATGTCACATAAAATCGATGAAGTGATGGAAGGTATGTCAAACGATGATTAATATTTTGGACATCTGCAAAGATGCAAAATGGATTGGAATAACGGGACATTTAAAGCCTGACGGAGATTGTGTCGGTGCCACGATGGGACTAAGGAGATTTTTGCAAAATGCATATCCGGATGCAGTGGTTGATTGCCTGTTGCAACAGCCGAACCGTGTGTTTGACTGTATTTGCGGTGTTTCAGACATTATCCCGGATGTGAGCGAGGAAGCGGAGGAAATCAGGAAGGCATATGAGGTCAGAAAGTATGACGTCATGTTTGTTTGCGATACCGTTTCAAATCGCACCGGCTCTGCTCTGGCTGCCATTGAACAGGCAAAGGTCGTTGTCAATATCGACCACCATATCAGCAATCCGGGATTTGGTGATTTTACGTATATTATTCCGGAAGCAAGCAGCGCAAGTGAACTGGTATATGACCTGATTTTGCATGCCGATCCAGATGAAGCATACATGGATGTGGAGGCGGCAAAAGCGATTTATCTTGGAATTGTCCACGATACAGGCGTTTTCCAGTACTCGTCCCTCACACCGGATACGATGCGAAAGGCAGCCAATCTCATTTCGTATGGGTTTGACTTTTCAAAACTGATTGATGAGACCTATTACAAAAAGACATATGCACAGACAAAAGTCATGGGACGTGTTGTGCTTGACAGCAAGCGCCTTTTAGATGGAAGTTGTATGGTAGGTGTCTGCAATCAGGAGATGATGGCAGAATACGGAGTCGGTTCAAAGGATTTTGAAGGCATCGTCAACCAGCTTCGCAATGTGGAAGGCGTTTCGGTTGCCATTTTTATGTATGAAGTAAAAAAAGACGAGTTTAAGGTGAGCCTTCGAAGCGACGGAACCATTGATGTTTCCGTTATTGCCACACATTTTGCGGGTGGCGGGCACAAAAGAGCTGCCGGCTTTACCCTAAACGGAACGAGCGATGAAGTGACAAAGTGCTTGCTTGCAGAAATTGAAAAACAACGCAAATAGGAGAATGCCATGTTAAATGGTGTCATAAATATTTATAAAGAGGCCGGCTTTACAAGCCATGATGTCGTCGCAAAGATGCGCGGCATTTTAAAACAAAAGAAGATTGGACATACAGGAACGCTCGACCCGATGGCGGTCGGCGTTTTGCCTGTTTGTATAGGCTCTGCAACAAAGCTTTGCGATATGCTGACGGATAAACGCAAAGAATATATCGCAGAGCTTCTTCTTGGTGTTGCGACAGATACACAGGATACAAGCGGCGAAGTTTTGAGCCGGAAAGACGTTTGTGTATCGGAACAGGAAGTGTGTACGGCTGTGCTTTCGATGCTCGGTGCGGGAAAACAGATCCCGCCAATGTACAGCGCACTCAAAGTCAACGGAAAAAAGCTGTATGAGCTTGCAAGGGAAGGCAAAACAGTCGAGCGAAAACCGCGTGATATTACGATATATGAAATTGAAGTGCTCGATATCGCATTGCCGGTTGTGAAGTTCCGCGTTTTGTGCTCAAAGGGCACATATGTCAGGACGATTTGCCAGGATATCGGCGAAAAACTTGGTTGTGGCGGCTGTATGCAGTCGCTTGTGCGCACAAAGGTAGAGCGCTTTGATATCGATGGGGCGATTACACTTGCGCAGCTTGAACAGGCACGCGATTTGGGCACCCTGATGGAGTATGTCGTACCTGTTGAGGAGATGTTTGATACACTTCCAAAGGTTATTGTTCTATCGTGCTTTCAAAAAATGCTCGAAAACGGAAATGTCTTTACACCGAATATGTGCGCAAAAGATGCGCCGGAGGGCGAAGTGCGCGTATATAATGAGGAAGGCAGGTTTTATGGGGTGTATGTATATGAACCTCGGATGCACGCGTATAAACCGGTAAAAATGTTTTTGTAGAGTGCTTTCAAATTTGACAATGATTAGGAACGTTGTATGCAGATTGTAAGAGATTTGACAAAATTTCATATTGCGGATGCAAGTGCGGTTGCAATCGGAAAATTTGACGGAATCCATAAGGGACACAGGCTGTTGTTATCCAAAATAAAAGAGGCAAAAAAGCAGGGACTTTGCAGCGTTGTATTTACATTTAACCCGCCGCCTTCTGTCTGTTTCGGATGGGAACAAAAGCAGCTGACGACACTGGATGAAAAAGAAGCAATCTTTGAACAGGCGGGTGTCGATTATCTTGTGGAATATCCGTTCCACAAGGCGAGTGCGGATATGCTGCCTGAGGTGTTTGTGAAGGAAATTTTAGTCGATGCACTTCACGCAAAGCTTGTTGTTTCCGGTGAGGATGTCTCATTTGGCAGGCAGGGCATGGGAGATGCCGCGCTGCTTTCAAAGCTGGCAGAGCAGTATGCATTTGAAGTTTGTTTTGTCAGGAAAATATGTCTTTTTGGAAACGAAATCAGTTCGAGTCTCATCCGGAACACAGTTGAGCAGGGGGCGATGGAATATGCCGCCGAAATGCTTGGTGATGCGTTTTCCATCACAGGCACCGTGGAAGATGGGAATCATATCGGGCGCACAATCGGGTTTCCGACGATGAATGTAAAGCCCGATGTAGGAAAGCTTTTGCCGCCAAACGGCGTGTACTTTACGCGCACATTATGTGATGGCATCTCGTATCAGGGGATAACGAATCTGGGCCAAAAACCGACAATCGGTGCGGGGTATGATGTGGTTGCAGAGACGTTTCTGTACGGATTCGTAGGCGATGCATACGGCAAGCAGATTACAGTTTCATTTCTTCATTTTGTGCGGCCGGAGCGCAAATTTGACAGCTTTGAGGAGCTGAAAGAAGCGATTGATGCAGATGTGCAAAAAGGAAAGGCATATTTTGCGTTTGAGGAATCACGTTTATAACATTTTTTGAGGAAAAAGAGACATTTTGTCTCTTTTTTTTACAAGATACTTGCAAGAATTTCTTATGTATTTTACAATAATAAAGGTTTGATTTTACTTGAGTGATTGCAAAGAAAGTGAGAAGAACGTGAATATAGCAATTATTTTATCAATGGCAGGCGGACTTGGATTGTTTTTGCTTGGCATGAACTTAATGAGTGACAGCATTGAAAAAGCGGCGGGCGCCAAGCTTCGTGGGATTTTGGAGTTGTTTACAACCAATCGTTTTACGGGTATTTTGGTCGGCTTATTCTTTACAGCCGTCATTCAGTCATCGAGTGCCTGTACGGTTATGGTTGTCAGCTTTGTCAATTCGGGACTTATGAACCTATACCAGGCGGCAGGCGTTATTTTCGGTTCCAATATTGGTACGACGGTAACAGCACTCCTTGTTTCGTTTAAGCTCGAAAAGGTTGCACCTGTTTTCTTATTGACAGGTGTGCTCGTTGTGATGTTCTGCAAAAAGAAGGAAAACCTGATTAAGATAGCAAATGTGGTCATCGGCTTTGGTGTTTTGTTTATGGGACTTACTTCCATGAGCAGTGCGATGAGCGGAATGAGGGATTCGCAGGAAGTAATTCATATTTTGGCGAGTCTGAAAAGCCCGTTGCTTGCAATTCTGGTCGGCACCGTGTTGACAACGATTATCCAGAGTTCTTCCGTTACGGTCAGTATCATGGTATTGATGGCCAATCAGGGACTGATTGGGCTGGATATGTGCCTGTTTATGATTCTCGGATGTAATATCGGTTCGACGACAAGTGCACTTATCGCATCGCTTGCAGGTAAGAAGGACGCAAAGCGTGCAGCGATGATCCATGTATTGTTCAATGTGATTGGTACGATTGTGCTATACTTTGTATTGCGGATTGGCGCGCAGGTGATTGCACCGACTATGTTAAATGTTGCAGGTGGTGACTTTGGACGTGCTGTAGCACTTTCGCATCTTTCTATCAAAGTATTCCAGGTTATTTTGCTGACTCCGTTTATCAATGGACTTGTCAAGCTCGCTGTGATGGTTGTACCGGGAGAAACAGAGGAAATCAATTACAGAGAGAATTTGCGTCTTGAGTTTATCGGTGAGCACGTGGTATTTAACCCGGCGACAGCGGTTGTCGATGGTATCAAAGAGCTTGAGCGTATGGCATATCTTGCAAGTGAGAACTTAAACCGTTCCATGAACGCACTGATTACACTTGACGAAGAGGATATTGAAGAAGTATATAAGGTTGAGAATAATATCAACTTCCTGAACAAATCTATTACCAATTATTTGGTCCGCATTAACCAGATGACACTTCCGATTGAAGACTTGAAGAGTCTCGGTGCACTGTTTCATGTGGCAAATGATATCGAGCGTATCGGCGACCATGCGGAAAATGTTGCAGATTGTGCCAAACGCCGCAAGGAGCTTGGCGTTTCCTTTAGTAAGGAAGCACAGAGAGAGCTTGGGGATATGCTCAATATGGTAAATACCATTCTGAAGTTTTCGATTGAGATGTTTACGGAAGAAAATGAGGAGCATCTGCAGGATATTATCCATTTGGAAGATGCCATCGATGAAAAAGAACGCGAGCTGCAAAAGCTTCACGTGGAGCGTCTGACACGCAACGAGTGTACACCGGAGGCCGGTATGCTGTTCTCTGACATTGTATCGGGACTTGAGCGTGTGGCAGACCATGCGACAAATATTGCATTTTCCATTATTAATGAAGAGGCACCGGAGCTTTAGGGTGATTTGAAAGGGCATACATTTTCATGCAAATGTGAATGGATGCCCTTATGTTATGGGCATTTGATGACTGCTGATCAGAGCGGGATTCGCAAAGCGGATCGCGTCTTTGCAGATGGCGTCTTGACAGATTGTTACGCAAATGTTATTCTAATTGTAACAAAAATGTAACAAATGGAATGCAATAATCTAAGGGGTTTTTATGAAGAAGAATACAATAGGACAAAAAGCAGTCATAGTATTGTTGACTGCGTCCTTGATTTCACAACATGCAGTAACGGTCAGCGCGTCAGTCTTGACAGAGATTTCCGTTGGCGGCGGCGCAGTATTAAACCATGTTCCGTCTTATACTAAGACAGTGCAATCTTCGGATGGACAGGCAACGCCAAAGGCGGCACCGACGCTGATTGCAGATGCCACAGCGTCTCAGAACGCACAGCCGGCAGCAAATACGCCGGCACTGTCTATTACACCAAACACGGATGGAATGCTTGCATCACAGGAGGATACCGCCGTGATTGATATGGGGCAGGCGGATGCGGCAGATGGAGAAGTTCATGAAGTATCGGATGAGGAAGCGCTTCAGATTGCAGTCAAAGCAGGTGCGGGCGAATTGTTCGGTGCGATTGAATTAGATGATGAAAATGATGAAGAAGAGCTGGCAAGCGGACAGTCATTTGGATATACGAACCTTGGCGTTGCCAACGTAAATGACCATCTCAACATCCGTGCGACGATTGAGGATGACAGCAAGCTTGTCGGAAAGATGGGTCCAAACTCAGGTTGTGAGGTGCTTGGAATCGAAGGCAACAAGGCACATATTGCATCAGGAAGTGTGGAAGGCTATGTCAGCCTTGATTATTTGTTGACCGGCCGCTCAGCGATTGAGAGAGCGACAGAGATTTGCACGAAGCTTGCAAGTGTCAATGCTGACGGATTGAAGCTCCGCCAGGAACCGAGCACAGACAGTGGTGTGGCAGGTATGGTTGCATACGGCGAGGAATTGCCGGTTGTTGATGATACATTAGACGGTTGGGTAGCAGTTTCCTATGACGGCGAGACATTGTATGTCAGCGCTGATTATGTCACAGTCGACGAAAAACTGAAAACAGCACTCAATATGACTGAGGTTCTCTATGGAGAAGGTGTCAGTGATGTGCGCGTTTCACTTTGCGAATACGCAAAACAGTTCCTCGGTAATCCTTATGTCTGGGGCGGAACAAGCTTGACGAAGGGTGCTGACTGTTCCGGTTATGTACTTAGTATTTTTGCAAAGTATGGTATTTATTTGCCGCATTCTTCAAGGGCACAGGCACAGATGGGCAAAAAGATTTCCCTTGGCGAAGCAAAACCGGGTGACCTTGTATTCTATGCAAAGGGCGGAAGAGTTAACCATGTAGGTATCTATATTGGTGGTGGACAGATTATCAATGCATCAAGTCCAAAAACAGGTATCCGTATTTCCAATGTATACTATCGTACTCCGGTAGCAGTACGTAGAATTTTACCGGATTAATACTTTACAAACATTCCATAGTGTGATATGATATCACAGTATGAGTTTTAACCGAGACTAGGTGATTCGTTTCCGGCGTTTACTTGGTGCGGCTATATGAAGAAGAGGAGGAAATCACAATGATTTCAAAGGAAAAAAAGACAGCAATTATTAACGAGTACGGAAGAAAACCGGGTGATACAGGTTCTCCGGAAGTACAGATTGCAGTATTAACTGCAAGAATCAAAGAGCTCACAGAGCACTTAAAAGTGAATCCTAAAGATTACCACTCAGCAAGAGGTCTTCGTAAGATGATCGGTAGAAGACGTGGATTACTTGATTACCTTAAGAAAAATGACCTTGAGGGATATCGTACATTAATCGAAAAATTAGGAATCAGAAAATAATCAAACAGGCAGGGCGGGTACACTCCGCCCTTTTTGTTATGGCAACGAGGAAAATAACCATCATGCTAGCATGAATGGTTATTTGCAATCATAAAACGGATCCAACTGACAGAAGATTTTTTCCGAGACCACTGAATAGTGTAGCGGGACGCTGCCTTATTCAGTAGTTTCGGCAGCTTCTGTCATGGACATAGATTCACATATGAAAGGAGAACACTATGTACAAAACGTATAGTTTAGAGCTTGCCGGACGTACCCTTTCCGTAGATATCGGAAGAGTTGGAAAACAGGCAAACGGATGTGCATTTATGCACTATGGTGACACAACAGTATTATCAACAGCAACAGCATCAGAGAAACCGAGAGAGGGAATTGATTTCTTCCCTTGTAGTGTTGAGTATGAGGAAAAATTATACTCAGTCGGCAAAATCCCGGGTGGTTTCAACAAACGAGAAGGAAAAGCATCAGAGAATGCAGTCCTTACAAGCCGTGTAATTGACCGTCCAATGCGTCCTTTGTTCCCAAAGGATTACCGCAATGATGTAACACTCAACAACATGGTTATGAGTGTTGATCCGGAATGCAGACCGGAGCTTGTTGCCATGCTTGGTACAGCAATTGCAACTTGTATTTCGGATATTCCATTTGACGGCCCATGTGCTATGACACAGATTGGTATTTGGGAGGGTGAATTTGTCGTAAACCCAAGCCAGCTCATTTGGGACAAGGGTGATCTTCGTATGACTGTTGCATCGACAGCTGAGAAGGTTATCATGATCGAGGCAGGTGCCAATGAAATCCCTGAGGATAAAATCCTTGAGGCAATTTACATGGCACACGAAGTCAACCAGACAATTATCGAATTTATCAACAAAATCGTAGCAGAGGTTGGTAAACCAAAACATAGCTATGAGAGCTGCGCAATTCCACAGGAAATGTTTGACGAGATGAAGAAAATCGTCACACCTGAGGAGATGGAAGTGGCAGTCTTTACAGACGAAAAACAGGTGCGTGAGGAAAATATTCGCAATGTCACAGCCAAATTTGAGGAGGCATTTGCTGACAAGGAAGATTACCTTGCAATTCTTTCAGAGGCTGTTTACCAGTACCAGAAAAAGACCGTTCGTAAGATGATCTTAAAAGACCACAAACGTCCGGATGGCCGTCAGCTCAATCAGATCAGACCACTTGCTGCTGAGGTTGATATTATTCCAAGAGTGCACGGTAGTGCGATGTTCACACGTGGACAGACACAGATTTGTAACGTGACAACACTTGCACCGCTTTCTGAGGTTCAGAAGGTGGACGGTCTTGATGAGAATATCACAACAAAACGTTATTTGCATCACTACAACTTCCCGGCTTACTCTGTTGGTGAGACCAAAGTTAGCCGCGGACCGGGACGCCGTGAGATCGGACATGGTGCCCTTGCAGAGAGAGCACTTCTTCCGGTGCTTCCAAGTGAGGAAGAATTCCCATATGCAATCCGTACCGTATCAGAGACATTTGAGTCAAACGGTTCTACATCGATGGCATCTACATGCGCTTCATGTATGTCACTGATGGCTGCTGGTGTTCCGATTAAGAAAATGGTTGCAGGTATCAGCTGTGGTCTCGTAACAGGCGATACAGATGATGATTTCGTGCTCCTGACAGATATTCAGGGTCTGGAAGATTTCTTCGGAGATATGGACTTTAAGGTAACCGGTACAACAGAAGGTATCACAGCAATCCAGATGGATATCAAGATTCACGGACTTACAAGACCTATCGTAGAAGGTGCAATTGCAAGATGTCGTGAGGCAAGACTCTTTATCATGGATACATGTATGAAACCGGCAATTGCAGCTCCGAGAGCTGAGGTTGGCAAATATGCACCGAAGATTATTTCTCTTCAGATTAATCCGGAGAAGATTGGTGATGTTGTCGGACAGCGCGGTAAGACAATCAATGAGATTATCGCACGTACAGGTGTGAAGATTGATATCACAGATGACGGTATGGTTTCTGTATGCGGTACTGATAAAGAAATGATGGATCAGGCGGTTGAGATGATTGAGATTATCACAACAGACTTCGAGCAGGGACAGATTTTTAAAGGAAAAGTCGTAAGCATCAAAGAGTTTGGTGCGTTCATCGAGTTTGCACCCGGAAAAGAAGGTATGGTCCATATTTCAAAGATTTCAAATGAGAGAATCAACCATGTAGAAGATGTCTTAACACTTGGTGACAAGGTGACTGTCGTATGTCTTGGAAAAGATAAGATGGGCAGAATCAGCTTCTCAATGAAGGATGTCGGACAGAACTAATTCATAAATTCATATGGAATAACAATTAGGATCGGGCTGCGGCCCGGTCCTTTATTTTGTTGTTGCATTTTTATGCGAAACAATATCTTGATTTTTTTGTGACAATGGCATAAAATATCATAAAAAATACACGGTTTTTAATCAAAATATCACAAAAACTATTTATTTATGAAGCATTTCATGGTAAGATTAATTTGTGTTTTAATACACATATTTATCATGTAAAAGGGAGCGAATTATATGGAAGGTATGACAAACAATGAGTCTGTAAAGACAGAGATTCCAAATGATATTGAGATTGTGAATTTGGGAACAGAAGAAACAGAGGCAGCATCTGCGAGAGCAGCAGTGGAAGCAATGAAAAACAGCGGCTATTTTGCACCGGAAAGGAAAGAAGTGAGTGGACCGATCGTTCCATCCGTGCCACCGGTTTCAGACTTGGAAGCAAATCCAATGCCGTCAACAGCCCCTATTTTTGAACCAAATCAGTTAGAAGATATTGAACAGCCAACGAATGCAGCGGAAGCGGTTGCAATGGCAAAAGCGCAGGGGGAAATCAAACGTATGGTTCCGCCTCCAATTGCACCGGTTGAGAATTTGGCAAGTAGCGCAGCCGAAGCAGTTGCCATGATGAACAAAAAAGATGACAAAGAGAAAACGCTCGGTTCTTCAACCAAGCTTTCCTCAGCAATGTATACGGATACTGCAGCAGATGATTTTGCAATCGAGGAGCAATATCCGGAATGGAAAGCAGCACTTGATAAGATTAACCGCGAAGCGGGCATCAAGATTTCTCAAATTGAAAACGGCATGAGGCTGCAGTTTGACGAGGTGATGAATAAGTCACAGCATATGATCCAGGATGCACTTTCAACATTGGAAAGTGAGATTGCTTCCTGTGAGCAGTGCATGCGCGATGCCATCAAAAAAGCCGGCTCTTCAACAGAGGAAGCAGTCAAATCAGAGCATGAAAAGATGATTGAAATCGGCAACGCTGAGAAGGAAGCGATGATTGCAGAGTTTGAGAAGCAGATTGCGGATATGAAGGCAGAGCACAATCAGGAGATTCTCAAAATGAAAGACGATCAGTTAAACTCGCTCGGAAAGATGAAACAAATGTACAGCGAGCAACTTGATGAGATGAAAGATACATACGAACAAAAAATTAAACTCTTAAAAGGGGAATGATTTAGATTGAAAAGAACCTGTGATGTTTATCACAGGTTCTTTTTCTGTTCTAACAAGATGCATGTCCGAATAGATTGAAGAGAAAGATGAACAAAGATATCAATTCGCCGGGCGAATGTGGGGGGGGAGAGACAGATGGATAAACGCCAAACATTTATGGAATTGTTTCCTAACGAGATGAAGTGTTTGTTTCAAGGCTGTCTGCAGCACCTTACGCAGCTATCTGAAATACGGTTCCGGGTTGCACAGCCGATTTGTGTTTATATGAATGGCAATGAATTGTTTTTGACAAAAAACGGAGACTTTACAACACATGTAACAGGCGCAAAAAGAATTACCATCACAGAAATAGAACACTTTTTTGCCCATATATGTGAGTTTTCACCGTATGCGTTTTTAAAGGAACTCGGCAATGGGTATATCACCACCAAAGGCGGACATCGGATTGGTGTTGTGGGAGAGATGATAAAAGATGAGAACGGATGCTACCGGATGAAGCAAATCGCATTCATGAATATCAGAATTGCACATGAGGTGCCCGGAGTGGCAAAACCAATCCTTGGTTATTTGTTTGAAAATAAGCAGTTTCAATCTACGATGATTGTGTCGCCGCCGGGGGTTGGAAAGACGACGTTGCTTCGGGACATCATTCGGAATATATCCGATGGGTATGGAGAATACAGGGGACTCAATGTCTCTGTTGTGGATGAGAGAAGTGAAATAGCCGGCTGCTATTTGGGCATTCCGCAAAACGCTGTCGGGATGCGCACGGATGTATTAGACGGCTGTGAAAAAAGGAGAGGCATTTTATTGTTGCTCCGGAGCATGGCACCACAAGTCATCGCTGCTGATGAGGTATCAGGCGAAGATGAATTGTTTGCACTCACAAAGGCCGCACACTGCGGATGCAGGTTTTTACTGACAATGCATGCCGAAGATTACGCTTCGTTTTCCGATACAAGTATCCTGAAACGACTGCGTAGCACCAATATGATTCAGAGGATGATTATTCTTTCTATAAAAGAGGGGAAAAGATGGTTTGAAATACGCAGTATGAAGGGGGATATCGTATGTTCAAATTGGTTGGATGCACAATGATTCTCGTGGGTTTCTTCGGGACGGGCATGCATATATGTTTTGGATATGATCAGAGGATTTCGCTGCTTCAAAGTTTGGCGGATTATTTTTCCAAAATTGCAAACTATATCGGTGCGGAACGTATGACGGTTCCGGAAGCGGTACGATTGAGCTTTGAAAAGATGGAGAATGCGCAAATCCTGGAATTTGGAGAAACGCTGGCAGAACGCCGGCTGTGTGAGGAGTTTGAGACAGCATGGGAGCAGGCTTGTAACTGTTCGTTTCAGATGCTCTCGGATGACGAAAGAGCGCAGATTGCAAAACTGTTTTACAAAAATGCGTGTCTCTTGCAGTCGTCTCAAAAAAATTTGTTTGATGAGCTTGCCGATTCCTTTTTACAGAAAGCAAAAAAAGAACAGCAGCAGAGTCTTGAGAAGAAAAGAGTAGCAAGAAGCACATTGTCAATCATTGGGATTTTGATCTGTATCATCCTATGGTAAGGAGGCGTTATGGAAATTGGACTGTTATTTAAAATAGGTGCGGTTGGAATTTTGGTCACGATTTTAAATCAGGTTTTAAAGCACAGCGGAAGAGACGAACATGCTTTTTTGATATCCCTGGCGGGGCTCGTATTGGTGTTTGGATGGATTTTGCCTTATATTGCCGACTTGTTTCGTGAGGCGAAGGCTCTGTTTGATTTGTAGGTGACAGGATGATTTGGAAGGCATGTATGCTTGCGTTTGTTACAACAATTTTATATAGCGTCCTAAAGACAGCGCATTCGGGCTGTGCGATGGTCTGCAAACTGCTTTGTGTTGTCAGTATCTCGCTTTTTAGCTTACAGTTAATGCATGTGTTGACAGAGCAGCTGTATGAAGTGGTAAGTTTTGGGCAGGAACAGATGATTTCGGTAAAACTGATTACGCAGCTGTTCGGGATTGGCTTTCTGTGTGATTTGTGCGCAACACTTGCCAGAGAAGAAGGACTTGCAAGCATTGCTTCGCAGCTTGAATTATTTGGAAAATTATCCATTTTTGCGATTGCCTGGCCGGTTGTAAATGTACTGCTAAACACGATGCAGTCTATGTTTTGAGGGAAAGAGCATGCTTAATGATCATTTGGTGAATGAACTTGCAAACGAGATGACAAGAAATATGGAGCAAATTGGTGTGACGTATGAGGTGCCTGTCCGAAAAATACTGGAATTGATTATGCACGGTGATTTGTCAAAGGGAAAAGATCTGTTTGTTTTGTATATTCAAAAAGTGATTGTTCAACAGGTCAATACAGAAAAAGATGCACTCGTTCAATTGTTGATTGTAGGGATGATTGGGTGTGTCATGATCATTGTATCGGAAATGTTCCGGTACGGGCAGATTTCGAATATGGTGAGCTTGATTGTGTATTGTGTTCTGGCAAATTGTTCACTTGGGATTGTGAAAACAGGGCAAGCAATCTGCGTTTCGTTTAGTGACAGCATCAGGCAATATATGCAAATGCTGCTTCCTACATACTGTGTCTGTGTGAATGTATCGTCTGCAGGCATGTCGGGTGTCAGTACATTTATTTTGTATCAGGGAATTTTATATGGCATGGAACTACTCATTATAAATGTGTTTATCCCGCTCACATATTTTTACATCGTAATCTCCGTGATTGGGGGCATTGGAAAGACGAATCGCTTTGCAAAGCTCAAAAGTCTGATTGAACGTGTTATCAATTACACAAGTAAAATTTCTGTCTATGTCGGAATCGGTGGGTTTACAATCCAGGAATTTTGTCAGGCAAATACATTGAAAGGAGGAAAGGCAATTCTTGCGAAAGGCATGCGGATGATTCCGGGCATCGGTCAAGTGAGTGAACAGGTGACACAAATGTTTTTGACATCCGGAAGCTTTCTGAGAAATGTTGTCGGAATTCTCGGCGTGATTTGTCTGGGGGCAGTCGTGTTATATCCGATGCTAAGGCTGCTCATCCTAGGCGGAAGCATGAAACTCATTGCTGCCATTCTGGCGATTGCAGGAGGGAACCGTCTGGCTACACTTGTTGATGGAATGGGACAGAGTGTGTTGTTTTATATGCGGTTTGTCATGTGCCAGGTTTCGGTGCTTTGCATGTCGTTTCTGGTCGTAGCGACATGTCTGGGAGGATGATATGGATGCCCTATGGAATGTTCTTGTTTTTGTCGTAGTTTTAGAAATGCTCAGTGAATTGTTGGAAGAAAAATATAAACGATATTATACAATGATAATAAATGTTGCAATAATTTCGTTATTATTTAGCTATATTTTTCATACCGTTCTTGTATATGACGGGAAAAATTGCAGGATTCAGATGCCGGATCTGACAACGGACTTGCAGGAAAAAGAGCAAAATGAGATTGAAAATGAATCCATCCGGTTTATGGAAGAAATAAATAACTATTATGATGAAATGGAAAAAAAGGACAATGGGGAGGGGAAAACAGATGAATCAGCTGATGAGTAAAATCGGAAAAGACAAATTTATCATCCTTGCGATCGCGGGTGTAATTCTACTGTTGATGGAATCCTCCGTCTGGAAAAAGGTCAATGGTTCGGAAGCGAATGCACAAAAAGAAACAACAGCTATGAAACAGGAAACCGTGTCGCCGGACATATCGCAAGATGAATACGGTATAGATTGTTATGAAAAAAATACAGAACAGAAACTGGTGTCATTTATTTCACAAATCGAAGGTGCCGGAAAAACAGCCGTGCTGGTTTCGACAAACGGAAGCGCACAAAAAATAGTTGAAAAGGATGCGCCGTACACACGAGAAAATGACAACAGTGTCAATGGAGAGGAAAATACGCAGAGCACGCGGGTTGAAGAAAATGAAACAACTGTTTTTTTTGAGGATGCGGATGGGAATAAAACACCGTTTATCTGCAAAGAATATGCGCCCAAAATAATAGGTGTTGTTGTTGCTTGCGAAGGCGGGGACAACGAAGAAGTTGTGCGTAAGATTACAGAAATCTGTCAGTCATTATTTGATTTGGACGCGCATACAATTAAAGTAGTGAAAATAAAGGAGTAAATGTTATGAAACGTAAGATTGGAAACCTTTGGAAAAAGAATCAGATCATGATTACAGCGCTTGCTATCATGATTGCAATCGCAGGTTATTTAAATTTTACCGGAAAGCAGTTTGACAAAGAATCCAAATATGAAAACACGGCTAAATTTTCTGATGGTGACATCGAAAGCCTCGATGACGATGGTTTGGATTTGAATGAAGAGGCGTCAAATGTTGAAGATACACTCGGCGTGGAAGAAATTGCATTGACCGAAGAAGATTCGGATTTTGCAAGTTTGGAAGGCGAAAATGCAAGTGAAGTTGCAAGTGAAACGGAGGCATCCGAACTTGCCACAGAGGATGGTACACAGTTAAGCAGCGAGGAGCTTCAGGCAAAGGCGGAAGCGGAACTTGCAAAAGGAGCAGAGGAAGGAGAGACACCGGGAGAGGCTGTCTTTACAAGTGGGGCAAACCTTGTTTCATTAAAAGAAGCGAATCTGACAAGAGAGCAGATGCGTGCACAAAACAAACGTGAGCTGCTTAATATCATTAACAACACGGAATTGTCAGATGAAGTCAAGGTTGATGCGATTACGAGCATGATTGCGCTGACCAAGATTGCTTCCATGGAATGTGATACACAGATTATGCTCGAGGCAAAGGGATTTGCCGATACGGTTGTCAGCATCAACAATGACACGGTGGATGTTCTTGTCGGAGCGGCCGAACTGAGCGAGGCGCAGCGGGCACAGATTGAAGATATTGTGAAGCGCAAAACCGGTATGAGCGGCGAGCAGATTATTATTTCTCCGGTGGGAAAAGAGTAGCAATTACAAGGAATATGTGGTACATTAGAAATAATGTGTAAAAAGAATGGAAAGCGTACATAGTAGGAGGAAGCCATGAGTAAATATGCAGATGAGATCAACCGCAGAAGAACGTTTGCGATTATTTCCCATCCTGATGCAGGTAAAACGACGTTGACAGAAAAATTCCTGTTGTATGGTGGTGCAATCAATCTTGCAGGAAGTGTAAAGGGAAAAGCGACCGCAAGGCACGCAGTGTCTGACTGGATGGAAATTGAAAAGGAGAGAGGTATTTCGGTTACTTCTTCCGTGCTGCAGTTTGAATATGATAACTATTGTATTAACATCCTTGATACGCCGGGACATCAGGATTTCTCGGAGGATACGTACCGGACATTGATGGCGGCGGATTCTGCTGTCATGGTCATTGACGCAAGCAAAGGTGTTGAGGCACAGACAAGGAAACTTTTCAAGGTTTGTGTCATGCGGCATATTCCGATTTTTACGTTTATCAATAAGATGGACCGTGACGCAAATGATACCTTTGAACTGCTTGATGAAATCGAAAAAGAGCTTGGTATTGCGACTTGCCCCGTCAACTGGCCGATTGGCTGTGGCAAAGCTTTTAAAGGTGTATATGAGAGAAAGAGCGGACGTGTTCTTACCTTTTCAGATACACAAAAAGGTACAAAAGAAGGAGATACTACGGTAATTGATGCCACAGATGAGGAAGCTCTGCTTTCGGCAATCGGCGAGGATGCCATGCATACACTGCGGGATGAAATAGAACTGCTTGATGGTGCAAGCGCTGAATTTGATCTGGAGCTCGTGCAAAAGGGCGAGCTTACTCCGGTGTTTTTTGGGTCTGCCCTGACAAACTTTGGTGTTGAAGTATTTTTGCAGCATTTCCTGCAGATGACACAGACACCGCTTCCGAGAATGTCAGATCAGGGTATGATTGATCCGATTGAACAGGAGTTTTCGGCATTTGTATTTAAAATTCAGGCCAATATGAATAAGGCACACAGAGACCGTGTTGCGTTTATGAGAATCTGTTCCGGCAAATTTGATGCGAGCATGGATGTGAAGCATGTGCAGGGCACAAAGGTGATGCGGCTTTCACAGCCACAGCAAATTATGGCCGATTCCCGTAAGATTTTGGATGAGGCGTATGCCGGAGATATTATCGGTGTCTTTGATCCGGGCATATTTTCCATCGGGGATACAATCTGTATGCCAAAGGCAAATTTTAAATATGAAGGAATTCCGACTTTTGCGCCGGAGCATTTTGCAAGAGTCAGACAGCTTGATACGATGAAACGGAAACAGTTTGTCAAAGGAATCAATCAGATTGCACAGGAAGGTGCAATCCAGATTTTCCAGGAAGCCGGCACAGGTATGGAAGAAATAATTGTCGGTGTCGTTGGTGTCCTCCAGTTTGATGTCCTGAAATATCGTCTGGAAAATGAGTACAATGTTGAGATTAAGCTTGAAAATCTTCCGTATGAACACATCCGGTGGATTGAAAATAAGGACGAAGTGGATTTGAACCGGATTATTGGAACTTCCGATATGAAAAAAGTAAAGGATTTGAAAGGAAATCCGCTACTACTGTTTGTGAACAGCTGGTCAATCGGAATGGTAGAGGATCGCAACGAAGGGCTAAAATTAACGGAGTTTTCAAAGAATTAGCATATGAACAAAAAGAAATGTTTGATTGTCTTGCTCGTTTGTGCCTTCCTGTTTAGCGGATGCGGGGAAGGGAAACAAAACGGAATCATGCATGCGGTCTCGGAAAAAATGGATGCAATTATCCTGACACAAAAACGCATGCTAAAAAAACCGCGTATTACGGATGAGGCAAGAGAAGAAATCGATGAAAAATGTCAGAATTTGTTTTATTACAGGCAATTAGAGCCAAATGAAAAAGAGGTTTACCAGGAAGTGTATGACTGTATTGTTGCCGGTGAGGAAGCGGTTGTTTCCATGATGGATGTAAAACGGCTGGAGGATATTTATACAATGGTCTTATCCGACCATCCGGAGTTTTTTTATTTGGAATCCATCGGAACAATGCAGATGCGGTTTGACGAAACTCCAATCAAGCTGCTTGCGGTTCCGAAAAATCGTTATACACAGCAGGAACGTCTCGTAAAACAACAGGCGATTGATGCCTATACCTCGGAGTGTCTCCTCAATATGGACGGGAATATGGGAGAATATGAAAAGGTAAAATATATCTATGATTATATCATTGACAATACGGAATATGATTTGAGTGCAGAAAACAACCAGAATATATTATCGGTCATGGAGGGACATGCTTCCGTATGTAAGGGATATGCAGAGGCAACACAATATCTGTTGCAAAAGTGCGGAATAGAGGCCACAACCATCTGCGGAGAAGCAGACAATGAGAGTCATGCGTGGAATCTTGTCAAGATTGATGGACAATACTATTATCTTGATACAACCTGGGGTGAGGTGGATTATCTTGAAAAAGTGGAAGGCATGCCACAAATTATCCGTGACGGAAACATTAACTATGATTATTTCCTGATTACCACGCAGCAAATGGAAAAAAACCACTCTGCAATGGAGATAGAGGGGATTGTCTACCCGGTTTGTGATGCGATTGAAGCCAATTATTATGTACGGGAAGGGCTGATGTTTGATGATTTTTCGCCGGAGCGTGATTTGACGCGGCTCAAAGCGTTGTTTGACGGCATTTACGCACAGGGCAAAACAATTCTCACGCTCAAATGCAAAAATGAGGACGTGTTAATGCAGATGAAGGAATACTTGTTTGATGAGCAGGCCGTTTTTCAGTTTGTCGATACAGACAGCATTTCCTATACAATTGAAAAAGAAGTGGACACCTTAACTATTTTTTTGGAAGATGGTGTGGCGCAGGAATAAACAAAAAGATTTTCTTCCCAAAGCAAGTAGTTTTTGGTATAATATATTCATTCGAACAAATGATAAACACGACGTAAATTTGAGATTTCGTAATGAAGGAGGCATATATATGGAGCAGGAAGTACAAAGCAAAGCATATTGTCTGAATGAGGGCAATAAAACAGGCAGTGTCAAAATTGCAGACGATGTTGTTGCGATGATTGCAAGCCTTGCTACTTCAGAGGTTGAAGGGGTAAGTGCCATGGTTGGCAATATCACAAACGAACTGATGGGCAAAGTCGGTATGAAGAAGCTGACAAAGGGCGTTAAAGTTGTTGTTGAAGAAAACAAGAAGGTTGTAATAGACCTTTCCATTATGCTTCAGTATGGATATAACATTCCACAGACCTGTGCCAAAGTGCAGGAGAAGGTTAAGGCAGCAATTGAGAATATGACAGGTCTTGAAGTCAGTCATGTCAATGTGCGTATTGCGGGAATTAATATTACAGAAGAACAATAAAGCGAAGTGCCTTTCCTTAAGAAAGGCACTTCCATTTTGAGGTGGCAGATGAGTAGAAGACAAGTGAGAGAACAGATTTTTAAACTGCTTTTCCGCATTGAGTTTAACAAGCAGGAGGAAATGGAGGAGCAGGTAGTGCTGTTCTTCGAACATCCGGATGAGGAGGAAACTGTTATTTCTCCGGATGCAAGGCAGGAAATAACAGAAAAGGTTTTACAAATTTTTTCTCACATAGAACAAATTGATACAATGATTGATGAAAAAGCAAAAGGCTGGGACAGCAAACGAATGGGTAAGGTGGAGCTTACAATCATCAGACTTGCTGTATATGAAGTGCGGTTTGACGAGGCGGTTCCGACGGTCGTTGCCATTAATGAGGCGGTAGAGCTTGCCAAAAAATACGGACAGGATGAGTCAGCTTCATTCGTAAACGGTGTTCTTGCCAAATTTGCAGATTGATAATATGACCCAGAAGAGTATTTATTCGGTAGCAAAACTAAATGCATATATCAAAAATATGTTCACGCAGGATATTCTGCTTTCAGATATCTGTGTTTCCGGCGAGCTCAGCAATGTAAAGTATCATAGCTCGGGACATATATATTTCACGCTCAAAGAAAATGACAGTGCAATCAAGTGCGTGATGTTTGCAAGCAGTGCCAAAACGGTATCGTTCCGCCTTGCAAACGGACAGGCTGTCGTCGTCAGCGGACGCGTCGCGGTGTATGAGCGGGATGGTACCTACCAGATTTATGTACAAAGCATTCGGGAAGAAGGATTAGGCGCTCTGTATGAGCGCTTTCTTGCAATGAAACAGTCTATGGAAGAAATGGGGATGTTTGATGCCTGCTATAAGCAGCCGATTCCGCATTTTATCAAAAGACTGGGTGTTGTGACTGCGCCGACCGGTGCTGTGATTCAGGATATCATTACGGTTTCGAAGCGGCGCAATCCATATATAGAGATTGTATTATATCCGGCTATTGTGCAGGGAGAAGAAGCACCGGAGAGCATTGTGAACGGTATCATGGCACTTGAGCAGCTCGGTGTCGATACGATGATTGTCGGCCGCGGTGGCGGCAGTATAGAGGATTTGTGGGCGTTTAATGACGAACGTGTCGTGCAGGCTATTTTTGAATGCAGGACGCCGGTGATTTCCGCCGTGGGGCATGGGACAGATTCGACAATTGCGGATTTCGTGGCAGACAGATATGCGGCGACGCCGTCCGAAGCGGCGGAGCTTGCGGTAGATGATGTCAGGAGCCTGCTGCAACAGCTTTATTTGCAAAAAATGCGTTTCAACAAAGGGATGCAGCAAAAAATTGTGCAGCATAAATTGCGGTCAGAGGCGCTTCGCATGCAGCTTGAAAAAGCATCACCCGTCACGAAGCTAAATGAGCAGAAGATGAATCAGCTCCGCATGGAGGAACTTTTGCAAAACAGCATGGATCGGAAGCTTATGCTGACGCGGCATCGTTTTACGCTGCTGCTGGAACGGTTTAAGGCAGCGTCACCGCTTATGAAGCTTGGCGGCGGATATGGCTATATCACCAAGGAGGATAGACCGGTCAAATCTGCGGCGGATGTTTTAACGGGTGATGATATTCTCATTCGGGTATCGGATGGAAGCATTGTTGCAAAGGTGACGAAAGTAAATCAGGAATAGGAAAAGACAGAAGATACAACGTTACTTATTGAATTTTTCAAAAAGGGGTAAAAGTTATGAAGGAAAACAAAAAAAGTACAAGTAAACAAATGCAGTCCTTAAGCGTGATTGTGAGCAGACAGGCTGCCAAAATTGTCAGAAATGTCATCGTTGTGACGTCGGTGATCGCATGTGTCATTATTATGGCGATTCTCATCCAAAATGCCGGCAAATCATGTGCGGACAATGCGAAGCTGTATGCATCACAGACAGAAGAGGCGATGCAGCAGAAAATTTCATTTATCGAAACGGTTGCTGCGGGCGTAGATAGCGGTGCTGTTTCAAAGGATAAATACTATGATTATGTCGATGCAATGGTTTCAAAGCATGAGGATGTTTCTGCTGTGTACATTTGCGTGCCGGATAACAGTGCTGTTTATTCGGACAAAATCTTTACATACATGAGTGGCGGCTGGGTACCGCCGGAGGATTTTGTCGTATCACAGAGAGCCTGGTTTGTGGGCGCCATGCAAAATGACGGTCTTTATATTTCTGAGCCGTATGTGGATGAGCAAAGTGGAGAAATTTGTATCACACTCTCGCATAAAGTGACAACGCCGGAGGGCGACGGAACGGTCGGAATGGATATGTACATGTCTGATCTTGTGAAGCTTGCAGAAAGCTCATACGTTCAGAAAAACTATATTTCAATCATAACCGGTGAGGGTGTCATTTTGACACATCCAAATGAAGCGTATGCACTCACAGCAGAAAAAAGTACCAAGGTGGATACGACAAGCTATCAGAAGTCTTTTTCAAATCCAAATTCCGTTGGATTTGTGTTTGATTATAACGGTCCGAAAACGGTCTGCGCAGTGAAATCAGAGCTCCTTGGCTGGTCGATTTTGTATGTAAACGGCATCAGCGGAATCGTTGCGGTTGTAGGGCTTTTCGTACTTGCGATTGTTGTGTTGATTCTCATTTCTGTCACAATATCCAAGAAAACACTGACAAACACCATTGTGCCGTTATTTAACCCACTGGAAGTTGTTGCGCAAAATGTATCAAATATCACAGACGGTAATTTGTCTTATGCGTTTGAACAGGACAGACAGTCAGTGGAAATCAGTCATGTAACACAGTCACTTAACCAGACGATTGAAGGACTGAAGTATTATATTGATGAAATCAACGGGGTTGTTGCATCCATTGCAGACAAAGATTTGTCATTTGAAATTACCGGAACGTATCAGGGAGATTATAAGCGTATTAAGGATTCGCTTGAGAACATCATGTGTGTGTTAAACAGCAGCTTTGCTGATATTTATCAGCAGGCAGAGACGGTGCGTGATTTCTCAAATGAATTGTCGCAGACGAGCGAAAGCGTTGCAGAGAGTGCAACCACGCAGAGTCAGTCAATCATGCAGGCAAATACGGAGATGGGCAGTCTTGCAAACTCTATAGAGGAAATCATCCAGCTCGCCGGCGAAGTAGAGAAAAACACAAACGATACAAATAACAGACTCTCTATCGGCGGAAAAGAGATGGATTCTCTTGTTGATGCAATGAATGAGATTGTCGCATGCTTTGACGGAATTGCTTCGTTTGTATCAGAGATTAACGACATTGCAAGTCAGACGAATTTGCTTTCGTTAAATGCAAGCATTGAGGCGGCCAGAGCCGGAGAGGCAGGAAGAGGCTTTGCCGTGGTTGCGGGTGAGATTCAGACACTTTCCATTAATTCGTCTAAGGCGAGCGACAGTATTAATGAGATGATTGATAAATCAAGAAAAGCAGTTGAAAACGGAAAAAATCTTGTAGAGAAAACCCAGAATACCATTTCAGCGGGTATCGAATACTCTGTTTCCAATGCACAAAATGTACATGCAATTGTCGATGCCGTGCAGTCTCAAAAGAGTTCTGTGCATGAGATTTCGGAGAGCTTTAGCAAAATTTCCGGCATTGTGGAAAGCAATGCGGCTTCCGCCGAGGAGAACAGCGCGATTGCATTGCAGCTCGGTGAATGTGCAAAGAAACTTTCTGATACGGTAAGTGAATTTCATTTGAAATAGGAGCAAACTATGGAAGAAAAACAGTTTTCCATTGAGGAATCGTTTCAAACATTAGAAGAACTGTTAGCAAAGCTTGAGTCAGAAGACGTCGGGCTCAATGAGTCTTTTGCGCTGTATGAGCAGGGAATGGAGCTGCTGAAAAAGTGTGATGAGGCCATTGAACAGGTAGAAAAAAAGGTTATGGTATTGAGAGAAACTGGAGAATGCGATGAATTTTCAAGAATTACTGAATAATAAAGTCGAAACGGTTGAGAAGATTGTCATGAGTTACCTGCCAAAAGAGGAAGGAATGCAGTCGCGCATTATGGAAGCGATGAATTACAGTGTACTTGCCGGCGGCAAAAGGCTTCGCCCGTTGTTACTTTCTGAGAGCTTTCAAATGTACGGTGGTACGGGAGAGGTTTACAAGCCGTTTATGGCAGCACTTGAAATGATCCATACGTATTCACTTGTGCATGACGACCTCCCGGCGATGGACAATGACTTGTACCGCAGGGGCAAGAAAACGACGCATGCACAGTTTGGCGAGGCAATTGCCATCTTAGCGGGCGACGGTCTGTTGAATTATGCATACGAGACCGCGGCAAAGGCATTTTCGATGGCAAATACGCAAGATGTTGCAAAAGCGTTTGCCGTTTTGGCGAGTAAAGCAGGAATTTACGGGATGGTCGGCGGACAAACGGTCGATGTGATTGCAGAAAAAGAACACAAATCATTGTCGCTTGATGAGATTATGTATGTGCATGCCAATAAAACAGCAGCGCTGCTTCAGGCACCGCTTATGATCGGAGCCATTTTGGCAGGTGCAGATGATGCGCAGGTGTCTTTGATGGAAAAAGTAGGTTATAACGTTGGCATTGCATTTCAGATTCAGGACGATATTTTGGATGTGACTAGTACATTCGATGAGCTCGGGAAGCCAATCGGAAGTGATG
This sequence comes from Lachnospiraceae bacterium, assembly GCA_021153185.1. Classification (GTDB taxonomy): domain Bacteria; phylum Bacillota; class Clostridia; order Lachnospirales; family Lachnospiraceae; genus SIG333. The sequence goes on from JAGKTY010000002.1 coordinate 64,219, forward strand.
CCGAGCAGGGAAAAGAGACATATGTCACGTTAAAGGGGCTTGATGAGGCTGCAAAAGATGTTGAAAGGCTCTCAAAAGAAGCAATGGACATACTTTTGGGTGTGCCCGGAGATCATGCCTTTTTGGAGGCACTCATTTCACATTTGATTACGAGAAGAAAATAGACCGAGGAGCACCAAAATGATTTTGGATCAAATAACACAGCCGAATGATATCAAACAGATAAAGCCTGAGGACTATGGGCAGCTTGCAGAGGAAATCCGTTCGTTTTTAATTGACAAAATTAGTGTCTCTGGTGGACATCTGGGCTCAAATCTGGGTGCGGTGGAGCTGACTATGGCACTGCATCTTTCGCTTGATTTGCCAAAAGATAAGATTGTATGGGATGTCGGACACCAGTCCTATACACATAAGCTGTTAACCGGCAGAAAAGAAGGCTTTGATGAGCTTCGTGCCTATGGCGGAATGAGTGGATTTCCCAAACGCAAGGAAAGTCCGTGCGATCCGTTTGATACAGGGCATAGTTCGACCTCTCTTTCAGCAGGGCTTGGACTTGTGCGTGCCAGGGATATCAGGGGAGAGGATTATACGGTTGTGTCCGTCATCGGTGACGGCTCCCTGACAGGAGGCATGGCATACGAAGCGCTCAACAATGCATCGAGAATGGGCAGCAATTTTATCATCATTCTAAATGACAACAATATGTCTATTTCTGAAAATGTCGGCGGTGTGAGTAAATACCTCAACAACATTCGTACAGCGCAGGGATATTTGGAACTAAAGGATAGTATTTACTATCGTATGAAGGATGTTCCCAAATACAATCCGATTGTAAAAGGTATACAAAATGTCAAAAATTCGGTCAAGCACCTGATGATTCCGGGGATGTTTTTCGAAGACATGGGAATTACATATTTAGGCCCTGTTGACGGTCATGATATTCAGGCGATGACAAAGGTCTTAAAAGAAGCCAAACGTGTGAAGAATGCCGTTGTTGTGCATGTCATTACCAAAAAGGGAAACGGGTATGAACCGGCGATGAAGCATCCGGCAAGATTCCATGGCGCGGAGCCGTTTGATATCGAGACGGGGCTTCCGAAAAAACGCAAAGTAAAAGCAAATTACACAGATGTGTTTGCGACTGTGATGAACAAGCTTGGAGAGCGAAACGAGAAGCTTGTTGCCATTACGGCAGCGATGCCGGATGGCACAGGACTAAAGCGCTTCGCAGCCAAATATCCGGAGCGTTTTTTTGATGTGGGCATTGCGGAGGAGCATGCCGTGACATTTGCGGCAGGTCTTGCAGCAGGAGGACTCATTCCGGTTGTTGCGATTTATTCTTCATTTTTACAAAGGGCCTATGATCAGATTTTGCATGATGTCTGTATCCAAAATCTCCATGTCGTATTTGCGATTGACAGAGCCGGCCTTGTCGGAAGCGACGGGGAAACTCACCAGGGAATTTTTGATTTGTCCTATTTGTCGTCTGTGCCGGGTCTTACAGTGATGGCACCAAAGAATAAATGGGAATTATCCGATATGCTCAAATACGCGGTCGCGTATGACGGACCGATTGCACTGCGCTATCCGAGAGGAGAGGCGTACGATGGGCTCAAGGAGCAGCGTGAACCGATTGCTTACGGAAAGGCAGAATGGATTTGCCATGAGAAGGACGTGCTGTTATTTGCAGTCGGCAGCATGGTTAAGACAGCAATGGAAGTAAAAGAACTCCTAAGCGGGGCAGGCATTTCGGCGAGCGTCGTAAACGCCAGATTTGTGAAGCCGCTCGATGAAGCGCTTCTTCGTGAGGCTGTAGCAGAACACAGCCTTATCGTGACGATGGAAGAAAATGTGTTAAGCGGAGGACTTGGACAACGTGTGAGTGCATTTTTTGAGCAGGAAAACATCCGGACCAAATTGATACACATTGCACTGCCGGATGCCTATATTGAGCATGGAAATGTCGATATATTGCGAAAACTTACCCAAATTGATGCACAGTCTGTTTTTGAGTTGATTCAAAAGGAACGGTAAGATGAAAGAAAGACTCGATGTATTACTTGTAAAAGAAGGACATGCTTCTTCCCGTGAGAAGGCCAAAGCAATTATCATGTCGGGAATTGTATATGTAGATGGACAAAAGGAAGACAAAGCGGGGGCGATGTTTGAATCGTCTGTTAAGCTTGAGGTGCGCGGAAGTACCTTGCGGTATGTCAGCAGAGGCGGTCTGAAACTCGAAAAAGCACTTGCTGTTTTTGGGCTGAAGCTTCAGGGACTTACTTGTCTTGATATCGGTGCATCTACCGGCGGCTTTACGGATTGTATGCTGCAAAACGGTGCCGAAAAAGTATATTCGGTTGATGTCGGACACGGTCAGCTTGATTGGAAGCTTCGGAATGATCCGCGTGTCGTTTGTATGGAAAAAACGAATTTCCGATATATGAAGCAGGGAGATTTGCCGGTTTTGATGGAGTTTGCATCCTGTGATGTCTCCTTTATTTCCTTAGAAAAAATTTTGCCGCCGGCGTATGAACTGCTTGCAGAAAGCGCCTATATGGTATGCCTCATTAAACCGCAGTTTGAAGCGGGACGTGAAAAGGTTGGAAAAAAGGGCGTTGTTACGGATCCTGCCGTTCATCATGAAGTCGTATCCAAGATTGTCGCGTTTGCCTATCAGAGTGGTTTTTCGGTTTTAAATATCGATTTTTCGCCAATCAAAGGACCGGAAGGTAATATTGAATACTTATTATATTTACAAAAAGCAAATGAACCAGCGTCTTATGTGGATGAAGAAACAATCAAAAGTATTGTGCAAAAGGCGCATGAAGGATTGTAAGCATGAAGCATTTTTTTGTTATTACAAATGAATCCAAGGATAAGGATTTCAAAGTAACAAGTCAAATCAGTGAGTATATCCGGAAAAACGGTGGTGTAGCCCTGCACGGACAGGCAAGTGAGATGCCGGATGATACGCAGGTCGCACTTGTTCTTGGCGGAGACGGAACGCTCCTGCAGGCTGCCAGGGAATTGTTTGAGCGTGATATTCCGCTCATTGGCGTGAATCTCGGGACGCTTGGGTTTATGGCAGAGGTGGAGCTGACGCAGCTTGAACGGGCGCTTGACGCACTTCTTACAGATGCATTTACCATAGAAAAACGGATGATGCTTGACGGTGTACTTGCAGATTTAGCGGGGGAAAACTGCAGCAGTATTTCTCATGCATTAAATGACATCGTTGTCACCCGTAAAGGAAATTTGTGTGTGCTGCCGTTTGATGTATATGTCAACGGACAATTTCTGGCAACCTATCAGGCGGATGGTATTTTGATTGCGACACCGACCGGTTCAACGGGATACAATATGTCAGCGGGCGGCCCGATTGCCAATCCGGAGGCGGAGCTAATTTTACTCACGCCAATCTGCCCACATACGCTTTCCCATAGCAGTATCATTTTATCGGAACATGATGAAATCGAAATTGTACTTGGGGAGGGAAGAGAAGGAAGCTTAGAGGCGCTCATTAGTTTTGATGGCGCAAATGAAATGACAATCAAATCGGGATACCGGTTAAAGGTCAAAAAGTCGATGCAGTATACAAGACTGCTTAGAATCAGTCAGGCAGGATTTTTGGAGAATCTGCATCGGAAGATGAGCAGGTGACTATGAAACGGAAAAGACATCAAAAAATTTTACAAATTATTCAGCAGCAAGCGGTTGAGACGCAGGAGGAGCTTGCCGAAATCCTCAGAGGGGAAGGATATGATGTGACGCAGGCGACTGTCTCAAGAGATATCAGGCAGCTTCATTTGACGAAGGTTCCAGCTGGGAAGGGGCACCAGAAATACGCCTGTGGGGCAGTTAATTTGGGACTTTCGGATAAATATGTCAAGGTGTGCAGAGAAGGGTATCTTTCCATGGATATGGCACAAAATATTCTTGTGATGAAGACGGTACCCGGCATGGCAAGTGCAGTTGCAGCAGCGATGGATGCGATGGAATTTCCGGAGGTTGCAGGTTGCATTGCGGGCGATGATACAGTCATGATGGCAGTCAGAAGTGTGCCGGAGACAAAGCTGCTGATGGAAAAGCTTGCGGGGATGTTTGAGGGGTGATGACCATTTCGACATGTGTTCGCAGATTTTACTGCGAACAACATGTCGAAATGGGTTGATATATAGATATGCCTACTCTGGGGAGTAGAAGGAGAAGCATATGTTAGATAGTTTACACGTGAAAAATATTGCGCTCATTGATGAGACGTTTGTGTCATTTTCTGATGGTCTCAATATTTTGACAGGAGAAACGGGCGCAGGAAAGAGTCTTGTGATCGGCTCAATTTCTCTGGCACTCGGAGCAAGAGCTGATAAAAGCATCATTCGGGAAGGTGCAGAGTATGCACTTGTTGAGCTTGTTTTTTCCGTTGAGGAAGCACTGCTTGAGCAATTGGCTGCATATGAGATTTTTCCGGAGGATGGCGTGATTGTGCTTGCAAGAAGAATCATGCCGGGAAAAAGTGTTTGCCGCATTAACGGGGAAGTCGTTTCAGGGGCAGTGCTGAAAGAGGTTGCAGGAATTTTGCTTGATCTGCATGCACAGCATGACAATCAGATTTTGTTAAAAAAACAGTCGCATCTGGAGATTTTGGATAGTTACGCAGGTGGCGAAAGTGAGGTGTTGCTAAAGCAGTGCAAAAGCAAACACGAGGAATGCCAAAGCCTGCGGGCAGAGCTGGAAGAAACTGCGAAAATATCCGAAAATAGGGACAAAGAACTGGAGCTTGCACGATATGAGTACGATGAAATTATGCAGGCAAATCTTTCAATCGGAGAAGATGAAACGCTTGAAAAAGCGTTTATGCGGATGAATAATGCAAGAGTTATTGCAGAAAATGTGTCAAATGTTGCAAATTTGCTGGGCGGGGAACAGGAGGTTCATGTCTCGATGATGCTGGATCGGGCACAGGAATGCATGCGGCAGACCGTTCCTTTGGATGAGACGCTTTGTGAGGTGCAGGACAATCTTGCAACTGCGGCGGAGCTTGTCACGCAGTCTAAACGGTTCCTATCCCGATATCTCGATGGATATGAGTTTTCACAGGAAGAATATTTACAGACAGAAGCAAGACTTAATGAAATAAACAGACTTAAAGATAAATTTGGATTATATATTTCGGATATTTTACAATATGCACAGGATTTGGAGACCAAAATAGAAAAGCTTGAAGATGTCCATGCGTATGAAGAAAAGCTTGCGGGAAAACTTGAGCAGTGCACAAAAGAGCAGCTTGCGATTGCACAGCAGCTTTCCGGGATACGGCAGAATGCGGCAAAGGCGCTTGGGGATAAATTAAAACAGGCGCTTCTTGATATGAATTTTTTAAATGTTGATTTACAAATTGATGTGTCGCCAAAGCCTGAAAAGCTTGGCGCAAAGGGATTTGATGACGTTGAGTTTATGATATCACTCAATCCCGGAGAAGCAAGAAAACCGCTTTCAAGTGTCGCAAGTGGCGGTGAACTTTCCAGAATCATGCTTGCGCTCAAATCGGTTATGGCATCTGCAGATGAGATACCGACACTTATTTTTGATGAAATTGATGCCGGTATTAGCGGCAAAACTGCATGGAAGGTATCCGAAAAATTGCATGTCATTGCAACCTCCCATCAGGTGATTTGTATTACGCACCTTCCGCAGATTGCAGCAATGGCAGATACCCATTATCTCATCGAAAAACAAAGCGAGGCGAAAGGAACGACGACAGATGTGAAACAGCTTGACAGTGAGGAAGCTGTTTTAGAACTATCAAGGCTTCTTGGTACGGACGAGCCAACAGAGGCTGTGATTCAAAATGCCAGGGAACTTCGCGCGCAGGCATTACAATTTAAACAGACAGTATCGTAATCTAAAAACTGGCAGCTTCATGCGTTGCCAGTTTTTTCATGTTTAAAGTTATTTGCAAGGGACAGACTAAATTTCATCTTGATACGGAATTTATCTTGGAGGGGACTGTGAAAAAGATATGGAAGATTACAGATCGCATTGCGCTTATCCTTGCAGCGCTTATGAGCATGATTGTGGTGGCCATCGTTTGGTATTTTGTCACACTTTTTTATTTGCCAACCGCAGTTTACTTAGCAGAAGATAGTGAGAAAAGGGTAGAATTTGCTGTGCCGGTGTCTGTGCAGACGGTTGGCGCATCAGGGCAGCAAGTACATGCAACGCCGGCAACGAGAGCACTTACAATCAGTAGCGGAAAAGCAGGGAATGTGCAGATGAAATTGGATTTGTTTGGCTTTATACCTGCCGGAAATATGGATGTAAATGTGATTAAAACAAAGAAAATAATACCCGGTGGGGTTCCGGTCGGCATTTACATGCACACAGATGGCGTGCTTGTCCTTGGGACGGGCGCTTTTTTAAATGAAAAGGGAGAGGAAATTGCGCCGTCTAAATCCCTTTTTGAGCCGGGAGATTATATCGTTTCCGTCAACAATCTGCCTGTTGCAAAGAAAGCGGAGGTGATTCAGTCGGTTCACGAATGTGCAAATGAAGCACTGTCATTTGGCATCATCAGGGACGGCGAACAAATGACCGTTTCCGTTATGCCCCAAAAAGACCGCGAGGGAGAATACAAAGCAGGCATCTGGGTCAGCGACAGCATGCAGGGCATAGGAACCTTATCCTTTGTGACGGCTGATGGCGAATTTGCGGCACTGGGACATGGAATTAGCGACAATGCCAAGGGAGCGCTTTTAAAGCTCGGATACGGAGCACTTTATCAGACGGATATTGTTGCAATAGAGCGCGGCAAAAAGCAGGACCCGGGCGAATTAACCGGCGTCATTTTGTTAAAAAAGGATAGGGAACTTGGGGACATTTTAACGAATGATGAAAAAGGCATTTATGGAAGCGTTGATGAAAAATTAATGGAATCCCTTACGGATGAGGAAGTTGAAATCGGATATAAAGAGGATGTGAAAAAAGGACCTGTGACAATCCTATGTACGTTGGACGGTACGCGCAAAGAATACAAAGCAGAACTGACCGCAATTCACAATGATAAATATTTTGGGAACAGATCGCTTGAAATCCGTGTGACAGACGAGCGGCTTTTAAATCTGACAGGGGGAATTGTGCAGGGAATGAGTGGTACGCCGATTTTGCAGGATGGAAAAATGATTGGTGTCATCACGCATGTGTTTGTAGATGATCCGACAAAAGGATATGGTATTTTTGTGGAGGAGATGCTTTGTGACTAATATGTATCTGAAACATTGCATAAATTCGTTATTTTGTTAAAAAAAAGCGGCATAATTGTTTGAAAAAATGTTCCATTGTAAAAAATAGATAAAATAATAAAATTGTGTCCGTTTTAGTTGTGAGAGTTTCCTAATTTACATGCGTCCAAAAAAATGGTACGGTATAAGTGAATAAAAAAGATAAGGAAGCGGATATTATGTACAGTGAAAACGTTACAGTGGGCAATATTTTTGACAAATATGCAAATCCAATTGCAGAAGTTGTTTCAAAAGCGTGTAGTCATGAGGCAGATGTGTATGCTTCATTAGATAATAAACGTGTAAATTTGAAGAGCATCATGGGAATTATGGCATTCCAGTGGGATGAAGGACTTGTTGTAAAAGTGGAAGGCACGGGAGAAGATGCCGAAGAAGCTGTCAAAGAAATTTGCTCATATCTTTCATGTCAATAACATTTCAAAAGCCTGCGCATTTTGCGCAGGTTTTTTTATTGTAACATACTTTTTACTATGATAAAATAAAGTTGTCGAAATGCGTTTTATTTTGTCATTTTGAGTTTGGAGAGAAACATGTTTTACAATGTCTGGTTAGGAATTCACATTATAGGTGTGGTAATAGCGGTATTTTTGTTATATCGCATCACACAGGAAGATTTTTCAGAATACAAAAGTGATTTGCAGCTCATGAGTGCATGCAGCCTGCTTATGCTTGTCGCAAGAACGATGTATATTATGTCGGGATCGACGATGGCTGAGATACTGGCAATCAAGAAGTTAGAGTATTTGGGAAAAGGGTTTGTGATTTATTATGGTTTGATGTTTATCCTCAAATTCCGCGGAATCAAGTGGCCCCAGATTGTGACGAAAGCACTTTTGTTTACCCAAATTGTGATTTATGCGTTTGTTATAACAGCTGGAAGACAGAAGCTTTTTTATACATCTTATAGAGTTGTTCGAGAAAGAACAGGGTATGAATTGATTAACGGACATGGTCCGTTGCATGTGATTTTTATTGCACTGCAGTTTATTGAAGTGCTTTTCTATGTGTTTTACTGTTCAGAGCCTATTTTGAGAGGACAGTTCAAAAAACTGAGCGCGCCCATACGTGCAGTTCAGCTTTCCCTTACAGTCAGCGCGGTTGCACCATTGACATTTATGATTATTACCAATTTAAAATTGTTTGGTCATACGGATACGACTGCGATAGGTGCGCTGATTTCCAACCTGTTTCTGTATATTGCTATCTACAAACAGGGCTTATTTGACGTCGTCAGAATGGCCAAGGACACCGTCCTTGAAAATGTCGGAGAGGGAATTGTCATTACAGACGCAAAGTATGGACTTCTTTATGCAAATGAGGCAGCCAAAAATCTCTTTCCCCAAATGAAGTTTTCTGTCGGTTCAGAGAATACAAAGTATCTGCAAAAAATGATGGAAAAGACTTCGGATATTTATGAGACAAGTGACAAAAAATACCGTATCCGTGTTCATGAACTCAAAAAAAATAAAAATATGAACGCGTATGCAGCGACGATTGTCGATGTCACAGACGAGCTGACGCAGGCAGAAAGAATGCGCGAATTAAAAGACAAAGCAGAGAAAGCCAATGAGGCAAAAAGCTTTTTCTTATCCAACATGTCGCATGAGATTCGTACGCCAATGAATGCGATTGTCGGCATGACAGAGATTATGCTTCGAACCAATTTAGACGAGGCGACGAGAGGATATTTGCTCAATATCCAAAGCTCCGGAAGAGCACTCATCGGTATTATCAACGATGTCCTTGATTTCAGTAAAATTGAATCCGGTAAAATGGAAATTATTTGCAATGAGTTCTCGCTGTCGGATCGTCTTGATGAGATTGGCCTGATGTTCTTAACGAGAATTGGCGAAAAGGATATCAGACTCATTTATGATATTGACCCGGATATGCCTAGCGTACTGTATGGAGATGTGTTACGACTTCGCCAGGTGGTGATTAACATTGTCAATAATGCAATCAAATTTACCGATTCAGGCTTTGTCAAGCTGAGCCTTCGAATGCTCTCTATGGATGAAGAAAAGTCCGATATGTATATTGCGGTTGAAGACACCGGACAGGGCATTAGTGAAGAAGGAATTGAGCGGCTCTTTCATTCCTTTGAGCAGGTTGACAGTAAGCGCAATTATGAAAAAGAGGGAACAGGACTTGGTCTTGCAATTTCAAAACAGCTCATTGAGCTTATGGGCGGAAATCTCCAGGTGGAAAGTACATATGGTGTCGGCAGCAAGTTTTATTGTACGGTTCAGCTTGGCATCAAGGATCCGACGCCTGCTGCAAAGATTAATTTGCCTGACAGTGAGCAAAGGAGTATTGTCATCAGCTCCTATTTAAATGATGAGCAGGAAACAGAACTGCTTGAGGAGCTCTGTGAGCATTTTGAGTTAGAATATGTGTCGTATTCCGATATGGTAAGACAAAGACGCAAGGTGACGCAGTTCTTCCTTGCCTACGAGCAGTACCGTGAGGTTGGCAGTGAGGTGCGTGCTTTAATTGGTGAGGATGCGGAACTTATTGTGATTTTCAACCCGGTAACAGATATGATTGAAGACGATGCCGTGACACGCATGGCGAGACCGTTATATGCATCGAGCTTCTGCCGCATCCTGAATCATGAGACCGTTTCCCAAAATATCGAAGTGCAGGAATTTATCAATTTCACAGCTTCGAATGCACATGTTCTCATCGTTGATGACAACAAGATGAATTTAAAAGTTGCTGCAGGCTTACTCGAACCGCTGAAGATGACAATCGATGTGGCGGATAGCGGCAAAAAAGCAATTGAAATGATTAAAACCATGGCATACGACCTCGTATTTATGGACCATATGATGCCGGTCATGGATGGTATTGAGACGACGCAATATATCCGTTCGCTTGATGATGAGTATTTTAAGGAATTGCCGATTATCGCTCTCTCAGCAAATGCTGTAACAGGCGCGCGGGAATTGTTCCTTGAAAACGGAATGAGTGATTTTGTTGCAAAACCGATTGACCTAAAAGAGATATGCGAAAAAATCAGATATTGGCTTCCGAGTGACTATATTGAGACATGCAATACATCTGTCATTGAAGAGAAGCAGGAAGATTTATCGGAGTTTGAAGGAAATGAAGGCATCGATGCAAAAGAGGGTGTGAAGAATTCAGGCTCGAAGGAGTTGTTTGCAAGTCTGTTGGCAGATTTCTACCGTTTGATCGACATGAAGGCAAACAAGATAGAAAAATGTCTGGATGATGGTCTGTTAAAGGATTACACTATAGAAGTCCATGCGCTTAAGAATACAGCACGAATGATTGGGGCAATTGAGCTTTCTGAAAGCTTCAGACGCCTTGAAGAGCTTGGCAATGACAAAGATGAGCGCACACTGTTTCGTGAGACACCGGCAGTACTTTCGCATTTCAGAATGTACAAACAATTCTTAAAAGAATATGCCTCTATGGATGAAAACAACAAACAGGAGACGGATATAGCACATCTTACGCAGCTCCTTGCGCAAATTGGCAGCCGCATGAACGACTTTGATCTGGATGGTGTCGATGAGGCGATGAACGAGCTTGAATGCTACAAAATGCCGGAAGGCTGCAGTGATAAAATGGATGAGCTGAGAGCTTATGTTGCTGATGTTGCAATGGAAGATGTAATCAGGGTAGCAGGCGAGCTGATTGATATCCTGTCATAACAAAAACGTGCACCGCATGGTGCACGTTTTTCTCTTTTCATTTTGTTTTATTTCTCAAGATTCCTTTGTGCAGTGGAAAGCATCAATTTGATTCGGTTGAGCTGATTGACCTCACTTGCACCCGGATCGTAATCGATGGCAACGATGTTGGAATCCGGATAACGGTGTCTGATTTCTTTGATGACACCTTTTCCGACAACATGGTTTGGAAGACAACCAAATGGCTGTGCACAGACGATATTGCTTGCACCGTTATGGATGAGCTCAAGCATTTCGCCCGTCAAAAACCAGCCTTCACCGGTCTGATTACCGATGGATACGATGTCCTTGGCATAGTCTGCAATGTCATAGATGTTTGCACTTCTTGTAAAGTGCGTACTCTTATCAAATGCTTTGTTTGCAGGTTTACGGATCTGATCAATTGCCCAAATACCAAGCTTGCTGAGTGTTTTGGCTTTCTTGGAGGTACCGAGATGATCTGCTTTATAAATCTGGTTGTAGAAGCAGTACATCATAAAATCAATGAGATCCGGACAAACTGCTTCGGCACCTTCTGCCTCCAACAAATCAACAAGATAATTGTTCGCTGCCGGAAGGAATTTGACCAGAATCTCCCCGACAATACCAACACGCGGTTTCTTGATATCAAGAAGCTCTATGGCATCAAATTCGGCTATCATCTGTTTGCACATCTGTTTAAATTTAAAGTAAGATAAATGCTTTCCTGATAAAAAGCGCTTACATTCCGAATTCCATTTTTCGTGCAGTGCATTTGTCTCACCGGCGCTTGCCTCGTACGGGCGCATGCGGTAGACACACTTCATGAAGATATCACCAAATACGGCACCATAACACATGCGAATGAGCAGATTTGGCGTGAGCTTAAATCCGGGATTTGCCTCTAAGCTTGACAAGTTGATGGAAACAACAGGAATGTGTCCCATACCCGCCTTGGCGAGCGCTCTACGGATAAATCCGATGTAGTTCGTCGCACGGCATCCGCCACCTGTCTGGGACATAATGACGGCTACTTTGTTTAGGTCGTATTTGCCTGAAAGGAGTGCATCCATGATTTGTCCGACAACGATCAGAGACGGATAGCAGGCATCGTTATTGACGTATTTCAGCCCGACATCAACGGCATGCTTGTTGTCGTTCGGAAGCACTTCTAAATTGTATCCCGCGCTGTTAAATGCAGTCTGCAGAAGGTCAAAATGAATCGGTGACATCTGCGGACAGAGAATGGTGTAATTTTCACGCATTTCCTCTGTGAACAGGACACGGTTGTGCGCAGTAGAATGTACAACTCTTTCTTCGTTTTTGGCCTGTTTGACACGGATGGCTGCAAGGAGAGAGCGTACACGGATACGTGCGGCACCTAAATTGTTTACTTCATCAATCTTCAGACAAGTATAAATTTTGTCACTGCCATTGAGAATATCTGCAACCTGGTCTGTTGTAACCGCATCAAGACCGCAACCGAATGAGTTGAGCTGAATGAAATCAAGCATATCGCTCGTACGTACATAGCTTGCGGCGGCATAGAGTCTCGAATGGTACATCCACTGGTCAGAAACGATGAGCGGACGCTCAAGACGGCCGAGATGCGAAATACTGTCCTCTGTTAAAACGGCTATGCCATAGGAAGTAATGAGTTCCGGAATACCGTGGTTGATTTCCGGATCGACATGATAAGGACGACCGGCAAGAACGATACCGTGCGTTCCGGTTTCTTTTAAGTAAGCAAGTACTTCCTCACCTTTTTTTTGCATATCCAGACGGGCAACGGTCATTTCTTCCCAGCCCATTGCGCATGCGGCGCGGATTTCATCCTCAGGAATCTCCGGGAATTCTTTGACGAGGCTGTCGGCAACAAGCTTTTCGCTTGCAAACGACATGAAAGGATTTCTGAATTGAATGTCCCCGTTTCCGATTTCTTCCACGTTGTTTTTGATGTTTTCTGAGTAGGACGTTACAATCGGGCAGTTATAGTGATTGCCCGCACCTTCAATTTCCTTACGCTCGTAAAAGAGTGCAGGATAGAAGATATGTTTTACGCCCTGTCTGATTAACCAGGTAATATGTCCGTGCGCCAATTTGGCAGGATAGCATTCCGACTCACTTGGGATGGACTCAATGCCAAGTTCATAAATCTGATGTGTTGAGCTAGGAGAGAGCACTACCCGGAATCCGAGCTGTGTAAAGAAGGTATGCCAGAACGGATAATTCTCATACATATTCAGAACTCTCGGAATTCCAATCTGACCGCGCATAGCCTGCTCTTGTGGGAGGGATTCATAAGAGAAGAGTCTGTCTAGTTTATACTGGAACAGGTTTGGAATATTGTTCTTGTTTTTTTCTTTTCCAAGACCGCGTTCGCAACGGTTTCCGCTAATGTACTGACGGCCGCCTGAAAACTGGTTGATGGTAAGACGGCAATTGTTGGTACATCCGCGGCATTTCGCCATGCGTGTTGTAAACTCGAGGGCGTTGATTTTTTCAAGAGAGAGCATAGTCGTCTCTTGTGTATTGTTGTTTTCTTTTTCGTGATAACGCTCCTTTGCAATGAGTGCAGCACCGAACGCGCCCATAATACCTGCGATATCAGGGCGGACTGCCTCACAGCCTGCGATTTTTTCAAAAGAACGAAGCACTGCATCATTGTAGAAGGTTCCGCCCTGTACAACGATTTTTTTGCCTAGCTCGGAAGCGTCAGATACTTTAATGACCTTAAACAATGCATTTTTGATGACAGAATACGCAAGACCGGCACTGATATCTGCTACACTGGCACCTTCTTTCTGCGCTTGCTTTACCTTGGAGTTCATAAATACGGTACAACGCGTACCAAGGTCGATTGGGTGTGCTGCAAATAAGGCTTCTTTTGCAAAATCCTGCACACTGTAATTCAGGCTCTTTGCAAAGGTTTCAATAAACGAACCGCAACCGGATGAGCAGGCTTCATTGAGCTGGACACTGTCAACGGTCTGGTTTTTGATTTTGATACACTTCATATCCTGGCCGCCGATGTCTAAGATACAATCGACATCCGGTGAGAAGAATGCGGCAGCATAGTAGTGTGCTACCGTTTCTACTTCCCCTTCATCCAGCAAAAAGGCAGCCTTCATGAGTGCCTCACCGTAACCTGTTGAGCACGAGTGTGCGATTTTGGCACCGGATGGCAATTTGTGGTAAATGTCCTTGATTGCATCGATGCATGTCTGCAGCGGGCTGCCATTGTTGTTGCTGTAGAAAGAATGAAGCAAATCGCCGTTTTCGCTCACGAGTGCGATTTTGGTCGTCGTAGAACCTGCATCAATACCGAGGTAGCAATTGCCCTTATAGGATGACAAATCAGCTGTTTTCACTTTGTGTGCAGCGTGACGTGACTGGAATAATTCATATTCTGTCTTGGTTGCAAAAAGAGGAGACAGTCGCTCGACTTCAAATTCCAGTTTGATTGGTCCCGATAATTTTTCAACCATCTCATTCATTGTAAAAATGACATCTTTTTTGGAATTGAGGGCTGAACCGATTGCTGCAAATAAGTGAGAGTGGTCAGGTGCGATAACATGTGCATCATCGAGTTTTAAGGTGCGGATAAAGGCAGCCTTAAGCTCTGACAAAAAGTGCAGAGGACCACCAAGGAAGGCAACATGACCGCGGATTGGTTTACCGCAGGCAAGGCCGGAGATCGTCTGGTTGACAACTGCCTGAAAAATTGAGGCAGACAAATCCTCTTTGGTTGCACCGTCATTGATCAGTGGCTGAATATCTGTCTTGGCAAATACACCGCATCTGGCAGCGATGGTGTATAGAGATTGATAATTTTTGGCATACTCATTAAGACCGGAAGCATCTGTCTGAAGAAGCGATGCCATCTGATCGATAAAAGAGCCTGTACCACCGGCACAAATACCATTCATACGCTGCTCGATATTGCCGCCCTCAAAATAGATGATTTTGGCATCCTCGCCGCCAAGCTCGATGGCGACGTCAGTCTGCGGGGCATAGTCGGTCAAGGCGGTCGAAACAGCAATTACCTCCTGTACGAATGGAACGCCGATATGATTGGCGAGCGAAAGACCGCCACTACCTGTAATGACGGGGCTTACGTTGATATCGCCAAGCTGTTCATAAGCGAGCTTGAACAAATCGGCAAGCGTTTCTTTAATATTTGCAAAATGTCTCTTGTAGTCGGAAAAGAGTACGTTATGATTCTCGTCTAAAATTGCAATTTTGACTGTTGTGGAACCAATATCAATTCCGAGGGTACAAAGCTTTGTTTCCATATTTTGAATCCTTTCTGGGATTTATGTAATAAAAAAGTGAAAGAAACGGATTTGCATAAATATAAGTAGAAATCCGTCGAATTTTATCATACAAAACAGAGTATACAATATTTCAGAATGTGATTCAATGGACAAAAAATGAAAAAAAACTTAAAAATAGCGCACTCATTTGTAAAAAATATAGAAACAATCTATGAAGAAAGCATACGGCAGTTTACTTTGATGGTTAGAAATGGTAAACTAAAAAACAGTATATTGTAACAAGTTACGAGAAATGGAGAATACATCTATGGGTTTATGGCTACGAAAAATGGAAAGTAAATACGGGAAATATGCGATTCACAATATTACACTTTATCTCATATGCTGTTATGCTGCCGGATATGTAATCAGTCTTGTGAATTCGCAGTTTTTTAATTATTTGACGCTCAATCCGTATGCGATTTTGCATGGACAAATCTGGAGACTTGTGACATGGATTATCATTCCGCCGGATTCCCTTGATATTTTTACGCTCATTATGCTCTATTTTTATTATTCCATCGGAAGTACATTAGAGCGCACCTGGGGAACGTTTACGTACAATTTTTATCTGCTTCTCGGAATGCTTCTGACGGTAGTCGGCGCATTTTTGTTCTTTGGTTTCTGTGCCTTTACGTTGACCGGAGCCGCGCTTGCGTCCGTGATGCAGGTGTGCTGTCATTCGTTTAGCACCTATTATGTGTGTATGTCCATTATTTTGGCATTTGCCATGACATTCCCGGATGTACAGGTTTTATTTATGTTTCTGATTCCGCTCAAGATCAAGGTGCTCGGCATTGTATACTGCATCATTCTTGGCTGGCAGATACTGACTGACGTGCGTGCAATTATCGTGGCAACAGAGCCGATGTACCGTTATTACTTCATTGGGGATATCATGGCGATTGTATTTTCCCTTTTGAATTTTATTATTTTCTTTATCGGAACAAGGAAGAGTTTTCGCACGCCAACGCAAATCAAGCGCCAGCGTGAATACAAGCAAAAGGTGAAAATGTCACCAAAGGTGACAAAGCATAAATGTGCAATCTGCGGAAGAACGGATGAGGAATACCCGGAGCTGACATTCCGGTTCTGCTCAAAATGCGATGGCAATTATGAGTACTGTAACGACCATCTGTTTTCGCATAAGCATGTCAAAGAATCGTAAGAGGAAGTAGAAAAATGGAGCAGGAAGCATTATTTCGCAAGCAATTAAATGAACTTGTCAAAACAGCGAAAAGACAGGGAATGTATGTCTCTGCTGAACAGGTAATGCAGGCATTCCCGGAGCTTGCCGGGCAGGAGCAAAAGTTAGCATTTGTTTACGAATATTTGAATAATGTCAAGATTTCGGTCGGAGAAAAAACGGCGTTTGAAGCGGAATTATCAGAGGAAGACAGAGACTATCTGGGGCAGTATCTGGAAAGCATTGCAAAAAGCGGCTGTGTTTCAGAAGAAGAAAAGTATGAGATTTTGTTGTCGGCAACTGCAGGCAGTGAGGAGGCAAAGAGCCGTCTTCTTGAGATTTGTCTGCCGGATGTGGCTCAAATTGCCAAGCTTTATACAGGGCAGGGCGTTTATATCGAGGACCTGATCGGAGAGGGCAATGTCGCTCTGATGATGGCCATTGATATGCTGGAATGCAATGATGAAGCAAAAGAGGCAGATGGATTTATCGCAAACATCATTATGAGTGCGATGGAAGCACTTGTAGAGGAGGAGCAGGAGGCGGACGGCGCGGATCAAAAGCTGCTTGAAATGGTCAATGGTGTGGCGATGGCAGCCAAAGAGCTTGCCGGGGAATTCCGCAGAAAAGTTACGGTCAAAGAGCTTGCCGGGGAAGGTGATTATTCCGAAGAAGAAATCCGGGAGGCGCTGCGCGTTACTGCAAATAAAATAGAAGATATTGAGGCAGAATAGATGGAGTTTAGGGAAACAGATTTTAAATATGTCATGCAGGATATTTCCAAGGTGTATATCGGAGCAAGATTAACCTATCGGGAGCTTGGTGACCAATACGATACACCGTCCAAAATCAAGAGTGTGATTTATCGTGTCGTGATAGATGAAGTGGATTTGGATACGATGATTTGTGAGCATTTGCTAACACTTGATCCGAAGTCACGTACATACATGATGTATGAGCAGATGAATGCGACATTTAAGGTGCTGACGAGACAGGAAAAACTTGATAAAAAAGGTGTTTTGAAGGAAGAATATATCACAAAGATGTATTCGCTCCCGGAACTGATGGGGGATGATTCCCTGCGGGAGGAAAACAGCTCAAGTGTCATTCAGGAAATCTGTATTAAAAAACGGAAATTGATGGGACTTGCCCTATGATGGGAGGCGGGAAAAGCGGACTTTGCGTCAATGGCGCCTGCAATTTTTAAAACGAAAATGATTTGAGGAGTTTGGAACATGATTGATTTTCAAAGATGTAATGCTTATGAAGTGTTAGAGCAAAGACAGATTGCTGACTTAAACTCGGAGGGCGTAATTTTGCGCCATAAAAAAACGGGAGCACGTGTTGTACTGCTTTCTAATGACGACAATAACAAAGTGTTCTATATCGGATTTCGGACACCGCCGGAAGATAGTACCGGTGTTGCACATATTATTGAGCATACGGTGCTATGCGGCTCAAAGCAGTTTCCGGTAAAGGATCCGTTTATTGAGCTTGCAAAGGGGTCACTTAATACGTTTTTAAATGCGATGACATATCCGGATAAAACGGTTTATCCGGTCGCAAGCTGCAATGATCAGGACATGCAAAATCTGATGCATGTTTATCTGGATGCTGTGTTTTGCCCGAATATTTACAATGAACGTATGATATTTGAGCAGGAAGGCTGGCATTATGAATGTGACGGCGAGGATGATGCGCTCAAAATTAACGGTGTTGTATACAATGAGATGAAAGGTGCCTTTTCATCTCCGGATGATGTTTTGAACCGGGAAATCTTAAACAACTTATTTCCGGGAAAACCATACGGCGTAGAGTCGGGTGGTGATCCGGAGTGCATTCCTGAACTGACATATGAGGATTATCTGGCATTTCATCAGAAATATTATCATCCGTCAAACAGCTATATTTATCTGTATGGTGATATGGATATGGTAGAAAAATTGAACTGGATTGATGAAGCGTATTTATCAAATTATGAGATGCTTTCCGTCGACAGTGAGATTGGGGCGCACCGCCACTTTGAAGCACCTGTTTTTCTCACGAAAAAGTATCCGATTTCAGAATCGGAAAGTATGGAAAAGCATACGTATTTATCTTACAATACAGCAGTCGGAACAAGCCTCGATAAAGAACTTTATGTTGCGTTTCAGGTGCTTGATTATGTGCTTGGCTCTGCGCCGGGGGCACCGGTGAAAAAAGCGCTCATTGATGCGGGAATCGGAGATGAAGTATACAGCTTTTATGACAATGGAATCAAATATCCATACTTCTCCATTGTGGCCAAAAATGCAGAACCGGATGATGAGGCACGCTTTGTTGCAATCATTGAGCAAACGCTTTCAGAACTGGTGAAAAACGGTCTGAGTAAGGAGTCGTTGTTAGCAGCGATTAACTATTATGAATTCAAATACAAAGAAGCGGATTTCGGAAGCTATCCAAAGGGATTGATGTATGGTCTTCAGGCACTTGACAGCTGGCTGTACGACGATATGGCGCCGTTTATGCACATTGAGGCAAACGATACATTTGAACGCTTACGTCAAAAGGTGGAGAGCGATTACTACGAATCGCTTATCGATACGTACCTGCTTCAAAATTTGCATAAGCTAATTTTGAAGGTGGTTCCGGTCAAGGGACTCACAAAGGAAAGAGACGATGCGTTAAAAGCAAGACTTGCACAGTACAAGAATCAATTGTCCAAAGAAGCGCTTGACGAAATTATTGCGCATACAAAAGATCTGCACGCCTACCAGGAATCGGAAGACAGTGAGGAGGCACTCGCCACCATACCGCTTCTTAGAAGAGAAGATTTGAGAAAAGAGGCAGAACCGTTTATCAACGAAATCATTGAGGGAAATGGTCCAAAGACCGTCTATCATGACATTTTTACAAACGGTGTCGGCTATGTCAATATGTTGTTCTTTTTGGACGGATTTGAGCAGAAGTATCTGCCGTATTTGTCGGTTTTGAAGGCAGTACTTGGATATGTGGATACAGATGCATATTCGTACGGGCAGTTGTTTGATGTCATCAATTTGAAGACGGGCGGTATCCGAACGGGTGTCAGCTCCTATGAAAATGCCAAAGAAATCGGGGCGTTCCGTCTTGCTTTTGAAGTGAAGATGAAATGCTTTGAAACAGGAATGAAGGATGCGATGGCGCTAGTAGAGGAGGTGCTTCTTCATTCCCACTTAGATGATGCCAAACGAATCCGGGAGATTATCAGTGAAATCAAGAGTAAGCTGCAGGGAACAATGATGAGTGCAGGACATTCTGTTGCAGCGATTCGCTCGCTTGCCCATATCTCCAAAACGGCAGCACTGCAGGAGGCACTTTCGGGTATATCGTTTTACCGGATGATTGAACAGATTGATAAGAATTTCGAGCAGGAATATCCAAAGATGACGGAGGCATTTTCGTATGCGCTTTCCTATATCCTTCGCGCGGAAAATATGCTGCTTGATTATACGGGAAGCAGAGCGGCAATGCAGGAGGCGAGAGCGCTTTGCGAGGCACTTTCTGCTAAGCTTTACAACAAAACGGTTGAACGCACGGATGCAGAAATAGCTCTTCTTTCCGGCAATGAAGCATTTACATCTGCTGCGCAGGTACAATATGTCTGCAGGGCAGGCAACTTTATGCAAAAGGGACTTGTGTATACGGGGGCGCTGCGTGTACTCCGTGTTATGATGGGATATGAGTATTTGTGGCTTAATGTGCGCGTGAAGGGCGGCGCGTATGGCTGTATGAGCCGGTTTGGGAAAAACGGCGATTGCTACTTTGTATCCTATCGTGATCCAAACCTCACAAAAACAATTGAAACGTATGAAGCTGCCGCATCGTTCGTGAAACAGTACGAAGCGGATGAACGTACGATGACGCAGTATATTATTGGTGCGGTCAGCGAAAAAGACACACCGCTTTCACCAAAGGACCGGGGCGCAAGATCGCTCTCGGCGTATCTGACCAATTATACGTTTGAAGATGAGCAAAAGGAGCGCGATGAGATGCTTCATGCGAAACCGGAAACCATTCGCGAAATGGCTAAATATATCGAAGCATTTTTGTCGGATGAGATTCTTTGTGTTGTCGGAAACGAAGAGGTGATTGCGTCTGAAAAGGCGTTGTTTACAAAGGTGGAGAGTCTGTTTTCGGAGTAGATGAAAGGGGAAAAGATGAAAAAATTTCGTAAGGTACTTGTAGGAATCAGCATTGCTGCAATGCTCATGGGCTGCGGCTCTGCTTCAAGCGATAAAGCAACGATGGCGTACGAATCGGAACAATATGCGGATAATGGCGTTTATGAGAGTGCGGCAGCGGCTGAAGAGGAAGTATATGAGGACGCACAGGAATATGATTCTGCGCAAGGAAGCGACCTTGATTCGGCAGAAAAAGTGGATGAGAGTGCACAGGCGTCTTCCCGCAAGTTGATTAAGACAGTTACGATGGATGTGCAGACGGAAGGCTTCGATGTGCTTAAGGGTGCTGTTGAAAAGCAGGTGAATGCACTTGGCGGATATATAGAGAATTCCAATATGTATGAATCCGGTTATTCGTCATCCGGTGCGTGCCGCAGGCTTGATCTGACAATCCGTATCCCACGCGAAAAGCTGGATTCGTTTGTCGGACAAATCGAGCAGGGAAGCAATGTGAAGTCAAAGCAGGAATCGGTTGACGATGTCACGTTAACCTATGTCGATTTAAAGAGCCGTAAGGAAGCGTATGAGGCACGGAAAAAGCGACTGATGAAATTTATGGACGAAGCGACCAGTATGGAGGAGATGCTGTCGATTGATAAGCAGTTGACAGAGGTGCTTTATCAGATTGAAAGCATGGAAGCACAGCTTCGTACATACGACAATCAGGTAGATTATTCGACCGTATATCTGAACATTGAGGAAGTAAAACGCATTGAGCCGGCTGCAGAGGAAGGAATGTGGGGGCAGATTTCGTCCGGATTTGTTGGCAGCCTTGAGGATGTTTTACATGGTATCCGCTCGTTTATTATCTGGTTTTTGTCAAACCTGCCGCATATTGTCATCTGGGTATTGATTATTGGCGGTATTGTGACAGTGTTTTGCAAAATCAGCCGTAAGAGAAAAGCAAAAAAACAGGCCAAAACAGAGGCTGCGCAAAAACGCAAAGAGCAGGAGAAACGTGAGTTAAATCAGGATACAGCAAATAGTGAAGAAAAGGATGAAGCTCAAAATGAGACATCCGATCAAGAGAAAAAATAGGGAAAAATGAATGGATTTTAAAACATATCAGACAAAAACAGGATTTGCAACATTAATCGGACGGCCGAATGTCGGAAAATCAACCTTGATGAATCAGTTGATCGGACAAAAGATTGCGATTACGAGCAACAAACCGCAGACGACAAGAAACCGCATTCAGACTGTATTTACAGATGAGCGCGGACAAGTAGTGTTTCTTGATACGCCCGGAATTCACAAGGCGAAAAATAAGCTTGGTGACTATATGGTGACGGTTGCCGAGCGCACGCTTTCGGAAGTGGATGTTGTTTTGTGGCTTGTGGAACCGTCAAATTTCATCGGCACGGGAGAACGCCATATTATCGAGAAACTCAAAAAGTGTAAGACACCGGTAATTTTGGTTGTCAACAAAATAGACATGGTCGGAAATGACGTGCTGCTTGCGTGCATTGACACATACCGCAAGGAGTATGATTTCGCTGAGGTTGTACCCGTTTGTGCAAGAAGCGGAAAAAATACGGATGAGCTCATGAAATGTATTTTCCAGTATTTGACGTATGGACCTCTTTTTTATGATGAGGATACGATCACCGATCAGCCTGAACGGGCAATTGTTGCAGAACTCATCAGGGAGCAGGCGCTTCATAGCTTAAATGATGAGATACCGCATGGCATTGCGGTGTGTATCGATCAGATGAAATACCGCAAGCATATCGTGGATATTGATGCGACCATTGTCTGCGAGCGGGATTCGCACAAAGGAATTATCATCGGAAAAGGCGGCAGTATGCTCAAGAAGATTGGAAGCAATGCGAGATATGGAATTGAAAGACTTCTTGATTGTAAGGTGAATTTGCAGCTTTGGGTAAAGGTGAAGAAGGATTGGAGAGACAGTGATTTCCTTCTGAAGAACTTTGGATACCGGCAAGATGACAATGTATGATGTTTGATGTATGCTATCGTATATATGAAGATGCTTCGGCATGATGTATCCACAGCAAACTCTAGCGAGACGTCGGCACTTAATGAGCAATTTATTGCGAATTTAGTACCGCTACGTCGAGGTCGAAGCGAGAGCGTGTTTGCAGGGGATATATCATGCATCAGAAGCATCAGCAAATATGTATAGCATCAGATGTATAACCAAACATGCATAACATCCCAAGCATAATGTCAATATCTTACAGTCGCAAATATGCATAGAAAATTCCCCGTGTTCCATGCTAGATATCAGAAGCAATGATCACATAAGCAAAGAACGGAGGATGACATGGACGGGGAGAAGGATGCGTGGAATCAATTTTTTGCGACCGGCAAGGTAGAAGATTATTTGCAGATAGTCAATGCAAAGGAACGCCCAAAGGATACAGAAACGGAAAAGAAACCGAGCAGTTTTGACGAGGAGAGAGAACGGACAAGCGGTTTTCGTTACTAAACGTGTCAGCGGAATTTAGAGGTTAAGATGCAGGATTTTGTAGAAGTAACAGGAATGGTTATCTATAGCGCACCGGTAGGTGAGTACGATCGAAGAGTCATTCTTCTGACAAAAGAAACGGGTAAGATTACGGCATTTGCAAGAGGAGCAAGAAAACCGAACAGTAAATTTCTGGCACCGACCAATCTGTTTGCGTTTGGTGAATTTAAATTGTATCAGGGAAAGTCTGCCTACACATTGGCAGACGTACATATTACGAATTTTTTTGATGAGCTGCGCATGGATTATGACGCAGCTCTTTATGGTACATACTTTTTGGAAATTGCTGACTATTATACAAGAGAAAACTTAGATGAATCGCAAATGCTTCTGCTTTTGTATCAATCACTTCGCGCGCTTTCAAAAGAGGCTATTCCGAATGAACTCGTAAAATGTATTTATGAAATCAAGGCAATTGTTGTCAATGGAGAGTTCCCCGGCGTTCGAAGCGAGGCGAATCTACTTTCGGATACCGTTTATGCCATAGAATTTGTGGCAAATGAACCACTCAAATCTTTGTATTGTTTTAATGTTTCCAAAGAGGTTTTGGCGCAGCTTAAAACAGAATGTGATGTGTATCGGAAACGTTTTATGGCACATGAGTTTAAAAGCTTGTCCATTCTGGAAAATTGCAGGTTGAAAATGTAGACGCACTTCGTTATAATAGGTAAGGTGTAGCTTTATAGGAGGAACGAGATGAAAAAATCACTTGTGATGGTCAGTCTTTTGTGCATGATGCTCTTAGTCGGGTGCAGTCTGCAGTTAAAGGATCAGACCGAAAAAAATACGATTCAGGTTAACAAGGATGGCTCTGTGACAGGGACACTTGTGGAACCGTTCACGGAATCTTACTACAAGATAGAAGAGCTTGAGCGTATGGTGAATGAAGAAGCAACCAAATACAATCAGTCGGCCGGAGATGGCGCGGTAACGGTTACATCAGTAGAAATGCGTGACGATGGGACCGTAAAGGTTGTTTTGAATTATAAAAGTGCAACTGATTATGAAAAATTCAATCAGAAAACCTTGTTTGTCGGTACGGTTGCAGAAGCCAAAGCAAGCGGGTATGCAATGGAACCGATGATGGCGATGGATGGGTCGGAAACAATTTCTGATACGCAGATTTTGGAAAAAGGTGACAGCAAAATCGTCATTACAGAAGAAGCATATGATGTGAAGGTTTCCGGGAAAATCTCATATATCAGTGCAAATGCAGAGGCTTTAGACAAGAAGACGGCTGTTGTAAAAACAGATGCAATGACATACATCATTTATGAATAACAGGAATGTTCTTTGCGAAAGGAAAGACGCGCAGATGTGCTTTGGCGAAGGATGTTCCGAATCAATAATAAGAAACGACGATAAGAGGGTTTAAAAGGAGAGGTAGACATGGAAAAAACATTAGAGAAGATTTCAGCACTTTGTAAGAGCAGAGGATTTATTTATCCGGGTAGTGAGATTTATGGTGGTCTTGCTAATACATGGGATTACGGTAATCTCGGTGTAGAATTAAAGAACAATGTCAAAAAAGCGTGGTGGCAGAAATTCATTATGGAAAGCCCATACAACGTAGGTGTTGACTGTGCAATCCTGATGAATCCGCAGACATGGGTAGCGAGTGGACATCTTGGCGGTTTTTCGGATCCGCTGATGGACTGTAAAGAATGTCATGAGCGTTTCCGCGCTGATAAAGTCATTGAGGATTATGCCGAGGAAAAAGGAATCACACTTCCAAAACCAATCGATGCATATTCACAGGAAGAGATGAAAGCGTTCATCGAAGAAAACAATGTGCCTTGTCCGACATGCGGCAAACACAATTTTACAGATATCAGACAGTTTAACTTAATGTTTAAGACATTCCAGGGTGTTACGGAGGATGCCAAAAATACAGTATACCTTCGTCCGGAAACAGCGCAGGGTATTTTTGTAAACTTCAAAAATGTGCAGAGAACTTCCCGTAAAAAAATCCCATTTGGTATCGGTCAGATTGGTAAATCATTCCGTAATGAGATTACACCGGGTAACTTTACGTTCCGTACAAGAGAGTTTGAGCAGATGGAGCTTGAGTTCTTCTGCGAGCCGGGCACAGATATGGAATGGTTTAGGTATTGGAGAGGCTTCTGTAGAGACTGGCTCATCAGCCTTGGTATCAAAGAGGATGAGATGAGACTGCGTGACCACGCACAGGAAGAGCTTTGCTTCTACAGCAAGGGAACAACCGATATTGAGTATTTATTCCCATCAATTGGCTGGGGCGAGCTTTGGGGCATTGCAGACCGTACAGATTATGACCTGACGCAGCATCAGAATACATCCGGTCAGGATATGACATACTTTGATGATACAAAGAATGAAAAATACATCCCTTACGTTATCGAGCCGTCACTCGGTGCGGACCGTGTTGTACTTGCATTCCTTTGTGCGGCTTATGATGAGGAGAATATCGGAACGGAAGAAAATCCGGATATCCGTACCGTGATGCATTTCCATCCTGCACTTGCACCGGTCAAAATCGGTGTGCTCCCACTTTCTAAGAAGTTAAACGAAGGCGCGGAGAAAATTTATACACAGCTTTCTAAGAAATATAACTGTGAGTTTGACGACAGGGGAAATATCGGTAAACGTTACCGTCGCCAGGATGAAATCGGCACACCGTTCTGTATTACATACGATTTCGATTCTGAGCAGGATAACTGCGTAACAGTGCGTTTCCGTGATTCGATGGAGCAGGAGCGTGTTGCAATCGCTGATCTGGATGCTTACTTTGCAGATAAATTTACATTCTAATCTTTTGGAGGATAAAAATGAAACAGTTTACTTCGAACGAACTGAGAAATGGTTGGTTAAACTTTTATAAAGAACGCGGACATGTGGATGTAGGGGCAGTGTCCCTTGTTTCGGATGGCTCAACAGGCGTTCTGTTTAACGTTGCCGGTATGCAGCCACTGATGCCTTATCTGTTAGGCCAGAAGCATCCGCTCGGAACGAGACTTTGCAACGTGCAGGGCTGTGTCCGTACAAACGATATTGATTCCGTTGGAGATAAAAGCCATGTCACATTTTTTGAGATGATGGGTAGCTGGAGCCTTGGAGATTACTTCAAAGAGGAGCGTACCAAATGGAGCTATGAGCTTTTGACAGAGGTTTACGGCTTTGACCGTGATCACCTTGCAGCGACTGTATTTGCAGGTGATGAAAATGCACCACGCGATGAAGAAGGGGCACAGTGTCGTATCAATTCCGGCTTCAAACCGGAAAATGTATACTATCTTCCGGCAGAAGACAACTGGTGGGGACTGGAATACGGACCATGCGGACCGGACAGTGAGATGTTCTATATCGCGGACGTTCCGGATTGCGGACCAAACTGTGGACCGGGATGTAACTGCGGCAAATATACAGAGCTTGGAAATGATGTATTTATGCAGTATGAAAAGCATAAAGACGGTCATCTTACACCACTGAAACAAAAAAATGTTGATACAGGCTGGGGTCTTGAAAGAAACCTCGCATTCTTAAATGGTACAAAAGATGTTTATCAGACAGACCTGTTTGCACCTGTGATTGCCTATATTGAAAAAGAGGCCGGATGTAAATATGAGGCAGATGAAAAACAGACCAGATCAATGCGTATTTTATCAGACCATATGCGTACATCTGTCATGCTCATCGGAGATGAGGCAAGACTAACACCATCCAATGCCGGTGCCGGATATGTCCTTCGCAGATTAATCCGCCGTGCTGTCCGTCACGGACGTATGCTTGGCCTGAAAAAAGATAACTTTATTAAGATTGCAACAATCTTTATCGATGAGATTTACAATGAGAGTTACCCACTCCTTGTAAAACAGCGCGATTTTATTTTAAAAGAATTAGACAAGGAAATTGTCCGTTTTGAAAGCACGCTCGAGAACGGTATGAAAGAGTTCAAAAAGATTTTGGATGAAAAAGTAAAAGCCGGCGAGCATAAGATTGACGGAAAGAGTGCATTCTATCTGTATGACACATTTGGCTTCCCACTCGAATTAACTGTTGAGATGGCTTTGGAAGAAGGGGTGTCTGTTGATGAGGCCGGCTTTGACAGTGCAATGGAAGAGCAGAAGAAGAAAGCAAGAGAAAACCAGAATTTCTCAGCGAAGCTTTCAGCAGATGCAGACTTGTTCAATGATCTTTCAGCAGATATTACAAGCGAGTTTATCGGTTACGATGCACTGACATGCGAGAGCAGTATTACAGCGCTTGCAAGTGAAAGCGCGATTGTATCTGTCCTATCAGAGGGAGAAAACGGAACGGTTATCGTTCCTGAAACAACGTTCTATGCCACAATGGGTGGACAGAAGGGCGATATCGGTGAAATTGCGACACCGTCAGGCGTATTTGCGGTAGTTGAGACTGTGAAATTGCCGGAAAACAGAATCGGTCATGTCGGATGTGTGACAAGCGGAAGCATCAAAGTGGGCGAAAAAGCAACGATGAGCGTTGACAGTGCAAACCGTATGAACACTTGCAGAAACCATTCGGCAACACATCTTCTGCAGGCGGCACTGCAGGAAGTGCTTGGCGACCAGGTGCATCAGCAGGGTTCTTACCAGGATGCAGAGCGCACAAGATTTGACTTCAGCCATGGACAGGCCGTGACGAAAGAAGAACTTGCAAAAGTAGAAGCAATTGTCAATGAAAAGATTGCACAGGGACTTGGCGTTTTGACACAGGTGATGGATGTAGAAGAGGCAAAGGCATCCGGTGCAATGGCACTCTTTGGTGAAAAATACGGTGACAGTGTAAGAGTTGTCTCAATGGGAGATTTCTCAAAGGAACTTTGTGGTGGTACACATGTTGCCAATACGAGCGACATCCATAATTTCAAGATTTTGGCAGAAAGCGGCGTTGCTGCAGGCGTTCGCCGTATCGAGGCGATTACAGGTGCCAATGTACTTGCATACTATGCGGGACTTGAAGCTCAGCTATCTGAGGCCGCCGCTATTGTAAAGTCTACTCCGGCGAATTTAAATGACAAATTGAAAGCGATGATGGCAGAAATCAAAGCGCTTCAGTCTGAAAATGAATCGTTAAAGAGCAAAGCAGCAAAGGATGCGCTCGGCGATGTCATGAACCAGGTCAAAGAAGTATCCGGCGTGAAACTTCTTGCAACAAGTGTTGCGGGTGTTGATATGAACGGACTGCGTGACCTTTCGGATCAGCTCAAAGCAAAACTCGGGGAGGGCGTTGTTGTACTCGCTTCAGAGCAGGACGGTAAGGTGAATCTTGTTGCAATGGCAACAGACGGTGCGATGGCAAAAGGTGCGCATGCCGGCAATCTGATTAAGGGTATTGCTGCACTTGTTGGCGGTGGCGGCGGCGGCCGTCCAAATATGGCACAGGCCGGCGGAAAGAACCCGGCAGGTATTTCTGATGCAATTGCGGAAGTTGAAAAGGTACTTGCTTTGCAGCTATCGTAAATTCAGGAATGGATCAGTTTTTCAGGCAGGTTTTTCAGATGAAGCGACAAAAAAGTAGTTGACGAATTTGAAAAATCTGTTATAATATCTACATGTGTGTATGTGAATGCACAAATAACCCGGCAGTCAAGAAACTAGAGGGACTGAAGGGAGGTCAGGTGTTTATGTCAAATATTATCGTAAAAGAGAATGAAACTTTAGACAGCGCATTACGTCGTTTTAAGAGAAGCTGTGCTAAGGCAGGTATTCAGCAGGAGATTCGTAAAAGAGAGCATTACGAGAAACCAAGCGTAAAGCGTAAAAAGAAATCAGAAGCTGCTAGAAAACGTAAATACAACTAAGCGTTGAAGAAAGCCTTAGGCAGACTAAGGCTTTCTTTTCTTGTTTTAGGGGGAATTATTATATGTTATCACAATTTGGTGGTAGTGGAAATGTTCTGTTGTTTTTTGAATGTTTCCTGTTTTACAGCTTCGCCGGATGGGTTGTTGAGTCGATTTATATGTCACTTTGCAACAAGAAAATCACAAATCGCGGATTCGCGAAGGGACCGCTTTGTCCGATTTACGGATTTGGCGGCACACTGGGATATTTTCTGCTGCATTCATTAAGCGACTGGGTGATTTTGCTGTATATCGTGTCAGCGATTCTGGCCACAATGTTTGAGTTCCTCGTTGGGAAACTGATGATATATACACTTGGTGATTTGTGGTGGGATTACAATGACAAACCATTTAATTATAAAGGCATTATTTGTCTGGAAAGCACCATTGCGTGGGGCTTTTACGGTGTTTTTATCGTGCGCTATATCAACGATTTTATCGTTGCGATCGTATCGATGATTCCAAGAAGAGTCGGAATTGTCGTATGCACGGTTTGTTTAACCGGGTATTTGATTGATTTTGTTTACCATCTGCTGCTTGCGCTGGATATGACGCCGGCAGAGTGCAAAGACAAGATTGTAGAAAATGTTCGGGATATCCGTGCACGGCGGGGTTGACAAATTTCAATTATTCGCTTATTATGACATGAGACGTCAATGGGGGCTTCTTATTTATGGATAAGAAGCCTTTTCTGTTATTTAAAGCTTTAACAGATTGACGTGATAGCGGACAGATTTGTCTGCAGAAGGAGGAGAAAAGTATGAAAAAGAAAGTATTAAGCGTGATGCTTAGCGTAGCAATGGTTGCTTCTTTGCTTGCAGGATGCGGCAACGGTGCATCAGGCGAGGCTGCTACAAGTGAGACAACAACAGAGGCAGCTTCAAACGAGGATGCAGCTGCTGAGACAGCAGAAGGCGGCACATTCAAAATCGGTGGTATCGGACCTCTTACAGGTGGCGCTGCCGTTTATGGTATCGCAGAGAAAAACGGTATCCAGATTGCAGTTGACGAGATTAATGCAAACGGTGGTATCAATGGTATGCAGGTAGAACTCAACTTCCAGGATGATGAGCTTGATGCAGAAAAATCCGTAAACGCATACAACTCATTAAAGGACTGGGGTATGCAGGTTCTTGCAGGCTGCGTAACAAGTGCATGTAGTATTGCAGTATCTGATAAGACAGCAGCAGATAACATGTTCCAGATTACACCTTCCGGTTCAGCAGTAGATTGTGTTGCAACTGACAATGCATTCCGTATCTGTTTCTCAGATCCGAACCAGGGTATTGCTTCAGCACAGTATATCGGTGAGAATGGTCTTGCTTCAAAAGTTGCAGTTATCTACGATAGCTCAGATGTTTATTCATCAGGTATTTATGAGAAATTTGCTACGGAAGCAGCAAATCAGCCATTTGAAATTGTTGCAGCTGAGGCATTTACAGCAGATAACAAAACAGACTTCTCTGTACAGATCCAGAAAGCACAGGATGCAGGCGCTGACCTTGTATTCTTACCAATCTACTATACAGAGGCTTCCCTGATCTTAACACAGGCAAAGAGCATGGGATTTGAGACAAAATTCTTCGGATGTGACGGTCTTGACGGTATCCTTGATGTTGAGAACTTCGACACAGCAGTGGCTGAGGGCGTTATGCTTCTGACACCATTTGCTGCTGATGCAGAGGATGAGATGACAAAGAAATTTGTTGAAACATACAAAGAAAAATTCGGTGAGACACCAAACCAGTTCGCAGCAGATGGTTATGATACAGTTTACACAATCAAAGCTGCAGCAGAGAAAGCAGGCGTAACAGCAGATATGTCTGTTTCAGACATCTGCGAAGCAATCAAAGGTGTTATGACAGAAATCTCTGTTGATGGATTAACAGGTGAGGGTATCACATGGACAGCTGACGGTGAGCCTTCAAAAGCACCAAAGGCAGTTGTAATTAAAGATGGTGCATACGCTGCAATGTAATTTGTAGTTGTATTTGTTTTACAAACATGAAAGGTGCCCGCGGTGCGGGCACCATACTTTTATTTAATGAGGTGATCAGATGAGTTTTTTATCTTATCTTGCAAATGGAATTAGCTTGGGGAGTGTTTATGCGTTAATTGCACTTGGTTACTCCATGGTATATGGTATCGCGAAGATGCTGAATTTTGCGCACGGCGATGTCATTATGATTGGTGGTTACGTTGTGTTTGTTGGCGTCAGCAATATGGGAGTGCATCCACTCCTTGCAATTTTGATTTCAATGGTTGTTTGTACGATACTTGGTGTGACAATCGAGCGTGTTGCGTATAAACCACTGAGAGGCGCATCACCTCTTGCGGTTCTGATTACGGCAATCGGTGTAAGTTACCTGCTTCAGAACATCGCACTTCTGATTTTCGGTTCTGATACCAAAGCATTTACCAATGTCGTAACATTACCGAATTTATCATTATTTGATGGAAAACTGGTTATCAGTTCGGTGACGATTGTCACAATTGTGGTGAGCATTGTGATTATGATCGGACTGACGTTATTTGTTAACAAAACAAAAGCAGGACGTGCCATGACAGCTGTATCGGAAGATAAAGGTGCAGCACAGCTGATGGGTATCAATGTAAATGGTACCATCGCACTGACGTTTGCAATCGGCAGTAGTCTTGCGGCAGTAGCGGGTGTGCTTCTTTGTTCCGCATATCCGTCTCTTACACCTTATACAGGTTCTATGCCCGGTATCAAAGCGTTTGTCGCGGCTGTATTTGGTGGAATTGGTTCGATTCCGGGCGCATTTATCGGCGGCATTTTGCTTGGCGTTATTGAAAACTTAAGCAAAGCATATATTTCTTCACAGTTATCGGATGCAATTGTTTTTTCGGTACTCATTATTGTATTACTTGTGAAACCAACCGGAATTCTTGGTAAGAATATCCAAGAGAAAGTGTAGGCATTGTTATGAAGAAATTAAGAAAAGAAACAAAGAATAATCTGATTACATATGGAATTGTAATCCTTACATATATCATCGTTCAGATCCTTGTTGCAACCGGTAACATGTCGAGTCTGATGCAGGGACTTTTGGTTCCGTTTTGTACGTATGTCATTGTGGCGATTTCGCTCAATTTAACAGTTGGTGTACTTGGCGAATTGAGTCTTGGACATGCAGGATTTATGTGTGTCGGTGCATTTTCGAGTGCGTTGTTTTCGCTTGCGGTCAAAGATTCGTTTACCGTAGCGCCGCTTCGTTTCCTTTGTGCCATTTTGATTGGTGCATTATCTGCAGCACTGATTGGATTCCTTGTGGGAATTCCGGTACTACGTCTGCGTGGAGATTATCTTGCAATTGTCACACTGGCGTTTGGTGAAATCATCAAAAATATTATCAATGCAATTTATCTTGGCATTGACGGAAACGGCATCCATATTTCACTTAAGGATGCGATGAGTCTTGGCCTTTCGGAAGATGGCAGGATGTTAATCAAGGGTGCACAGGGCATTACGGGAACACCGCACGATTCAAACTTTACAATCGGCGTTGTGCTTGTTCTCGTGACACTGTTTATTGTATTAAACTTTATGGACAGCCGTTCGGGACGTGCTGTGATGTCGATTCGTGATAACCGCATTGCGGCAGAGTCGGTTGGTATTGATGTAACCAGATACAAGCTGATTGCATTTACGATTTCAGCAGCCCTTGCCGGTGTTGCCGGCGTGCTGTATGCACACAATTTATCTACGCTGAATGCACAGCCAAAGAATTTTGGATACAATATGTCCATTCTGATTTTGGTATTTGTCGTACTCGGTGGTATCGGAAGCATGAGAGGCTCCATGATTGCGGCAGTTCTCCTTACATTGCTCCCGGAGGTACTGCGTTTTATGGCAGATTACCGTATGCTGATTTATGCAATTGTACTCATTGTGATGATGTTATTTAACTGGTCACCGGATGCAATCAATATGAGAAAGCGTTTGATGGCAAAAATATTCCCGAAAAAATCGCAGAAGGAGGAAGCATAGGTATGGCAATGTTAGAAGTAAAAAATCTTGCAATCTCCTTTGGCGGACTTCGTGCCGTGAGCGGATTTGAAATTACCATCGAAAAAGGGCAGCTCTATGGACTCATTGGTCCAAACGGTGCCGGTAAAACAACAGCATTTAACCTGCTTACGGGCGTTTATAAACCGGATGAAGGTTCTATTGTGCTCGATGGCGTCAATATCACAGGAAAGAGAACCATTGATATTTGTAAGGCGGGAATTGCCAGAACGTTCCAAAATATCCGCCTGTTTTCGGATATGTCCGTACTTGATAATGTAAAGGTCGGTCTTCATAATTCCAATGAATACAGTACGTTTACGGGCATTTTAAGACTTCCGAAGTATTTTAAGACGGAAAAAGCAATGAACGAAGAGGCAATGGAGCTTTTGAAGGTGTTTGGACTGGAAGAATTTGCAGCGTATAACGCATCAAATCTTCCGTACGGACAGCAGAGAAAGCTTGAGATTGCAAGAGCGCTTGCAACGAAGCCGAAGCTGCTGTTGCTTGATGAGCCTGCCGCAGGTATGAACCCGAATGAAACAAAAGAACTGATGGACACGATCAAATTTGTGCGTGACCATTTTGATATGACCATTTTACTCATTGAGCATGATATGAAGCTTGTCAGCGGTATTTGTGAAAAATTGACAGTACTGAACTTTGGTGAGGTGCTCTGTCAGGGAGATACCTCAGAGGTACTGAATAACCCTGAAGTCATTAAGGCATACCTTGGAGAGTAGGAGGCAGATTGATTATGGCAATGTTAGAAGTAAAAGATCTCCATG
Source organism: Lachnospiraceae bacterium (assembly GCA_021153185.1). GTDB lineage: Bacteria > Bacillota > Clostridia > Lachnospirales > Lachnospiraceae > SIG333. Next base: position 98,049 of record JAGKTY010000002.1, read on the forward strand.
TACATTATGGTATGATCGAAGCGCTTAAGGGCGTTAGTTTTGAAGTCAATAAAGGGGAAGTCATTGCATTAATCGGTGCCAACGGTGCCGGTAAGACAACAACGCTTCATACGATTACGGGTTTGATTTCTCCGACAAGCGGAACGGTTACGTTTGAGGGAAAAGAAATTTCCAAGATGCCGGCACACAAAATCGTATCGCTCGGTATGGCACATGTTCCGGAAGGAAGACGTGTGTTTGCGCAGCTTTCAGTTTATGACAACCTTTTGATGGGTGCATATACGCGCAAAGACAAAGAAGAAATTGAAAATACATTGCAGGTTGTTTACGACCGTTTTCCAAGACTACTCGAGCGTAAAAACCAGCTTGCAGGAACGTTATCGGGCGGCGAACAGCAGATGCTTGCAATGGGCAGGGCGCTGATGAGCCATCCGAGCATTATTGTGATGGATGAGCCGTCTATGGGACTCAGCCCGATTTTTGTAAACGAGATTTTTGATATTATCAAAGAAGTGAGCAAAAGTGGAACAACCGTCCTTTTGGTGGAACAAAATGCCAAAAAAGCACTTTCCATTGCTGACCGTGCATATGTACTTGAGACAGGAACAATCAGTCTTTCCGGTCCGGCTAAGGAGCTCATGAATGATGAGGCAGTGAAAAAGGCATACCTTGGAGAGTAATGACAAAGGGGGAGTTTTATGGGTAATATTATTGTTACAATCGCAAGACAATATGGTAGCGGCGGAAAAACAATCGGTGGGATGCTTGCAAAACAAATGGGTGTGAACTGTTATGACAGGGAGCTCATGCGTATGGCTTCCGATGAAAGCGGAATCGCAGAAGGAATGTTTGGCCAGGCAGATGAACGACTCAAAAAAAGCCCGATTTTCCGTATTACCAAAAATATTTACAAAGGACAACTCATTCCACCGGAGAGTGATGAGTTTACAAGCAATGATAACTTGTTCAATTATCAGGCGAAGGTCATCAGACAGCTTGCGGAAGAAGAGAGCTGTGTCATTATCGGACGCTGTGCGGATTATGTTCTTTCAGACAACGAATTTGCCGTTCGTGTATTCATTCACGCAAACAAGGACTACTGTCTGAAACGTGCAAAAGAACGCCTTGGATATGATTCGGAAAAGGATGTTCAGAAGTTTATCGATAAGACAGATAAATATCGGGCAGATTATTACAACTACTATACAGGACATGAGTGGAGCGATGCAAGAAATTATGATTTGTGTCTCGATTCCTCAAAGCTCGGGGATGAAGGATGCGTCAATGAAATTTTATCATACATTCGCAATCGTTTTCATCAGTAGGAAACAAAAGTCTCCGGCAGTGCCGGAGACTTTCTTGCAATATGCCATCAGTGTACCAAAATGGATGAATGGAATGTCACAGACACTTTTCGCATATAGTTACAAAAATGGCTTGATTGGGTAATAAAATGAATAAACGAATGACGCTCTCTAAAAAGCATGCAGGGCTTCTTTCCAGGCTTTTTGCCGGGCTGCTTGCTTTTTTGATTTGTATAACTGCCTTGGCATACACCCCATTTTATGCGCAGGAACAAACTGAGCTGGTAAATGCTGCCAGTGCGGTTTTGATGGAAGCCTCTACCGGAAAAATTGTGATGGCAAAGGATGAAAATGCAGAGCGGAGTCCGGCCAGCATTACGAAGATTATGACAATGCTTCTTACGTTTGAAGCACTTGAAAAGGGACAAATCCATCTCGACGACGAAGTTTGTACGAGCGCGTATGCGCAGTCAATGGGCGGCTCGCAGGTCTTTTTGGAGGAGGGAGAACTGCAGAGTGTTGAGACGCTCCTAAAATGTGTTGCGATTGCGAGCGGAAACGATGCAGCGGTTGCGCTTGCAGAGCATGTCGCGGGAAGCGAAAAGGCCTTTGTTGCGCTGATGAACCAAAATGCGCAGAAGCTTGGAATGACACACACCCATTTTGAAGATTGCTGCGGTCTTTCGGATGATGACAATCATTATACAAGTGCGCTTGATGTAGCTGTGATGTCAAGGGAACTGATTACGAAATATCCGCAAGTATTTGACTATACCAAAATCTGGATGGAAGATATGAAGCATGTGCACAGACAGGGTGAAAGTACCTTTACCTTATCAAGCACGAATAAACTGTTAAAACAGTATCCGTACACGACCGGTCTGAAAACAGGTTCAACGAGCAAAGCGGGGTACTGTTTTTCCGCAACGGCAAATAAAGATGGCATGGAGTTAATCGCCGTGGTAATGGGGGCACCGGATCCGAAAACGAGATTTTCCACGGCGCAGGACTTATTGTGCTACGGATACAGTGTCTGTAAGCTTTATGAAGACAATAACAAGGGAAAGGTAAACAAAATCCCGGTGGAAGGTGCGATAGAGGATTCCTTTTTGGTGACATGTAACGAGTCGTTCCGATATGTTGATGTGACAGGTGCCGATTTTTCCAATGTCAAAAAACAGTATTTGTACAATGAAGATTTGACGGCGCCGATTCGCAAGGGAGAGACGGTCGGAAAAATTGTGTACAGCCTTGATGGCAAACAAATCGGGGAAGTGCCGGTTGTGTCAAAGGAGCAGGTGAAAAAAGCAACCATAAAGGACTATATGAAAAAAGTGGTTTTGCGTTATATAATATGATACACTTAGAAAAAAACGAGGAGAGTCGAATTGAAAATCGCAGTATGCCTAATCGGTATTTTGATATTGCTTTGCATCATCATATTGGTGATAGATTCGGGCCGCTTTGTTGTGCGGCGTTATTCATTGACGAGTGATAAAATCCATAAACCGGTGACGTTTGTGTTTGTGTCTGATTTGCACGGGAAATCGTACGGCAGGGATAATCAAAAGCTATTTGACGCAATCGATGCGGTGCGCCCTGATTTTGTGTTGTGTGGCGGAGATATACCGACAGCACATCCGGGCGCAAGCCTTTCGGTTGCAACTGCCTTTATGCAGAAATTGTGCGCGAACTATAAAGTTTATTATGCCAATGGAAATCATGAGTATCGTATGCGGATTTATCCGGACAAGTATGAAGGAATGCATGAGACCTATGAAAAGGCAACAAAGCATCCAAATCATATCAGGCTCATCAATGAAAGCGTGAGCGTGAATCCGGATATTGTGGTGCACGGCTTGGAACTGGAACGGAAGTACTATAGAAGGATTCACAAGGTTACGCCTGAGCCTTCCCATATCCGGTCGTTGTTTAAAGGAGAGATTGCCGGAGCGGATTGTTTTCATATTTTGCTTGCACACAATCCGGATTATTTTGCATCCTATGCAGCCTGTGGCTGTGATTTGGTCCTTTCCGGACACTTGCATGGCGGGGTGGCGAGACTGCCGCTTCTTGGCGGCATTATTTCACCGTCGCTTCAGTTGTTTCCAAAGTACGACGGAGGCATGTTTGTGCGCGGGGATACAACCATGATTGTGAGCAGGGGACTTGGCATGCATACGATTCCGCTGCGTTTTTTAAATCCGGGTGAACTACTTGCTGTCACGCTGATGCCCAAACAGTGACAGACCAAAGAGTGCGTCCCATGGAATCGTCTAAAGTTGTCGGATTCTACAATAAATTGAAATGGGCTTGATTTTAACCACAAGATGTTGTATGCTAAATGAGCGCGATACTGCGCAGAGAGGTATCCATATGGCACTTGAGGTGAAATTACAGGTGTTTGAAGGTCCGCTGGATTTATTGCTTCACCTGATCGAAAAAAATAAAGTTGATATTTATGACATCCCGATTGTGGAGATTACAGAACAGTATCTTGCTTATATCCGTACACTCGAAACGGAAGATATGAATATTATGAGCGAGTTTCTCGTGATGGCAGCAACGCTTCTTGACATCAAATGCAAAATGCTTCTTCCGAAAGAAGTGGATGAAGAGGGCGAAGAGATTGACCCGAGGGAAGAGCTTGTGCAGAAGCTGCTTGAATACAAGATGTACAAATATATGTCTTATGAGCTCAAGGACCGTCAGGTAGATGCACAGCGCGTGTACTTTAAGGAGACGACGATGCCAAAGGAGGTACTTGCGTACAAGCCGCCGATTGATTATGAGGAGCTTGTCGGGGAGATGGATTTGTCCAAGCTTCATGAGATTTTTAAGAGTATCGTCAGACGCCAAAGTGACAAAATCGACCCAATCCGTTCCAAATTCGGTCAAATTGTCAAAGAAGAGGTCGATATGGAGGCAAAGCAAAGCTATATCGCCAAGTATATTTTGGGTCATAAGACGACGAGCTTTCGGGCGCTGCTTGAACGGCAGAACAGCAAAGCGGAAGTGATTGTGACATTTTTGGTTATTTTGGAATTTATCAAAATCGGCCGTATTTGTATTCAGCAGGACCATACGTTTGATGATATTACGATTACAGCCAATGAAAATAATGCATCCTGGAATGATGCGGTTATGGTGACCGCCGGTTAGGGAGGATACTTTGGAAAAGAACGAGCAAAAACAGATTGTGGAGGCAATCCTTTTTACGATGGGAGAAGCAGTGGAAATCAGCCGGCTTGCTGATGTGCTTGAGACAGGCGTAAAAACGGTGCGCACACTGATTTCAGAACTAAAAGATGAGTATGATAGTACAAACCGCGGATTTACGCTTATGGAACTTGAAGATTCCGTACAGCTTTGTACCAAGGCAGAGATGTATGAGTGGTTAATCAAAATCTGTAAAACGCCGCGGAAGATGACGCTGACGGATACGGTGCTGGAAACGCTTTCCATCGTTGCATACAAACAGCCTGTTACCAAATCCGAAATAGAAAAGATACGTGGGGTCAGCTGTGAGCATGCGGTTAATAAGCTGCTTGAATATGATTTGATTACGGAGGTCGGCCGGCTCGATGCACCGGGAAGACCGCTTTTATTTGGTACGACGGAGCAGTTCCTTAGAAGCTTTGGCGTAGGCAGTGTGGACGAGCTGCCGGAAATGAATCCGGAGCGCATCGAAGAGTTCAGACATCAGGCAGAAGAGGAAGTACAACAGATTCAATTGAATGTATAATGGACAACGGGAAAAGGAGGTAACAAAAGTGGGGATTTTAAATGATTTGGGACAAAAAGGCGCAGAGCTTACGAGAAAGGCAAAGGATGCGACTGACATCGCAAGCATGAGTGCAAGTGTCGGCAAGATGAACAAACAGCTTGGTGAGCTGTACTTAGCGCTTGGAAAGAAGTATTACGAAGAGCATTCGGGCGACTATTTGCCACCAAGCGATTATGTTGCGCTTTTTACGGAAATTGAACGTCTGCAAAAGGAGATTGCCCGCGCCAATCAGTATATTGCTGAGATGAAAATGAAAAATGCCATCTACGGCGGCACCGGCACCAAAATCTGTGCGAATTGCGGAAAGGTTCTGGAGGCAACTGCCAGATTCTGTACACAGTGCGGCAGTGATGTGAGCGCGCAGGATGCGGTACAGGCGCACGAGGTTACGGTTACGAAAAATGAAAACCCGGATTTTTCTGCGATGGTGACAAAACGGGAACAGAATGTGAATTTCCTTGGGAACAAATTGGAAGACCTCGAAAATGAATTAAAGCAGGACAACTTAAACAACGAATAGGTTATCATACCGAAGCATATTTTGTGAAAAAGTGCTTCGGTATTTTTATGCTTCAAAAAATTGGTATGTTGCGATTTTTAATCGTGCTCTGTAGTGGGATTTTGCTTTTCCATACCCCGGTCTGTGCCAAGTCGTATACGCTAGGCAGCGTGCAGGAAGTGGCGGATGAAAAGAAACAGCCGCTTACGCTGACTGCAAAAGCCGCGGTCTTGATGGATGGGGAAAACGGGAGAATTTTGTATGCAAAATGTGCAGATGAGGTGATGGCAAATGCCTCTACTACAAAGATATTAACTGCGATTGTCGTGCTTGAACATTGCGACCTGCGCGAGAAGGTGTGCGTATCAAAGCATGCAGCCGCAAGGCCGAAGGTGAGACTCGGAATCAGGGAGGGAGAGCAATACTATGTAGAAGATTTGCTCTACGCAATGCTGCTTAAGTCCTGCAACGACTGCGCAAGTGCGCTTGCGGAGCATGTCGCCGGAAGTGAGGAGGCTTTCTCAAAGCTGCTCAATGAAAAAGCGGACGCAATCGGCTGCAGACAAACATTTTTTATTACACCAAACGGTCTCGATGCAAAGAAGGACGGAAAAATACATGGAACGAGTGCAAAAGATCTTGCGCTGATGACGAGGTACGCACTTTCAAATGAAACATTTTGCGACATCATTCGAACGCGTTCCCATACCTTTTCGGATGTGGCAGGGAAACGGACGCATACCGTCTCAAATACGAACCGATTTCTTCAGATGGATGAGGATGCCATTGGTGTAAAAACCGGATATACTTCACAGGCTGGTTATTGCTTTGTCGGTGCCTGCCGGTCCAAGGAGCGGCTGTTCATTTCTGTCGTCTTAGGAAGCGGCTGGCCGCCACACAAAAATGAAAAATGGAATGACACCCAAAAACTGATGTCCTACGGAAAGGAGCAGTTTACGATGCGGGAATTGTATCAGGAGCTTCATCTGAAACCGTTTGCTGTCATGGATGGCGTTGTCAGCGAAGTACCAATTTGTCAATCGAAAAAATCAATGAGGCTCCTTTTGTCTGATGAAGATGACGTGACACGGAAAGTGACATATTTTGCGGAGCATGATGCGCCCGTTTTGAAAGGACAGGTCGTTGGAAAGGTGTCGTACTATGTAAATGACATTTTGTATGATGAGACAGAGCTTTACACGCTCTTAGCCAGTGAGAAATATGATTATTTCTATTGCCTCAAAAAGGTAATTGCAAACTATCTTATGACAAATGAAATGGAGAACGGATAGCGTAAAAATTCTATTAAATTTCGATAAATAAATGCTAGTCTTTTGGGAAAGTGTATGATATACTTTGAATGATGCATTGTGCCCGGAGGAAGAAGAGGGGGCGATGCGCAAATCGTTATTATTTTTAATTATAATAAATGGAGGTCTGAAAAATGAGTAATTCTTCACAGGCGAGTCAAAGAATTGCAGCTTTACTCGACGAAAACAGTTTCGTTGAGATCGGCGCTATGGTAACAGCCAGAGCAACTGATTTCAATATGAAACCAAACGAGACTCCTTCTGACGGTGTTGTAACCGGTTACGGAGTCATTGACGGTAATCTTGTGTATGTTTACAGCCAGGATGCATCAGTAATGAATGGTTCTGTAGGCGAGATGCATGCAAAGAAGATTGCAAACCTCTATGATCTTGCTCTTAAGACAGGAGCACCGGTAATCGGATTAATCGATTCAGCCGGACTCAGATTACAGGAGGCTACAGATGCATTAAATGCATTTGGCGAAATCTATATGAAGCAGACACTTGCTTCAGGTGTGATTCCACAGATTACAGCCGTATTTGGTAACTGCGGTGGTGGACTTGCTTTAATTCCAACATTGACTGACTTTACGTTTATGGAAGGCAAAAAAGCCAAATTATTCGTAAATTCACCAAATGCCCTTGCAGGAAACTACGCAGAGAAATGTGATACAGCAGCTGCCCAGTTCCAGGCAAGTGAGGCAGGTATTGTTGATGTTGTTGCTGACGAGGCAGAAATCCTTGCAGGTATTCGCGAGCTTGTATGCATGCTTCCTGCAAACAATGAAGAAGATTTATCATATGTTGAATGTACAGACGATTTGAATCGTGCAAGCGACGTCATCGCCAACTGTGTTGGAGATACAAGCATCGCACTTTCTGAAATCGCTGATGACAATGTATTCTTTGAAATCAAAGCTGACTATGCTAAGAGCATGGTAACAGGCTTTATCAAATTGAACGGTAACACAGTAGGATGTGTTGCAAACCGTAGCGAAATCGTAGGAGAAGACGGAAAGGTAGCAGAAAAATTTGATGTTGCACTTTCACCTGCAGGCTGTGAGAAAGCAGCAGATTTCGTGAACTTCTGTGATGCGTTTGGCATTCCTGTTCTTACATTGACCAATGTTGCAGGGTATACAGCATGCACATGTTGTGAGAAGAAGATTGCAAAAGCTGCCGCAAAGCTTACATATGCATTTGCAAATGCAACAGTTCCAAAAGTAAACGTTGTAATTGGCAAAGCACTTGGCAGCGCTTATACAGTTATGAACTCAAAAGCACTTGGCTGTGATATCACAATGGCTTGGGAAAACGCTGAGATCGGAGCGATGGATGCAAAGAGCGCAGCAATGGTTATGTATGATGGACAAGGCTCTGACGTGATTGCAGAAAAGACAAAAGAGTATGCAGCACTTCAGACATCAGCAGTTTCAGCAGCTAAGAGAGGCTATGTTGACCAGATTATTGCAGCAGCCGATACAAGAAAATATGTAATCGGTGCGTTTGAGATGCTCTTCACAAAAAGAGAGGATCGTCCAGCGAAAAAACACGGAACAGTCTAAGAAAGGGTGATACTTAATATGAAAAAACGTTTATTAGTATTAGGTTTAATCACTTGCATGATGGGACTTACCGCTTGCGGAAGTCAGCAGCAGACAGAGCCGTTTATCTCTGAAGAGGAAGCTGTTTTTTATGCAGATAATCTTATCGCAGAGATTGACCAGGTTGTTTCTCAGGGACAGGTTGATATGGTACTTCAGCAGAACCCGGAGCTTGAGAGTGTTTTTACAAGCTGGAACGCTGCGAAAGAAGATTTAGGTGATTATAACGAAATTCTTGATAATGACGTTGAAATCGACACAGATAAAGCAGTCATCAACGTTAGAATCAATGGTACAGGTGTGCAGCCGGATGGCTCACCGCGTGAGGCTGTCGTTGAAGTCATTTTCAATGAAGATCTCACAATCTCAAGTGTAACAACAAATGTACAGTACACAATGGGTGAGACGATGACAAAAGCCGCCCTCAATACATTACTTGGTATGGGTACTGTATTTGCAATCTTAATTCTGATCAGTCTGATTATTGCATGCTTTGGATTTATTCCAAAAATTCAGGCTGCATTCAAGAAGAAAGAGACAGCTGCAAACGAAAAAGCACAGGCAGTTGATTCCGCCGTTGCACAGATTGCAGCAGCAGAGGAGCTTTCAGATGACACTGAGCTTGTTGCGGTTATCGCAGCAGCAATTGCAGCAAGTGAAGGCACAAGCACGGATGGATTTGTTGTAAGAAGCATTAAGAGAGCAAATACAAATAAATGGGCAAGAGCCAATTTTTAATTAGGAGGATTTTACAATGAAAAATTATACAATTACCGTAAATGGCAATGTTTATGATGTAGTCGTAGAAGAGGGCGCATCTACAGGTGCAGTAAGCGCACCAAAGGCAGCACCGAAAGCAGCACCAAAGGCAGCTCCAAAAGCAGCAGCTCCGGCAGGTGGCGCAGGTTCTGTTAAGATTGAAGCCGGTGCAGCCGGAAAAGTATTCAAGGTAGAAGCAAGCGTAGGCGCAGCTGTTAAGAAAGGTGATACAGTTCTGATTCTTGAAGCAATGAAGATGGAAATCCCTGTTGTTGCTCCTCAGGATGGTACAGTAGCTAGTATTGATGTAGCAGTTGGAGATGCTGTTGAAGCAGGCGCAACATTAGCAACATTAAACTAATTTTTTACTGTAACAGACAGGAGGTCAATGACTGATGGATTATATTTTAAATACGTTAAGCAATTTGATACATCAGACAGCGTTCTTTAACCTGACAATTGGTAACGTAGCAATGATTATGGTAGCTTGTTTCTTCCTTTATCTTGCTATTCGTCATGAGTTTGAACCACTCCTTTTAGTACCGATTGCTTTCGGTATGCTGCTGGTTAACATTTACCCTGACATCATGAAACCATTTGGTGAAGGCGGTGAAGGCGGCGGTTTGCTGTATTACTTCTATATTTTGGACGAGTGGGCAATCTTGCCATCGCTTATTTTCATGGGCGTTGGTGCGATGACAGACTTTGGTCCGCTTATTGCCAATCCTAAGAGCTTCTTGCTCGGTGCAAGTGCACAGTTTGGTATTTTTGTAGCTTACTTCGGAGCTATTTTCCTTGGCTTCAACGACAAAGCAGCTGCAGCAATTTCTATTATCGGTGGTGCCGATGGCCCTACATCAATCTTCCTTGCCGGAAAGCTTGGACAGACTGCACTTCTTGGACCGATCGCGGTAGCGGCATATTCTTATATGTCTTTGGTACCGATTATTCAGCCACCAATCATGAAATTACTCACAACGGAAAAAGAGCGTAAAATCAAGATGGCACAGCTTCGTCCTGTATCAAAGCTTGAGAAAATCCTTTTCCCAATTATCGTAACAATTATTGTATGTTTATTATTGCCAACAACAGCTCCGCTTGTAGGTATGCTTATGCTTGGTAACTTATTCAGAGAGTCAGGTGTTGTCCGCCAGCTTCAGGAGACAGCTTCAAACGCTCTGATGTACATCGTTGTTATTATCCTTGGTACATCTGTTGGTGCAACAACAAGTGCAGAGGCATTCCTTAACAAAGAGACAATCTTCATTGTTATCTTAGGACTTATTGCTTTCGCATTTGGTACAGCGGCCGGTGTATTGTTTGGAAAACTGATGTGTGTACTGACACATGGCGGCGTAAACCCACTCATTGGTTCAGCAGGTGTATCTGCCGTTCCGATGGCAGCACGTGTATCGCAGAAAGTTGGTGCAGAAGCAGATCCTTCGAACTTCCTTTTGATGCATGCGATGGGACCTAACGTTGCCGGAGTTATTGGTACTGCCGTAGCAGCCGGAACATTCATGGCTGTATTTGGCGTATTCTAAGTTATTCGTTTATGGAGGAAATAAAAATGGCTGAAAAAAAACCAATTAAAATTACGGAAACGATCTTACGTGATGCACATCAGTCGTTGATCGCTACGAGAATGCCAACAGAGCTGATGCTTCCTATCCTTGACAAAATGGATAAAGTTGGTTATCACTCAATCGAGTGCTGGGGTGGTGCAACATTTGATGCTTCACTTCGTTTCTTAAAAGAAGATCCATGGGAGCGTCTTCGTAAAATCAAAGACGGATGCCCTAACACACCGCTTCAGATGTTATTCAGAGGTCAGAATATCTTAGGATACAGACCATACGCTGATGACGTTGTATACGCATTTGTAGAGAAATCAATCGCAAACGGTATTGATATCATCCGTATCTTCGACTGCCTTAACGATATCCGTAACTTACAGGCAGCTGTAGATGCAACAAACAAAATCAAAAAACAGGAAGGCAGAGGACAGGCTCAGGTTGCACTTTCTTACACATTAGGTGATGCATACACAATGGATTACTGGATGGATATGGCTAAGAAAATCGAAGAGATGGGTGCAGATTCTATCTGTATCAAGGATATGGCCGGTCTTTTGGTTCCATACAAAGCAACAGAGCTTATTACAGCAATGAAGAGTGTAACAAAGCTTCCAATTCAGCTTCATACACACTATACTTCAGGTGTTGCTTCAATGACATACTTAAAAGCAGTAGAAGCAGGAGTTGATGTAATCGACTGTGCAATGAGCCCATTTGCTATGGGTACTTCTCAGCCTGCTACAGAGGTTATGGTTGAGACGTTCAAAGGTACAGAGTACGATACAGGATTTGACCAGAATCTTCTTTCAGAGATTGCTGATCACTTCAGACCATACAGAGATGAGTGTCTTGAGTCAGGACTTCTCAATCCGAAGGTTATGGGTGTTGATATCAAAACACTTCTTTATCAGGTACCTGGTGGTATGTTATCAAACATGGTATCACAGCTCAAAGAGCAGAACGCTGAGGATAAATACTATGATGTATTAAAAGAAATCCCGGAGGTTCGTAAAGATCTTGGTGAGCCACCACTTGTAACACCTTCTTCACAGATCGTTGGTACGCAGGCTGTATTCAACGTACTCATGGGAGAACGTTACAAAATGGCTACTGACCAGACAAAAGATATGCTTCGCGGTAAATATGGTCAGACAGTAAAACCAATGAACAAAGAAGTTATCGACAAAGTAATTCCGGGTGAGGAAATCCGTACAGAGAGATCCGGTGCTTATGTTGAGAACGAGATGGACAAGCTCGAGGCTGAGATGAAGGATTGGAAACAGCAGGATGAGGACGTATTGTCATACGCATTGTTCCCACAGGTTGCTACAGACTTCTTCAAGTATCGTAAAGCACAGCAGGAGAAAGTTGACCTTTCAAAGGCTGATACAAAAAACGGAGCATATCCGGTGTAATTTAATTTGATGTAACAGATAACGCAGGTTTGTATTTGCAAATCTGCGTTATTTTTTGTTCTTGACAAACACCCCTAAGTTGTTATACGATAACAACAGTTATTGTTGTACGAATGAAAGAGGGGTTCATTATGGCTAGAAAACAGAGTATCACAAAGGAAGCAATCTTGCAGGCTGCGTTTGAAATGACAAGAGCAGAGGGGCTTACAAATGTCACAGCAAGACGTCTTGCTGATCATGCAGGATGTTCAACGCAACCTATTTTCCGTGTGTATTCTGCAATGGATGAGCTATATGGAGAAATTTATGAAATGGCTATTTCGTATTTTTCTGACTATTATGCCAATTTTAAAGGTGTCGATCAAACACCGTTTGTGAATTTGGGACTTGCATATATTCAATTTGCAGAGAAAGAACCACAATTATTTCAGTTGTTATTTATGGGGGAGAAGCGCAACGGACATAGTCTGATTGAGTTGCTTAACGGCAATGGTGCGCTTGTAAAGGAAATCGGAAAAGCCGGTGCAAAGGGTAGTGACATCTTTATGAAGATGTGGATATTTATTCACGGTGCAGCATGTATGGTGATTACCGGCGATTATGATTTAACACAGGAACAAACAAAACAGTTGTTATTAGAATCGTACCGGGCATATGCAGGCTAATGGGGGAACTATGGAGAAGGATATTATCTCTTTGATGAAACAGAAACAGCCGAAGATGAGCAAAAGCCATAAGGTTATCGCGAATTACATTATGGACAACTATGAGCAGGCTGTTTTTATGACTGCCGCACAGCTTGGAAAAACAGTCGGAATCAGTGAATCGACGGTTGTACGTTTTGCGGCGTCACTCGGATATGATGGCTATCCGGAATTTCAAAAGGCACTCGAGGAGTGGGTTAAAAACCGACTGACCGGCGTTCAGCGTGTCAATGTCAAATACGAAGGAAGCAGTCAGTCCGATGTCATTACAAGTGTATTAAATGCGGATATTGATAAAATAGCACATACAATTGAACATTTGGATGTGCAGTCATTCGAGACGGCGATAGAGCTTATATTAAATGCAAGACATGTCTATGTGATAGGTCTTCGAAGCTGTGAGCCACTTGCGGATTTTTTGAATTTTTATTTGAGTATGATCCGGGAAGACGTGCAATTGGTACGGACGACATCTATGACAGAATTGTTCGAGCAGATGCTCCATGTTGACGATCGGGATTGTGTCATCGGAATTAGTTTTCCTCGGTATTCTATGCGTACGCTCAAGGCGATGGAATTTGCAAAGGACCGCAATGCCAAAGTTGTTTGTATTACCGATTCGGAGCATTCACCGATGAAATTGTATGCGACAGTCAGCCTATTGGCGAGAAGTGACATGGTTTCTATCGTGGACTCCCTTGTCGCACCGCTCAGCTTGATTAATGCGCTTGTTGTTGCCATGTGCTTGCAGAGACCGCAGCAGGTTCATAATAATTTAAAAATGCTTGAACAGGCGTGGGGAGATTATCAGGTTTATCTCAATGATGAAATCAATTTTATCAATGATGAACCGATGCTGAATAATTCGCTTAGGAAAGAGGAAGATGCGTAAAGTATGTGTTGTCGGTGGAGGCGCCGGCGGTATGATGGCTGCGATTTGGGCAGCAAGAAGCGGACACGATGTGACGCTTTTTGAACACAATGATAAACTAGGGAAAAAATTATTTATTACCGGAAAAGGACGCTGTAACGTCACCAATGCGTGTGACACAGAGGTCCTTTTTCAAAATGTCATGAAAAATCCGAAGTTTTTATATAGTGCATTTTACGGATTCGATGCAGATGCGTGTATGCAGTTTTTTGAGAAGCTGGGCGTAAAGCTCAAAACAGAGCGTGGCAATCGCGTATTTCCGTTATCAGACCATTCTTCCGATATTATCAGCGCACTGACCTATGAAATGAGAAGGCTTGGTGTCAGGGTTATAATGGGTGCGCATGTAACGGAGATTTTGATTTCAGACGGCGTCGTGAGCGGCATTGCATACAAAGAAAAAAACGAAAAAAAGAAAGCGTCATTTGAACGCGTTATATTGGCAACCGGTGGCGTGTCCTATGAACTGACGGGAAGTGATGGCAGTGGTCTTAAGCTTGCCGCCGGGGCAGGACATACGGTGACGAAGCTTTTTCCGTCGCTTGTACCGCTCTATATCAAGGAGGATTGGTGCAAATCGCTGATGGGACTGAGCCTTCGCAATGTCGAAGTGACCATCATGGATGGAAAAAAGACGCTCTTTAAAGAGTTTGGGGAAATGCTGTTTACGCATTACGGTGTAAGCGGTCCGCTTATTTTGAGCGCAAGCAGTAAGATTACGCAGCGGTGCAGCGAAAAGCAGTATGAACTGTTTATCGACTTAAAGCCGGCGCTGACAAGGGAACAATTAGATAAGCGGCTGCTTCGAGAATTCGAAGAAAATAAAAACAAGGCGTTTAAAAACAGTGTCGCTTCTTTGTTCCCGTCAAAACTGATTCCGGTCATGGTCGCGTTATCGGGCATCGGGCCGGATACGAAGGTAAATGAGATTACCAAACAACAGAGGCAGGCATTCGTGGAACTCATCAAAAGGGTTCCATTAACCATTGAAAAAACAAGTGATTTCAGGGAAGCGATTATTACGCGTGGCGGCGTGTCGGTCAAAGAAGTAAACCCGTCAACGATGGAGAGTAAAATTATATCGGGACTGTTCTTTGCCGGGGAGATGCTTGATCTGGATGCGCTTACGGGTGGATTCAATTTACAGATTGCGTGGTCAACAGGATATTTGGCGGGCGTGAGTGTGTGAAAAATGCGTGATTTTGAAGTTCGCCTTTTATAGTTCATCTTTGGGCGAACATGAAAAATCATAATCATATGGTGGAATGTTTGTTAAGTGGAAATTTTGTATAAGTAGGAGAGAGTAAATATGAGTTTTCAGATTGCAGTTGATGGGCCGGCGGGTGCCGGAAAGAGTACGATTGCCAAAAAGGTTGCGGCAAAGCTTGGCGTCGTTTATGTGGATACGGGTGCAATGTACCGTGCGATGGCACTGTATTTATATAGAAAGGGAATTTCCGCAGATGACCAGGCAGGAATTAGTGCAAGTTGCAATGATGCAGATATTTCCATAGCATATGAGGATGGAAAACAGGTTGTCCTTTTGGATGGACAAAATGTGAATGATTATATCCGTACGCCGGAGGTTTCACAGATGGCGTCAAAGAGCTCTGCAAATCCGGATGTCAGAAAGAAGCTTGTACAGCTTCAGCAAAAGCTTGCAGAGACGACATCGGTCATTATGGATGGAAGAGATATCGGTAGCTGCGTGCTTCCGAATGCGGATGTCAAAGTCTATTTGACCGCATCAAGCAGGGTGCGTGCACAGAGACGCTATGACGAGCTTGTAGCTTCGGGAATTGATTGTGATCTTGACCAAATCGAACGGGAGATTATAGAGCGGGATGAGCGTGATATGACAAGGGAACATTCCCCACTTGTACAGGTGCCGGATGCAACGCTGATTGATTCGTCGTATATGAGCGTAGATGAGGTGGTGGATGCAATTATTGCACTTGTCTCATCAAAAGAGGAGTAATTTATGGAAGTAAGACTTGCAAAATCAGCAGGGTTTTGTTTTGGCGTAAGGCGCGCCGTGGAGCAGGTGTATGACCAGCTTGACAAGGCGGAGGCAATTTACACATACGGACCGATTATTCATAATGAGCAGGTTGTCGGTGACCTTGAAAAGCGGGGCGTCTGTGTGATTGAAGACAGAGCGCAGCTTGGAAATATTACCAAAGGAACGGTTGTCATCCGTTCGCATGGCGTTGAGAAACGTGTTTATGAGCAGATGCAAAAGCAGGGACTGAATATTGTAGATGCGACTTGTCCGTTTGTGAAGAAAATCCATAACATTGTTTCGGAAAAAAGCAGAGAAGGAATGGGTATTATCATTGTTGGGAATGATAAACATCCTGAAGTGGAAGGAATCAAGGGATGGTGCGAAACAACGCCGATTGTGATTGAAAATGCTGACGAGGCAGAAGGATTTGTGCCGGAATTGGGAAAGCAGTATTGTGTTGTGTCGCAAACGACATTTAACTACAATAAATTTCAAGAATTAGTTGAAATTTTTCAAAAAAAAGGTTATGATATTAGTGTTGTGAATACGATTTGTAACGCAACAGAGGAACGTCAGCAGGAAGCAAGACAGATTGCAGCTGATGTTGACTGTATGATAGTGATAGGCGGTACTCATAGTTCCAATACGCGCAAGCTATACGAGATTTGCCAAAAGGAATGTGAGAACACTTATTTTATACAGACACTGGATGACTTGCATTTAGATGTAGCTAAATCGACTCGACTGGTGGGAATTACCGCAGGGGCGTCTACCCCAAACAATATCATTGAGGAGGTTCAAAATTATGTCAGAATTAACTTTTGAACAAATGTTAGACGAATCATTAAAAACAATTCATAATGGAGAGGTAGTCGAGGGTACAGTAATCGATGTTAAGCCGGAAGAGGCTATTTTAAACATTGGCTATAAGTCAGACGGTATTCTTACAAGAAACGAGTACACAAACGAGTCACTTGTCGATCTTACAACTGTATTACATGTAGACGACAAACTCGAAGTAAAGGTTGTAAAAGTAAACGATGGAGAAGGACAGGTTATCCTTTCTTACAAGAGACTTGCAATGGACAAAGGCAACAAACGTATCGAGGAAGCCTTCAACAACAAAGAAGTGCTCAAAGCAAAAGTTGTTCAGGTACTTGATGGCGGTTTAAGCGTAGTCGTTGATGAAGTTAGAATCTTCATTCCGGCAAGCCTTGTTTCAAACGTTTATGAGAAAGACCTTACCAAATATGCTGATCAGGAAATCGAATTCGTAATCAGCGAGTACAATCCAAAACGTCGCCGTTATATCGGAGACCGCAGACAGCTTCTTGTTGCTAAGAAAGAGGAAATGCAGAAAGAACTGTTCGCACGCATCAATGTTGGCGATGTTGTAGAAGGAACAGTTAAAAATGTAACTGACTTTGGTGCATTCATCGATCTTGGTGGAGCAGACGGCCTTCTTCATATCTCAGAGATGAGCTGGGGACGTGTTGAGAATCCAAAAAAAGTATTCAAAGTTGGCGATGTCGTTAAAGTATTAATCAAAGATATCGATGGCAATAAGATTGCACTGAGTGCAAAATTTGAAGACGAGAATCCTTGGAAAGATGCTACAAGCAAATATGGCATCGGCAATGTCGTAACAGGTAAGGTTGCACGTATGACAGATTTTGGTGCATTTGTTGAGTTAGAAACAGGTGTTGATGCACTTCTCCATGTATCTCAGATTTCAAAGGATCACATTGAGAAACCGGCTGATGTTCTGAAAGTTGGACAGGAAGTAACAGCAAAGGTTGTTGACTTTAACGAAGCAGATAAGAAAATCAGCTTAAGCATCAAAGCGCTGCTTGCTCCGGAAGAGGAGAAAGAAGAAGCTGCTGCAGAAGAGTCCGATTCAGATGTTGTTTCAGTAGATATTGAGGCAGTTGCTGCTGAATCTGCAGAATAATAATTTAGACTTAAAAAGGATGCTTTTTTTAGCATCCTTTTTTTGATAGTATGTAATGATTCAGAGCCATTCGTATTTCGGAAAACGTAACAGCATGCCTGCATGAATCGACATTTTTAGAATATAAATGGTGAAGTAATTATATGAGCGAGGGAAAAGCATCGAAGATGTGATTTTGCGAATGGGACAATGAATCGTTACGAGGGGGTTATCAAATCATAATGGGAGAGAGTGTATGACATACGATTATGAATATTTCAAAAAAGCAGTATTTGATTTGACCAAAATTGATTTAAATGCTTACAAAGAAAAGCAGATGAAGCGGCGGATTGACACTTTGATCACCAAAAACGGTATCAGTGGATATGATAATTACGTCAAGGTGCTTAAGACTGACAAAAAACTATTCGAGGAATTTGTCAATTACCTCACAATAAATGTTTCCGAGTTTTACCGCAATCCTGACCAATGGAAACTAATGGATACGGATGTATTTCCGGAATTGATTCAGAAATTCGGTAAGAATCTCAAAATCTGGAGTGCTGCCTGTTCAACGGGAGATGAGCCGTATTCCCTTGTCATGGCGCTTTCAAAGCATTTAAATTTAAATCAGATTAAAATTTTTGCGACAGATATCGACAAACAGGTCATTGAAAAAGCAAAAGTCGGATTATACAATGCCAAGAGTATTGTAGGTGTCCCGGAAGATATGAAAAAGAAATATTTCACGCAGGTAGGACCGTCATTCCGTGTTGCGGATGAAATTAAAGCGCGCGTTGAATTTAAAGAGCACAATTTGCTCAAGGATGCGTATCCGACAAACTGCGATTTGATTGTATGCCGTAATGTTCTGATTTATTTTACCGAGGAAGCAAAAGACGAGATTTTCCGCAAATTTTATCAATCCTTAAAGCCGGGCGGGGTTTTGTTTATTGGTAGTACAGAGCAGATTATCAATTATAAAGAGATTGGTTTCGAACGGCATAGTTCGTTCTTTTATCAGAAACCGAAAGGATAAAGGGGGTTATCGTTGACAGGTTACGATGAGTTGGAGGTTACGCTTGCGGGTGCGCTTGGCACACTCGAGAGCATACTAAAAGAAAAATTAGATAATTACGGGATTTACTATCGTATGTTTTCACGCATTAAGAGCGGAGAGTCTATCCGTAAAAAGCTGGAAGCGGAGCGATACATACGCAATCCGGATAAAATGCTGCGCGATGTGCTTGGAATCCGTATTATTTTGTATTATCAGGATGATATTGAAGTATGCAAACATATTTTTGAACGATTCCTGACCAATGTTTCATGGAAACACTCAGAAAGTGATGCCAATACATTTGATGCAACCAAGAATAACGGAATTTTTATGCTTCCCGGTTTTATCCGCAATGTCGTTGACCCAGTGATTGCGGGGCTTCGTATTGCGCCGACATTTGAAGTACAGATTCGCACGGTGTTTTTTGAAGGCTGGCATGAAGCGGAGCATGACATGCGTTATAAGGAACAGCAGATCTGGGCATCGATGTATCGGGAGTCCAGAAGGCTCAATAGTGTTCTTGCGACGCTGGAGATGTGCGACCAGTATATGATTAATCTGTTTGATGATGTCGGTCACGATTTTTATAAGAACCAAAATTGGGGACAGATGATTCGTTACAGATACCGTCTCAAAACGCTCAACGGAGATTTGGACGAAGAGCTTGAGCGCATGATTTGTCCGGAGCTTGGAAAAAGAATTTTTAAGTTCAACAAGATTGATTTGGTTGAGATGGTCCCCAAATACGGTCTTAATATTTTGGATGCCAATGTCATCGTCTTTCTGGTGAATGAATACTTATCAGACAAACCGTATTATGAAGAGGGCATTAAGAAACGTTTTGAAACGATCAAACGCAATCGGAGCAAGCGGATTGAGGCACAAAAGGATAGCGAAATTGTGGCACTTCAGAGCGAAAAAGCATTTGATGCAAAGGTTTTCCTTGATTTATCGCTCCAGCCAATGCAGGAAGCATTTGCCAAACTGACGACGCAGACCTATGATTGGCTTTCGTCTGAATTGTCTGAGCTTTTTCCGGACCAGTTCGCAGGTGAAATGCATCCGATAAATTTGCAAAGACAAGGTGTGATTTCTTATTTTGAATACAATGATGATACATATACAATGATGGCAGAGCTTTCCTATATTGCGACAGATGAGCCGGGAAAAGTATGGCTCACAACGCTTCAATGCTATCCGAAAGGGGAAGCGCTCATGCTTCACTGCAAAAATGAGCAAATCAGATCGACCAAAGCGGGTGCGGCAGTCATGCTGTATAACCGGCCGAAGATTTATGTAGAGATTGCGAGAAATATCGGCATTTGTGATACAAGGAAGCTGACAAACGGTGTGGTCCGCCTTCCGGAAATGACGGCAGAGGCATTTAAAGCACTTGTAGAGGATAAAGAGCGCAGGTTCCCGGTGGTCCTTCTTTCGGCTCCATCGGAGGAAGAAGTGGCGCAGCACGATTCCTGTTATGGCAGACTGGTTGATTACACCAAGAATCCAAAGATGCCGGGGCAGAATAATCTGATGCGCAAGGTTGGTTATGTCTGTCATGTCGTATATGCGGTCGGGCAGGAAGCTGATGAGATTGCGATGCTTCTCGGAGAAGATACGGAGGCATATCGCAATGGCGTGCGGTTTTTCGGAAGCGGATTTTCCTTCCGGGAGCGCTCAAATTATGTGTGCTTTACAGAGAAACAAATATTGGAAAAACCAAAAGATATTTATGCGCTTCGCACGAAACCGCCATATTATTACCAGACGGTTTCCGGACCGGATGCAGTGCGGCATGAGCTTATCAAACATGTATACCAGCATATTTTGGAGATGAATTAAGTATGTAAAGGCAGACATCCTGTCAATGTGAATAAGTTTAGATGACATTTTGAGACCTCAGTATTGGTAATCGTACTGAGGTCTTTTTCTGCTTATACTGTTAAATAAGCCCCGCAAGGAAAAATGAGCGAGGCTGGGAGAACCAAAACCATGAAATAAGCCCCGCAAGCAAAATACAAGAATTGTTTATATACGAAACAAAGGCAGCCGACCGGCTGCCTTTTTAACTTCAAATCTTTTATCCAAGCATCTTACCGACAAGGTGTGCCGCGTATGTTTGGAAGCTTTCCTGCGATTTTTTGAATTCACCTGTCAATTCAAAATAGGCTTCTTTCGCATCATAATCTGTTTTGAATACCGGTTCAAAAATGCAATCATATTGCGGCAGAAAGACGCCTTCCTTCCGTGTATAACATGTGCGTGCAGTTGCCGGTTTGCGGAACTCCTTGCTGACATACCCGGCAACGGATTTGTGAAGTGAAATGTCCTCGTTTGGAAGATAATAGTAGTCTTTGTAATTGTCATAAAAGTATTTGAATTCCCCGCGCACAATCGGAACTTTAATAAATGCTTCGTCGCCGGTGACACTGAGCGCACAGCCAAGGTAGCCGAGCGTCAGCTGACGTGGGAGTGGCGCGTTCAGGCGCATTTTGATTAAGACCTCTTCTTTGGTGTTGCCAAAATAATCCTTATATTTATTTGATTGCACCTTTACGACGCGGAAATCCATCTTTGAAAGGTCATGATAGGCAATCAAATCGGTAAGGCGCATCATACCGCGCATATCATCGGCGTTGTGCAGAAGCAGTACATTGTAGGCATAGCTGCTTTTGGTCGCGCAATAGTCGTTGTAAATGCTGATCAGTTCCCCACCATGGAACTTGTCGTCACGCTCGATGTCCAGGAATTGTTCAACTGTCTTTTGCTTGCAGTTTTCAAGCCCCAGCAATTTTTTGAACGGAGAAATACATTTGTAGAGGTCGATGCTTGTAAGCCCGTCAAGCGGCGATTGTAAACCAAATTGTTTGCACTTGTTTTTGAGATATGGGATATCGAAATTGTCGCCATTGTAGGTGATAATCGTCTTTTTCCCCTGCAGCAAGGAAAGAAAGGCTTGCAAAATCTGCGCCTGCTGCGTCGGATTTTCACTCATGAGCTGGATGATTTTCCATTCTGTTTCGTATACGATACACCCAATCATATAAAGTGCACTTGTTTTGGTGGTAAAACCCGTTGTTTCTATATCGACAAACAAAATCTCTTCTTTTTTTCCAAGTTTCTCTAACGGATACATACACAAAGATGTATCTAATGCTGCTTCAATTCGTTTCATAGGATAATCCTTTCAGGAAATTCGTGGAAATGATTGCAGCCATGGAGCATTATAGGATAAAATGGCTGCAACCGTTTTTGCTTTGCGTATGGCTATATCATAGCATATTTGCCGCTTTGACACCATCCTTGTTTTGGCATGATTTTCTGTCATGCCTTTCGTAAAATCAAATGTACGGATTTGACCGGGTGGATTGTCGCAATAGAAATATCTGTTACAACTTGTGTTTTCTTTCGGGAAATAGTAAAATATGAATGACTGTTGTATGCGCGCAAAGATGATAGGTGCATACAAAAAACAGATACGAAATCTTGTGACGATTCAGTATGGAAAAGAGGAAAAAATGGGTGTAAAACTTACGTTTCAGGGTGGAATTCATCCGTATGATGGCAAAGATTTGAGTAAAGATAAGCCAATTACCGATGTTTTGCCAAAAGGCGATTTGGTATATCCGCTGTCGCAGCACATCGGTGCGCCTGCCGAGCCGGTTGTCGCAAAAGGCGACCATGTACTGACCGGACAGCTCATCGCAAAAGCCGGTGGGTTTGTGTCGGCACCGATTTATGCATCGGTTTCCGGTACGGTGAAGGCGATTGAGCCGCGCAGAACGGTTGTAGGAGACAATGTGAATTCGATTGTTATCGAAAATGATGGCCTTTATGAAGAAGTAGAATATGAGCCGGCTGAGCTTTCTGCGCTTTCAAAGGAAGAAATTATCGCGCGTGTGCAAAAGGGCGGCGTTGTCGGTATGGGTGGCGCAGGCTTTCCGACGCATGTCAAACTCTCACCTAAGGAGCCGGATAAAATTGATTTTGTCATTGTGAACTGTGCAGAGTGTGAGCCGTACCTTACGAGTGATTACAGGTGTATGATTGAGACGCCTGAAAAAATCATTCGCGGACTGAAGTGTTCGCTTGCCCTGTTCGACAATGCAGTCGGTATTCTTGCGGTTGAGGACAACAAAAAGGACTGTGTGGAGATTTTTAAAAAGCTGACAAAAGACGAAGACCGCATCCTTGTCAGACAGCTCAAGACAAAATACCCACAGGGAGCAGAGAGACAGCTCATCTATGCTTCCACAGGCAGAAAAATTGATTCGACAATGCTTCCGGCAGATGCGGGCTGCGTGGTGAACAATGTCGATACCGTGATTGCGATCGGCAATGCGGTAATCGAAGGCAAACCGCTGATGCACCGTATCGTTACGGTAACAGGAGATGCCATAAACGATCCGAGGAATTTCCGCGTCCGCATCGGTACGAATTACCATGAGCTTGTTGAGGAAGCGGGCGGCTTTAAGGCACAGCCTGAAAAGATAGTATCCGGCGGACCGATGATGGGATTTGGTATTTTTGATCTGGATGTTCCGACGACTAAGACAGCAAGTGCACTGCTTTGCATGCTGCATGATGATGTCAGTGCTTCGGAGCCTTCTGCATGTATCAACTGCGGAATGTGTGTAGAGGCGTGTCCGGGCCGCGTCGTTCCGGCGAGACTTGCTACTTATGCAGAAAATGGTAATAAAGAAGCGTTTGTTGAAAACAATGGTATGGAATGCTGTGAATGCGGCTGCTGCAGTTTTGTCTGTCCGGCAAAGAGACCGCTGACACAGGATATTAAATCAATGCGTAAGATGGTTCTTGCGGATCGAAGAAAAAAATAGGAGGTCACAATGGAGAATAAGATGAAAGTATCGTCTAATCCGCATATCAGATCGTTTTTGACGACGCAGAAGATTATGCTTTGTGTGATCATTGCACTTCTTCCTGCCGCAGGATTTGGCGTATATAATTTTGGACTGTCAGCACTCGTTTTGATTGTAGTCACAATCGCATCCGCAGTGCTCTCAGAGTTATTGTTTAATTTGATTTGTCATAGAAAGGCAACCATCAGCGATTTGTCGGCGGTTGTCACGGGATTGCTGCTTGCACTCAATCTGCCGCCGAAGGCACCTTGGTGGATCGGTGTGATTGGCGCGGCATTTGCGATTATCGTCGTCAAAATGCTCTTTGGCGGTCTCGGACAGAACTTTATGAACCCGGCACTTGGCGCGCGATGTTTTCTGCTCATTTCGTTTACATCCATCATGACCGATTTTGATTGTGATGCATACACGGGTGCGACACCGCTTGCACTTGTAAAGAGCGGCAAGGGTGTAAATGTATTTGATATGGTTATCGGCAAGACGGCAGGAACAATCGGCGAGACGAGTATGATTGCCCTTGTGTTTGGTGCATGTTTCTTATTGCTCCTTGGCGTCATTGATTTGCGGATCCCGGGCAGCTACATTGTGACATTTGTGATCTTCATCACATTGTTTGGCGGGCGCGGACTAGACTTTGGATACATCTCAGCACAGCTTGCCGGCGGCGGACTGATGCTTGGTGCATTCTTTATGGCAACAGACTATGTGACAAGGCCTATCACGCCAAAGGGCCAGATTGTATTTGGTATATTACTTGGTATTTTGACGGGTGTTTTCCGTATTTTCGGCGCTTCGGCGGAGGGTGTTTCCTATGCAATCATCATTGGCAATCTGCTGACACCGCTTATTGAAAAAGTCACGATGCCAACTCCTTTTGGACAAAAGAAAGTGAAAGGAGGGAAAACGGCATGAAAGAAATGATAAAAAATGCAGCCATATTGTTTGCAATTACGCTCGTTGCCGGATGTCTTCTCGGACTTGTAAACGAAGTGACAAAGGACCCGATTGCGGAGCAGCAGCTGAAAGCCAAAAACGAGGCATGCAAAAATGTCTTTCAGGATGCTGAGCGCTTTGAAGTGATTTCTACATCGCCTGATCTTGCACCGGAAGCACTTACGGGTATGCTGTCAGAGCAGGGATATGATGTATCGCTTGACGAAATCGCAGCAGCACTTGACGGAAGCGGAACATGCCTTGGATATGTCGTGACTGTCACGGATCATGAAGGGTATGGCGGAGATATCCAGTTCTCTGTCGGTGTTCGAAACGAAGGGATTGTCAATGGTATTTCGATTCTCAAAATTTCTGAGACGGCAGGTCTTGGTATGAGAGCGGAGACGGATTTGAAACCGCAGTTTGAAAACAAACCGGTGACAACCTTTACGTATACAAAGACGGGTGCAGCATCAGACAGCGAGATTGACGCCATTTCCGGTGCGACCATTACGACAAATGCCGTTATAAATGGTGTGAATGCAGCTTTAACCGTATATGAAAACGCATTGGCAGGCCAGGGAGGTGCATCAAATGAATAAATGTATCGAACGACTTTATAATGGTATTTTAAAAGAAAATCCAACCTTTGTTTTGATGCTCGGAATGTGCCCGACACTGGCTGTTACGACTTCGGCGCTAAACGGACTGTTTATGGGACTGACGACAATGGTAGTGCTTGCGCTCAGCAATGCGTTTATTTCGCTGCTTCGCAATATTATTCCCGCGAAAGTCAGAATTCCGGCCTTCATCGTTATCATAGCCAGCTTTGTTACGATGATGGAGCTTTTGCTGGAAGGATTTTTGCCTTCTTTATATGATACGCTCGGAATTTATATTCCGCTCATCGTTGTAAACTGTATTATTCTCGGAAGGGCAGAGTCCTATGCTTCCAAAAATCCGGTTCTTCCATCTGTTTTTGACGGAATCGGTATGGGATTTGGATTTGCTGTTGCACTCACAATGATTGGCGCAGTCAGGGAGCTGCTCGGCGCAGGGGATATTTTTGGTTTCCACATTATGCCGGATGGTTTTGTACCGGTTAGTATTTTTATCATGGCACCGGGCGCCTTCTTTGTGCTTGCGCTTTTGACTGCGATTCAGAATCAGGTTAAGATTTCCGGCGAAAAGAAGGGCAAAGATATGAGCAAGATTGGTTCGGGCTGTTCTGAGGATTGCATGAACTGCTCTGAGAGCGGTTGCTCGTCGCGCAAGTTCTATGACGCGGATGCAAAAGAGAACGGGGAGGTAGAGTAGGATGACAAATTTGATTATTATCGCGCTCGGTGCGGCGCTTGTAAATAACGTTGTACTCAGCCAGTTTTTGGGACTCTGTCCATTCCTTGGTGTATCCAAAAAAGTCAAAACGGCAGCCGGTATGGGAAGTGCAGTTATCTTTGTCATTACATTGGCAAGCTTTGTGACGGCAATCATTTACAAGTATTTGATGCTTCCGCTTGATGTGGCGTATCTCAAAACCATTATTTTTATTTTGGTGATTGCAGCGCTCGTTCAGTTTGTAGAGATGTTTCTTAAGAAATATATGCCGCCTCTGTATGAGTCTCTTGGCGTATATTTGCCACTCATTACAACAAACTGTGCGGTACTTGGTGTGGCTCTCACAAACGTACAGAAGTCATACGGTATTTTGGAAAGTGTCGTGAGCGGCTTTGCAACAGCAATTGGTTTTACAATTTCAATCGTTATTCTGGCCGGTATTCGCGAAAAGATGGAATACAATGATATCCCAAAGCCGTTTCAGGGAATGCCGATTGTCCTTGTGACGGCAGGACTGATGGCAATTGCGTTCTGCGGATTTTCGGGATTGTTGTAGGAGGAAGAGTATGAGTGTAATGAGTATTGTCATGGCGGCACTGGTGATTGGAATCCTCGGATTGTTTGTCGGAGTGTTCCTTGGAATCGCCGGTATCAAGTTCCATGTTGATGTAGATGAAAAAGAAGTTGCAGTTCTTTCCGTGCTTCCGGGAAACAATTGCGGTGGCTGTGGTTATGCCGGTTGCAGCGGTCTTGCAGCTGCCATTGCAAAAGGGGAGGCACCGGTTAATGCATGTCCTGTTGGTGGAGAGAGCGTTGGAAAACAGATTTCGGAAATCATGGGAATTGAAGCAGAGGAATCCGTCAAAATGGTTGCGTTTGTAAAGTGCCACGGAGACTGTGAAAAGACAACCGTTGATTATGAATATACAGGGGCGCAGGATTGTAACATGCTTGCGTTTGTCCCAAATGGCGGTCCGAAGACGTGTAATTACGGATGTCTCGGTTATGGAAGCTGTGTAAAGGCCTGCCCGTTTGATGCCATTCATGTGACAGATGGGGTGGCTGTGGTCGACAAAGAAGCGTGCAAGGCCTGCGGAAAATGTGTTGCAGCATGTCCAAAGGGACTCATTGAACTGATTCCGTATGACGCATCGTACGCAGTTGCCTGCTCAAGTAAGGACAAAGGCCCTGTTGTGATGAAGGGATGCCAGGTCGGCTGTATCGGATGTACGCTCTGTGCAAAAAATTGTCCGGCGGATGCAATTACAATTGACAGTTTCCTCGCACACATTGACCAGGAAAAATGTGAAAAATGCGGTGCATGCGCGGAGAAATGTCCAAAGAAAGCAATCGTGTCGGTTTAAACCGAAAAAAGTGTATATATAGATGACATAACATCGGAAAACCTATATATTGTGTTACAAAATTGTTAAATAA
>JAGKTY010000037.1 GCA_021153185.1 Lachnospiraceae bacterium
ATATTCCCCACTGCTGCCTCCCGTAGGAGTTTGGGCCGTGTCTCAGTCCCAATGTGGCCGTTCACCCTCTCAGGCCGGCTACTGATCGTCGCCTTGGTAAGCCGTTACCTTACCAACTAGCTAATCAGACGCGGGTCCATCATATACCACCGGAGTTTTTCACACTGTTTCATGCGAAACTGTGCGCTTATGCGGTATTAGCACCTATTTCTAAGTGTTATCCCCCTGTATATGGCAGGTTACCCACGCGTTACTCACCCGTCCGCCACTAAGTTGTCTCAAGAATTGAGCAAGCTCGCTTCAGCGAGACAACTCCGTTCGACTTGCATGTGTTAAGCACGCCGCCAGCGTTCATCCTGAGCCAGGATCAAACTCTCGACTTGAAAAATTTGATTGCTGGTCAAAATTAACTCTAGCTAATTTTTAACCGAATTTACATCTTACGATGCTTTTGGATTTGTTCTCTGAACAATTCTTTCTGGAAAATTTCTTTCCCATTCTCTTAAGAATTTTCAGGGTTGCATTACTGTTTATTTGTCAATGTTCTTGTTGTGTTTGCAACCTGGCGCTCACGACCAGTGCGAAATTTATGTTATCACAAGGATATAACAATGTCAACAACTTTTTTCAATTTTTTTCATTCTTTTTTTCACAGTCCCAAAATGCCCATAAACACGCGTGCTACAGGCAAATCCTCCGGCGTTGTGATTTTGATATTTTCATATCCTGTCTCCACCAGCTTTACCTTTTTCCCGCCAAATGTTTCCAGCACCATCGCGTCATCCGTCACCTGGATTCCCCGTTCCGTCACTTGTGCTTCTTCGTCAATGAGCTTTTCATATGCCGCGAAAATATCCCTATATGCAAATACCTGCGGCGTCTGAACAAGCCATACCGATTTCCGGTTCGGTGTTTCTTTGACAAACTGATTTTCATCGACAAGTTTGATGGTGTCCTTTACCGGCATCCCTGCGACAACCGCACCGTGCACGTTTACTTCTTCATACAATTTCTGAATCATCTGCGGCGACACAAACGGACGGGCACCGTCATGGATAAACACATAGTCTGCATCCTTTAACGCCACAAGTCCGGCATAAACAGAATGGTAGCGCTCCTTGCCCCCTTCCACAATCTGCGTCACCTTTGAAAAGCCATACGCTTCCACAATTTGGCTCCGGCAATATTCGATTTCTTCTCTGCCCGTCACCAGAATCACTTCATCGACAAGACTTTCTTCAAACGCTTTTAATGCATAACAAAGGACCGGCATATCTTTCAGCATCAAATACTGTTTTGGCGCATCACTTTTCATGCGCTTTCCCTTACCGGCCGCAAGTACTATCGCAACAGTTTTCACTATCGTTCTCCTAATTTTAAGTTTGGCACCGCGTTCAAATCGTAACCGCTTCTTGTTCCCGCAATGTATTCATAATATCCGGCGACCGCAATCATCGCCGCATTGTCCGTACAAAAGATCGGGGACGGATGATAGAACTTAACGCCCTTCTTTGCACACGCCTCTTCAAACGCTGCGCGCAGTGCACTATTGCTTGCAACGCCGCCTGCGATTGCAAACTTCTCAAAACCATATTCGTCGATTGCATGCATGGAATGCTCCACTAAGACATCTACAACAGCCTTTTGGAAGGAAGCCGCTACATCCTCCGTCACCACCGGAATGCCTTTCATCTCACAGCTGTTCAAATAGTTGAGAACGGCCGACTTCAAGCCCGAAAAGCTGAAATCGTATTCCGACTCAGCCACCTTTGCGCGCGGGAATGTAATCGCATCCGGATTGCCCTCCTTGGAAACACGATCGATCTTAGGCCCGCCCGGATACCCAAGTCCAATAGCCCTGGCCACTTTATCAAAGGCTTCTCCGGCAGCATCATCTCTTGTGCGTCCGAGTATCTCATACTTGCCATAATCCGCTACCCTCACAAGGTGTGTATGTCCACCCGATACGACAAGGCAGGCAAACGGCGGCTCTAACTGTTCGTTTTCAATGTAATTGGCACTGATGTGTCCCTCAATATGATGCACTCCCACAAGCGGCTTTCCCGTTGCAAATGCAATTGCCTTCGCCTCCGCCACACCGACGAGAAGCGCACCAACCAGTCCCGGCCCATAGGTCACCGCGACTGCTGTAATGTCATCCAGTGTCACGCCGGCTTCCGAAAGTGCCTGCGTAATCACCTGGTTAATTCGTGCAATATGCTGGCGCGATGCAATTTCCGGCACAACGCCGCCATATACTGTATGTAAATCTATCTGTGATGAAATCACGTTCGACAATACCACGCGACCGTTTTTCACGACACTGGCTGCCGTTTCATCACAGGAGCTTTCTATTCCCAAAATGAGTATATCTTCCAAAACAATTGCCTCCGTTACGACTGCTTTTCCCTAGGCATCAGCTTCCAACCGTAAATTTTGTAATGCCCATCGGCATCCTTGCGCAATATAAACAGCGTATCACTATTATAAAGAAGACCTTCCTGACGCATTCCGTATATACAATGGAGCCTTGCCCACTCATACCCATCTTCCGAGAAGGTTTCGACATCGATACTGGACGAAAGTGTATAAGTAAACACGGTCTGTTTTTTGACATGTGCTGATGAAATATCATCTTTAAAGTTTTTCAGATATTCCTCCTGCGTCTGATTGGCTATGAGTTCGTCATCGTAAAGCTGCTGGATTTTGTTTGCCAGATCAATGACATCTTCATCCGTCAGTTCTTCATTATAAGCAACTTTGGTAATTTCACTGAAATATTTGACAACCTCTCTTGGCGTCTGCGGGTAATTCGTCTCCAGATTGCGTGCAAGCACTTCCTGAACAGGAGACAACGTCTCTGTCGAGACAACTTCTTTTTCAGGTCTGGTCTTATTCGATAAGTGGTAATAGTAGCTCACAACAAGCAGAATCAGAATGATTAAAATAATCATTCCCTTAAGTCCCTTGAACTTTTCCAAACGCGTTGCCCCCTTTCTTTCAAACTATACGCGTAAAAGCCATCACGCTTCGTCGACAAAATCAAGCTCGATGCTCTGTCCGTCCTTCGCGGCAACCGCATCCGGATAGATTGCACGGACGTCTCCCATATAATACTCCGGCTTTGTAAGTGACGGGCTATAATGTGTCAGCCAAAGCCGCGCCACCTTTGCATCCTTTGCAATCTGTGCCGCTTCATAAAATGTCATATGTTTATATTCCTTGGCCTTTTTGAGCTTGTCCGGCTCACCGTACATGCCCTCTAAAATTGCAAGGTCAGACTCCTCTGCCCATTTCGTGATCACCGGAGTCGGTCTTGTATCTGTGCAATAGGTCACCTTAATACCGCGGCGCGTCTCGCCCATCACCATATCGGGTGTGTACGTTTCTCCGTCAACGCAAACCGTTTCCCCTTTTTGGAGCGGATTCCAATACCGCACGTCAAGTCCGAGTGCCTTTGCTTTTTCCACCTGGAATTTCCCGGCACGAAGCACTTCCATCGTGTATCCATAACACGTGATATTGTGGTGCACCTTGAACGCATGAATACGAAAGCCGTCAAATTCAAACGTCTCCTCTTCCCCATCAATCTCCCGAAATTCTATCTCAAAAGGAAGCTCCGGTGCGACAACACGCAGTGCACTGACAACACGCTTCAATCCTTTGGGTCCAATCATAAGCAGCGGCTCCGTACGCTCTGCGTTCCCCATGGTGAGGAGCATACCCGGCAGTCCGCTGATATGATCCGCATGATAGTGTGTGAAACACATGATATCAATCGGTTTCGGACTCCACCCCTTCTTCTTCATGGCAATCTGCGTACCTTCGCCGCAATCAATCAATATGCTTTTCCCATTGTATCTGGCCATCATGCTGGTCAGATACCGATATGGCAGCGGCATCATGCCGCCTGTGCCAAGTAAGCAAACATCTAGCATAACTCTGTCTTTTCTATCTCCTTTGCAGGAATCTTAAACTGCTTTAGCATCGCTCGAAAACAGTCCTCACATAGCCGGAAGCTCACCTGTGTGCCATCTGTCTTCGAAAAATAGCCGAATGAATGGGTTGCCGCAAAATAATCCTCTTTTACAATGGAATTTTCCATCAAAATCTCTTTGCCACAGCCGTTACATACCATTCGCTTTTCACTCTGAATCTTATTCTGTTTCATAGTTCCTCCTTTTGTACCCCATCATAGCGTGTGCTACTTCAAGTATACACAAAGCCACCTTCACAAAAAAGTGGTAAACTATGGCTCCTCTGTCTATCTTTTCCACATAATGAGTGCGTCCTCTTTGGGCGCCTCATAAAAACCGGGGCGTACCCCCGCATCTTCAAATCCAACCAAATGGTAAAGTGCAATCGCCCTTTTGTTACTGACGCGCACTTCCAGCGTCACCGCCTCAATGCCCTTTGCTTTGCCGCAAGAGAGGCACTCTAGGAGGAGTGCTTTTCCAAATCCCCTGCCCTGCTGCGTTTTTGCAACAGAAACATTCGTGATTTCCATCTCCGTCCCAATCAAATACGCACCGATATATCCGGCAACCTGACCGTCTGATTCACAGACAAGAAACATCGTCTGCTCTCTTGCAATCGCGTCAGCAAATCCCTGATAGGACCACGGACGGGAAAAATTCTCCTGTTCAATGGAAACCACACGGTCTAAATCTTCTAATTGCATTGCACGAATCATGTTAAACGTTTTTCCCTTCGCTCACGCTCTGCCTGGGAAAGCCGCAAGTAATCCGGCGCATGCTGATCTGCCGTCACATACCTTCCCTGTTCATAATAACGCATGCCAAGACTTCCTACAGCAAGTGCACTTTGTCTGTTGAGATGCGGTGGGGCAAATCCGTACGGTACGGTGAGTCCCTGTTCTAACATCCCCTTGTAAACCGGCACGCCGTCTCCCAAAAAGACGACACGTCTGCCAAGTGCATTACACCGCGCAATGAGCTCTGCCACCGGAATCGCACACTGCGGCAAAACAGTCTCCATCTCATCATATGGTTTTGATGCATGAAACGTAAAAAGTCCTGTATACACTTCGTTTCTTCTGGCATCCATCATCGGGCATACGATATCTCCGGCGCCGCACATCCGGTAGGCCATCCCCTCAACAGTCGGCACTTCAATAATCGGAATATCGAGGGCAAGTCCAAGTCCTTTGGCTGTCGCAGAGCCGATACGGAGCCCTGTAAAGGAACCCGGTCCGCTCGCAATCGCAATGGCATCGATGGTAGATAAATCAAGCTCTGTCATTTTTTTCACTTCATCGAGCATACAAAGCAGTGTCTGCGAATGCGTCTTTTTGTATTGAATCGTATATTCTGCTATGAAATTGTCATCCTCTAAGACTGCCACACTTGCAACAAGTCCCGAGCTGTCCAGTGCTATTAATTTCATTTCGTTTCCTTTATCGTAATCCGGCGATAGTCAAATCCCTTCGATAAATCCTTTTCAATCGTAATCGGAATCGTCTGCTCCGGCATGAGCTCTGCAATGAGCTCTGCCCACTCTACAAGGCAGACGCCCTCTCCAAAGAAATAATCCTCGTATCCGATTTCATCCATTTCACTCACATCACCGATGCGATAGACATCGAAATGGTAAAGGGGCAGTCTTCCATCATCATAAACCTGTACAATGGTAAACGTCGGACTGTTTACCTCTTCTGTAATGCCAAGCCCTTTTGCCAGTCCTTTGGAAAAAACGGTCTTGCCGACTCCAAGGTCCCCGCTCAATGCATAAATCGTGCCCGGCGCCGCTTTCTCACCAAGCGCCCTGCCCACTTCAAAGGTTTCGCGTTCTGTGTTTGTTTCTATGATCATTGTCTGATTTTCACTTTCTTAGGCGGCATATGTGTCGCAATAATCTGAATCAGGTCTGCGCCTCTCTCCCTGCAGACTTTCCTTGGAATAATCGTTGCATTCACTTTGGATGTATAAAGAATAATGCTTTTGGCAGTCGAAACCGCCTTGCGCATATCCTCCCATTTCATCCCTTCGGACGCATCATTCTGTGACACCTCAATCCCTTCCTCCGTGAAGGTATAATGCAGCGGCTCTTTAAAAGCAGGTGTTGCAAGCATCTGCCTTCTCGACGCGGTAAAGAGCGTCACCGGCAGATAGAACATCACAATCACACCAAAAATCAAATAAATCACACTTGCATGATAGCCAAAATAATAGCCGATCATCAAAAAGCCGATGAGCGTACCAAGGATGCCACTCAGCCCATGATACGTATGGTAAATCATATAATCATACAAAATGCCCGCGTCCATCTGTACATCCAGTTCCATTAAGATTTGTTTGTTATTCTCTTCCATCCGTTCCTCAAGTTTGCTTCATAGAAGCATTCCGTTCAAATTCCCTATGACACGAAAAAGCGCCCATGCCATCAAACCCATTTGATAGCATGGCCGTCTTCATTTAGTTTTACACGATATATTATACTTGTTTTCACGAAAAGTGCAAGGAAAAAGACTATTCATGACGCAATGCGTCAATCGGGCTAAGACGTGCAGCCCGCTTTGCCGGATACATTCCGAAAAAAATTCCCACGCCTGATGAAAACAGCGTTGCAAGCAGCACCGTCGATACCTTGACCTTGGCGGCAAACCCAATCAGCGCACATACGCCAAACGCGCCAAGGATGCCAAGCACGATACCGATGACACCGCCAAATAAAGAAATAATTGCTGCTTCAGCAAGAAACTGCAGCATGATTGACTTCGTTTTTGCCCCGAGCGATTTACGGATACCGATTTCTCTCGTTCGCTCAGTAACCGATACAAGCATGATGTTCATAACACCGATACCGCCAACAAGCAGCGAAATTGCCGCAACAAATACGACAAAGATCGTAATCATACCGATAATCTGGTTGATTTCTGCAACGGAATCATTAAAGTCCGACATCTGAATGGTCGTATCATCCGTAACCTGATGACGTCTCTTCATAAGCGATACAACTTTAGATGCTGCCTGGGTTGAATATGCGGAGCTGTCCGCCACAACATAAAAGCCTGAATACGACTCAACAGACCAGCCAAAGCGCTGTCCAAGTGTCGTAATCGGCATCTCCATCTCTACAAGTTCTCCGGATGAACCGCCAAGGAGCTTTGCCGAGTTATCCTTGCGGACACCGATGATTTTCATCATGATGGAATGGCCGTACGCCTCAAACTCCACTTCCTTGCCGATGACATCCGTCGTACCAAACAGGAGCTTGGCACCACTTTCCCGGATAACACATACACTTGCTGCCGCATCATATTCTGCCTGCGAAAAATATTTCCCTTTGACAATCGGGTCATTGAAAACATACTGGTAATCAACAGTGCCGCACCCTAAAGCGCTTTCGAATTCTCCCTTTGGACTGCGTGCAAGTCCCCATGCACTGTAATCCGGGGAGACACCCTTAATGTGTTCGACTTCCCGTTTAATTGCATCAAAATCGTCCGTCGTGAACTCTTCCGTGTCAGAATAAATATAGAGCTGGCCACCTGCAAGGTTTTCCAGTTCGCCGTTGATTTCATCCGACACACCATTTCCGATAGAAATGACCATAATGACAGATGAGATACCGATGATGATACCGAGCATCGTCAAAATGGAACGCCCTTTATTTGACGTGATGTTCATAACGGCCATCTTTATATATTCAAGTAATTGTGTCATCTGTCTTACTCCCCTTGTGCAACCGTCGCATTGACCTTCATGCCTTCTGTAAGCTCTATCTGCGAATCACAGACAATCTGCTCTCCTTCCGATAAGCCCTTCACAATCTCTACGCACTCTGTTGCCGCAACACCAACTTCTATCTCCCGTTTTTCAACAATACCGTCTTTTACAACATAACAGAATGTACTGTCCGTCGCATAGTTGATGCAGTCATACGGAACAACCACTACATCTTTTTTCTCTGCAATATGTATCTTTACACTCGCCTCAACACCAAGATAAATCGCATCATCCGGATTGTCGATATGAACAGATGCCTCTACAACAGTCGCACCTGCAGCATTTGTTTTGGCTGCTTTCCGGATATTGGAAACACTACCTTCGTATTCTTTTCCGTTGATGGTGACAGTCGCCTTCTGTCCAACCGCAACAATAGTCAGATTCTGCTTTGTAATCTCAATCTTTGCTTCCACCTTATCTGCATCGGAAAGTGTAAAAAGTGGTGTACCTGCCGTAACCGTCTGTCCCTTTGCCACCTGCACGTCCGAAACGATTGCATTGCACTGCGTTGAAACACCCTCTTTTGCTTTTTCAAGCATCTTCTTTGCGTCTTCCACGCTCAGCTTTGCAGACTCTTTGATGACCTCCTGCTGCGCCCGCTCCTTCCCTGCTGCCGGGTCAGCACTCTCTGCAACGGCCTTGTACTCTGCCTCCTGCGATTTGTACTCTGCAAGATCTGACTGGAGCGTCTCCAGATTGGCCTGCAAATGTGTGACATCATATGAATCGTACAGCTTCGAAAGCTCTTTTGCTTCTTTTTCTGCTTCTTTTAACTTGTCGGCAAGCTTTTCACTCTCCGGCTTTGCCGCCAGTTTTTCCTTTAGCTCGGCGATTTCTGCCTGCTTTTTCTGGAGCTTTTCATTGGTTGCTGTCGCTTCTACCATTTGGGCCTGCAGTGCGCTGACACAATCGCTGTAGTGTTTTACATACGCCTGGGCTGTCGCATAATCGCCTGCTGCCTTTGCAGCTTTTGCCTGTGCAGATCCGATTGTAATCATCGTCGCATCCGCGCCGTATGTCGTTGCTTTGCTTTCGAGCTCTACCTTCTTGATGGAATCTTCAATCGCTTCCTCATCGTAGGTTAAAAGCTTACTGCCCTTTGTCACATACGCACCATCTTTGACAAGGACATCGGCAACAGTTCCATCAACCTTAGCAAACATCGTTTCCACATTTTCACTTGCGACTACTCCGTTGATTTCTACATCCTGCGCAACGTCCTGCTTTGTCACCTCACTGACAGTAACCGGAATGCCCTTTGCGCCTGACATTGCCGATGCCACACCAATTCCGCCAACAATCAACACGATGACTGCCAAAATGATAATCCATTTCTTTTTCTTTTTTGGTTTCGTAATGTTCTTATTCTCCTCCATTTTGATAATCCCTTTCTATTTTTCCATCCTTAATCCGAATCACGCGATGCGCCTGCGCTGCGATATCATTGTCATGTGTAATCAAAATAACCGTACGGTTATCCTTGTGTAACTCTTTTAAAATATGAATAATTTCTTCACTCGATGCAGAGTCCAGGTTACCGGTCGGCTCATCTGCCAAAATCACCGGCGGCGCCTGCGCAATGGCACGCGCAATGGCCACACGCTGCTGCTGGCCGCCACTCATCTGGTTCGGCCTGTGATCCATGCGGTGCGACAGCCCTACCTTTTCGAGCGCCGTCTTTGAAAGTGCCTGCCGTTCTTTCTTGGAAACGCCGCGGTAAATTAGCGGCAATTCTACATTTTCCTGTGCCGTCAGATTTGCAATCAGATTAAAGCCCTGAAAAATGAAACCGATTTCCTTATTGCGGATATCCGAAAGTGCATCATCCGATAGACCCGAGACGTCTTCACCATTTAATATGTAAGTTCCCTTGCTCGGTACATCGAGACACCCCAAAATGTTCATCAGCGTCGATTTGCCTGAACCGGACTGTCCGATGATCGCCACGAATTCTCCCCGCTCAATCGTAAGATTCACACCATCGAGTGCTCGGACTTCATTTTCTCCGGGATTATAAATCTTGGATACATCTCTGATTTCAATTAATGAACCCATGTTTTTCCCCTTCTTTTTGTATTATTCAAATAGTACAATAATATAATATAGTTTTCTTGTCAAGACAAACAGCCTTAAGGAATTTTAAAGATTTTCTTAAGATGACATTTTATGCCTTCATGCGCCCCCATTCAAATGAAAATAGGCAGACTCATGGAATCTGCCTATCAAACTATTTTTTATTCTTTTTGTCATTCGTGCCAATGCGCATCGTCAGCTGAATCCGTTTCTTTTGTAAATCGACACTCAGCACCTGCACATCAACGATATCTCCGACACTGACTGCCTCAAGCGGATGCTTGATAAATCTGTCCGTAATCTGCGAGATGTGAACGAGACCATCCTGGTGCACACCGATATCGACAAATACACCAAAATCGATGACATTGCGCACGGTTCCCTTTAAAATCATGCCTTCCTTCAAATCCTTCATCTCAAGAACATCGCTTCGAAGGATTGGGAGCGGCATATCCTCACGCGGATCACGGGAAGGCTTCTCGAGCTCTTTCATAATATCAATGAGTGTCAATTCACCGATTCCGAGCTCTTCGGCCATCTTCTTTGTATTGCCGACTTTTTTGGAAAGACCTGATACACCTGCGCCGGCCTCTTTGTTCTCTTTTGGCGCATCCTCAAGCGATACCCCGCCCATTGCCTTCATGAGCGCAGCACCCATTGCCGTATTTGTATTCCGGATCACAACCTGTTTTTGCTTCTGCTTTGGTTTCTCCGCTTTTGCTGCTGCCTTTTTTTGTTTTGCCTGCTTTTGTGCCTCCTTGACATCCTCCATGGTAAGGCCTGTCTTTTCCATCAGCTTGAGCGTTGCCTCATACGACTCCGGATGCACACTTGTCGCGTCAAGCGGATTGTCTCCATCCAAAATACGAAGGAAACCTGCACACTGCTCGTATGCTTTTGGTCCAAGCTTTGCAACCTTTAAAAGCTGTTTGCGATTAGTAAACCGTCCGTTTGCCTCGCGGTAGTCTACGATATTTTTGGCAATCACTTTGGTAATGCCGGAAATATAAGAAAGAAGTGGTGCAGAGGCTGTATTTAAATCCACACCGACTTTGTTGACGCAGTCCTCCACGACGCCGCCAAGCACTTCGCCAAGCTTCTTTTGATTCATATCGTGCTGATACTGACCGACACCGATTGACTGCGGGTCAATTTTGACAAGCTCTGCAAGCGGGTCCTGCAGACGGCGCGCAATGGAAGCAGCACTGCGCTGTCCGACATCAAACTCCGGAAACTCTTCTGTTGCAAGCTTGCTGGCAGAATATACGGATGCACCTGCCTCATTGACAATGACATACTCAACTTTGGTGTCGAGCTCTTTGATTAATTCTACAATGACCTGCTCACTTTCACGGCTGGCTGTACCATTACCGACGGAAATCAGGGAAATATTGTATTTTTTAATGAGCTTTTTGAGCTCCGCTTTTGCTTCCGTCACTTTGTTCTGTGGCGCTGTCGGGAAAATGACCTTGGTGTCGAGCACCTTTCCGGTTGCGTCCACCACGGCGAGCTTACAGCCGGTACGGAATGCAGGGTCCCAGCCGAGCACGGTTCTTCCCGCAATCGGAGGCTGCATAAGAAGCTGCTCTAAGTTTTTACCAAAAACGCTAATCGCGCCATCTTCCGCCTTCTGTGTCAGTTCGTTACGGATTTCGCGCTCAATCGCCGGTGCAATGAGACGGTCGTAACTATCTGCAATCGCTTCCTGCAAAAACGGTGTCGTATATGCATTGTCCGAAACAATTGTCTTTTTCTCAAGGTACTGAATGATCCGCTGAACCGGCGCATCCACTTTCACCGTTAAAATCTTTTCATTTTCGCCTCTGTTGATTGCCAGCACGCGGTGGCCGAGCACTTTTTCAAGCGGCTCCTCATACGCGTAGTACATCTCATAAACAGACTGCGCTTTTTCATCTTTGGCGCTGCTTATGAGCTTTCCTTCCTTCATCGTAAGCTCTCTGATATAAATACGGTAATCTGCCACATCCGCAATTGCCTCTGCAATGATATCCATCGCGCCTGCAAGCGCATCTGCCGGCGTGTTCACTTCTTTTTCTTCATTTACAAAAGGCGCTGCAAGCTCTTCCAAGGCAGCCTGCGCGTTTTGCTCCATAATGAGGTCTGCCAGCGGACTAAGTCCTCTCTCCTTTGCAACAGATGCACGTGTTTTACGTTTTGGACGGTATGGTCTGTACAAATCTTCCACAACAACAAGTGTCTCTGCAGCAAGAATTCTTTCCTTTAATTCCTCCGTCAGTTGTCCCTGCTCTTCGATGCTTGCAAGCACGGTCTCCTTTTTCTCTTCGAGATTGCGCAAATATTTGAGCCGCTCATCCAGATTACGGAGCACCTCATCATTGAGCGCTCCTGTTACTTCCTTACGGTATCGGGAAATGAACGGAATCGTATATCCTTCATCAATCAAATTCACGGCAGCTTCCACCTGCCATTTTTCCACCTTTAGTTCTTCTTTGAGTTTTGCAATAATATCCATGTCTCTTCCTGCCTATTCTTTCATCTTTTCTTCCTATACTATACCACTTTCTTTTCTTTTGGAAAAGTGCTATAATGAATGTGAAACTATGGGTCTTGGAGGTTTGTATGAGAAAACGCGCAAATTCATTTATGTTATTTTCTTTATTATTTGGTATTGCCGCCATCATTACCTCCTCTGTTTTTATCATGGCCTTTTTATTTGGCGGACTCGCAATCTTGTTTGCAATTCTGTCAAAGGGCGATGACGAACACGTAACGGGTACTGCCGTCGGCGGTATCATTACCGGTGTGTGCGGTATTGCACTTTCCGTGATGATTACGGGCTCTATGGTTTATATGTTTTTTAACGATCCAAGCTACCGCGCGCTGCTCAATGACACCTGCGAGCAGATGTACGGCATCACATTTGATGAGATGCTATCAGGTGAAACCCCTGATTTAGATTACATGACTTCACCTGATAACTTATTATAGAAAGGAGCCGCCTATGCGAATTGGTTCAATCGGATTTCATCCATATCAGACATATATGCAGCCGGCAACGACCGGCAGCATCAAGAATCCCGGCGAGTCAACGCAGGTTTCTCCGGGGCGCAAATCGTCACCGGCTGAATGCGAGACTTGCAAAAGCCGCAAATATCAGGACGGTTCCGATGAGATGGTTTCGTTCAAGTCCCCGCAGCATGTGTCCCCACAGGCTTCCGCTTCTGCAGTACGAGCTCACGAAAATGAGCATGTTTCCAATGCCTACAAAAAGGCAGGACAGTCAGGCGGCAAGGTACTTCAGGCATCTGTCACAATGAAGACAGCTATTTGCCCGGAATGTGGCACAAGCTATGTCGCCGGTGGAGAAACCACGACCAAAATTCAGTATTCCAATGAAGACAATCCATATGTCAAAAACAAAAAATCCGCTGATGCCGCCGGCATCGTCGGACAAAATCTGGATTTGGCATGCTAGGAGCAATATGAAAAACTATAGTTCTACCAAACAATTGAAGGCCTATGTCAGACAGGCGCTGCTCGGGCATTACGGCACACTCATTTTTAGCTATCTGGGCATTCAGTGTATCACATCCCTTGCCCTCAGCTTTGTACAGGAGCAGATTTCCTCAGCAACAGGACAGCTGCTTTACTGGGGCGTGAATCTGCTTGTCATTCTGCTGATGGGTGTATTTTCCGTCGGACAATTTTATATGTACAGAAAGCTGCTTGGCGGTGAAGAAATCGCACTCAAAGATATGTGGTTTGGTTTCCGTTATCATCCGGATAAAGCAATTGTGATTTCACTTATTTCATTTATCCTATACATGATTGCAAGCATTCCTTTTCTTATTTGCTGTGCATTATATGCTGCCGGTGGCAAACAGGCGATGCTGTTTATGTTTGCAATGTTTGCACTCGCCTTGTTTTTGATTGCATCCATTGTCATCAGCTTATGCTTGTCACAAGCACTTTTTTTACTGCTCGATTATCCGGGCGAGAGTGCGCTTGCTCTCTGCAAGCACTCAAATGATTTGATGAAAGGGCATAAAATGCGACTCTTTCTCCTCTATCTCAGCTTTATCGGTATGTTTGTACTTGTGATTCTCACGTGTGGTATCGGCATGCTTTGGGTTTACCCGTATTTTACGGGCGCGAAGGCACGCTTTTATGATGAACTTGTAGACGAATAAAGTAAAAGGCAGCTCAAATGAGCTGCCTTTTACTTATTTTTACCAAGTTTTGCTAAGAGTCAGCCCAGTGGTCAATGCCATAGGCTTATTTTTTCGCCAGCTCTGCTTTTAGTCTTGCAATTTCAGCATCCTTATCAGCAATAGCTGCATCTTTTTCAGCGAGAGCAGCATTTGCCTCGGTAAGTTTTGCATCCTTATCGACGATTGTGGCTTTTGCTTCGGCAAGTTCGCGCTTCATACGTTTTTCATGCCGGATGGCATCCTCCCTGGCACGGCACATATCTCGGATTGTCTGATCGCAGTTTAGCGCATATAACGTTTCGGTTGCCTGCTTAAGGTCTGCATTCTGTTTTGCAATCATCTTAAGGTCCTCCCATGTTTTTGCTTTGAAGAGCTTAGCCCAGTGGTCAATTCCATAGGCTTTGTCTTCTTCGGTTGCCAGTTCTATGTGATTTAAATCTAGCACATTCAGTTCAAATTTTCCAGTATATAATCGGTGGTTTTTGACATTCATAAGCTGATATTTCGCATAGAACTCCGGTGCTTCAGGAAACGGCGTGAAATCCAGAAACCCAATATGTATGGCAGCGCCGGTCAGCGCATAGTCCTGCCCTTTTGCCAGATGATCATAACTCCTGCACAGATACGACAGAGAACGGCACTGCCAGTTGTTCTCATTTTGCACCTGCATTTCAAGGTCTATATGTGTGTCATCATTCATGAGGACTGTGATATCAAGTACGTATTCCTTGCTGTCGATGTGCTGCCCTAAGACAATCGGGTTTGTGATTTCCACGCTTTTTACGAGTGCGGGTGGTATGTGCAGCAGAGAGCAGATGAGGGCTTTAAGTACCGCTATGTTCTTTTGCAAGATGGCGCGGAACATGTAGTCATTGGTGAAGGTGTAGTCGATAGGACCGGTTGCTTCAGCCAGACTCTGGCTGATTGAGAATGTTACGTTTGACATAAAGAATCTCCTTTCGGGATAGATGTGGTGAAATCAAAATGACTGTAGAATGAGATAACTGTCACATAATCAGAATTGTACATTACAAGAATATGAAACCTGTTTTTGGCCATTTTGAAATCATGAAGTTAATTGTGAATGAAGCAAGAATCGACTTTGAATTAAGAATAAAGACTGCATTCGCGGATTGCTACACGCACAGACGATGTATGCTTATCCGTAGTATAGCATTTATGTATTTTTGTTGCAAGACAAAAGCTTCTTTCATATTCCCAGTCTTTATAGACTATGTCTGATAAAAAGCGCACTCAAAAAAAGACCTCAGTACTATTTCTAATACTGAAGTCTTGAAAAACAGCTAAACTTATTTTCCCTAAACGGACGGCAATCTGTTGTTTGATTTATTTCACTTTTACCTTGAAGGTAAGCTTCTTTGTGCTTTGATCCTTGTAAACGATCGTGACTGTGATTTTCGCATTTCCTTTCTTCACACCCTTAATCTTACCACTTTTACTAATAGAAGCGACCTTTTTATTGCTCGTCTTGTAAGTCACTTTGCTAACCTTAGATTTATCAGAA
>JAGKTY010000070.1 GCA_021153185.1 Lachnospiraceae bacterium
ACGTTACTACGCATTACTATAACTCGCATAACTATATGGAGTTCATTATCTCATGGATTATAACTGTGCCGAAAGGCACCAACTTATTTAGCGCTTACAAAAAATGCCCAAGCTTTGCTTAGACATTCTTTTCCTATATAAGCATTTCATCCAATCTCAACTGCCATTTTCATAATTTGTTATAAGTTGTTACCAGATTTTCTTTCCCTTGTTTTTTCCCTTATGAGGGTTCATAATCAAGGGTAGAACGATATAACACCATACAAGATGTGATGGAGAGGACACCCACGAAAACTTTAATATTTTCAAGGCTTTGCCGAGATTTCTATAACAAAATATAACAGTTATTAAATGCTACAAATTTTGTCTTGTGAGAACTGGAAGTTTCTGTCCTCTACAAATAAGGATTGTCTTACATTTTTAATTTTGTTGGAAATCCATTTAATTAGCAGAATTCCTCATATCACTTACCAAACCACAGCTTTTTTCTTTCCTTTTTTATCTCTCGGATATTCTTGAATACGAGTAACAAAATCGAGGTTGACAATCTGCACATTGTTATCCTTTTCGATAAGTATTGCACCGTCTGAAACTTCCTTAATAATTCCCTGTGGCACATTGATACTGTCAAATGTATAAACAAGACACTCCTTGCCGATAAATCTTTTTGCAAGCTCTACCATTTTTGTTTTCTCTCCTTTTTGAATTTGTCTTTGCTTGATTACTTTCTTCCTTGCGGCTATTTTATTGTTTCGCCGTGAAACAATGATTACGAATGCTATAAAAAGCAGCAACCACGATGAATCCAAACGATCACCTCCGCACAAACAGTTATATATCCTGTTCAAAGATTAAATCTATATCTTTGATTTTTCCAAAATCATCCAATACCGTTGGAATATACCCTACGTAACGGTAGCCTTTAGCGGCGTACTCGTCAATGATTTTACGGTGTTCTTCGGACTTCGCACCAAAAAACTTGCCGATATATACGGTGACATACTCATATTTTTTCAT
Source organism: Lachnospiraceae bacterium (assembly GCA_021153185.1). Classification (GTDB taxonomy): domain Bacteria; phylum Bacillota; class Clostridia; order Lachnospirales; family Lachnospiraceae; genus SIG333. The sequence goes on from JAGKTY010000070.1 coordinate 1,018, forward strand.
TCCTCCGAATACTATTTTTTATTTTTCTCCAGATTTACAACATCTAAACAAAGCACTGCACTTCCTATGCACAGCCACATACCACCCATAGAACTGTCTGTGTCTGTTGCAAATTTGATAATTGCCACAACGTAACATAGGATTGAAGCGGCAAAAAATAATATCGTTGTCACTTTTCCTTTCTTCATAACGGTTTTACCCCTCCATAATTTCTCTGAATTTCTTTTTGAACTATTCTTTCTTATTTCCGAAACTTGTATATGTCAATACAGGAAGTGTAAGTACAACAACAATTGTAATTAGTTTTTCTGCAATATCAGGCAAGTCTATCGTAATTCGGAGTATTATTGCACTTGCCATAATCAAACAACATAATATCCATATTAAATTTTTCTTCAAATGAAAATCCACTTATGCTTTCGTCCGATCTTATTTGAAAATTTTCACTCATTTGCTTTGACCTCATACGCACATTTTGTAAATTGCCAATTACCAATCTCAAATTTTTCAGCGGTAATACGCTTCGCAAGCTGGCGGGTTTCAATAAATTCATCGGTAACAGTAACAAAGAACTGCTTTCCATCCTTTTCTACAAGGTAAAATTCCTTATCCGTATTCTTAATGCTATTGATAAGTTCTGGCATACCGAAAGGTGCATCCATGAAGAAACCAAGCAGATTATCTATGACAATTTCACTTTTGGTCAGTTTGAGTTTTCCAAGCAAAGTATGTATCTCAGCATCGGGGAACTTTTCACGGATCACACGGTCTTTCTTCTTTTTCTTACTGCCCTTGCCGTAGCCCAAAAGATCATACGGCTCACGCATAACAACTTCGTCGATTGCTTCGCCGTCATCCAGCAAATAGTCAACGCTCACATTAAGAAGCTGCGCCAATGCTTTCAGATTATCCACATCGGGCAGACCGTTGTTTGCTTCCCATTTCGCAACGGCAGATCGGGACACCGCCATCTTTTCCGCAAGCTGCTCCTGAGAGAGTCCGCACTGTTTTCTTGCCTCTTTGATTTTTTCGCCTAATATCATTTTCATTACCTCCGGTTTGTTTTTATGCATTCATTCTACGCCGGAGGGCGCAAATGAACAATAAACTGTCTGCAACACCGCTGTTACGCTCCGTAACATTGTAAAATACACGGCTTTTCACTGTTTCTATTCCTATCTCCTCGATCTCTTGGCTATTCCCTCATTGGCATTTGAATCACAAATCCTTTGGTATAACCATCTATATTATTTTTCAAATACAATTTGCCACCATGTTTCTCAACTATTGCTGCTGAAATTGCAAGTCCCAGACCATTGCCATTTCCACTGGTACGAGAATCATCTCCACAGGTGAAAGGTTTAAACATTGCTTCTGCAAATTCTTCTGAAATATCCTTTCCACTATCTGCAACCGTCACAAAAACAGACTCTTTCTCTGCCTGAATCTTTATCATAACACCAGTTTTCTTTGGATTATGTTTATAAGCATTTACGATAAGGTTATTCACCGCTCTCCTAAATTCTTTTTCATCAATCTGACACACAACTGGTTCTTCTGGAATTCCTATCAGAAGTTCCATATCTCTATCTTCAAATTCCGAATAATGAACCGCCACTAAATCACGAACAAGAACACAAAGATTGGTATACTGCCGATTCAGTGTGTAATTTTCCGTTCCCAGCTTTGAATACATGAAAAGTGTTTCAATCAACTCATTCATATGGTGACTTTTCTTGTAAATAATATCAAAGATTTCTTCCTGCTCTTCCGGCTTAATTTTGCCATCTCTTAATGCTGAGGCAAACCCCTGCACTGACGTCATAGGTGTTTTTAAATCATGAGCAATATAGGAATATAACAGATTTTTCTCCTGCACCTGACGTTTACTCTCTGCTTCTATCGCTTTTTTTACCAATCGGTAAAATATGTATGCCCCCGCAAAAAACAAGAAAAAGATAAAGAGAAACTGTATTATTACTGTCAATAAAACTAACACTTTGCTTTCTGGATACTTCATTGTTAAAAATGGCAAAAGTATATCACAGAAAGTACTGTCAACAACAGACTCTGCTACTGAGACCCCTAAACAACAAAAAACAAAATATTTTACAATTAAACGTTTTAACTTATTCATAATTCTCCAATCTGTATCCAAGTCCCCGGATAGTCTTTATGTATTCGCTTCCAATTTTATCGCGCAAACGACTGATAACCACACGAATGGTATTATCATCCACCACATATTCATTTCCCCATGCATATTCGTAAATCTGTTCTTTTGTATATACCCTTCTTGGCTGCTTCATAAATAATTCCAGTACCTTATATTCTGCCTTGGTAAGTGCACAAGTATTCCCGTTTCTTATGACCACACACTCATCACAGTCCAAAATGAGTGAACCCACTGTAATCTGATGCTGTTCTTTTTCCTGAGTTTCCTGTGCACCTGCCCTGCGTAAATGTGCACGTACCTTAGCTGCAACTTCTAGCGGCTCAAAAGGTTTCGTGATATAATCATCTGCCCCTAAATCTATTCCAAGTATCCGGTCAGATAATTCTACCTTTGCAGATATCACAAGTATCGGTATGTAACGTCCTTTCCGCACTTCTTTTATAATTTCATAGCCATTTTTTTCCGGCATCATGATATCCACAATGGCAAGGTCTATGGATTCATTTTCTAATATCTGCAAAGCTGTTACTCCATCATTTGCTTCAAAAACATGATTCTCATTTGCCTCTACATAAATCTTTAATAAACGAACAATCTCTTTTTCATCATCTGCAATTAATATATTTGCCATAGATACACCTCCTCATTCTTGTTATCTGCACTAAAAATCCTAGTACAGCGAAAAATAAACATCTATCCTCTTCGCTGTGCCATGCATAAATTTTATCTTAGAGATTCCAGAAATTATAAAGCTGGAATACCAGAATAAACATAAAATAGAACACTCCCAGCACAATCCAAAGGTATTGCTTCATAGCACTACTCTTTTTCATATCCTTAACCCTTACGGTGTTATAGCACAGAAATGCACTATTTGCTAGGGAAACAATAGCCATAATTCCAACCATTATTCCTGAAAATGCTGCCTTACCAAAGGTGCAGCCACCTCCAAATGTTCCTGTAATAAAACAAAAATGAATCAAACTGGATGCTGCATAAATAAGTTGCTGTAAAAGGATGCTTTTTTCTTCTTTTGTGACGTGAGGTGAGAATACGCAGAAGCGCCCAGCTCGTTTGCATGCCAACGGTCAGCACGACGAGAACGCCCAGATAGTAAGCGATCAGCGTCGTCCAGAAGTTGCCGAAGATGTCCAGGAAGTAAATCGCGTATCTTCCGTAAGGATCCATACCGAAGTTGTCGGTGTGGAAGATGAAATTCAGTATCACACCAAAGGTGATTATCGAAAG
>JAGKTY010000038.1 GCA_021153185.1 Lachnospiraceae bacterium
AGACGAGATACGCTTTGCGAATCTCGCTCTGATTAGCAGTCGTCAAATGTCCATTCATGCAAGCATGATGTCCATTTTCCTCGTTGCCATAACAAAAAAACAGCGGCGCCATACGACGCCGCTGTAAAATCCCGGTTATTCTTAAGCCTGTCCAACAGATCCGAATAATTCCATTTTTTCTTTTACTTTTGCTTTGATTGCATCGAAGCCCGGAGCAAGAAGCTTACGTGGGTCAAATCCTTTACCCTCTAAATCTTTTCCGGCCTCAATGTATTTACGTGTAGCCTCAGCAAATACTAACTGACACTCTGTGTTAACGTTGATTTTTGCAACACCAAGGTCGATTGCTTTTTTGATCATGTCATCAGGAATACCTGTACCACCGTGAAGTACTAATGGAAGATCTCCTGTTTTCTGCTGAATTGCATCAAGAACGTCAAACTGAAGTCCTGCCCAGTTCTCCGGATATTTACCATGGATGTTACCGATACCTGCTGCAAGGAAGTCTACGCCAAGATCAGCGATCTGTTTACACTCTGCCGGATCAGCACACTCGCCCATACCAACAACGCCGTCTTCTTCTCCACCGATAGAACCAACTTCTGCCTCGATTGAGATTCCTTTGTCATGTGCAGCTTTTACAAGCTCTGTTGTTTTTGCGATGTTCTCATCGATAGCGAAGTGAGAACCATCAAACATGATGCTTGAGAAACCAGCCTCGATACATTTGTAGCAGTGATCATATGAACCATGATCAAGATGTACTGCTACAGGTACTGTGATGTTCTGGTCTTTGATTAAACCGTTAACCATACCCATAACAACATCATAACCACCCATGTATTTGCCGGCACCCTCAGATACACCGAGGATTACAGGTGAGTTGCACTCCTGAGCTGTTAAAAGGATTGCTTTTGTCCACTCAAGGTTGTTGATGTTGAACTGACCTACTGCATAGTGGCCAGCTTTTGCTTTTTTAAGCATTTCTGTTGCTGAAACTAATGCCATTTTAAATTACCTCCGTAAAATTGATACTGTTTAACGACATTATTATACCCTACTTGACGCAAAATGGGAATAATAAAAAACGAACTTTTCAAACTTTCTTATCAATCGTCCTTACCCTGCGGCACAATAATGGTCAATGCCTTCTGCTCGTTTTCAATCTCGACATCGACATGACTGCCGCCATACTCTCCGTCAAGCGTCCAAGCCACGGCTTCCTTGGAACGGAATGTGATGTGTTTTGTCTTGAAGCAATACATATGCTGGTCGTCAAAATTCTTGGCAACGAGATTGACCATAATATTGTTCAGTTCGATGAGATCCTTCGGTTTCTGGATTAAAATGACTTCAAAAACGCCGTCATCCAATTTGACATGCTTGCCTGTAATTCGCTTAAATCCGCCAACTGAGACAGAATTGGTAACCATGCCGAAAAGAAATTCATCCTGAATCTTGATGTCAAGTCCGTCCTCATCCTCGTAATGTATCTCCATGTCATAGGATTTGACGTTGCCCAAACGCTTTGCACCTTCCAAAATGTAAGCCATATGACCGAGTACGTTTTTCATCTGCTGGTCGGTCGCATACGAAACGTCTGTAAATAATCCAAATGCCGCAATATAGACAAACGTATCATCATTAAATGAGCCGATATCACAAGGGAATGCTCTGCCCTGCACAATGCTGTCTGCCGCCTTTTTCATATTGGATGAAATGCGAAGACTCTTTGCAAAATCGTTGGTAGACCCGGCCGGAACATATCCGATCGGAATGCGCTTTTCACACTTCATCATACCGGTGACAACCTCGTCAAGTGTGCCATCACCACCACTGCAGGCAACCAGATCATAGTCCCCGGAAAGTTCGATGGTCGCATCGATTGCATCTCCGACCTGCTGTGTCGGATAAGCCGTCACAAGATATCCGGCTTTTGTAAAAACATCAATGATATCGAGCAAATTGCTTCGAATTCCCGCTTTTCCGGCATGCGGGTTGTAAATGAACAACATTTTTTTACCCTGCACAATTTTCACCTCTTTATTTTCAAACATATCATATATCATTTGCATCGCACTCACTCCTTATACCGGCTATTCTCCCCGGATTTTCTCGGCCAACTGTGAAAGCTTCCTCAGTCTGTGATTTACCCCCGATTTTCCCATCGGCGGATCTGTAAGCTCAGAAAGCTCTTTTAAAGTTGCGTCCGGATACTCAAGCCGCAGATACGCCATGTAACGCAGATTGTCCGGCAAGTTCTCCAGCCCATAATGCTTTTGTAAATACAAAATATCTTCTGTCTGTTTGGACGAAGCAGACGCCGTCTTTGCAATGTTTGCCGTCTCACAATTGACACGTCTGTTAATCGAATTGCGCATTTCTTTCAAAATACGCGCGTTCTCAAGCTCCATCAGCGCTTTGTGCGCTTCCATTATATTGAGAAGGTCAACAATCTGTTCTCCCTCTTTAAAATATACGACAAAATATTTTTTTCGCTGCACAATGCGCGCTGTCAGTTCAAATACCGCAAAAATTTTGACAAGTGCCTCTGCCTCATGTTCGCTGTGACAGACAAATTCCATGTGATAGCTTTTGTCCGGATCACTCATGGAACCAATGACGAGATACGTACCGCGAAGATAGGCGCGGTTGCAGCAATTGTTCTTAAGCAGCCTGGCATCTGTCTCGAAATGCATATTGCCTAAGCCAAGCTTCTCCTTCGGTATTTTGAGCATCAAAAACACCTTTTCCGTTTGCGTGGCGCTGACTGCCCGAATCGTATAAACAGGCGTCCGCTTGTGCGGAACCGTCCGCGCAACGGACACATCCGGAACCCTGCCAAATATTTTTTTCCAAAGATAACAGCATTTGGTTGCGACATGCACATTTTCCGTTTGCACACAAACAACGTATCCATCCTGCGCTTCAACGATTTGTCCGCAAAACTGTAGAATTGCGGCAAGTTCTGCCATCTGACAATGTCTCGCCGGCGTTTTGGCCAATGCAAGCTCACTTTTAACCGTTTGTGAAAAAGACATTACACTCCCACCTTAATATCCTTGTGTACGACCGTTAACCCATAGTCGCCTTTGTCCTTCATCCGCTCATACAGGGCATTGGCGAGTGTGACAGAACGGTGCTTTCCGCCTGTACAGCCGATACCGATGACAAGCCGGTATTTGCCTTCCTTGATATAATTTGGAATCAAAAAACGGATCATATCTTCAAGCTTATCAAGAAACTGCCCGGCCTCCTCAAAGCCCATGACATAATCACGCACAGGCGCATCATTTCCTGTCAGGTGCTTCATGCCCTCGATGTAAAACGGATTCGGCAAAAAGCGCACATCAAATACCAGATCGGCCTCAAGCGGAATCCCGTATTTAAACCCGAATGACACGATTGTAACCATCAGGCTGTTGTACGCCTCCTGCTTCACAAAAATGCGTTCCAGCTCTTCTTTGAGTTCCCTTGTCAGAAGTCTTGTTGTATCAATCACATAGTCTGCTTTCTGCTTCAGTCCCTCCATCATCGCGCGCTCACGGTCAATGCCTGCCTGTACGCTGCCGGTTTTATCGGCCGGATGCAGACGCCTCGTCTCCTTATAGCGCTTAATAAGCACCTCGTCAGCTGCATCGAGGAATAAGATTTCAAAACTCACACCCTGTTTTTCAATCTCTGAAAGAATCTGCGAAATCTCCTCACTCGTCTTATCAAGACGGATATCGAGGCCAAGCGCAACCTTTGTAATCTCGCTGTTTGGCGTTGTGATCAGTTCTGCAAATTTGGGTACGAGCGGAAGCGGAAGGTTGTCCACACAGTAATATCCCGCATCCTCTAACATTTTCATGGCGGTACCTTTTCCGGCACCACTCATCCCCGTCACAATGACTAATTTCATGGTATCTTCTCCATAAACATAGGCAGAGCCTACGCCCTGCCCCTCTTTTGTAAAAATATCCGGTCACCTAAGCCCCCCGGTTAAAAATCACCTACCCGGATTACTTCAGGCTCGAGCGTTACGCCAAATTGTTTTTCAACGCGCTCACGCACCTCATCCATCAAATCGACAATATCTGCCGCACTGCTGCCGCCCACATTTATGACAAACCCGCAATGCTTCTCCGAAACCTGTGCCCCGCCAATGCGGAATCCGCGAAGCCCTGCATCCATAATCAGCTTGCCTGCAAAATGTCCCTCCGGACGCTTAAACGTGCTTCCCGCACTTGGATATTCAAGCGGCTGCTTTTCCCGCCTTCTGGCTGCAAAATCGGCCATTTTTTCTTCTATTTGCGCCCTCTCACCTGTCTGCAACTTAAGTACTGTCGAAAGTACATAATATGCTTCCTTCTTCAAAATACTTGTGCGGTATCCAAACTGCATCTCCTCATTGGAGAGCGTTCTGATTACACCATTTGCATCAACCACCGTAACGGACTCAACAACAAATGCCATCTCTCCATCATAGGCACCTGCGTTCATAACGATTGCGCCACCGATTGTGCCGGGAATTCCGGAAGCAAACTCCATACCCGCAAGCGCCTGCGCTTTGGCCGTATTTGCCACCTTGGAAAGAAGCGCACCGGCCTGTGCGGTAATCCGCTCACCCTCTACCGTAATGTCTGTCAGAAAAGCGGAGGTGTCAAGCACAAATCCGGGAATGCCCTTATCGCCCACGAGGATATTGCTGCCGTTTCCAAGCACAAAAAACGGAATACCTTCCTCGGAAAAACGTTTGATGAGCGCACAAAACGCCTGCACATCCGGCAACTTCACAAAGTATTCAGCCTCGCCACCAACACGGAATGTCGTGTGGTTTTTCATTGGTTCGTGCATGAGAAGATTCTCATTTGAAACAAGCTGCGTTACAAATTCGATTAATTCTTTATTCAAATCTATTCCCTACCATTTCATAAGACAATGTATTCTGTCTCAATATAGGATATGAACAATTACAAAACAAGTTTGGCTGCACCGTAGATGCCTGCATCATTGCCAAGCTTTGCGAGTGTAAACTTGGCATCCCTGCTTCCACGGAACACGATCGGCTTATAATTCTTCTCAACATAAGGCAAGATCACTTCGCCCGCTTTGGAAACACCGCCGCCAATTACAAAAATCTGCGGATTGGTCACGCAGGCAACTGCTGCAAGCCCTTCGCCAAGATACTTACCGAACTGCTCGCAAATCTCATCTGCCGCTTTGTCCCCGGCTTTTACCGCATCCCACAAATCCTTTGCAGAAAGCTCGCCCTTCTTCAGGCATGTCTCTCCTGTGAAGCTGTCTAAATAGCGGTTGGCGATACGAACCATTCCTGTCGCCGATGCATACTGCTCAAGACATCCATAGTTGCCGCATCCACACTGATCCGGCTCTCCGTCCTGCACATGGATATGTCCGATTTCTCCGCCGGCACCGATTGCACCTGTCAAAATCTCACCATCGACGATGATACCACCACCGACACCTGTACCAAGTGTAACCATAACGAGGTTGTCAAAACCCTGACCGCCGCCGCGCCACATCTCTCCGAGTGCTGCGACATTTGCGTCATTACCTGTACGGACCGGAATGCCCTGTAAAATCTCGCTGAGTGTATCATTTACATTGAATACACCCCAACCAAGGTTTGCACATTCATATACAACACCCTTGCCGTCTACCGGTCCCGGGATACCGATTCCGACACCAATCACTGCTGATTTCTCGATGGATTTTTCAGCCATCTTTGCCTGAATCGATTTTGCGATATCCGGTAAAATCTCTACCCCGTGATCTTCGGTTCGTGTCACGATTTCCCATTTATCAAGTACATTCCCTACTGTGTCAAAAAGTCCCATTTTGATCGTTGTTCCACCAACGTCTACACCAAAACAAAATTGTGCCATTTCTTCCTCCAAACGCATTCCTTATTCTTCATCATCCTCATCTTTTTTGGTGAGGTTGTTCTGAACTCTCTGATAGAGTTCCTGTGCCGCGTTGTAACCCATCTTTTTCTGTCTGTGGTTAACCGCTGCAGACTCGCAAATCACTGCAAGATTTCGTCCCGGTCTGATCGGGATACTGTGGCAGGCAATCTTGTTGCCAAGATACTCTGCATATTCTTCCTCGAGTCCAAGACGGTCGTACTCTTTGTCTTTGCTCCAGTCTTCCAATCTGATGACAAGATCAATCTGACTTGTATCCTTTACGCTTGATACACCGAACAACGTCTTGACATCGACGATACCGATACCTCTAATCTCGATGAAATGCTTTGTGATATTCGGCGCCGTACCAACAAGTGTGTCTTCGCTAACTTTTCGAATCTCCACAACATCGTCTGTTACAAGACGGTGTCCACGCTTAATCAGCTCAAGTGCTGCCTCCGATTTACCGATACCGCTCTCACCTGTGATCAAAATACCCTCACCATATACATCAACAAGTACACCATGCACAGAAATACATGGGGCAAGCTGTACATTGAGCCATCTGATAATCTCCGCTGTAAAAGCACTTGTTGCTTTCTTGGTCTGAAGAAGCGGAATCTTTTTCTCGATTGCTTTTTTCAAAAACAGCTCGTCCGGCATTAGTTCACGGCAGAAAATGAGCACCGGAATCGGGCAGGAAAGGAGCTGTTCATAAATCTCTTCCTTGCGCTCAGTCGACATGCCTTCCATATATGTGTACTCCACAAATCCGATAATCTGAAGACGTGTTGCCTCATAATGCTCAAAATAGCCTGCAAGCTGAAGCGCAGGTCTGTTAATATCCGGCTGACTGATCTTAATTCCCTTGATGTCAATCTCAGGTGTCAGATTTTCCAGTTTAAAACGTTCGATTATTTTTTTAAGACTAACTGTTGCCATCGTTATCCCCCATTTTTATCATATTTGAAACAGTTACAGTTTATCACAAAGTCCCCTATTTCTCAAGCAAAATAGCACGTTATTGTGTGTGAAAAAACGCATAAATTTCTTCTGCGATATGTCTTGGAATCTCAGGAACCTCCATTAACGTCTCAATATCCGCATTCTTGATTTCAGAAAGCGAACCAAACTTGCGCATCAAGGCCTTTCTTCTGCCCGGTCCGACGCCCTTTATATCATCCAAAACAGACTTCACACTGCTCTTATTGCGAAGGGAACGATGGTACTCTATTGCAAATCTGTGTGCCTCGTCCTGAATGCGCGTGATGAGCTTGAAGGCTTCGCTGCTTCGGTCAATCGGTATCTCGACATTTTCAAAATAAAGCCCTCTTGTGCGGTGGTTGTCATCCTTAACCATGCCGCACACCGGAATATCGAGAGACAGCTCCGCAAGCACCTCTTTTGCAATATTGACCTGCCCCTTTCCGCCATCCATCATAAGCACATCCGGAAATTTGGTAAAACTGCCGTACGCCTGATCAAGCGCCTGCTCCGAGCGCTCCTCTTTTTCACTCAGACCATGTAAAAACCGTCTTGTGAGCACTTCTCGCATACATGCATAATCGTTTGGCCCATCGACAGATTTGATTTTAAACTTGCGGTAGTCACTCCGCTTTGGTTTTCCATCCTCATATACAACCATGGAGCCTACCGTTTCAAAGCCGCTGATATTGGAAATATCAAACGCCTCCATACGGGAAATGCCTTGAAGCGAAAGCAGCTCCTCTATCTGCCTTACCGCACCGATCGTGCGCTCTTTTTCACGCGCAATCCGCTCTTTGTCCTGCCTTAATACGAGCCAGGCATTTTTGGCGGCAAGCTCGACAAGCTTCTCTTTCGTGCCGATTTTGGGAACGACAAGATACACTCTGCCACCCCGCCTGCCTGTGAGCCACTGCTCGATGAGCTGTGCATCCGACAGCTCCGTAGAAAGCATAATCGTTCTCGGAAGATACGGCGTACCTGCATAGTACTGCTTGACAAAGCTTTCAAGCACCTCACTCTCCGTCTGCTCATTCACGCCGGTCATATAGTAGTGTTCCCGTCCGATCAGTTTGCCATCCCTGACAAAAAAGACCTGTACGACTGCATCCGTCTCATCCTTTGCGATGGCGATAACATCCTTATCCTCCGTGGAGCTCTCCGTAATTTTTTGCTTCTGTGCAACGGCCTTGACGCTCGTAATCAAATCCCTGAGTCTGATTGCTTCCTCAAAATCAAGCGCATCCGAAGCCTGCTCCATTTTTTCCGTCAAATCACGCAAAATCGGTTTATAATCACCGTCCAAAAATTTCAGCGCCTGCTCCACATGTGTGCGATATTCCTCTTTGCTGATACCTGACATACACGGGGCGTCACACTGCTTCATATGATAATTCAGACACGGTCTCTCCTGCATGCCGGGCTCGATTTTACGGCTGCACGTACGCACCTTATACAATTTACAAATGAGGTCAATCGTATCCTTGACGCTCGTGGCGCTTGTGAATGGTCCAAAGTACCGGGATTTGTCTTTTTTCATCAGCCTTGAAAAAAGAACGCGCGGATATTCCTCGCCAAGCGTCACCTTGATGTAAGGATAAGTCTTGTCATCCTTGAGCATCGTATTGTACTTCGGCCTGTGCTCTTTGATCAGATTGTTCTCAAGGACAAGTGCCTCGAGCTCTGAGTCCGTGATGATATATTCAAAGTGGTGTATAAGCGACACCATCTTCTGGATTTTGACTGTTTTTTTGGTGCTCGTCCGGAAATAAGAATGCACACGATTGTACAAATCAATTGCTTTTCCGACATAAATGATTGTATCGTGCTTGTCATGCATGAGATAGACACCCGGAGAATGCGGCAATTTTCTGAGTTCTTCTTCAATATTGAATTCGCTTTCCTGCATAACTGCATCCTCCTTTCCAAACATTCATTTCATTATATCACGTGACCGCTTTTCTATCCAGAAACATTTCGCTTACTGCAAACACAGAATAAAGCCGCATAACAAAGAAAATGTTTGACCCGAAAGCCAAACATTTTCACTTTATTTCTTATTTGGAGTCCTCATCGGAATTGATGCCTTCTGCATCCTCGTCCTCGTCGTCATCCTCAATATCTATGATGTCATCTTCGTCATCGTCATCCGAATCATCCAGTTCGAATTCGATTTGGATATCACCGTCTTCTCCATCCCCCGAAAATACATCCTTCAGCACTTCGGTCAGATCGATTTCTTCTCCGACGCCAAGCTCAATTTCGATGACCTGCTCATCCATTTCTTCTGCATCATCAACCTCCGATGCATCTATCGCACCATCGGATTTCTCAGGGGAAGAAAGTTCCTCTTTTGCACTTTCCATCACAGCTTTAAACGCCGGTTTTCCGTCTTCCTTTTTTTCTTCCTCTTTTGGGTCCGGCTCAGGAAGTCCTTTTGCCTTGCGGAAAATTTCCATGAATTCCTTGCCGGTGATGGTCTCTTTCTCAATCAGGTGCGCCGCAATCTGATCCATCACCTTGCGGTTTTCCTTCAGCAGCTTCTTGGCCTCTTTGTAGCTGGCCTTTAAGATTTTCATAACCTCTTCATCAATGTCCGCTGCAGTCTCATCCGCACAGTTCATCGCAGCACGGCGGTCAAGATACTGGCTCTCCACCGTCTCAAGTCCCATCAGACCAAAGCGCTTGCTCATACCGTACTGTGTTACCATCGCACGCGCGATGCTTGTCGCTTTCTCAATATCGTTGGCAGCACCCGTTGTCACCGTATCAAACACGATTTCCTCCGCAGCACGACCGCCAAGCAGACCAACGAGCATATCGCGAAGCTCTGCCTCTGTATTAAGATACTTCTCCTCCTCCGGCACATGCATAACATAGCCGAGCGCACCCATCGTACGCGGAACGATTGTAATCTTTTGTACCGGCTCGGAGTTTTTCTGCAGTGCACTGATCAACGCATGACCAACCTCATGGTACGATACGATCTTACGCTCTTCCTTACTCATGATGCGGTCTTTTTTCTCTTTACCAACCAAAACGACCTCGACTGCATCAAATAAATCTTTCTGGCTCACTGCCTTTCTGCCTTCTCTTGCAGCGTTGATGGCAGCCTCGTTGATCATGTTTGCAAGGTCAGAACCGACCGCACCGCTTGTGGCAAGTCCGATTGCATCAAGGTCAACCGTCTCATCCATATTGACATTTTTGGAATGCACTTTGAGTGTATCAACACGACCCTTAAGGTCCGGTTTGTCTACGATAACACGTCTGTCAAATCGGCCCGGACGCAAAAGTGCTTTATCGAGAATTTCAGGTCTGTTTGTCGCAGCCAGAATCAAAATACCCTTTGAGGTATCAAAACCATCCATCTCAGAAAGAAGCTGGTTTAACGTCTGCTCACGCTCCTCATTTCCACCGCCGTACTTGGAATCACGGCTTCTACCGATGGCATCAATCTCATCGATGAAAATGATACATGGCGCGTTCTTGGTCGCCTCTTTAAACAAATCTCTTACACGGCTCGCACCGACACCGACATAAAGCTCGATGAAATCGGAACCCGCAAGTGAGAAAAACGGAACATGCGCCTCACCCGCAACAGCCTTTGCAAGAAGCGTCTTACCTGTTCCAGGAGGTCCGACAAGGAGCGCACCCTTTGGAAGCTTAGCGCCAATCTTTGTATATTTATCAGGATTGTGAAGGAAGTCCACGATTTCCTGCAGTGACTCCTTCGCCTCATCCTGTCCTGCGACATCTTTAAAGGTCACACCGGTCTCTTTTTGTACATATACCTTGGCATTGCTCTTTCCGACACCCATTGGGCCGCCACCGCCGCCAACCTTGCGGAACAAAAACGAAAGACCGAACCACAAAAATAGAATCGGCAGTACATAGGTTAAAAGGATTGACAATAAAAAGCTGGAATTGTCAGGTATCTTTGCGGAATAGGAAACATCGTGTTTTTCCAAAAAATCGACAAGCTCCGGATAATCCACAATTCCCGTGTAGTATGTCACACCGTTTCTTGCAGCATAAAGCTCTGCAAAGATGTCATTCGTATTTTGCTGTGATTGCTCAAGCTTCGGTGTAATCACAATCTTATCCGACTCAATCACTACCTTTTCGACCTTCTCTTCCTCGACAAGTGTCAAAAACTGGTCATACGTAATCTCTCTTGAAGAAGAATTGGTCATGATCCGCACGAAATAACTCATACAGATAAGTGTAATAAGCGATGCAATGAGCAAAAGCAGAAGACTCTGTTTCTTCTGCGGATCGCCTGCGCCGCCTCCTCCGTTCCGGTTGCCGTTACCGGGCTTATTATTCTGATTCCCATTTGGACCACCGCCATTTGGGCCTGCATTATAATTTTGATTTTCCATAAATTTCCTTTCTTTTGTATCCGAATGACTAAAAAGCTTCAGATATCACGCCTCCTCATATTATAGAGATTGCTACCGTCAAAATCAATGTTTTCTTTTTGAAATATTCGTGAAAAATGTAAAAGTTTTCTAAATAGTATACCCATAAAATCAAAATCCCACCATCGAAAGACAGTGGGATTTCACTCCAATTATTTCTCATCAACACCGATAATCCTGTTGCGGCCATGTTCTTTTCCGTAATATAATTTTTCATCTGAGGTGCGCAAAAGCTCGTCCATCTGCATGCCGTCTTCATAAGGCGTCACACCAAATGTCATCGTCACCTGGAATTCGCCCCCGTCGCTGTCAAACAGGATATTCCGAATCTGATTCAAAATACGACCCGTGTAATCATACGCAAGATTGTAAGGCTTGTCAAAAACAAGGACAAACTCCTCGCCGCCCCATCTGGCAGCAAATCCGCGCTCCTTCATATTCTCCGCAATCACCTGCGAAACCTTCTTTAGCACGACGTCACCCATCTCATGACCATAGGTGTCATTTACTTTTTTGAAATGATCGATGTCACCCATGACAATCGTCAGCTTGTCAGGATTTGCGGCAAGCCGTTTCAAAAGCTCCACTCTGCCGGCACGCCTGTTGTAAAGCCCCGTCAGCGGATCCGTATTAATGAGTTTATCGAGCTCATCATTGACATTTACCGCAAAACGGCCAATGTCCCCGATTTCATCCTTACGCTCTGCCACTTCCCTGGCAAGCACCGGCGTCTCGCCCTTCACCGCAATCTTGCTCAGATAATCTTTGATTTGCGTAAGCGCACTGCCAAGTCTGTTTACAAAAATCACGCAGATAACAGACACAATGAGCAGAACAACCAACGAAAGCATCAACGATTTGAGTGCAATCGTATTCGCATGGTTCACCACAACAGAAAGCGGCTGACAAACCATGAGCATGCCATCGCCCTTGGAGCTGATCGGAATACAGTATGCGACCTGTTTCTCTCCGCTTAGCAAAAGCTTGGTCGAATAATACTCCATCCGCTTTTCGCTTACGTAATAGGAGACATCCTTCGGCGCCTCAAATGCCTCGCTGTCCTCATCGTATCCTTCGAGGGTTGAAATGGCACTTTTTCCGCCATAAAATATAACGATATGAAGCTTATTATTTTTGCGGAATGCGTCAATCAGATCATAAGCCTCGCCGAGGTCAGCGTTTCCCTTTTTCATGACGCCATCCTCCTCGGTGATTGGCCCCGGGAACATCAGATTGATCTCATCCACCGCTGCATGCGCAGCAACCGACAATGTATTTTGCGCTTCCGAAAGCGTCGCCGTATATACGCTGTTCCACGTCATATATGCCATGCAGATGCCGAGCACCAAAAGCGGCACAACGGAAATGCATAATAAGCTTGTTAAAATTGATTTCTTTTTACCCATAAGTACCCTCATTAATAGTGTAACTATTCAGTACCACATAAATATTTACATGGCTCTGAATAGTTACATAATACCATAAATTTTATCAAAAATATATCTTTGTTTCGCACTTTGTTGTATGATAGATGAAAGGAGTTGATTATATGAGCGAAAAATGTGTGATTACGTTAGACCAAACAGATGAACTGCAGAAAAAAGCATTTACATTTGCATATGAACTTGCCAAAAACGCAGAACTGTCAAATGAAACACTCTGTGATTTTTGGAATAAGCTCGTTGTGAACAAAGAAGTCTATGAAGAATTTGTCTATTTCATGGAGCATGGCGATTACCTGTGCAAAGCAAACATCGAACATGTAAACGTCATCGATATCATAATCTGGCAGATGGACCACTTCAAAGCACAGCTTGACCAGGATAAAACAAAGGCCAAGCAAAATGGTGATTACATGGTGTTTATGGCGTTTTATACCTTCGTCAAGATGTACGAAAATCCTGAGCCGATTCTCGAATCGCTCTCACGCGATACCGGTTCGGATTACCTTGATAAATATCAGGCGTGGAGTTAACCATGGCTAATTCAGAACGCGCTTATATCTATATATTAGAATGTGAAGACGGCACGCTGTATACCGGCATCGCCAAGGATATCCCACACCGTATGGAAGAACATTTCGGGCAAAAGAAGGCCTGCGCGAAATATACGAAAAGCCATACAGCCAAGCGCCTGTGCATGGTCTGGGAGACTGATTCATGGTCTGCTGCCGGTGTATTGGAGTATTACATCAAAACTTGTACTCGTAAGCAGAAACTAACTTTTATTGATACGCCTAAAACAATCATGGAAAATAAAGAACGGCTCAAAGGTCATACCTATGAGCCGTGTCCTGATTTGGTTACTCAGATTAACGATTCTTTTTGCAGGTAAGCAAGGAATGCATGAAGTCCCTCACATACATCGTCATACGTCTCGTCGAAATTGCCCGTATACCATGGGTCTGCGATGTTGCGCGTACTTCCCGCAAACTGCAACAGCGCATAAATCTTGCCGTCCGGATCACCACCCGCGATGCGCTGCATATTTCTGATATTATAATCATCCATTCCAATCAGATAATCAAAATATTCATAATCCTGCTTCGTCATCTGTCTTGCTCTGTGCGGAACAAGCGGAATGCCGACCTGTCTCAATTTGTTTACCGTACCATAGTGCGGCGTATTCCCAATCTCCTCCCGGCTCGTCGCCGCAGAATCAATTTCAAATAAATGCTCCATATGTTGTTTTGCCACCATGTCCGCGAAAACCGACTGCGCCATAGTGGAACGGCAGATGTTGCCGTGGCATATAAATAGTACTTTTATCATCTTTTTATAACTCCATATAAGTCTTGTATTTCTTCTCAAATGCTTGGTATCACAGGGTTTTTCGGGTTTTAGCTCCCTGGCTGTTTCCGGGGTATCTTCTCAAATCGTCCCGTATCTTCTCATGCTTTTCCCTGCAATATTGGTAAATACATTGGTAAAGGAAACGGCTTTACCAACGCCTCTTTTTAGCCATTCGCTACCCGAAGCACCTCGGCTTTGGCATCATCGAAGTTTACATGGGTATAGACATTCAGGGTTACACTGATGTCTGAGTGACCCATGATATACTGCAATGTAACACTCTGCCACTTCTTCGGTCATCGGCACATAGCGGGTACCACTCTCTGTCTTTGGCTCCTCAATCACATATTTCATCTGGGATGTGCGCTGCAACTGATGGTCTACCTTGATACGCATTTCATCGAACTCAATCTCCGAAACCGTCAGTCCACAGAACTCCGAAATACGAAGCCCCGTGTGAAAGAGAATATAGATTGCATCGTAGTATCTGCTGAAATGTGCATCTTCCTTAGCTGCCTTTTTCAAGATACACGATTCATGTAAAATCACAATTCCCGCCGTTTCCATTGCTTCAGGGCAGCTGCGACACAAATGCCTGCCACAACGA
>JAGKTY010000071.1 GCA_021153185.1 Lachnospiraceae bacterium
GGCATGGACACCTGCATCGGTGCGGCCGCTGCCGGAAATCTCGATTTCTTCCCCCAGTATTCTGGAAAGGGTCTGCTCCAGCTTTCCCTGGATAGTCACCGCGCTGCCGGGAAGCCGCTGCCAACCCTTGTAGCGGCTGCCGTCATAGCAGATATCAAGCCGCAGATTCCTCATACTCCATCAGTTCCTCTCTGGCTTCCCGCTCATTGTCTGCGCTGAACAGGAAATTGCCACGATCCGTCAGCATGAGAAAGAACTGACAGATTTACTGCTAACAATAGGACCAATGGTACTTTCAGTAGGACTGTTTTTGATTCCGGGTGGAGCAAGCTTTATATTACTAGGACTAAGGGCAGGACTGCAGGTTGCAAATGCAGCTGTTATGGAATGTGATACAACAAAAATAAACCTTGACTTTTCTTCATATATTTTATCAAAAAAAAATGTTGCATAATTCCGATAATATGATTATTATAATTGAAGGAGTAAATGACAAATGGAAACCAAGATTACAATTCCGACAGGAACAGTAACGGCTATTGGTAAGTTCAAAGTGTTCAAAACTGAAAAGTTTAACTATAACATCCCTGTGCTAGTATTTATCGTAGCCAAGAAAGATGACATTTATACAGCCTCTTGTTTACACTTGCTTTTAGATGCTAGTGGTAAAACTGAAAATGAAGCTATCTCTCGATTACAACAAGTATGTGGTGATTATTTATCATCAATCTTTAAGAAGGATTCAAAGTTAGCCTGGGATATTTTAGAAGAATTATTTACATCTGATTGTGCTACTGAATTTTGGAATGGTTATGAACGATTTAAATTATATCTTAGCGCAAAAAATGTTAGTATGGAATCTAACATGGAAAAATATTTACTAAAAAGAATACAGAATTTAATGGAACAACTTGAAAAATGGAATTCGTCTAAAGATCCTATAAATATAGATGTTGTTTCTTATGACACTTTCAAAACTAAGGCCGCATAATAATGAAAATTCCTTTTGAAATCTTCAAAAATAATGTACTAAAAAAACTAGGAACAAAGTTTAATGTGATGGTTTCTTGCCCTATGCATCAAAATCATAGCTGCCTCGCAAATTCTTCAAATTGTCTGGATGGTAAGGATAATAATTGTCATCAATATTGTGAAATTACAGTTGGTATTATTCCAATAAACATTGAAGTAATATTTTACGGAGATGATAGAAAAGGTTTTATTAATTCTGAATCATTAAGTATTAAAAATTTTGTTCAAAGAACAAAACTTGATTTAGCAGAACTTCTTAGATAATTTTTCTTGCCAAAAACACAAAGACGCTATACCTTTTAAGTAAGGAGTTTATATGAAGAAATTAACTACACTTTTCATTCTGGCTTTTCTGGTCATTGGTTTATTTGCAAGTCCTAAGATTCCAAAGACTCAATATTTAAGTGAAGTTTGTTATAAGTATGTTTCTAATTCAGGAAGTAATTTATATACTACACGATATATAGAGTAGATGATAATTTTTCTAAATATGGCTTTGTAATTAAAAATAAATCTTTAGTTACAAAAGTTGAAATCTCTATTACCTTATACTTTCCTAATGAATCAGCATTAAATGATTATTCCAGGTTATTTATTGATGAAAATAACCTAGAAGAAGCATTTTCTTTTACGAAAGATTTACTTGTCGCAAATTTTTGCATACACTTTTATTGTCGCTCTATATTCCCTAAACTACAGACATTGTTTCAACTTGCAAATTTAAATTTCTCAGATCTACCAGTGTATACTCTTTGAAAATCTGATTCCGCATCTCTGTTTCATGTTCATATGCCTTCTTCATGCTACTGCCATCTCCTTTTAGTCTATATTACAATAATTTCTCCAGAAATCTGTTTTTTGACTAAGCCCGATGTCTGCGCTTTTAAAAACAGGGTTAAGTCCTTTCTTTAACTGTGCTTCATAATCTTGAACCGCTTTAAATGCAATCTCTGATAAAATCAGGATAACCGGAATGTTAATGAGTGCCATAACCCCCATCAATACATCGGAAAGATCCCATAAAAGAGACATCTCCATTCCTGCTCCCAGAAAGATTGCAAGTGCCGATACCAGTCTGAATCCTTTCATAAAAGCTTTTCCCGGCTGTTTTTTGTGAATATATATTAAAAGATTGTCACAATAAAAACAGTTTCCGAGCAGAGTTGTAAATGCAAAAAATACCGTCGCAACTGTAATAAAGACCGGACCGAAAGAACCAAGTGATTCCTGCAGAGATGCCTGCACCCATGGTGCTCCCTGCAATTCTTTTGCCGGATCAATTCCAGATGACATACACATCATTGCTGTTGCTGTACAAAGCAACAAAGTATCAATAAATACAGACAACATCTGTACCAGCCCCTGTTTTACCGGATGGCTGACATTTGCTGAAGCAGATGCATTCGGAGCAGAACCGATACCTGCCTCATTGGAATAGAGTCCCCGGCGGATTCCCTGCATCATGACTGAACCGGAAAATGCTCCGAAAATTGCTCTAAAATCAAAGGCTTCTTTAAAAATGCGCACAAACATTGCCGGCACATTCTGAATATTAATAATTACTACCAAAAGTGAAATTCCGATATACGCAATCCCCATTACTGGCACAACCCTTGACGTTACTTTTACGATACGTGAGCCGCCGCCAAGCAGACACCATCCTGTCAGCACTGCCAAAATTCCACCGATGATCCATGGACTCATCTCTGCATTATAAAAAGAAAATACTGAAAATGTAGACTGCAGATTATAAGATGCCAGCATATTAAATCCAAATGCGTAGGTTAAAATCATTGCAACGCAGAAAACAATTGCCAGCGGGCGACAATGAAGTGCCGCTTCAATATAGTAAGCCGGCCCTCCATAGCAGCTTCCGTCTTCCCCTCTTTTCTTATAAATCTGTGCCAATGTACTCTCGATCAGAGCAGATGCACTTCCGATAATCGCAATCACCCACATCCAGAATACAGAACCAAATCCCCCTATACAAATTGCCGATGAAACCCCGACAATATTTCCCGTTCCCACACGGGATGCTGTTGAAACCATAAGTGCCTGAAAAGAGGAAATCGCCTCTTTATCCTCTGGCTTTTCCATTACGGATCCACAAGCTCTCTTAAATAATCTTACCTGTGGAAATCTTGTACGGACTGTAAAATACACTCCCGCACCAATCAGTATAATAACCAGTAGTTTGCTATACATAAAAGAACTTATTGTACTAATAATCGTTTGAAACATACCTTCTTCTCTTTCCATAATATAAACGGAAAGAAGATGGATTTGCAAGTTTTTACACCAAATAAGTGTGACTTCATTCCGTCCCTTTCTTGAGAATCCAGATGTGATTGTTGTAAACGGTGAACCAAAGTCGAATAAAAGCGGCGGCTCTGCGGCAGAAGACATTTTAAATAATCCAGATTATGCTTCTCTCAAAGCAACAATTATCTTAACATTCCCCAAATACACTCCAGTAATGTTAGTGCAAGGATAATATTAATAAAACGGAAATGCCGCAGATAAAACTTCTGAATCAGTACGCCCAAGCCAATCCAAGTACAGGTTGCGATTGTTCCGATCGTTGCAATAACCAGCTCAAAAAACAGCAAAGCCGGAAAAGAGGACATATATCCTACAACATAGCCCGTTAGTGCGGTAACCCCGAACATATAGATCTTCACATTGACAAATTGCAGCATGAAGCCTTTCAGAAACGATGCGGATTGCTCTGCGTTTTCTGTTGACGGCTTACTGAAAGCAATATGAATCGCAAGCCACAGGATATAGGCTGCTCCGATGTACTTCATCACTTCCATTACATTTGGAAGCAAAGAATTAACCCCATATACAAAAATTGCGCATAAGATTTGTACTACATAGTAGCCTGCAAAAATTCCAAAGAACAGCGGCTTTCCTTTTTTATATCCATAGTTTGTTACGGTATTTAATGCCAGAATGTTTCCCGGTCCCGGAGTAAAGGCATTTACAACACAATAAATCAGAAAATTGCTCAGTACCGCCATAGGCATAATCATCAACCACCTTTCTGCTGTTATTATATCAGAAACAGCGGTACGTACATACATAACACCTTTTTTATATGATTAGGGGCTGTTCCAAAAGTAATGAGTGTAGCGCTCATTGAGCTCGTCGAAATGACTGCTACACTAAATGTGGTGGTTTCGATAAACTCAACCACCGTAATGCA
>JAGKTY010000072.1 GCA_021153185.1 Lachnospiraceae bacterium
GGTTCAGCCTGACGAGAGTGGCGCGGGAGGCGTACGAAGCGCACCTGAAAGAGCAGCGCGACAGATGGGCGCGGGAAGATTATGTAAAAGAGCAAGGCCGACAGCAAGGCCTAGAGGAAGGCCGACAGCAAGGAATGCAACAAGGCTTACAACAAGGCCTACAGCAAGGCAAACTCGAAGAGCAACAGCGCCTGATAGCCAATATGCGCGCTAATAACATCAGTGAATCGCAGATTCAAGCGATTATCAATCAGACACAATCCAATCAATCACAGGAATAGATCACAGAAGTAGAAACCGAAACAGCTAAAGGCCCGGGCGCGTAAGTGCCAGGGCTTCTTATGCTGAAAAGATAAAATGATTTGCACATTTTTCTACTTGTAAAAAAGAATACTTTAGAGTATACTACACATAAGTAGTAAAGGAGAAATGTGATGATTGGCAGATTACATGAGCTTGAACGTTTGGAGCAACTTTATCATAGTGATCAATTTGAATTTTTGATCATGTATGGAAGACGTAGAATCGGGAAGACGACTATTTTGCAGGAATTTTCGAAAAAGCACGACACGATCTTTTTTTCGGCGCAGGAAAAAAACGATGCCTTGAATCTGCAGGATTTTTCCAGGATTGTGCAACAGCATTTTGATCAGACATTTATTGCCAATTTTGCAAATTGGGAGGATGCGTTTGGCTATGTGGAGCGAAAGACGGAAGATGACAGAACAGTGCTGATTATCGATGAATTTCCTTTTTTGGCGGGACCGAATCCTTCTATTAAAAGTATTCTGCAACACAAAATTGACCATGCATTCAAAAACCAAAATATGTTTCTTATTTTGTGTGGATCGAGTGTCAGCTTTATGGTCAATGATATCATGGGCTATGAAAGTCCGCTTTATGGACGTATTACTGCAAGTATGGAAGTGAATGCGTTTGATTATTTTGAAAGCAGAGAATTTTTCCCGAATTATTCGGCGGAAGAACAGCTCATTGCGTATGGGATTCTTGGAGGTGTGCCAAGATATTTGAATGCATTTGATCCGGATAAAAGTCTAAAAGAGAACCTAACAAACCGGATTTTGGCGTCGGGTGCTTTTTTGAATGATGAACCACTGACATTACTTCGGACCGAGCTTCGTGAGCCAATCGTATATAATTCTATTTTAGAAGCGATTTCCAATGGATGTAATCGTGTGACCGAAATTGCGGACCGCATACATGAGGATAAGGGAAAATGCAGTAAATACATGATTACTTTGCAAAATATCCGTTTAATCAAAAAAATCGTGCCGACAGGACAAAATGAAAAGAAGGGAATCTATGAGATTACCGACAACTTCTATAAATTTTGGTATCGATATATCTTTACGAATCGAAGCTATTATGAATTACTTGGGCCGGAGCAGGCATGTGAAGAAATTATGGGTGAAATCAATGATTACATGGGACCTGTTTTTGAAGAAATTTGCAAGCAGTACTTGATGCGTCTTGCAAAGAGCGGTAAGCTTCCTTTTGTACCATACGAGATTGGCAAATGGTGGGGCAATAATCCCAAAATCAAAGCGCAGGACGATGTGGATGTGTTGGCGCTCGACAAGAAAGCCGAGAAAGCGCTTTTCGTAGAATGCAAGTTCCGAAATAAACCGATGCCGATGGAAGAGTATGACGACCTGCTGACTGCAGCAGAAGCTTTTCCGAATATGACTGAAAAACATTTTATGTTTATCAGTAAAAGTGGTTTTACTGAGCCTGTATGGGAGAGAGCCCAAAAAGAAGGTACTGTTTTGCTGACATGCGATGACTTGATGGAGTCTTTAGAAAAATAAATGAGAGTGAAAAAGGCCCGGGCGCGTAAGTGCCCGGGTTTCTTTTATACAGGATTATTTAACTTTGACAGTAACTTTTACAGTCTTTGTAGCAGTCTTGTAGATGGATGTAGCGTTAGCAGTCAGTTTAACCCGTGCTGTGTAAGTACCTTTCTTTGTACCTTTTGCAATCTGAACTTTACCTTTGCTTGATACTGTAATCTTCTTGCTGCCGGAAATTTTTTTAGCTTTTACAGATGTTTTCGCTTTCGCTCCAATACTGAAGAATTTTGCTGCTTTTTTAACGGTTGTAACTTTGTAAATAGCGGAAAGCTTGGTGATTGTGATAGCCTGCTCTTTTAGTTCAGATTTCGATACCGATTTGCGGCTTCCCGGGATTTCTGCTTTACACACTGTACAATACTGTACTAAATCATAACCGCCTGCGGATGTTACATTTTCTTTCACTGCCGCACCGGCTGTATGTCCGAGCGCATTAACTTTAACTGGCTCGCGGCTGAGTTCACTTTTGCACACTGTACAATATACGACGTTATCGTAAGAACCCGCTTCTGTACATGTGGCGGCTTTTTCGTTTTCTTTTACTGCTTCGCCGGCTGTGTGGCCGAGGGCAGGTGAAGTGGTTACTGTTTGGCGACTGATTACAGCCTTGCATTCTTTACAACGTACTACTATATCATATGAACCGGGTGTTGTACATGTGGCAGATACTACGTTTTCGGTATCTTCTTGAGTCGAATAATGTTCACCGTTATTACATGAACCAGGCGCTTCGTCTTCAGTAGAACCCTCCACGGCAAATACGGCAGGCGCGTTACCAAATGCCAATGAGATTGCCAGTAGTAGAGCCATTCCGGTTTTCAAAAATTTTTTCATATTTTTCCACTCTCCTTTTACTTTGTTTTGAAAAAAATTTGATAGGCTTTATAGCCTTGTCTGTAGAAAGACACGTTACTGTCTTTGGAGTAAATATTTCTAGTTCTTCTTACATAGTATGTAATTTTATCCATAATTACAAGTGACTTTTTGTATAAAAGAGCCGCACTTGACGTATGTAACGTAGCGTGTTATCCTACGGGTAAGCAAACATCGTCTATGCAAGTAGCAAGCCGCGAACGCAGTCTTTATTCTTAAATTCAAAGTCGATTCTTGCTTAAAAATCAAAACCTTACAAACGCAGGAGCGACCGGATTTAAGACAGCCGCAGGCACTCCTGTCATACAGAAAGGAGAAGCCTATGGGAAAACAAGACATAGCGCAAAAGAACTATCTTGCAAACAATGCAAGATTTGCGGATTTATTCAATGGCACGCTGTATCATGGCAGACAAGTGATTGACGCGTCAGATTTAAATGATGCAAATCCTGTGCTATCCATGGTGGAGGGCAACTGTATCATTGAAAAAATCTGTGACCAAATGCAGAAAAACAAGTTCTGCATCTGGGTGCTGGAAAACCAGACAACCATCAATTACGCAATGCCGATTCACGTGATGCTGAAGGAAGCGATGGAATATGACAGCCAGCGCAGAAAAATCGCGGATGCAAACCGCGAGCGATGGAAACGGGAAGGACAGCCGGAAAATGCGGGCGAATATTTGTATGGCTTTCAAAAAGAAGACAAGCTTATCCCCGTTAATAGCTTAGTGCTTTACTGGGGCGAAGAAAAATGGGACGGCGCAACAAGTCTTCATGAACTGCTAAAATGCGACAGAGAAAATGAACATAGTGAGGAAATTCTAAAGCATGTACCGGACTATCAGATCCATGTGTTTAATCTGAATGAACCACATGACTATGGGATATTTCAGACAGAGCTTCGGGAAGTATTTGAACTCTATCAAAGAAGAAACGACCGGAATGAATTCATGCACTACTATGCTTCCATTGATAAACAAAAGATGACGTTTGAGAC
The DNA here is from genome assembly GCA_021153185.1 of Lachnospiraceae bacterium. Taxonomy (GTDB): domain Bacteria; phylum Bacillota; class Clostridia; order Lachnospirales; family Lachnospiraceae; genus SIG333. The sequence continues at coordinate 3,744 of JAGKTY010000072.1, forward strand.
GGTAAGATTCCTTGGAGTCATTACAGGCTCAAAGAGACTGGTAAACCTTGTAGAAAAGAAGAAGGAAGAAGAACAGAAGGAGGACAACGACGTGTGTTTAGCAATTGAAGAGATGTGTACACAGCAGTACGAAAAAGGATGTAGTGAAGGTCGCAGCGAAGGAATCGAATTAGGCCGCAGCGAAGGAATCGAATTGGGCCGTGGCGTGGGAGAAGGAAACTTCGCAAAGTTGATTTTGTGTCTGACACGCGATCATAGAAATGAAGATATCGAAAAAGTGGCGGTGGATGAGAAGTATCGGCACAAGCTGTTTCATGAGTTTGGAATTGAAGGATAAGGTAGAAGGCTGTTTTATCGGTCATAAAGAGGGCGCGTTTAGCGCCCTTTTTATGTTTTCCGTGCAAACTTCCGGCTTTACGGGGCTTATTCATCCCGCTTTTTCTTCCATTGAAACCGCGCCCCGGCCCTGTCCAAATTTGGGGGAGCGGGGC
>JAGKTY010000016.1 GCA_021153185.1 Lachnospiraceae bacterium
ACTTACAAATTTTTCTGAGAATACAAGTTCTTCATCTTTCTTTGTGGCTATTGCAAATGCACCTTTATCTGCAAACAAAGTACTATAAATAACATTATTCTCTTTGACTTTGTGCATTACCCACTGTTTTTGAATGTCTGAACCCAGCTTTATTTCTCTAACAAATATACCCATTCCATTAAGCCTTACACCACCGCATTTGTACTCAACAGAATTGTCTATATTCTCTTTAACATTGGTTTCTTTTAGGAATGCCGATAACTTCTTAAATTGTAATCCCATTACATCAGCCTCCTATTATCTTATTAATTTCTCCAAGAATTTTCACAATTTCATTTGACGAATCCTTCATTGATGCATATATTTCATCCAAATTTCTTTCATCCATTTGTTTGATGGCATTAGGATTTTTAATAGCAAAATCGTAATTTCTTGCCTTCAAATCTTCGCTAGACACGAACCATGCATGTTCATCTTCTTTTCTATTGTCCCACCAAGAAATGCAGTCACTAAACTCACTAAACAATATAGGCTTAGTCTTAGAATATTTCTTTCTTCCATCTGCGATAGGAACTTCATAGAACCATGTTCCGCCATTTGGATTAGGTCTATTCTCAAAGAACAAAATATTACTTCGTATTGGAGTGTACGGTTCAAAAACTCCAAAAGGCAATCTGACAACAGTATGCAAATTCATATTTTGAACCAAGGATTCTTTTATCTTTTCACATACACCAGTTCCAAACAAAAAACCATCAGGGACAACAACAGCGGCTCTACCATAAGTCTTTCCGTTATACTTTTTCAACTTACGCATAATGTATTGTAAAAAGAGTAGCGCTGTCTCGGCTGTTTGCATATCTGGCGGAAAATTAGCTTTTATACCATCTTCTTCCTCTCCTCCAAAAGGTGGATTAGTCAAAACAATGTCTACTCTCTCATTATCACCAATTTCGCTGATTTTTCGCTCAAGAGTATTACCAAATGTTATTTGTGGATATTCCAATCCATGTAAAATTAAATTCATCTGAACCAACAAATATGGCAGTGGTTTAGCTTCTTGTCCTACTATCGATTTTGTCTGAATTATTTTCAAATCTTTGACAGTTTTTCCAGCCTCAGCAAGATGTGTATACGCCTCCGTTAGAAAACCACCCGTGCCGCATGCTGGATCCAAGACAGATTCTCCGATTTGCGGATTAATCATTTTAACCATAAATTTAACAACCGCTCTCGGCGTGTAGAATTCACCACTATCTCCAGCAGCATCTCTCATTTCTTTCAACATCGTTTCATAAATGGTTCCCAAAAGATTAAGTTCCTCTGTTGAATCAAAATGAATTTCATTAACCTTATTTATTACGTCTCTTAATAGATACCCATTTATCATTCGGTTTTGAGTTCCAGAAAAGATATTGCCTATAACATCCTTCCTACTCTTACCATCGTCACTAAGTGCTTTTAAATAAGCTAATAAGCCTAGCCCATCCGTTCCGTCTGGTCTAATAGTTTTTTCAAGATTAACAAAACTAATTAACTCATCTCCAGTAATACCATCTTCTTCACTAGCCCAATCTCTCCATCTATATGGTGCTTCTATTACTGGAACATACTTGTTTCCGGATAACACTGCCTCGGTCTCAGCAACTTTATCCATATCATCTAGTAGCTTTAAAAACATTATCCATGTAAGCATAGGTAATCTGTCCAAATCACCATTAAGCCCTTTATCTTTTCTCATAATCTTACGAGCAGAATCAATTATATTCTTCAACTGCTGCGCATTTATTTTAGGTTTATCTGCCATTTACATCGTCCTTTCTTTATGCAGCATATAGTTCATTTTGCAGGTTTTCTATAGCTTCCATAAGTTCTTTTGGCCCTCCAAAAATCTCAGCAATTTCACGAATATTACCATGTCTTTCAATTGGAGACAGTTTTAATACATCTGGCAACTTAAACTGAGCTAATCCATAATCTGCATATTTATCTAATAATTCCATCAAAATCTGTCGAGCTTCTTCAGTATAGTTTTCAAAAAACTCAGCCCTATCTTTTTTTAGAGACTCAGCCCTCTCCCTTCGTGTCCTTAACGGAGAATTATATGCTAAATAACAAATTAAATCGAAAGGGTCCGCGTCAGGTAGCTCTAATCTTTCTAATAAATCATCCAAGATAATGCCACGATCTTCAAGCTTCGATATGATGTCATTTCTCATTGCCATATTTTTCCATTGAGATCTTAAATCAGACGCATTCGGGAATAAACTCCGTACTGTATCAGCAGCATAATCCGTGTATTTCTTTACATTTAGACACTTTCCAGTTGCATCTAACTCATAAACCACTTCGGCAGCAATATATACTTCTATATCATCTACATAATATTTCTGAACGCCTTCATCATTATCATCATCAAATGATATCGTCTTTCCCTTCATTCCAGAAACATCTACATCCGGCTCATCATCTATATTTACTGTGCTCTCATCTACAGATAATTCCACTTCATCTACAACGCTTCCTGATTCATCAATTACAACCTGCTGCTCTATAGCAGGATATCCATCAAAATCAGGATCTGCAAAATTTTTAGTGGCACTACCAGTAAAATCAATAATGTTGAAAAAGTACTTGCCGTAGTCCGTTCTTAATCTAGTGCCTCGACCAATAATCTGCTTGAACTCACACATAGAATTAACTGTTCTGGCTAAGACTACATTTTTTACCGTAGGTGCATCCACTCCAGTAGACAATAATCGTGAAGTAGTTAAAACTGCAGGAGTTTGAGTTTCAATATCCTGAAATTTCCCCAAAAACGCTTTTCCTATATCTCCTTCATCGGATGTAACTCGGCAAACATAGTCTGGATATGCACGAACTATATCTGTGTTTTGATTAACAATTTGTCTACGCATCTCATCAGCGTGAGGTTGATCAACACAAAAAACAAGGGTCTTTTCAAATTCTCTGCCTTCCATGATCTTTTTAAGATACATCGCCATTCGTTCAGTTCGTTTATCCAGAACAATTCTTTTTTCAAAGTCTTCTGTCCCGTAATCCCCATCAGGTATGATGTTTCCATACCTATCAACTTGTCCCTCTTCTGGTCTCCACCCAGTTGCATCTATCGTTGTTACTACTCTATACACCCTATATGGAGCCAAAAATCCATCACTAATACCATCTTTCAAACTATATTCGCATAACGGATTACCAAAATATTTATAGGTATCAACATTATCATCTCTTAAAGGAGTTGCTGTCATACCAACTTGTACTGCATCCGAGAAATATTCCAATATATTTCTCCAGGTTCCTTCGTCATTCGCACTACCTCTGTGACATTCGTCAACTATAATTAAATCAAAGAAATCAGGCGCAAATTCCCTATAAATTCCATCCCTGCCTTCTTTGTCTGATATTGCCTGGTATATGGCAAAATATATTTCTCTACTTTTTACAATGTTACCTTTCTCGATTTTATAACGAGCATCTCCAAATGGTGTAAATGTCTTATCTTTTGGATCATCAACCAAGATGTTTCTATCTGCCAAAAAAAGGATTTTAGGTCTCCTATTAGGGGCTCCTTTTAAATTCCACTTACTATTCCATAATTTCCAACAAATTTGAAACGCAATAATAGTTTTTCCGGTACCTGTTGCTAAAGTATTCAGAATTCTAGTTTGTCCTTCTGCGATAGCTTGTATGGTTCTATTAATCGCAATTTGCTGATAATATCTCACTTCCTTATCTGGAAATGTATAGTAAGGCTGTAAGATCATTTCAGTGGCGTCAATAACTTTTTGATTATTTCCAAATTGACGATTCCACAATTCTTCCGGTCCAGGAAATTCATCGACTTTTCTTTCTACCCCAGTAATATAGTCATATTCCAAAATTTCCAATCCATTTGTTGCATAGGCAAATTTTAATCCCAAAATTTCTGCATACTCCTTTGCCTGTTGCATGCCTTCGCCTGCGGTTTTATAATTTGCCTTTGCTTCTACTACAGCAATTGGAAAATCTCTTCTATAACGTAACAGATAATCCGCTCTTTTCTGTTTACCACGTTTATATCCATTTCTTTCCAGAATTATTCTTCCATCAGTAAAAGTCTTCTGTTCCGTAAAAGAGTATGGTGCATCATCCCAGCCTGCTTTTGTCAACTTAGGCAAAACATATTTTCTACATGTATCTGCTTCGTTCATTTATATACACCTCCTCTTTAATCCAAATAATCGAATAGATCTTTTTCTTTACAAGCATCTTCTATATTTATACTTTTCATAAAACCATAAACACCTTCATACTCTCTACGCAATGCAAAGTCAGAACTATTAAAAAATTCAATGATATCTTTATACACTTCTGGATTCAGCAATAAATCTTCTATCGATACTCTAATCAGTATTCCATCTGGTTTCGAGCTCTTGTATCTCTCTGCTTCTTCTGGTAGCATTGTATCTAATGCCGTTAATCTGAGCTCTCCATCTTCTGAAATAACATAATAATATCGTTTCTTAATATGCCCCTCATGATATGGCATTTCTTCATTCCTGATCTCAGCATGAAGACTCTTTAGATTAACAATAAACCTATATATAAAGGAACTAGGGTTATTTTCTACACTTTCTGGCACTTCACCAATTGCATATGTAATAGTCGGATAAAGTGTTTTTAAAAATTGCCAATACCCTTTCGTAGACACCTCACCATTAGGGAACAAATCACTTAATATAGGGAAAAAAATGTATTCTTCTATATGATGCGGGATCATATCATAAAGCATCGCAAATGCCTGATCATCATAAGAGTTTTTCATGTTGTGTTCAAATATTTCGCCTATTTGACGTAACATTTTATCCTTTTGTGAAGAAAAATATAAGGCGCAAAAATAATCCTGAAAAGAATCGTGAATAAATCTATACACCCCATTTTCTTCATACATGATACACACTTTCGTTGTTAGATCATCAATAAAATCACTTACATTTAATTCCATGTTTTTATCAATATCTTCCTGACGGCGTTTCAATTTTGAAAAATATCTATCTATCTTTTCTTCGTCAAACTCTTTTTCTCCATCTCTGTATGTTTTTGCCGAAAACTCTGCCAGATATTCCTTCAATCTATCTACAGACAGTCCAGTACTTAATGAACGATTAAAAGCACTTTTTTTTGCATCATGCTTTTCTGCCAATGCATGAAATGCTTTACTATAAAATAAATACCTCTTCGTTGGGACATCCGCATTCTCATCATACGTCATCATCATTAAAGTCAATAATAGTGGATTAACAATTAATGATTTATGCGTTAAATACATCCCCTTTTTCAATCTATCCTTAAAAGACTTCCGTAAGTCATCATTCTCATCTCCAAACTGAAGTTTGTCTACGAGTTGAATTGCCTGTTCTTTAGTAAAGGGAAGGATATTTATTGTTGTAAATCTATCAAATGATGCACCAGCCGTATAAGGTCGAGACGATACAACAAAAACATTTTTATTGTATTTATCCACAAAACTCTCAGCAGCCAATTCAAATTGCTTCTCATCAGAAGAACCTATCTCATCTAAACCATCAAACAAAACTAAACAATGCCCTTTTGATAATAAATCCATTAGGTCATCTTCTATGAGAGTTTCATCAAACACTCCAAAATGGGAAAAAACATATGCCTCTATATTACGATAGGAAGCATCATATTTCTTTAACGGAACGAAAATAGGAATCAGCCCTGTATTTTCATACTTGTTAATTGCGTCATTCATGAGATGTTGCATCATCATAGACTTTCCTATCCCTGCGGTTCCGCAAAGCATCAAAAAGCTTTGTCTCTTTAGCAAATCTTCAATTGTTACACTTTTTATTACATTTGGCTTATACCAAGATCCATTCTTTCCTGCAACATCTACGCTTTCCTGCACATCATTACATACATAAAAATCATAAAATGCTCTTGGTTCACTCCTGTATAAATAACTTTTTGATGTACTATATTTTCCTTTAACCCCAGAAATATATTCAGCATACCTTAGTAGATAGCTTTTATCTCTATTACCAGATGCTACTTCAATTTGAATTGACTGTTTTTTACTTGCAAGCTTAATACCAAGAATATTATCTTTCCCTATCTCGCTTATAAATTCTGGCTTCTTATATTTCTCAGTTTTATGCCATCTCTCAAAAGTATCTCTTCCACTATCGTTCGGTATTGAATTATCAACAATATAAAACCAACTTCCTAGCATTACGGATGCAACACTATAATCAAAGTTTGCCGGTATATCTTTCTTGACAATTTTCATTCCTGATGTAGTCAAAAACAGTTCTGTATCTGGGTTGATGTTGTCATCAACATAGATAAGTTCAAGAACAGCATATATTAGCCAATCATTCTTTCCTGGCTCAATAAATTTCGAAGCAAAACTTTCCATCGCTTTGAGCATTTCGAAGTATCTGTTCCTCATTCCATCTCTAAATGAATTGATTAAAACATCATCTTCTACCGGAATTCCTGCTCCTGAGCTAATTTCGCATTTTTTGTATAAATTCAAATTTGTCTTAAGACTATTTCCATTAAATGAACGATATGGTTCATACATAATACCTAACAAGGTTTTCATGCATGTTTCTTCTGTGACACCTTCTATTTTCCCAATCTGCGTCTCCTGTGAATTAGTTCTTTGTCTCATTGCCTGCACGACCAATGAAAAAAGGGTTCCTCCAGATAATCTATCAATACTGTTTCGTTTCATCATATCCAAATTCCCCCTTTCCTAATAATTATTAACGTAATTAACGCAATAAACAAAATTAAGATTTGACCATAAACATTCTAAACACGAAATTCAATATATCAAAAGAAAAACTTTTCATTTTGGGTAAAAGTATCTATCTGCATTTGGGCATAAAAATACATCTTCTATTGTACCACGAATATGCACAATTTGCATCCAGAAATTTAGAAATCTATATGGAAGGCTTTTTTTGATCTCTGCACCAAGAGCTGAGGTGTAAACAAATGGATGCTCTTCACACAAATGATTGCCAATCTTGTGCACGAAGTGAGGCCTCTACCATCAGGAGTGTGAAGTAACTCGTAAACGTCAGTAACAAGTAGAGCACGCTGACCGATTCATGGAGGAATTCCTATGAACGGTCATCTGAAAGGACAAATGAATATTTCCCGTGAGGTTTCCTCCAACGCAAATCTATGGAGGAAAATCCTATGGGAAGAACAGCTGATTACAGCAACACAAAGAAGTACAGTGACAAGAAGAGTTTTGATGGTAAGCCAGTAGAAGAAGGAAAGGTACTGGTTCCATTCAAGAAGGATGACATGAATTTTAGACCAGGTGAATACATCGATGATAATTTCACCACATTTCACCTCGGAGAATTCAAGTTCACAGTTGGTTTTATGGCAATTAGCGAAGGATACTTTGCGTCATATATGCAGGAGTTCTGGGATAAGATTAACAAAGAGCTCGAAGCAAGACGTGAAGGTCGTTGCATCATCGGTAAGAACGCTGATGGTACAGACAAGCTCTGCCCTTATACTCGTAAGTGCAAGGGATGCCCTAACAAAGGACTGCTCGAACGCCGTAATACTCACCGTGTTGAGATTATCTCCCTCGATTATGAATATGAGGGTGAAGGCTTTGATATTGAGGACACCAACACACCTTCTGTAGAAGATCAGGTTATTGAAAGACTGGATCCTACACCTACAGAAGAAGAGCTTATGGTTCAGATGCTTGCATACTTCGATAAGCTTAATCCTCGCTACGGTCAGATTATCAGACTGAAGCATCAGGGGATGTCTATCGATGAAATCTGTATCACAATCGGATTAAAGCCAAGCAGAGGCAGACAGGAAATCAATAATGCTCATGATGCCGTTTGTGATTATCTCAGACTTAGATACCACAAGCTCAACCGCAAGTAATATCTTCTTTCACAAAAGACCGGAGCGACAACACCTACATTGGTGCTGCCGCTCCATTTTAATGTCTTGTTACAGGTTTACGCCCATTTAATTGAAAAGCATCATGCGATTTTATATCTCGAATAGCTTTTCCCAAGGTGCCACATTTTGAGTGCGTGTGATACGGATGGGAAACCTTATGTTTATGGAATGTAATGACCATATCCTGATCCGGAAGTTCCACCGAATGCAAATACCACACATGACGTGTATTTTTGCTTATCAAAGTAACATCGTATTCATTTGCAGTAATTACTGCAAAATACTTGGTATCAATAGCATTTAATTCTTCTGCAGTAAACATTCTAAGCCCCCTTCCTTTCAAAGTACATATCAAGAGCCGCTTCCAGGATCCCCTGCACATCCTTTTTCGCTACATCCGAAAAATACTTACTGTAAACTGTTGCCGGAAGCTTAACCGAAATAGGCTTTACAATCTCAGCAGATTCCATAGGCTTGTCTACTCCCATCAATGTCTGAACTGATTCCTCTGTAATAGTGCCTGCTGCCGCTCTAATCTTCTTTGCCATATCCATTCTGATGCTTATACAGTTCTTATCCAATACCCCCTTAACCAATTCCTGCTCTTCTGCAGATAAGTAGGAAAGCTCTACACCAACAACCAATGCCAGGCTTAAATCGTCAAGCATATTTCTGAATTCCGGTATCAGCTGACCGCATCTAATGTATCTTGCGATATTTCTGCCGGTCATTCCATATTCCTGACCAATCAGTTCCCTGCTCTTGGCTATCTGGTGGACATGATGTCCACCGTCACCATTAAGCAGATGTAGTTCCTCTAAAATTTCTTCCCTTTTCTTGGTGCCACAAACCTCATTATATCTTGTGGACAGAACCGCTATTCTCTCTGATATTGTTAAATCGCTGAAGGATCTCTGAATTACATTAGTCTCAACCACATAAATCCAAGCTTCATCATCCGTCAAATCTTCCTTAACAATAGCAGGAATCTCTGTAAGTCCAGCAAGCTTAGCAGCATTATGTCTGTTATGACCTGCAAGCATTTCATATCCCGAACCAAGTTTTCTAACTATGACCGGTGTAAGAATACCATGCTCTTTTATGCTCTCCACCATATCATTCAGCCTATCGCCCTTGTAAAGCTTAAATGGATGGTCATGGAATGGAGTGATGGCATCCACAGACACCATACTCACTCCACTCTCTGGAGCATCAGCTATCAAAAGGTCTATTGCATCATTAAATACTTTTCTCTTATCCTTCATAAGCAATCAGCTCCTTTCCAAAACCCAAATATGCCTTACAAGCCTTTGTCTCCGGTGCATACTCCAAAAGCGGCTCACTGTAATAAATGCTTTCTCCTACCTTTACAGTACTTGGAATCTTGCTATTAAAAATCTTAATCTGCCCCTCAAATGTTTCAGCCACCTGCTCTGAAATCACTTTGCAGAGATTTGTCCTGGCTTCACACATGGTAAGCAGGATTCCCTCTACTTCCAACTTCGGATTGATGCGACTCTTAATCTTTTTGATAGTCTTAAGGAAATCCTGCAACCCCATCATTGCCAACAACTGAGGATTAACAGTAATCACAACTCCATCAGCCGCTGCCAGTGCATTTATCGTAAGCGCACCCAAGGCAGGGCAGGTATCAATAATCACATAATCGTAGGAATCTCTCAAAGGTTCTATGATATTTGCCAGCATCCTCTCAGCTCCCATTTCAAGTCTAAGCTTTGCATCCACCGCTGACAAAACCATTGATGAAGGAATGAAATCAACACCGTTGCGGTTCATAATGTACTCAGCAGGATCCGGAAGCTTTTCATCTTCCATCTGAGCCATCATTAGATGACCTATCGTAACTGGAACTGCTGCAGTATCTTCTACTCCAAAGCAGGTTGTAAGATTAGCCTGGCTATCAAAATCTACTGCCAAAACCTTTTTGCCAAGACTTGCCAATGAATATGCAAGATTATATGAGCTTGCGCTCTTACCAACTCCACCCTTAGTGGCTCCTACCAATATAACTTTTCCCATGACCTACTCCTATCTGAGCAGCTGATCCACAAGTGACTGTGTCTGCTCCATCATTGCCTCGTTTACCATTGCCTTAATATCATCAAAACAGATGACCAGCACTGCTATTACAATGAATACCAGTACAAAACCGATTGTCCTTAAACTGTCTCTTCGCATACGCCATACCTCGCTTCCCTCTCTGCCACAAACTGAGCATGAAGTTTTAATTTCTCCACTTCAAATTTTTTCTTTAGAGAAGCCATCTCTCTTTCCATAAAGGCAGCTTCAGCCTCTGCCATTGCAGCTCGCTCAGCATCCGGAGTAATAACTAGCTTTCCATTCTCACAACTGACGCAAACATAATCTCCAATATCAAAACCAAGTTCCTTTAGCCACTGACCTTTTAATGTGATTGTAGGCGTTGCCTTATAGTTATAACCGCTCTGGCTTACCACCTTTATACTTCTTTTCTTTGTCATAATCAAAATCTCCTTTTCATAATTTGTCATTGATTGCCTGTAACTCTGTCATTAATTCATCCGGCTCAATGGCATCACCTCCCTTTAGCGAAAAATAAAAATAGCTGCCAATGCTTTACGCATCAACAGCTATCGCTTAAGTTCGGTATATTTATGAAGTTATTTCTTTTCAGCCTGCTCTTTTTCGATTATGTTGTAATATTCATCCATATCAAGAGAAAGCTTTATGTGAGAGTCTGCTTTTCGGTTGCTCAAGAGGCATACCGTCTCTGTATGATACGTCCCCGGGAAAAGGTCGACGGCGACCGCTTTCTCCATGCGGTATCCATTGTCCATAAACACATGCAGATCCCTTGCAAGTGATGTCGCCTTGCAGGAAATATATACGATACGCTCCACGCCATAGTTAATGATCTTCGGAAGTGCCTTTGGATGAATGCCGTCACGCGGCGGGTCAAGAATGATGAAATCAGGTTTTTCCGCAATCTCATCAATGACCTTCAGCACGTCCCCCGCGATGAATTCACAGTTATCAAGACCATTGCGCTCGGCGTTCCGTTTTGCTGCTTCCACGGCCTCCTCTACGATTTCCACACCGATGACCTTTTTTGCGACCGGCGCCATCAGCTGTGCAATGGTACCCGTTCCGCTGTACAAATCAAACACGACCTGCTCTTTGTTTCCGATGCTTCCCACATACGATCTCGCCGTCTCATAGAGCACCTCTGCACCAAGTGAGTTTGTCTGGAAAAAAGAAAATTCGGAAATTTCGAATTTCAAACCAAGCAGTTCTTCCGTAAAGGAAGGCTGCCCCCACAGCAAATGCGTCGTGTCATTCTTTACCACATCCGCAATTGCATCGTTATAGGTATGCAAAATGCCTTTGAGTCTCCCCGACAAATGCTCTGATTCCACCCCACCATCTTCGCGGCTATCTAGTTTACATAATCTATCAACAAGCACACTGAAATCACACTGCTGCTGTGTGGTGGTGACGATTGCAACGAGGATTTCTCCCGTCTTTTTGGCTTTTCGAACGAGCAGATGCCTTAGGTATCCTTCCTGTCTCATGCGATGATAAAACGGTAATCCCTTATCCCGGCAAAACGTTAACACGGTCTGCAAAATGAGTCTGAAGTCTTCATCAACAATCTGACAATCTTTGACATGCACAATATCATAAAAGCTGCCGCGCTTATGCATTCCGAGACTGAGCGGTCCGTACATATATTCATCTCCAAATGAAAACTCCATCTTATTGCGGTAGCCAAACTGCTCAGGGCTTCTCTTAATCCCCTCAAACACATAATCCGGCTCTTCGCCCCGCTCGTGATACACACCATCTAAAAGCTCCTTGATCTGATCCCGCTTCATACAAAGCTGGTCCTCATAAGGCATCGTCTGGTACGTACAGCCGCCACACTGACCAAAATGGGGACACGGACTTGTTATCTCATAGTCTGCCTTTTTGAGGACATCGATGACGCGGCCCTCTGCTTTGCCTTTGCGTTTTTTCTGTACCTGTACACTGACTGTCTGCCCCGGCAATGCGTTTTTGACAAAAACAGGCGTCTCTTCCCCCTCAATCCGTACAATTCCTTTATTTCCATAGGCCACCTTTTCGACATAGCCTTCGTAAACCTCACCTTTTTTCACCTGATAATCTCCTTGTATTCAACAATTATTTTTTGTAACGTTCAGCACCTCATGAACCCTTCGATGCTTCCTTTTGTTCACACCCATAAAAAAAGGCTTATAGAAACCTATAAGCCCTTTCAAACATTCTTATTTATCCTCTGACGAGTCAGCCGGCTTAATCGGAATGATATCGTCATCATCCTCTTCATCCTCAAAGAAGTCATCATCGAAATCATCATCAAAGTCGTCTTCAAAATCCTCTAAATAATCCGGCGTGAAATATAAGTAAACTGCATACGCGATCGTTGCAATAACTGCAACCGCACCAACAATTGCAAGCACCCAGATAACTGTGTTTGATTTCTTCTCCTCTTCCTGCTGTTTGCGGAAAATCTCGCCCGCTTTGATCATCTCTAATAATTCTTCTGCTTTGATTTTATTATTCATGGAAAAACCTCGCTTTCTTATATCTCAAATATTATATATAGTCTACCACCTTTTGCGGTATTTTACCACACATTTTTTGCAATTAAACGAACGAAAATTAAATCTTCTCGAGCTTTGCAAACAGGGCGTACATAATCTTCTGTCCATATTGCGCATCATCAAACAACACCGTCACTTTGTGGTCGCGGTTTCCTTCTTCGATGGAAAGCACCTGACCTTCTCCGAATTTGACATGTCTGACACGGTCGCCTACACCATACGGGAGCGCACCGCCACCTTGCGGCATCCCCTTTGATACGCCCGGAAGCTCTGTCATCTTACTGATAAACGGCTTCACCTGCGGCTGTGTCACTTTTGGCTTAACGGATGCCTTCGGTCTTGGACCCGCAGTCGTGTTTGTATTATGTAAACCAAAATTCTTTGCTGTTGAATTTGATACCACATCAGGCTGTGGCTGTGGTGCCATTGTCTGATAAAACGGTTTTTGCTTAAACATATGAAGCGGTTTTGCATCCGGCTCATAAGTTGCATAGCCCGGATTTTTGTAAGTCGGAACAACCCCATCAATCAGATTCGTTGGGATTTCCTTTAAAAAGCGGCTGACCGGGTTATACTGCGTCTCGCCGCGAACCATTCTCGACTTGGCACAAAGCAGTGTCAAATCCTGTTTTGCTCTCGTGATACCGACATAACAAAGGCGCCTTTCTTCCTCAAGCTCTGTCTTATCATCACTCGTAATCGTCATAAAGCCCGGAAAGACACCATCCTCCATGCCCGCAAGATACACATGTTCAAACTCAAGACCCTTGGCACTGTGCAGTGTCATTAACAGCACACGGTCATCATTTTCATCTGCCGAATCAATATCCGCAACAAGCGCAATCTCTTCCAGCAAGGTGCTCAGTGTCGGTTCTTCATTTTCCTGTTCAAACGAAACCATTTTGGAGATGAGCTCGTCGATGTTCTCAATACGCATCTGGCCATCCTCTTCATCCTCCGCTTCAATCATCTCGACATATCCCGTTGTCTCAATGACATCTTTGATTAAGCCTTCCAATCCATAAATCGGAAGTTTAGAACGGAACACCTGAATCATCGTCACAAACGGTTTGATTTTACTTGCGGCTTTTCCAATCGATGCAATGTCCTCACATTCGCAAAGAGCGTCATAAAAACTGATTCCTTCATCGTCCGCATACTGCTGAATCTTTGCGATTGTCGTCGCACCGATTCCACGTCTCGGCACATTGATAATACGTTTCACCGCCACATCGTCGCGTCCATTGTCAATCGTCTTGAGGTATGCAAGAAGGTCCTTGATTTCCTTACGGCTATAGAAATTCACGCCGCCGACCACATTGTACGGAATGCCCTCTCTGATAAACTGCTCCTCAATGAGACGTGCCTGCGCATTCGTGCGATATAAAACAGCAGCGTCGCCAAAGCGCATCCCCAGCTTGCGGTGTTTTCTTCCGATGTCATATGCGATAAAATCCGCCTCCTCAAACGCTGTATCAAGCTGTTTGAAGTGGATTTTTTCTCCCGCATCCTGCTCGGTCCAAAGGGCCTTTTCTTTTCTGGCGGTATTGTTTCCAATGACGGCATTGGCCGCATCCAGAATATTGCCGGTGGAACGGTAATTCTGCTCAAGCTTCACCACGGTGGCATCCGGATAATGCAATTCAAAATCAAGTATGTTGCGGATGTTTGCACCACGGAATTTATAAATGGACTGGTCATCATCGCCCACGACACAAAGGTTACGTTTGCCGCCGGCAAGGAGTCTGATCAGTTCAAACTGCGCGGTGTTCGTATCCTGATACTCATCGACCATGATATACTCAAATCTGTTTTGATAATTTGCAAGCACTTCTCCATCCGTCCGAAGCAATTCTACCGTATTGCAAATCAGATCATCAAAATCCATGGCATTGTTTGAACGCATCGTCCGCTGATACTCTGCGTAAACCATTGCAATTTTGGATTTTTGGAAATCGCCCATTGCCTCCATCTGATACGTCAGCGGATCAATCAGTGCATCCTTTGCCGCGCTGATCGCGCCCATAATGGTCCGCTCTTTGAGCATCTTTGTATCAATCTGCAGCTTCTTGCACACTTCCTTGATGACAGTCTTCTGGTCATCCGAATCATAAATCGTAAAGTTGGTATCATATCCGATACGGTCGGCATATCTGCGCAAAATCCGTACGCACGTCGCATGAAAGGTCGCAACCCAGATGCTCTCAGAGCCAAACCCTACCAAACCATCGACACGCTCACGCATCTCTCCCGCTGCCTTATTCGTAAACGTAATCGCAAGAATATTCCACGGATTGACCCCGCAGTTTTCAATCAGGTATGCAATCCTGTGCGTGATCGCTCTTGTTTTGCCGCTTCCCGCACCGGCCAATATGAGAAGCGGTCCTTTTGTCTGAAACACCGCCTCTTTTTGCATGTCATTTAACACATCATAATTTGCCATAAAAGCTCCTATATACGTCTCAAAAAAAGAGCTGCCGTTTTGGCAGCTCTCTATGATTCTTTGATCATTTGCTTACACTAACTTTGTTCCGCAATTGCCACAGAATTTCGCCCCATTTGTTGGGGTGCCGCATTCCGGACAGAATTTTGGAGCAGTGCCATTACCGGCCGGCTGTCCCTGACCGGACTGCTGCATTCCGGAATTCATCATGCCCTGGTTCATCATGTTGTTCACCATCTGCTGACCCATCATCATGCCCATCTGCATGCCCATCATATCGCCTGCCATATTGTTGCCGCCTTTTGCCATGCCATCAGCTGCTGCCATCTGTGTGTATTTATTGAGGTCACCAACCATCGCCTGACCTGCCGCTTTTTCCTGCATCTTGCGGATTTCTTCCGGATAGTTAAAGCTCTCAATTGTAAAATCTGTAATGCCGATACCGATTTTACGCATCTCCATATCAAGCTCTGACTCAACACCTTTTGCGATGTTGCGCGCATCAGCCTGCAGGTTGAACATATCTTTGCCTTCTTTGGCAATCCAGCTCATAAAAAGCTGATCAAGGCTTGCCGTGATACGCTCTTTGATATCGTCTACCGTATATGTCTGCATCGTTCCCGCAAGTTTATCAATCACGATTGAATGATCTGCCACGCGGCAGTTGAATGTACCGAATGCACGGATTGGCATTCCACCCGGAAGTCCCGGTGCCGGAACGTTGATTGCATTTTTGGTGCCCCATTTGCACAGAAGCTCTTTTGTATTGATGAACACAACCTCTGCACGGATGCCGGAATTGAAACCGAATTTGAAGCCCTTCAGTGTAGAAAGGAACGGAATGATCTCTGTCTCGATATTGTAGCTTCCTTCATCCGTGAAGATACCTTCCACTTTTCCGTTGTATAAAAAGATTGCATCCTGTCCCGGACGAATGATGAGTCTGGAACCTTTTTTGATCTCATCATTTGACCATTTCCAGAACAGAACACCCGGTTTTGCTTCATCCCACTCGATGACATTTAATAACTGATTTTGAAATAATCCCATGCTTTACTCCTTACTGTTGCGATTACTGCATCCCCATCTCAGCCTTTAATGCCGCAAGCTCATCATCAAGTGCTGCGTCATTGGACTGCTGCTCATATTTTTTCTCAAGGGATGAAATATCTGTTGTTTCATTTGAGCGATTGAGTTCTTCCATCGCATCTGCTTCATCCATCATACGGTTCACGCGTTCTTCCATCTTATTGAATGCTGCCATATGATTGCCGGCCTGATCAATGCCTGATGAAAGCTTATTCATCTTCTTCTTGGTCTCAGCCACAGAAAGCTTTGCCTTCAGCATTGACTGACGGCTCTTGAGCTCTGAGATATCTGCCTCAAGCTTATCATGCATCTCACGCATTTTCATGCTGTTTTCACATGCCATTGTATAGCTCTGGTCAAGCGCTGTTCTCTCATTGACAAGATTTGCCTTTTTGGCAAGAAACTGTTTTGCCTCTGCATCATTTCCTGCTGCAACGGCACGTCTTGCATACTCATCCATCTTGGCAATCTCTGCCTCGCAATCGTCAAGCTTGCGCTTTGCCGACTTTTCTTCTGCCATAACAGAAGCTGTCTCAGTCTTAACCTTTGCAAAATCATTCTGCAAATCTCTCAAATATTGATCGATCATTTTTTCAGGATCTTCGCATTTGTCGAGAAGTGCGTTAATGTTTGCTTCCATAATTTCTTTAAATCTTGCAATAATGCCCATAAGTTTTCCTCCTTTACCACAAGCGGTCTATTCATTATATCATACGGCGATATGGTATCGCAAGAATTCGCACTTAGTTTTCGGTAAAAATTGACACTGTGCACTGCGCAAAATACTACTCTGCTTTATCGTCTATACTGTCGATGAGCTTTTCGATGAGAAGTTTCTTTACATACACATCAAAGCTGAGCATGCAGATGAAGGAAAACGTCTGTAAAAACTCGCGCTCCTCATCGCCCTCCTTTGTAAACGTCTTCTCCGCACGGTTAAACGCATGGGTTACATCGCGTTTTAACTGCTCGACCTGCTCATTCTCCAGCGTGAACACCTCGTCATACAAATCTGACAAATTCATGCCGTCTTCATTTCCGAAGTATTTCTCCGTCAGCGGATGAAACAGCTTCTGAATATCCCCAATTGACAAGATTCCTTTGAAATAGTAAATGAAAATCAGCATAATCATATGCTCTTTGGAATACTTCTTCTTTTCCGGGGGCGGAAGAAGCTTATTCTTGGCATAGTTGTTAATCATTGTCTTTGTCAAAATCTTATCATCATTTGGAAGACGCGTCGCATGGCGCATTTTTTCATCCATAAACGTCGTCACCTGATCCATATAAAGATCAATATTCGGAATATCCTCACTCTTTACATAATCAATCCGATCAAAGCTCTCCAAAATACTTTTTAATAATTCTTTTTTTGAAATTGTCATCTTAAACACCTCAAGCCATATTATACGGTATTTAAAACTACATTACAAGATGATTCTAATAAATCACAGCCTTTCCGAAATGTTTTTTCGGAAATCACAAGGCGGCATTGACCTTTTCCATAAGCTGTGATAGACTTGAAATTGCGATGCGTTACAATTTTACAGTACTAAAGCATTGCAAGGGGAGGTTTGTGAGCATGGTAAAGAAAATTAAATCGGAACCGGTTGACCATTTGTTTGATGCCATTTTGACACTACAAAATAAAGAAGAATGTTATGCATTTTTTGAAGATTTGTGTACCGTCAATGAGCTCATTAGTTTATCGCAGCGTTATGAAGTCGCTGCAATGTTAAAAGAGCATAAAACGTATTTGGAAATTGCTGAAAAAACAGGCGCGTCAACTGCTACCATCAGCCGCGTCAATCGTTCACTCAACTATGGAAACGATGGCTACGAGCTTGTCTTTGGCAGACTTGAGAAATAATTTTATCACAGTATTACATCAAATGAGGGGCGGAAAAACCGCCCCTCATTTTTCTATACATTCAGTTTCATATCTCCATCTTTGATCCAGCCTTTTTTACGCATAACCTCTGATACAAGAAGTGCCAGCGCGCCCGGAATGATGAAATGTAACAATACGATTTCCACAAAAGCGACTGCGCCGCCAACATCCGGAGCCATCGTCTGGTAGGTTGTAATCTGTCCGACAAGTCCTGCCGTTCCCATACCGGATCCGGTTGCATTGTTTGTCATATGGAACACCATCGTTGAAATTGGTCCCATGATGGCACTTGAAATAATCGCCGGAAGCCAGATAATCGGTTTTTTCACAATATTTCCAATCTGCAGCATACTTGTTCCAAGACCCTGTGCCAAAAGTCCGTTGACCTTATTGTCCCGATAGCTTGCAACTGCAAATCCAACCATGTTTGCACAACATCCTACGGTTGCCGCACCGGCTGCAAGTCCCGACAAATTCAAAATAATGCCAAGCGCTGCTGAACTGATTGGCAATGTCAGAATCATACCCATCAGAACAGATACAATGATTCCCATCAGGAATGGTGCCTGCTCGGTTCCGATGTTAATGAGGCTGCCAAGAAATGCCATGAACGCTGAAATTGGCGGGCCTAAGATAAAGCCGACTGCACTTCCTGATGTAATACACAGAAGTGGTGTAATCAGAATATCCACTTTTGTCTTTCCGGAAACAAGTCTGCCCACATAAACGCTGAGCAATGCCGCGATGAACGCACCAAGTGGTTCACCCGGTCCGGCATAATTGATCACACCTTCTACAAGAACCGTACCTGCAATCACCTTACTTGCAAATGCACCTGCCATACCACTGACTGCGGCAGAGGCTGTCGTAAGCGGACTCGATTTCAGTCTGAGCGCGACTCCGACGCCGATTCCGGCACCGGTAATGCTGGCTGCCAATTTACCCATCATAAAAATATACGTTCCGATCGCGCCCGGAATCAAGCTTCCGATTTGTGAAATGATTGTTCCGATAATCAGTGTGGCAAACAGTCCCGTTGCCATACCGCTCAGACCCTCAATGAAAATCTCATTTAATACTTTTTTGATTTTTTCCATGTTATTTCCTCTTTTCCGTTTTGTTGAAAACACACCTGTCTTGTCACGTGTTAAACAGTAACACAAATTGCCATTTATTGCAACTCTTAACTTTACATTTACGAAATTTCATGATATTCTACAACTGTGATTTGCGAAAGCATTTCCCGGTTGTCACAATGCAACTGAATTTTTTTTGGAGGTATCTAAGATGAATAAAGGTACAGTAAAATGGTTTAACGGCCAAAAAGGATACGGATTTATCTCTGACGAAGAGGGTAAAGATGTATTTGTTCACTTCTCAGGACTCAACATGGAAGGCTACAAAACATTAGAAGAAGGCGCCAGCGTAGAGTTCGAAGTAGTAAACGGTGAAAAAGGACCACAGGCAGTCAACGTAACAAAGTTATAATACTTGCCGGATCCAGACTAATCAGTTTTCGATGTGCCTTTTATAATAATAAATTGTTGTTTTTATTTATTCGTTTTATGAAGTGCAGTATTGTTTAGACAGATTACAAAAAGACCAGTCAGTTCGACTGGTCTTTCTTGGTTTATTATTCCCTGCAAAATGCAATCACATCTTCGAACTTCATCGTGCCGCCAAATAAATCAAGCGCACTGCCGATTGTCACATTCACATGACCGTTTCCAAGTTCTTTTAAGAGCCGCAAATCTTCAAAGCTATGAACGCCCCCTGCATAGGTGACGGGACGCATCGTAAACTGGCCCAGCATTTCACAAAGCGCTGTCTCAATGCCGTTTGCTTTTCCCTCCACATCAACTGCGTGAACCAAAAATTCGCCGCAATATGCAGACAACTCTTCCAAAAGCTTTAAATCAAGAATTGTATCTGTTTTTTTCTGCCAGCGGTCTGTCATGACCACATATCCCTCGTCATATTTTTTACAACTAAGGTCAAGCACCACACGGGAAGGTCCGACTGTATCACACAGCTTTTTTAGCCTGTCCATATGAATAACGCCATCCCGGAAGACATAGCTTGTCACAATCACATGACTTGCACCTGCGTCCAAAAAAGCTTTTGCATTATCCGGCGTGATACCGCCCCCAATCTGAAGACGGCCCGGTGTTTCCCGAAGTGCCGATATCGCCTGCTGTTTCGTCGCCTCATAGAAACTGCTGTCTGCGGCATTTAACAAAATGACATGTCCGCCCGAAAGCCCGGCTTTTTCATACATTTTGGCAAAAAAAGCACCATCCTTTTCGGAAACAAAATTCTCCGCGGCATAATCCATCTCATCCGACAGACTACCACCTACAATCTGTTTCACCTTACCATTGTGTACATCAATACATGGCCTGAATTCCATAATAGACCTTCTCCTTTAGTTCTCCAACAGCATTTTAATGACATCTGTGAGCAGCTTACTTGCAGCATCCACTTCCGACAAACGAAGCTTCACACGGATATCATGCAAATAATCTCTCACGATTCCTTTGATCTGATATTTCTTCAGTTCCTGCAGCATTTCTTCGCACGCTTTTATTTCGTACTCTTCCAGATACTGACGCGCATTCTCAAGCCGGATCCGCAATTCCTGATCAGAAATAGGCTCTTTTCCATCCCAGTCATCATTTTCAAGCAAATGCTTGCGCAAAAGAACCTCTCTTATTTCTGACATAATCGTCATAAAATCCTGCTGGATGTCATCATGCTTTTCGCGAATCAACGCAAGATCCCCTGCCGATGCTGCAAGCTCCAAATCCTTGAGCTTTTCAGCAAACAACTGTGCTCCAATCTCCATGGATGCACCGCGCAGCGCTCTACACAAAATACGGTAATTTTCCATATCAGACGCTTCCAAGTGCGCATCAAATTCCCGCGGTCTCTTGATACCATCCTCATAATACAAAAGCAACATATGTAAATAATCATTGAGATTACCATGGTATCTCTTCATGGCCTGTGCAATATTCACACCATTCATAAAAATTTCATCCAGATCGTCAAGCAGTACATCCGCATCACTTGCATCCCTGATGATATCACCGCTATAAATCTTTAATTCTTCCGAAATCCATTTCTTGAGACACTGATGCATCATCACACGCTCAACAGGCTTGGTAAGATAATCGTGGAACCCGCTTGAGAGCAGCATCTCTTTGGCGCCTTCCCGGACGTTTGCCGTCAGCGCAATCATCTTTGGTCTCCTTGTCTGCCCCTGTGCGTTCTGATTGATACATCTGGTCGCTTCCACGCCATCCATTCCCGGCATCATCTGGTCCATAAAAATCAAATCATAATATGTTTCTTTTGCCATCTCAACTGCCCGGCTGCCGCTCTCTGCCTCATCTACCTGACATTTATACCCATCTAACATACCGATTGCAACCTTCCGGTTAATGAGGTTGTCATCCACAACAAGAATCCGACAATCAGGTGCGGAGAACATACGCATCTCCTCACTATGGGTCTCCTCAACCGTTTTTTGGTCATACTGTCCTATCGTCAGCCAATCCATCACCTTTTGTCTGATGGAGATGGTAATCGTTGTTCCTTCTCCATATACGCTCTCAATTTGTACCTTTCCGCCCATCAACTCAAGGAGACGTTTGGAGAGTGACATCGAAAGGCTGCTCTGGTTTCTCGCAACACTTCGGTCAAACACCTTGCTGGAGCCTTCATAGTATTCTGTCAGCTTCCGAACCTCCGCCTGACGAAGACCGATTCCTGTATCCTCCACCTTAAATTCCAGTTCAATCCGCTCTCCCTTGCGGACACCGTTGACCGCAATTCTGACATAGCCTTCTTTTGTCTGTCTGATTGCATTGTTGATGCAGCTTATCAAAATATCCCTCAGCGCATTCTCATCGCCAAACAACATACATGGCAGCTCATCATTCATCTCAAGCACATACCGGATATCCTTCTTCTCGGCGACGATATTCATGGAATCGGAAATGTCCGTCATCATCGTCTTTAGATTGTATCCCTTTTCTGCCAAATCGAGTTTTCCGGCTTCCATCTTCGAAAGCTTTGACAAATCATCCACCATATCAAGCAGCTCATAAGAGGAATCCTTGATATCGCATGCAAACTGATACACCTTTCTGCCGCGGCTTTCCTCAATGATTAAATCCGACAAGCCGGCAATGGTGTCAATCGGTTTAGAAATTTCGCTCACCATATTATCCAGGAACTCTGTCATAATAGCACTGTTTTCTTCTGCCTGTTGCGTGATTTCCATGAGTTTCTCATAGTTTTGTTTGTTTTCCGTCATATCATAGACCAAAATCACGTATCCGATTTCGCCGTTTTTCGCATCACCTATTTTTTTTGCATTGCCCATGAATGCGCGCTCGCCAATCGAAAACGTAACACTCTCGCCCATATTGTCGAGTATCTCAAGCGGAAAATCCCGCACTGCCACAATACTTCTGCCCATGATTTCATCATTCAAATCCGGGAAGACTGTCCGTGCCGCCTCATTAAAATCGATGACACGTTTGTCTGTGTCAAGCAAAACGACACTGTCATTCATTTCCTTAATCACGGCATTTGACGCAATCTGCGCAAGATCAAAGTTTTGCCTGCGCCAGATAAACTGCATAACGCTTGGCACAAGCACAGACATGATTGGCGGAAGCGGATCATAATAACCGGTAATATCAGTCAAATATAAAAACAGTGATGTAATCGGCAGAAGTGAAAAACCGATTACCATCGCATAATGACCCCTGCGTCGCTTCACTCCTTCTTTCTTCAAAAGACGTACCATATTGTATCCTGCCAGCAAATACGGAAACAGCATGCAGATGATAACAAAGCCATAATAGCCGATTCCGTGTTCCAGCTCCAGATGCGGCGTCGGCTGTTGTATAAACAGGATTCTTTTGTAATATAAATGATGTCTCTCGCACGTCCACAAAAGCACCATGAACGAAAGTGCTGTCAGCTCAAGGATACCAAATAAATATTTCGGCTCCTTCAGATTACAGTAAGCATAAATCAACCGGCTGATAAAAATGACCATATACGCGCCGCCGATATACTCCATTTTGACTGCAACAAGCGCTGCATCCTGGCTTCTTGCAAGCAGTTCAAGCAGGTAGCCTGAGCCTTGAATCAACACGAGCATAATAATGAACGTCATAAGCGTCCGTCCGCTCGTCTCCTGCTTTTCATGAAGCAGCGACCCAAGCACATACAATGAAAACACAATACCAATGCACTGTAACACGACCAATACTGTATACATCTTTTCCTCCGTAACTCCCTCTGATACGCATGATTGCAATAATATGTAACATTATAACATACATCCGCCGTTTTATCATTTCTTTTGGTTCATATTTCCAAAAAAATGTCTTGTGAAATGATGCAAAAAGTGTATTTCTTCCGTATAAGTTTTTGTTTTTGGGAAATGCTAGCTGATATAAGCCAGAAAGGAGATAATTATGAAAAAGACAAAACGTATTTGCACAATTTGCTTATTGGCAATTTGCATGCAGTTACTTGTTGCATGTGGTAACAACAACGTCAATAATGAAAACGCAGACATGGCCGGCAATCCAACCAATTCACCTTCGCCTGCAGTTTCTGCATCGCCGCTTCCAAATGCCGGTGTATCAGATAACATGGGCGGAAATGACGGTGTCGTAAATGATGTCGGAGATGCCGTTTCTGATATGGTGGATGGTGCCGGAAATGTTGTTGAAGACGTGACAGATGGTGCCGGAAACGCTGTGAAGGATGTCACCGATGGCGTGGAAAATGCAGTCGATGATGTCACAGACGGCGCAACGGATGCCACAAAGAATGCGACAAACAACCGATAAAAACAGGAGCTGACACAGCAAAAATGTGCCAGCTCCTTTTGTATTTATTCGTATTCACTTTTTTCGATGATGACACCATCCCTGTACGCCTGAAGCAGTGCCTCAAGCTGTTTGATGGATTCTCTCAGCTCAACACCGATGTCCGTATCCGCCACGTGCAGTCTCTCCGTTGCCGTCTCCACAACGATGGAATCCGAGAAAATATCACTTTCATTCCTGATGGCTGCCTCCATTGATTCAAACGGTTCATGACTGACAAGCCGCATTCCATGTGAATTGGCCACAAGTGTATATCCGGCAATGCCTGTTTTCCCCTGGTATGCTTTGCTGAAGCCCCCATCAATGACAAGAAGCTTTCCGTCACACTTAATCGGTGATTCGCCCTTCTTGCGCTCCACCGGTACATGTCCGTTGACGATATGGCTCTTATCCGGATCAAGACCAAATGCCTCAAGTATTTTGTTGACAATCTCAACATTGTCATACAGACGGTAATATGCATTTTTCTTTTCTACGTGCGTCTCTTTATCCTCGATAAAATAGCGCTCAAACGTCGTCATTTTATCTTTGCCAAATACAGGGGAATTCGGACCTTCCCAGATATACCAGATGATATCCTCACCCTTTCGCTTCTCCTGGGAATGTTTGTCTCCGTAATAGCCCTTACGCGCATAGTGATCGAGGAAATCATAAAGCTCTTTTCCCTGATACTCCCTGCCGAAAAGCCTGACATTGATAAAGTTTCCGTCTTCATCCATCGGCACACAGCCATGATAGAGAAGGTTTGAATTGTGTACCTTATACAGTCCGCCCTTTGAGAAGAGGAATTTGACATCCTTTTGCAGCTTTTCGCACTTGATAAATGCTTTGTGCAGACGTTCTACCACTTCTTCTTCCTCTTTGGTCAGTGCATAAGGACTTTGCGGGTCGACCGTCGGGAAATCAGTATCCTTCATATCGTATTCTTTGCCATATACCGTTATTTTGCCGGTCTCAAAGTTGATTTTATCAAGGAGCAGGCGATCTTCCATTCCAAACTCCGGATTGCGCATAATGACCTGTCCTTCGAGCTTAAACTGGATAATGGAAATTGCTTTGTGCATTTTCATATCCAATTCCAGATCCTTCGTATTGTAATCCGTATTGTATTTGATTGAAAATGCATCACAGTTCGTATCGGCATACTGTTCCAGCGCAAAGGTTGCAAGCGGAATGAGATTGATGCCATAGCCTTCTTCAAGCGTATCGAGATTGCCGTATCTGGCTGACATACGGATGACATTTGCCATACATGCTCTGCTGCCTGCTGCCGCGCCCATCCAGACAATATCGTGGTTTCCCCACTGTACATCTACGGAATGATAATGTCTGAGCGTATCCATAATGATATGCGGTCCCGGTCCTCTGTCATAAATGTCGCCGACGATATGCAGATGATCGACGACAAGTCTCTGAATCAGATTGCACAGCGCAATGATAAAGTCCGGTGCTTTGCCAATCCGGATGATTGTATGGACAATCTCATTGTAATAGTCCTCTTTGTTCTGCACCTCCGCCTTCTCTGTGATGAGCTCTTCAATGATATACGCAAAGTCCTTCGGAAGCGCTTTTCGCACCTTGGATCTTGTATACTTGGAAGAGACGTGCTTTGTAATCTGCACAAGGCGGTAAAGGGTGATCTTATACCAGTCTTCAATATTGTCTTCTTCGTTCATCACGATATCCAGCTTTTCGTTTGGATAATAGATGAGCGTTGCAAGACTCTTTTTGTCCTTATTGGAAAGTGTATTTCCAAATTCTTCATCAATTTTGCGTCTGACAGAACCGGAACCGTTTTTGAGCACATGGTTAAACTGTTCATACTCGCCATGCACGTCCGTGAGGAAATGCTCGGTTCCTTTTGGCAGGTTTAAAATTGACTGTAAGTTAATAATCTCTGTGCTGGCAGCCGCAATGGTCGGATATTGCTTTGCCAGAGATTTCAGATACTTCAGTTCCATGTTATCCATAACAGATAATCCCCTAATTAACCGGCGTTAATGACATCACTCATCTCATAATGCGCTGCCGGTTTCCCCTTAATAAATTTTGCTGCCTGAATGGCACCTTTTCCAAACACACCCTTGCTGTATGCACTGTGTGAGAATGTGATCACCTCGTCGGTTCCTGCAAAAATCACATCGTGATCTCCGACAATCGTACCGCCTCTGACTGCGGAAAGTCCGAGTTCCTTGCGGTCTCTTGCCTGCATGCGCTGGCTTCTGTCATATACGTACGTAAGCTTGCCATCTAAAGACTCGTTTACCGCATCCGCAAGTGCCAGTGCAGTTCCGCTTGGTGCATCCTTCTTTAGGTTGTGGTGTTTTTCTACAATCTCGATATCAAAGCCTGCTTCCTCCAAAACCGGTGCGGCTTCACGAAGCAGTTTTATTAACAGGTTGATGCCCATTGACATATTGGCCGATTTGAGGATCGCAACCTGTTTGCTCGCCTCCTCAATCTGCGCGATTTGCTCTTTTGTATAGCCTGTTGTGCAAAGGACTGCAGGTACCTGTTTTTCAATTGCATACTGCAAAATGGCATCAAGACATGCCGGCGCAGAAAAATCAATAATGGCGTCTGCCTTGATTTCACACTCTGCAATGTTTGCAAAAACCGGGTATGTATTTTGGATACCCATATACGTATCGATTCCCGCAACGATTTCTGCCTCCTCGTCGGCAGCGACGAGACCTGTAATCATCTGTCCCATCTTACCGTTGCATCCGCTCATAATAATCTTTGTCATCTGTTTCTCCTACCGGAATTATAAAATTCCAAACTCTTTCATTGCTTTTTCAAGACGTGCTGCATTTGCATCTTCCATATCCGTAAGTGGTCTTCTCATCGGACCGGCCTGTTTTCCCTGAAGGTTTAAGCCTTTTTTAACCGGAATCGGATTGACCTCGCAAAACAGTGCATGAATGAGATCAATTGCATCAAGCTGGATTTTGCGGCTGCCTGCTACATCCCCGTCAAAGAAACGCTGGCAGATGTCATGTGTCTGTCTTGGCGCAACGTTGGAAAGAACGCTGATGACACCTTTTCCGCCAAGGGAAAGAATCGGCACAATCTGGTCATCATTACCGCTGTAAACATCGACAGCGCCATCTGCAAGAGCCATCAGTGTTGCCACTTCTGAAAGATCGCCTGTTGCATCTTTCACACCGACAATGTTTGGTACCTCTTTGCAAAGTCTGACAACCGTCTGTGGCTGAATCAAAACGCCGCCCGTTCTGCCCGGAATATTGTAAAGAATCATCGGTACTTTAACTGACTCAGCAACGATTTTGAAATGCTCATACAAACCGTTCTGTGTACATTTGTTGTAATAAGGTGTCACAACTAAGATACCGTCAACACCAGCTTTTTCTGCCTCCTGTGAAAGATATACCGCTGTCTGTGTACAGTTTGATCCGGTACCGGCGATAACCGGAATACGGCCATTCACCTGTTTCACACAATATCTGATGACATCCAAATGTTCCTCATGTGAGAGTGTGGATGCCTCACCTGTCGTACCGCATACGATAATGGCATCTGTGCCACCTGCAATCTGATCTTCAATGATTGCTACAAATGCTTCGTAATTAACGCTTCCGTCCTCATGAAATGGTGTGACGATTGCAACACCTGCTCCTGTAAAAATTGCCATATAAACCTCCTTGAATCTAAAAAACGGGCTTCCCTATGGGTAGCCCGCGTTCCTTCAAACAACTGATAGCTCCCCATCTTGCGATGACAGTCATATGGCTGTTAACCATATGCCCAAGACTGACTTAAACAGGTAAATCAGCTTTCGGCGTACACCCCTTTTAGCTGCTCTCATCTGCCCCTGCGGCATCAAACAGCCTACTGATGAAATACGCGACCTCTATCTTTCCAATATAATCTGACCAATCAGATTATGGTAATCATATCACTCTTTATACCATATGTCAACGTATGGCAAAAAGTGCTAAAATACCTTAAAATTGATCGGTTCGATTTTTGATACTTCGTCAGCCAGCACACACACTTCGTCACTGAGCTGAATTCCGGTCATGATCATTGTCGTATCTTCCGGTTTGGCCTGTGTCAGCGCTTTGATATCCTCGACAGTGATAATGCCGACATCAATTAATCCAAGCACTTCGTCCAAAATGAGCAAATCGCATCCGTCTGTCGTCAGCACCTTTTTGGCAAACATCAGTCCGTTTTTGATGTTCATGATTTCTTCCCGCTTTTCCTCGTCCGAAAGCTCAGCAAAGCTCTCCTTTGATTTTTCAAAACGGAAAAACTTAATCTCCGGCTCCAGCCGCTGCACGAACGCACTGTTGACAATGCGACTGTCCTTCATAAACTGCACGATTACGACGGATTTGCCTTCACTTGCCGCATAGAGTGCCTCCCCCCATGCCGCAGGCGTTTTTCCGTGCCCGTCTCCTGTATAAATGTGTATTTTCCCTTGATTCATTTTATCCCTCTTGTGTTTCAAAACAATCTTTCTTTGACGCTTTGGCACCCCGCCCGCGAAAGTGCCACCGCGATGCTTTCCTTTTTCCATCAAAGATTAGAACAATATAGCACACTTCCCTACAAAATGCAAACGTCTTCATCAAATGAGCCGGAAACGGCCATATCTTCATTCTTTCTTTGGATTTCCAGCTTGCTGACACTAATCTCGTACGCAACGCGCTTTTGCGATTCCTCATCGCTGACTTTTTTCATGTATTCCCTGCTCTGGATACGTCCCCAGATACGGCAGCGCTCCCCGACTGCAAATCCGCTTGCAAACCTCGCATTTCTGCCCCAGCTGATACAAGGGATGTAATCGCTTTTTCCATACGGTCTGTTGACTGCAAGCAAAATATCCGCAATCTCCCTGCCAAGCGGTGTTTTCCTGTAAACAGGTTCTTTACAAATATAACCATCCAAGAAAATCTGGTTCGTTTTCTCATTTTCCTCGATTTCCTCAATAAAACACAGTTCTCTGACAAATACAGATAAAACCAGCTTATTGCGGTGTTCTTCATGTCTGTTATAAGAACGGAACTGCCCGATTACATATAAATAACGTCCTGTGTAATCTTCTCTCGGATCAATCAAACGCTCCGAAACCATCAGCGGAATGTAATCGGCCGAATCCGAAAGACGCGGCACCTTTAAATCCACCGTATAAAATCCTTCTCCAAATACTTCGTGGCTGAACTTAAGCGGGCCTGCCACCTCTCCCATGATTGTCACTTGGTTGTTTTGTGTCATCTTATCTGTCATAGCTAAACTCCTTTTTCTATATGTTTTTTGACTATTGCATTAAAATATATGCGTATTTTTCGTATGTATACGCGTTTTTGATAGGCAAATTTCACTAGGATTTGTCCATTTTTTGCATAGACTTTCAAGAAAAGTCACATATCGTGATTTTTCACAAGTCTTGCGGTTGAATTTTGGTTAATGTGTGATATAATACAGAGGTTTGGGAAATATGCTTATTATTCCCGGAAATGTAACTTAGAACCATTGGAGGTTTTTATGAGAACAAAACGAGAAGATGTACGTAATGTTGCAATTATCGCCCATGTCGATCACGGCAAGACAACTTTGGTTGATGAGCTGTTAAAGCAAAGCGGTGTTTTCCGTGAAAACCAGGAAGTTGCAGAACGTGTTATGGACTCAAACGACATTGAGCGCGAGCGCGGCATCACCATCCTTTCTAAAAATACGGCTGTCATGTACAAAGACACCAAAATCAATATTATCGACACACCGGGACATGCCGATTTCGGCGGCGAGGTGGAACGTGTCCTCAAAATGGTAAACGGTGTCATCCTTGTCGTTGATGCCTTTGAGGGCGCGATGCCTCAAACCAAATTCGTTCTCCGCAAAGCGCTTGAATTAAAGCTTCCTGTCGTTGTCTGCGTCAACAAAATCGACAGACCGGAAGCAAGATGTATGGAAGTTGTGGATGAAATTTTAGAGCTCTTTATTGATTTGGAAGCCGACGAAAGCCAGCTTGACTGCCCATTTGTCTACGCGTCCGCAAGAGACGGTATCGCCTCACTTGACCCTGACGATCCGGGCACAGATATGACGCCTCTTTTCGAGACAATCCTGAATTACATTCCGGCACCGGAGGGTGACCCGGATGCCGGTACACAGGTGCTCATCAGCACCATCGACTACAACGAGTACGTCGGCCGCATCGGTGTCGGAAAAGTGGATAACGGAACGATACGTGTCAATCAGGATGTGGTGCTTTGCAACCATCATGAGCCGGACAAACAGGTCAAGGTGAAGGTTTCAAAGCTGTATGAGTTTGATGGATTAAATAAAGTAGAAGTATCAGAAGCCGGAATAGGTTCGATTGTTGCCATCTCCGGTATTGCAGACATCCATATCGGAGATACGCTCTGTGCGCCGGATGAGATTGCGCCGATTCCATTCCAGAAAATTTCGGAGCCGACGATTGCCATTCATTTCCTCGTCAATGATTCGCCGCTTGCAGGCCAGGAAGGAAAATATGTCACAAGCAGACATCTGCGTGACAGATTGTTCCGCGAATTGAATACAGACGTTTCTCTTCGCGTAGAGGAAACCGATAATATGGACAGCTTTAAGGTGTCCGGACGAGGGGAATTGCATCTTTCGGTGCTCATTGAAAATATGCGCCGCGAAGGCTATGAATTTGCGGTATCCAAAGCAGAAGTACTTTATAAAAAAGATGAAAATGGAAAACAGTTAGAACCGATGGAGCTTTGCTATGTCGATGTTCCGGACGAATTTACAGGTACGGTCATTGAAAAGCTTTCGATGCGAAAGGGTGAGCTGCGCGGTATGAACCCGGCAACAGGCGGTTATACAAGACTCGAGTTTTCGATTCCGTCAAGAGGACTCATCGGGTATCGTGGCGACTTTTTGACCGACACAAAAGGAAACGGGATTCTCAATACGATTTTTGACGGCTACGGCCCTTACAAGGGAGAAATCAGTTACCGTTCCAACGGCTCCCTCATCGCTTTTGAAGCAGGTGAAGCTATCACGTACGGTCTTTTTAATGCGCAGGAGCGCGGAACGCTCTTTATCGGACCGGGCACGAAGGTATACTCGGGCATGATTGTCGGTGAAACGGGACGTGCGGAAGATATCGAAATAAATGTGTGCAAAACCAAACACCTGACAAACACACGTACTTCCAGCTCCGATGAAGCACTCCGCCTGACACCGCCTAAGGTATTAAGTCTTGAACAGGCACTCGATTTTATTGATACTGATGAACTTTTGGAGGTCACTCCGGAACATTTGCGAATCCGCAAAAAGATTTTGGACCCGACACTTCGGAAACGTGCCGGTATCAAAAAGAAACAAGTAAATGAATAATTGTGATAAGCCGATTAGAAAATAATCGGCTTATTTTCATATATGCCATATAACACTTCTGACTTGTCTGCCACCATAATACGCCCACTGAAGCTTTCCGTCAACTGTTTTTCAAATGTTTCATAAGCGCTCTTATCCACAAGCACACAATATTTGACATCCGCCTCATACTGACAGGAAAGCTCGGTATAGCCATGTTGTCTGACGAGATACTGCATTTTTCCGACATCGGTGTAGCCAAGTGTTATGTTAACCGAATAACCCTTCCGCTTTTCAATCTGCCCCGCTTCCATAAGCCCGGCCTTGGTCGCCTGCGTATATGCGCGCACAAGCCCGCCGGTGCCAAGAAGGATTCCGCCAAAATAACGTGTCACAACAACAGCCGTGTTCGTCAGCCCCTCTCCCATAAGCACCTCAAGCATCGGTTTGCCGGCCGTTCCGGCAGGCTCCCCATCATCCGACGAATGCATAATCTGCCCTTCCTCTCCGAGGATATAGGCACTGCAGTTGTGTCTGGCATCCGGATATTTTTTCTTGACTTCTGCGATAAACTGCTCCGCGTCTTCTTTGGTTGATGCGCTGCAGACCGTCGCGATGAACTTTGATTTTTTTTCTTCTATCTGCCCCTGTGCAGGCTTGTATACGGTTTTATAAACGTCCGCCATTATTTTTCCTCACTCGTTTTGGATAAGGCTAGTATAGCATTACTACAGCCACAAACACAAGCAGGGGCTGTATATTTTTCTTCCATCTGCGTATGCTACCCCATAAGAACCCCATAAGGACTCTACCCGGCATACTTGTATTTACATATATTATTTGATATAATTTGGATTGGAGTATGCTTTTTTACTCTGAGTCCGAAAACGGATTCTTGAATAATTGGAGGCAATCATATGAATTATGGAAAAAAAGGCGTTTTAAAGAAACAACAGTCTTTAAACGCAATGCCCACCAAAATCGGCAAAATGCTTTTGCTGTGGATTGTTCGGGCATTTCTCGTTGGTTGTATCTGCCTTGCTACAATTGGGATCTGTATGGGCATCGGAATGTTCAAGGGCATCCTTGCTTCCGCACCCGATACCTCAAACCTGGATGTAACCCCTTCCGGTTACGCGACCATTGTCTACGACAAGGAAGGTAAGCAGATTAGCAAGTTAGTTGCAGCTAATTCTAACCGTAGCTACGTCAATATTTCATTGATTCCGGACGACCTTTCCAATGCGTTTGTCGCAATTGAGGATGAGCGTTTTTACGAACACAATGGTATTGATATCAAAGGTATTATGCGTGCCGGTATTTCTGCTCTCAAAAACAGGAAGCTTGGTCAGGGTGCCAGTACGATCACGCAGCAGCTACTGAAGAACAACGTATTTGAAAACTGGGCGTCAGAAAAAAGCCAGCTTGAGAAAATCAAACGAAAAATACAGGAGCAGTATCTTGCGATAGAGCTCGAGAAAAAAATGGATAAAACATCTATTTTGGAGCTTTACATGAACTCGATCAACTTAGGTCAGAACACCTTAGGCGTGCAGGCCGCTTCGATGCGATACTTTAACAAACCTGTCAGCGAGCTTTCCTTATCGGAATGTGCCGTTATCGCAGGTATCACACAGAATCCTTCGAAGTACAATCCAATCTCGCATCCTGAAAAGAATGCAGAGCGCAGAAAGCGCGTCCTTGATAATATGCTCGAGCAGGGGTATATCACCAAGACCGAGTATGACCGTGCGAATGCAGATGATGTTTACTCCCGCATCAAGACCGTAAACGAAGAGACATCTGTAAATGCGGTCAACAGCTATTTTGTCGATGCGCTGATTGACGATCTGACCGCAGACTTGATGGAGCAGCTCGGTTATAACGAGACGCAGGCCTACAACATGGTCTACAGCGGCGGTCTTTCCGTTTTTACGACACAGGACCCTGAGATTCAGGGCATTTGTGACCAGGTGTTTAATGATGAAAATAACTATCCGCAAGGAACCAAATGGCTTCTGAATTATGCACTGACAAGCTATAATGAAACAACAAAAGAATACAAAAACTATTCAACGGAAATGTTTGAAGCACACTTCAAACAGCAGCGTTCCTCTTACAATCTTCTATTCAGCTCGCAGGATGCAGCTTACGAGGAGATTGAAAAGTTCAAGCAAGAGGTTTTTATCCCGGGTGAGACAACCTACGCGGAAACCGTTACGCTGACACCGCAGCCTCAGGTTTCCATTACGGTGGAGGACCAAAGCACCGGCTATGTCGTTGCGATGGTTGGTGGCCGCGGAACCAAATCCGCAAGCCGTACGTTAAACCGTGCAACGGATACGACGCGTCAGCCGGGTTCGACCTTTAAGGTCGTATCGACGTATGCCCCGGCACTTGACAGCGCGGGCATGACACTTGCCACTACGCAAAACGATGCACCGTACAACTATGCAAACGGTCGTCCCGTTTCGAACTGGTATGGCAATAGCTACAAAGGCATCTGTTCTCTCCGTTACGGTATTGAACAGTCCCTGAATATCGTAGCTGTCAAAACATTGACGGATATCACACCGCAGCTCGGATTTGATTATTTAAAAAACTTTGGTTTTTCAACACTTATAGAACGCAAAGAAGTGGAAAACAGCGATGGTTCCATCTCAATCTACTCCGACGTGCAGCAGGCGCTCGCACTCGGCGGTATCACAAACGGTGTTACAAACCTGGAGTTAAATGCAAGCTACGCAACGATTGCCAATCATGGTACTTATATCAAACCTGCACTTTATACCAAGGTTCTCGATCATGACGGCAATGTTCTAATTGACAACACACATCCTGAGAGCAGACAGGTATTAAAAGAAACGACCGCATTCCTGCTTACAGATGCGATGGTCGATGTTGTCACAAAGGGAACCGGTACAAGCGTCAACTTCGGTAATATGGCGATTGCCGGAAAGACCGGTACGACGACCAATTACAAGGATGTCTGGTTTGCCGGATATACCCCTTATTACACAGCCACAACCTGGACAGGATATGACAACAACGTCAGCCTGAGCGGAAGTGGGGAAAAGAATTTATCCAAAACACTCTGGCGCGCAGTGATGAGCCGCATTCACGAAAACCTTGAAACGAAATCGTTCGTGAAGCCGGAAGGCATTGTGACTGCTACGGTTTGTAGTCAGTCCGGCAAGCTTCCGATCAGCGGATTGTGCGACGGAACGCTCACAACAGAGTATTTTGCCGAGGACTCTGTCCCGACAGATACATGTGATGTCCACCAGACCAACATGGTTTGTATGGCAACAGGACTTGCGGCGACAGCCGGTTGTCCGTTTGCAGTACCGGGTGTCATAGCAGTTCCACCGGGTGAAGATAATACACCAACGTATTGTCCGCATGTTCCCGGATTTATGAACAATCCGGCCAATGCGCTCGCCGCGCAGGAAGCTGCCATTGCCGCACAACAGGCACAGCAGCAAGCCGCACAGCAGGCGGCACAGCAGGCCGCACAGCAGGCCGCAGGCGGAGGACAGCCTCCAAACGATACAGAACAAATCACTCCGAATCAATAAGAAAATCCGGCGCATCCGCGCCGGATTTTCTGTTTCTTATGTTTCTTCTGTTTGTGTTCTGTATGATTCATTATTTGTATAACGTTATGTCTGCGTTTGTAAGGTCCGCTCCATATGCGGAAATCTGTATCGAAGAAATCGTGCTTTCTGTAAAGTAAGGACTGCTGCAAACCGGAAATACATAGCGGTTTCCATACAGGTAACCAATCATCGTAATCTCCTTTGGCGCATCGCCCAAATTGGATATAAATTTGATTTGAATATGGTCAATGTCCTCAAGTGATACTTCTGTCTGCGCATCCGTCTCCTGCATCTGCTCTCCTTTTTTTTGCTGTTCCACTTTCTTGACACGTTCAAGCGGCCCTGCCACACCGGATGCTTTGTCAGCGCCTTTTCCGTCCGCCTGATTGCCATACAGGCCATCCTCCCCTATCGTGATTCCGATATAGCTTATCTTTCTTCCGTCAACCGGCGCATCAAATGCAAGCGTCCGGATTCCCTCTGCATTCGTATCTGATACCAACACGCCTTCCTTAGCAAGCACGCACGCTTCCGTCGTCTCAGTGATTCCTCCCTCGCCCCATACGCCCGGCAGGAACATCAGATTTTCCTTGTGCATCAGCTGTGCAAACCCTTCATAATCTTCATAGGCGTCCGGTACAGTATTTTCCATTGCCATATAGATAACATTTTCATACCGGTATGGTTTATAGCCCGCTTCCAGCAAATAGCGGTACAGCTTTTCACTTCGAAGGGAAATCGTTGCCTCGTCAAACATAATATACGGTGCCAAAAGCACGAGCTTTGGCGGATTCTTTGAAAGCGCCCCGATAGCACTATCCTGCATGCGCTCATTGCTGATATTGTACCCTGATGTATATTTCACACCGGACGGTCTGTTAAAAACGACATAATTTGCGACCGCATTCGAAAGGTCCAAATACGCCTCCCCCTGCGCAAGCTGACCGGATAACACATATTCGATATTTTTGAGGCTCTGCAATGTATTGCCGCTGATAAATCCGGTTCCAAGCTTCGGCATGTTCACACACGTACCCTCCACGAAAACAATCGGGTCATCAATCTGTTTGCCGCCTAGCGTAATGCTCTGTGACTGCTCTACCTGTCCTTTGGCAAGCGGTGTCTGCATCATGATACGCACTTCACTTTTTGATAAGACAAGACTGCCGATTAAGAGCGAGCTGCCAATCAAAAGTGCAACGTTTTGATTGTTTGCCTGCGTTACATGATTCAGATAATACAAACCGACAACAAGCAGAAAGAACACGCCGAGCACATTCGTTCTAAGTCCATCATCATAACGCACAAACGCATAGCTTGCAATCACAAAAATACATAAAACAATTACCATTGTCGTTGCAAGCACACGCTTTTTTTGCTCACCGGTTTTCCATAACGAAACACTGACCAGACAACACAGCATCGCAATGAGGCAGGAAAAGGTTTTGATCCAGAACGGTCCGGCACCATTTATCGGCTGCGGAATAAAATACGATGAAAGCTTGGACAAATTGTGAATCATACCCATTCCGTTTGCAATGACTGTCGTCTGCGTATTTTCTCTTAGGTACGTCACAATCTGTAAAAACAGCGGGATGAAGGCAACGCCCATCACAAGCAGCGCCCCATACATCGCCAGCAGTTTTGCAGGAATCTGTTCCGTGTATTCTTTTTTGAAAAGACGCGCCCGGAGCTTTGGAAGCGCTTTTACAAGATTGACAAGTGCAAGCGGTAAAAATGCAATTGCTGCCGAGCCGCCAATCGACGGATTCCATGCAATCGCCGCAATGCCAAGGAAGCCATACCACCAGACAAACAACGCCGGGTTCTTTCTGACTCTGTCCGATAACAGGACAAAAAACATGACGAAAAACAACGTATAGCGCATGCCGGCTGTCACAAAAAACGGCACAAACAAGAAGCTGACAAACACGGCCGCCTCTTTTTTCTCCATAACAGCGTAGAGCGTCACCGCAAACAGTGCCGCCATAGCAAGGTTCATGACAACGCTTGCCGGATTCAAAGCCAGATAGCTTCCGTCAAACAACAGATAGCTGATGATTCCGTACGTATAATCACATAGTCCGTGAATCGGCACCAAATCCACATACGGAAGTTTGCCGTATTCA
Organism: Lachnospiraceae bacterium; assembly: GCA_021153185.1. Classification (GTDB taxonomy): domain Bacteria; phylum Bacillota; class Clostridia; order Lachnospirales; family Lachnospiraceae; genus SIG333. The sequence goes on from JAGKTY010000016.1 coordinate 37,010, forward strand.
GCCAATTGCTGCATCGGCACCGTTATTTCCCCATTGTGGAAAAAGTCGATATTCATGATAGCCCTTGGCAGCTCATACACACGCAGCATCGCAATGACGAGCGTACTAATAAACAAACTGCCGCTTTTCTTTTTCAGGGCAAAATAAATGTTCAGACAGACAAGCACCATGACAAGCAGCACAAGTCCCCATTTCCATTTGTTTGATGCAAATAAGGTAACCTCATCTGACCCATACACATAAGTAAACCGGGCGCAGCCAAGCAGCGCAACCGGAATCACAATCTGCGTCGCACGAAGCATCGTTTCACGCAGCGCTCCGTCCGCATTTTTGCGGTCAAAGAAGGCAAACACAATGCATGCCGGCAGCAAAGCCATGAGGCCGACTGTAAATAAACGGTCAGCATACGCATCCATATTCAGCACCAGCCGGACGCCCGTAAAGACAGCTACAAAGCTGTATAGCGAAAACAGCATCAATAGCAAATATTGGCCGTAAACGCCACAGTAGCCTGCAGCGATTATGCCATATGCTCTGCTTGGCGGATGCATCCGCTTATCTAATAAATTATGTAAACTACATAACAAAACATAACCAATCAGGCTTCCAAAAAGTACAAGATTGAGCACGATGAGATCCGCTTCCTTCGGATACCCTCCAAATGTCGTCAATCCAGCCATTTTTTCAGTATATTGCATGGTTTCTCCATAGAGCTTATCCGCAAAAGTATACACGATTGCAAATACACCAAGAAGACTGAGCAGCGCATATACCGCTGCTCTCTTGATGCTTTTTGCAGATATTATGTCAACTATTTTATCTGTTTTCATATTTTTCCCCCAAAAAATAAAAAAAATACCAAAGCCGTTCCGCTTTGGTATCAGATAAGCTGCCTAGGGGACTTGAACCCCCGACCTCCGCCTTACCAAGGCGACGCGCTACCGACTGCGCCAAGACAGCATGGAAACAAAAATGTGACTTCTTTGCACTTTCCATGAAAGCGCCCGTCAGAATTTCGTCACCGTCTAACAGTATAGCATGCCACATTTGTACTGTCAAGGAACGAAACAGCAAGTGTAACTGTAAATATTCTCTTACATTTTTTTGAGTTTCCCGCGGATACGCGACAACGTATTGTCCGTAGACTTCTCATCCCTGCCGAGCACCTTGGCGATTTCACTATAGCTCAGTCCCGTCAAAAACAAATCGAATACCTGTTTTTCCAGTTCGCTTAATTCGGCGCGCGCTTTTTCCAGCTTGAGTCTGATTTCCTCTTTATGAATAATGAGTGACTCCGGATTTTGGTCAGTGGCATCCACAAGCATTTCAATGAGTGGCCCCTGCGACTGTGACGCATCCTCCTTCTCATCTCCATAGATGGAAATATAACTGTTGAGCGGCTCATGCTTCTGTCTGGTCGCCGCTGACGCCGCTGTGTACATTTGTCTGGTGACACAAAGACTGGCGAACGTATAAAAGCTGGCATCGCGCCCCGCGTCGTAATCGCGAATCGCCTTAAACAGTCCAATCATACCTTCCTGGATCAAATCATCCTTGTCAGCACCCAGAATAAACATGGACTTCGCTTTTTTGCGGACAAGTCCCTTGTGTCTGTTCACAATGACATCGATTGCGGCTTCATCGCCGTCGCGGTATGCCATAATCAGTTCTTCGTCTGTTTTTTGTGTATAATCCGGCATTATTGCATCCTCTGTCTGACGATCTCATATCCCAAAATACCTGCTGCAACAGACGCATTGAGGGAATCAATATCTCCCTTCATCGGAATGCTTGCAACAAAATCGCATTTCTCTTTGACCAGTCTGCCGACGCCATCGCCTTCACTTCCGATCACGACGCCAATCGGTCCCTTCAAATCGAGGTCATACATGACCGTTCCGTCCATATCCGCACAGACAAACCAAAGTCCCTCTTTTTTGAGTTCCTCAATGGTCTTTGCCAGATTGGTCACCCTGGCAACCGGCGTATAATTGAGCGCGCCCGCACTCGTTCTGGCAACAGACGCTGTCAAACCGACCGCACGGTTTTTGGGGATAATGACACCATGCGCACCGGCCAAATTGGCCGTACGGATAATCGCACCGAGGTTATGCGGGTCCTCGATATTGTCGAGCAAAAAGAGAAACGGCGCTTCCCCTTTGTCTTTGGCTTTTTGCAGAATATCATCGACCGTGGCATACTCATACGCCGCACCACACGCAATGACGCCCTGATGCTTTCCGGTCTTGCTGAGCTGGTCAAGCCGCTCTTTTTCCACGTATTTGATGATGGTATCATGCTTTTTGGCTTCGCGCTTAATGGAAATCACCGGTCCATCCTGGCAGCCGTCCAGCACATATAATTTATCGATTGGTTTGCCGCTTCGAAATGCTTCCATCACCGCATTTCTTCCTTCGATCAAAAGCTCTGTATAGCCCATACTTCCTCCAAGTATCTAACAATGTAACATTCAATTCATCCCATAACGAACATCACGGGTGTTCCCTACGAAACTTATAAAACAATGCCCAGTCTGTCTAACCCTTCCTTCACAAGCGAAAGAATGCGTTCTTCCCTGTTTTGTAAATACAAATATCCGAGCAGTGCCTCCATGCCGGTTGCCTTGCGGTAATCAATCACACTGGCATTTTTGGCCACGCTCATGCTTTTGGCATTGCGTCCGCGCTTATAAACCTCACACTCTTCCTCTGTCAAAAGCTCCATCACAGCATCCATAAAGGCCGCCTGTGTCTGCGCCTTTACCGCTTCCGATTTTAGCTTATGCAAACTTTTCGGTGAGCGGTTTGCGCGTTCCACGATTGCCGCCCGGATAATCAGGTCGTACACGCAGTCGCCGATAAATGCAAGTGTCAGCGGCGAATACGTGCGGATATCAATTTCATCGAGGTCAAATGTCTGCTTGATTTTGTCAAGAAAGCTTACTGTCTGTTCCATACAACCCCTTCTCTGGTGTCTTTGATGACAATGCCTTTTGAAAGGAGCGCATCCCTGATCGCATCAGCAGTCGCAAAATCTTTTTCCTTCTTGGCTGCTGCACGCTTTGCAATCATTTCTTCCACGTATGCAACAAGCTCCGGTTCTTCGTCTGTTTCAGAAGCCTCACCTGCGCCCGAAAGAAGACCGAGCGACAATACAGTATCGAAATCCTCGATTGCCTTTCTCTTCGTCGCATCGTTCATATCACTCTTTAACAAATCATAAATGACCGTGATTGCCATCGAAGTATTGACATCATTGCAAAGTGCCTCTTCAAATTTGGCACGGTATTCTTTGTATTTGTCTTCCTCAAATGCTCCATCTGTAGAAAGCGAAGCGATTTTTTTCACAAGCTTATCGTACGTACCCTTTACCTGGTCGAGTACTTCAAACGAAAACTCAAGCGGTTTGCGGTAATGTGACTGCAGACAGAACATACGGTAAACAAGTGGGTTGTAGCCCTTTTCTTCCAACAGGGAAACCGTCAGGAAATCACCCTTTGATTTGCTCATTTTGCCGGATTTGTCATTTAAGTGATGCACATGGAACCAGTAATTACACCATTTGTGTCCGACATAAGACTCTGACTGTGCAATTTCATTTGTGTGGTGCGGGAAAATATTGTCGACTCCGCCACAGTGGATATCCATGTACTCACCAAGATGCTTCATACTGATGCATGAGCACTCGATATGCCATCCCGGATATCCGACGCCCCATGGGCTATCCCATTTGAGCGCCTGGTCTTCAAATTTTGACTTGGTAAACCAAAGCACAAAGTCGTTTTTGTTGCGCTTGTTTGTATCCTCTTCCACATCATCACGCACGCCGACCATCAGCTCTTTTTCCGTCTGGGAAGAAAAAACATAATAATCGTCAAGCTTTGATGTATCAAAATAAATATTGCCGCCGGCTGCGTATGCGTAGCCTTTTGCGATTAATACTTCAATCATGTGAATGAATTCGTCGATACAGTTGGTCGCCGGTTCCACGACGTCCGGACGTTTGATATTGAGCTTTTCACAATCCGAGAAAAACGCATCGGTATAAAACTGCGCAACCTCCATAACCGTCTTATGCTCACGCTTTGCACCCTTGAGCATCTTATCTTCTCCGGTATCGGCATCGGATGAAAGATGTCCGACGTCCGTGATATTCATAACACGTTTCACATCATATCCGATAAAACGAAGACTCTTCTCTAAAATATCCTCCATGATATAGCTTCGCAGATTTCCGATGTGTGCAAAATGATAGACGGTCGGTCCGCATGTATACATCGCAATCTTTCCATCCTCATTTGGAATCAGTGTCTCCACCTGTCTTGAAAGTGTATTATAAAATCTAAATTTGTTCTCCATTGCTAACTCCTTATATTTATTTCATTTCCCGGAACGATTAAAATCTCTCACGCAGCCGCATCAGCTATTCATCCTGCGAATTGCCTGCTCTAACTCAAGCACACGATTGGTCAGTTCCGAATTTTCTTTTTGCAAAACCTGAATGTCTTCCCAAACCGGGTCCGGCAAATCTGTCTGATTCATCTCATCCTGCGGAAGCGATAAATTGTTGCGTTTCACGACGCGCCCCGGAACACCGACAACCGTTGAGTTGGGCGGTACTTCCTCCAGCACGACGCTTCCGGCACCGATTTTGCTGTTGTCTCCGATTTTAAACGAGCCGAGTACCTTTGCACCGGCACTGACCATGACATTGTTTCCAAGTGTCGGATGACGCTTGCCGTGTTCTTTTCCGGTACCGCCAAGTGTCACGCCCTGATACAGCGTACAATTGTCTCCGATGATGGTCGTCTCACCGATAATGACACCGTTTCCATGGTCGATAAACAGCCCTTTTCCAATCTGCGCACCCGGATGAATCTCAATACCCGTCTTTCTGACTCCGCGCTGCGATATCCATCTTGCCAGAAAATAATGGCCATTTAAGTAAAGCTTATGTGCCAGGCGATAATGCATCATCACCTTAAAGCTCGGATAGAGAAACACCTCCATATTGGAATGGATAGCGGGGTCCCTCTGTTTTATGATTTCTATTTCCTCTTTGATTCGCTTGATAAATCCCATTTGATTGATTGCCTGCCTTTTTGTCAAAATATGCGGTCAAGCTGATTGTGTTCCTGACCTGTTATCTGTTTTTTTGACAGCCCTGACAGGATGCGCATCCGCCGTCTGATGACGCTACCATGGAATACGTTTCCATCGGTGTCGTAAGCATACAGATCGCCTGCGATGAGATGCCTTCCCTTGCACCGGTAAAACCAAGTCCCTCTTCTGTCGTCGCTTTGACATTGACCTGGGATATGTCAATCCCAAGCGCCCCGGCAATATTGGCTCTCATTTGATCAATATGCGGGCGCATCTTTGGCGCCTGTGCGATAATCGTCGCATCAATGTTTTCGATCAAAAATGCCTTTTGTGTAAGCAGCTCCCCAACGTGTGTAAGGAGTTTCAAGCTCGATATTCCTTTATATTTTTCGTCTGTATCGGGAAAATGAAGTCCGATATCTCCAAGCGCGGCTGCCCCGAGCAGCGCATCCATAATCGCATGTACAAGTACGTCTGCATCCGAATGTCCCAATAGTCCGTATTCGTGTTCAATTGTCACACCGCCAAGGATAAGCGGTCTGCCTGTTACGAGCTTGTGCACATCGTAGCCCATACCGATTCTCATATCGTTCTTCCTTTCTGAATCATAATAAAAACCAAATTATGGCATAAGTGGATTGCTCCGCGCTTTGTGCTCTCGCAATCCCCGAAAACATTCGGATATCGCCCTGCTTCGCATGGCTTTTATCCTCATATTTTCTTGTTACAGAAGTATATCCCCAAATCTTGTGCAAGCACAGATTTGGATATATACTTCTGTAACTTATGTCATACGAAAATAGTATATCATTTTTTGAACTATTATGGTATACTAAACATAACAAAAAATTTGTAGAAAAATACAAATATAACGTCATTATTGTCAACAATTTTTGATGTCCTAGGACGGAAAGGAGCATGCCTATGAAATGTAGACGTATCCCTTTAGAAGCTGAAGTTGTAAAATATGAATCCGGTAAAGGCCTGGAGGATGGTTTTGAACTGTTTTCCGATGTTGTGACCAAGGGCTGGATTGTGACAGACTCCCTGATTCAGATCAAAAATGAAAAAGGAAATCCTGTATGCCCGTATATCAGACATCGAAGAGGACGTACCTTTATCGCGGAAGGCGATTATATCATTTTGGATGCCGACGGCACCAAGCATGTGTGCGGTGCCGACAAGATTTTTGCAAGATATGAGGAAATATAATTTATAAACTTATGCTTCATATGAAGCAAGCCTCACCTGTTATTCAGACAGGTGAGGCTTGTTTATTTCTTCTTACTATTGATTCATCCGGGTTTCTGACACATTCCTATACCAAACGCTCTAATAAGCTCTCTCCGATACAGTTATCCGGCATCTCGACACCGAAGTTTTCGGCGATCGTTGCCCCAATCACCGCAAAACTCTCCTGTTCCGGTAGACTTCCGTTTCCGGTAAATGCTTTACTGTATGCGATAAACGGCACCTTTTCGCGTGTATGGTCTGTTCCCGTGTAGGTCGGGTCATTGCCGTGGTCTGCTGTCAAAATGAGCAAATCGTCATCCCGCAGAGCATCAAGCAGTGCTCCGAGCTTTTCGTCAAACAGCTCTATTTCTTTTGCGTAGCCCTCGACATTGCGCCTATGCCCCCAGAGTGCATCAAAATCAACGAGATTTGTAAAGCATATCCCCTCAAAATCGCGGCCCGCAATCTCGATGGTCTGCTCCATTCCGTGGACGCTGCTCTTTGATTTGTTGCTCTCTGTGATTCCCTCGCCAACAAAAATGTCATTGATTTTTCCGACCGAAATCACATCAAAGCCTGCATCCTTTAAACTGTTTAGAACTGTTTTCCCTGTTGGCTTCAGCGCATAATCGTGACGGTTGCTCGTGCGCACGAACTCCCCTTTTTTCTTGCCGACATACGGTCTTGCAATCACACGGCCGACACGCCATTCATCGCGCATCGTCAGTTCCCTTGCAATCTCGCAGTAATGATATAATGTCTCAACGCCCATTGTCTCTTCATTACCGCAAATCTGCAGCACCGAATCGGCAGATGTGTAGACAATCAAATGCCCTTCGTTAATTTCTTCTTCCGCAAGCTCATCAAGAATTTCCGTGCCGGATGCACTTTTATTTCCGATAATCTTGCGCCCGGTCCGCTCCTCCAATTCCTCAATCAGTTCCTTTGGAAAACCGGTCTCTGTAAACGTAATAAATGGTTTGTCCGTCCGAATCCCCATCATTTCCCAGTGTCCGGTCATCGTATCCTTCCCATTGCTGGCCTCTTTAAGCACTGCATAATATCCCATTGGATGTTCTACAGCATCCACCTGTTTTAGCTTCTTTAAATTAGCAACGCCTAACTTTTGAAGATTTGGGATATGGAACGTATCTCTGTATTCTGAGATATGTCCGAGCGTATCCACACCGACATCCCCAAACCGCTTGCTATCTTCCATTGCGCCGATTCCGAGCGAATCAAGCACAATGACAAATGCCCGTTTAAATTTTGCCATATTATTTACCCGCTTTTAAAATCTTAATAATGCGACTCGTGCCAAGTCTGTCTGCGCCAAGTTCAATAAAACGCTCAGCGTCCGCAATTGAAGAAATCCCACCTGCCGCCTTGATTTTGACACCTTCTCCTACATATTTTTTGAACAATGCGATATCCTCAAATGTCGCTCCCGCTGTGCTAAATCCGGTACTTGTCTTAATAAAATCCGCGCCGGACTCTGTGACAAGTTTACACATGGTAATTTTTTCTTCCTCTGTCAAAAGACATGTTTCAATGATCACCTTTAAAATAAGGTCACCGCAGGCTTCTTTTACCTGTTTGATCTCATCCAGAACATATTGTTCATTTCCGGCCTTCAGCATGCCGACATTGATTACCATATCAATTTCCGTGGCGCCGTCTGCAATGGCCTGTCTTGCCTCAAACACCTTTGTCTGCGTCGCACAGTTTCCGTTTGGGAAACCAATCACGGTGCAAACCGGGATTTTGCCCTGCATATATTCATTTGCTGCCTTCACATAGCACGGCGGAATACAGACACTTGCTGTCCCATATGCCATCGCATCATCACAAATCCCTTTGATTTCGTCCCATGTACTTGTCTGCAGCAATAAGGTATGGTCTACAATACTTGTAATTTCTTTGATATCCATATTATTCTCTCTTTCAGCTTACTTTCCTAAGTTGTCCGGTCCGAACCCCATCGGAAAAAGTTCGTCAAGGGTAACTGTTTTGATCTGATCACCGCCGGCCCAGAGAATGATCTCAAAAGTCTTAGGATTCACAAATTCCATCATGACTTGTCTGCACACACCACATGGAGGGCAGTACTCAAATGTCTTTGTATCCTTTAATCCGCCGACAATTGCGATCTTTGCAAAATCTTGTTTGCCCTCGCTAACTGCTTTAAAAATGGCCGTACGCTCCGCACAGTTTGACGGCCCGTATGCTGCATTTTCGACGTTACAGCCCTGATAGACCGTGCCATCCTTACAAAGAAGTGCAGCGCCAACCCGGAATCCCGAATATGGTGCATACGCGTTTTCTCTTGCCGCGAGCGCAAGTGCAATCAATTCTTTAGATTCCATACTGATACCTTTCATTGTCAACAGCAATCATATTGCGCACTGCCTCTACTGCCACTTCAATCGCACTTTCCGTGTCATGAACCTGTATGTTCTCAAGACCTTTTTTCTCGCGTTCCTGATTGGCAATGACAAGAAGTACCGTACCAACCCGTACTCTTAAGTGGCTGCCAACAATAAACATGGCGGCTGATTCCATCTCGGAAGCAAGGCATCCCATCTTAATCCATGCATCCCATTTGTTCATGAGTTCATACCCAACAGGCTTTGTCTGCGGTTCATGCTGACCAAAAAACGAATCCTTACACTGCACGACACCTGTATGATATACTTTGTTTTTCCCCTTGGCTGCCGCAATGAGTGCATTGACAACCTCGATATCCGCTACTGCCGGAAATTCAATTGGCGCATATTCTTTGGAGGTGCCTTCCATACGGATCGCACCTGTTGCAATGACAAGATCACCGCCCTTTACATCCTCCTGCATACCGCCACTTGTTCCGACACGGATAAATGTATGTGCACCGCATCTTGACAATTCTTCCATTGCAATGCTTGCAGATGGTCCTCCGATTCCTGTACTTGTAACAGAAACCTTTACTCCATCAAGCATGCCGGTATATGTGATATATTCACGGCTGTCTGCAATCAGTTTTGCATTTTCAAGATGTGCTGCGATTTTTTCACATCTCTTCGGATCTCCCGGCATAATGACATAACCGCCTACTTCACCCGGTGCAACCTGTGTATGATATTGTTTTCCTGAGCCTTCCGTGTAATCGATCATAACATTTTCCTCCTTTAAACGTTCATTCCTTACACCCACTTGTAGGTTTGAAAGTGTTATAATTTTATCTCATGAAATCATGTCACTTCTATTTTACATCTTTTTTAATAAATTTACCATCTCAATTGCAGAAAGTGCGCAATCATATCCTTTATTTCCTGCTTTTGAACCGGCTCTCGCAATGGCCTGCTCGATATTTTCCGTTGTGATGACGCCAAACATCACCGGAACCCCTGTCTCAAGGCTTACGTGTGCAACCCCTTTTGACACTTCGTTGCATACGTAATCGTAATGCGTTGTATCACCGCGGATGACCGCACCAACACAGATGACCGCATCGTATTTGCCTGATTTTGCCATTGCCTGTGCTGCTGTCGGAATTTCAAACGCACCCGGAACCCAGGCTGCTGTAATGTTTTCATCCAAAACGCCGTGACGGACCAGACCGTCTACTGCGCCGCCAAGAAGCTTATTTACAATAATTTCATTAAATCTGGAAGCGACAATTCCTACCTTCATTCCTTCCGGTGCTACTACATTTCCTTCTAATACGTTAATCTCTCTCATGTTTTTTCTCCTTTTTCTTTCTTTGTTCACGCTTTAAGTTTTGGTACCGAAACCCCGTCCCCTGGTGCCACCGAGGCTAGAATTTGATATCTTTAAAAATATGCCCCATTTTTTCCTGCTTGGTCTTTAGGTAAAATGCATCAAATTTTTGCGGCGCGATTTCTATCGGAACACGCTCTGCAATTTCCAGTCCGAAGCCGTTAAGTCCATAGATTTTGTCCGGATTGTTGGTCATGAGTCTGAGTGACTTGACGCCAAGGTCTGATAAAATCTGGGCGCCGACCCAGTATTCACGCAGGTCCGGTGCAAACCCAAGCTTGACATTGGCCTCCACCGTATCGAAGCCCTGCTCCTGAAGTTCATATGCTTTGAGCTTGTTGATCAGGCCAATGCCCCGTCCCTCCTGACGCATATACAACAGGATACCGCGTCCTTCCTTTTCAATCTGCGCCATCGCGCTGTGCAGCTGATTGCCGCAGTCACACCGGAAGGAACCAAACACGTCTCCGGTCAGGCACTCGGAATGCACACGGCAAAGGACATCCTTGCCGTCTCCGATATCTCCTTTCACAAGTGCCACATGATGCTCGCCCGTGATGTCATTGATGTATCCGACAATCCGGAACTGTCCGTACTGCGTTGGCATGTTTGCATCGGCTTCCTTCACCACATGCTTTTCATGGAGCCTGCAATAATCCTGTAAATCCTTGATGGTGATAAAAACAAGTCCATGCTCCTTTGCTAACTTTTGAAGGTTTGGCGTCTGCATCATCGTGCCGTCATCCTCCATGATTTCACAGCAGATACCACATTCCTTTAATCCCGCAAGTCGCATCAGATCAACCGTCGCCTCGGTGTGACCGTTTCGCTCCAATACGCCGCCTTTTTTGGCAACAAGCGGGAACACATGCCCCGGTCTTCTGAAATCATTCGGCTCACTTTTTTCATCCGCAAGCGCCCGCATCGTAAGCCCACGCTCTGCCGCCGAAATGCCGGTCGTCGTGTCCTTGTGATCAACAGACACCGTAAATGCCGTGCAGTGGTTGTCCGTATTTTCCGATACCATCTGCGGTAAATTCAGGCGATGCGCCACTGCTTCACTCATCGGGGTACAAATAAGGCCTTTTGCCTTGCTTGCCATAATGTTGATATTCTCTGTTGTCGCAAACTGCGCCGCACAAATCATATCGCCCTCATTTTCCCTGTCAGGATCATCCGTTACCAAAATGACCTGCCCGTTTCGAAGCGCCTCCAGCGCTTCTTCTACTGTATTGTACTGAAACTCACTCATATCCTTGTCCCGTATGACTCCTTTCTGTTTCTTGTCACTTTGATTCTTATTTCTTCTCATGCGTTCTGGGATTTCCATGTCATTCTATCCTTTGAACACATCATTTTTCACGTTTTCATCTTGTCAAATAATTTCATATGCGCATCGCATATTTTGTGTTTCTTTTTTTGATGCCATATCACTCAAAACCCATGTTCCATCAAAAAATCCATCGTAATGCCCGATTCTGATTTTGAAGTTGTCTCTACCGCGGTGCCGAGCTGCCCGCCTAAGAGGCGCTCCACATATTTTCCGATGACATCATTTTCCAGATTCACAAGCTCGCCCGGCTTCTTGCCAAGGAGTGTTGTCTCCCCTCCTGTGTGCGGAATAATCGATACCGAAAAGTTATCATTCTCTAACTTTGCAACAGTAAGCGAGATACCATCGATGCAAATGGAACCCTTTAAGACAATCAGCCGTAAAATTTCCGGTGGTGTCTTAATCTTAACCCATACGGCATTGCCTTCTTTGCTCTGGCTTACTATCTCACCGACACCATCAATATGCCCGCTTACGATGTGCCCGCCGAACCGGCCATCTGCTGCCATCGCGCGCTCTAGGTTTACATAATTTCCATTTTGTAATTGTTTCAGACTGCTTCTGCGAAACGTTTCTGCCATGATATCCGCACAGAAAAAATCCGCTCCGCGCTTCGTCACAGTCAGACAAACACCATTGACTGCAATGCTGTCTCCGATTTTTGTACCCTCCAGCACTTTCCTTGCCGCAATCTTAATCTCGCCGCTCGGCTCTTTGACGGAAATCCCTGTGACCTTGCCCATCTCTTCAATAATTCCTGTAAACATGTTGCTCCTACCTACAAATCACTAAAGCCCATACAAAAACCCCCGGATGTTCTCCGAGGGTAACTAATCCACTGAACATAGCCTATGCTATGCGTCCTGTTATTCTTTCTCTCATCCAGACTATACTGTCGGCTCCGGAATTACACCGGATCATGCACCATGTGCTCGCGGGCTGTACCGCCGGTGAGGAATCACACCTCGCCCCGAAGAATCCTTATGCATTTGTAAAAAATAAGGCCTCTTTATTGTGCCTCGCACCATGGATATTATACCAAACTGCAAAAGCTATGGCAAGCACGAAAGTGCACTGCTTAATTCATATAGTTCGTGTGGTGCAATATCTTGTCCGTTTTTCCATGTGATTCCGGAGCCATCCGGCAAAACGGAAACACTCTTAAAATAATCCAAATCATTTAATTCCGCATACCAAGAACCATTTATATACGGTGTCACATCAAAAAGTCTTTTCTCATTGTTTTCATATTCTAAAACAAGTTTGAAATCATTTACCGCTTGTACTGATATCAGTTTAGGTTGCAACATCTCTTCTCCTTACCGAAGTGGTTCAATTTTATAGCACTGCTCTCCTGCAGATAGCATTTCCCAATCCGCAATTAATTCTTCTCTGTGAATTTCCATCCAGGCTTCAAGCAATTTCATCTTATGTTTTGGAATATTTCCTTCCATAAAACATACTAATTACCGGCATCCTTTCAACACATCAATATTGCAGGAGTATTTCATCGAAACTATGTCGCTCCTGCTTTTGTATTAGGTGATTATTAAGCAAGAATCGACTTTGATATTAGAAAAAAGACCGCTTTCGTAGAATGCTACTTACACAGACGATATTTGCTTTGTTCGTAGTATAGCATTTACATGATTGGGTTGCAAGGAAAAATGATTGGCTCTTCTATTTTTTTACTTCTTCTCCACTGTTCGCTGCTACATTTACAACGAAATTGCATTGATCACCATCTAAGAAATCAATACCATTAACATAGTTCATTTTCTGTAAAACACTATCGTCCTTGATATCTGATATATTTATAATACGCATTACATTACTCCTTAAATTAAAATCACATAGCATAATAGTCCCCATGTAACGCTTTAATTGTGCCTAACACCACTGTGGTCAACTTTAAGCCCGAAACCCTTGTAAAAATCAAGGTTTCCGAACTTTTTTTGTTACGTTTAAAATATCACTCAATCCATTTATGAGTATATCATACATCCTGATAAACCGGAACTTCGCCCTGAAAAACAATCGTTTTTCGTTTTTGAAAACACTATCACAGATTATAAAAATTTAATCTCTTGACTCCCATATTCCCGGCATGCTATCCTACGGATAAGCAATATCGTCTGTGCAAGTAGCAATCCGCGAACGCATTCTTATTCTTAATTCAAAGTCGATTCTTGCTTCATTCACAATTAACTTCAT
>JAGKTY010000039.1 GCA_021153185.1 Lachnospiraceae bacterium
GACAAGTGCACTGTTTTGTGTCAGAAACACACCAAGCTTTTGCATGGTTTCATCGATTGTATCACTTGTATCATATGTGGTCATCACCGTTTCGGGAACAGCTTTTAAGACAGCATCATAATTATTTTGGTGTGTAAATAATCTGACATATCCGCACCCCATATGATACGCGCTGCTTGCCGCAAATAATGCTGCCCCGCCTACTTGTGATGAGCCTGCAATAATTCCAAGCTTTCCGTAGGAGCCTTTGTTCCCGTACGGATTCCGTTTTGGCAGCCTCTTTAAATCTGCAGTTGTATAACAAAAGCCACATTCTTTTCTAGTTGTTTCATCAAAGAACGGAACAATCCCGATATCACATACGTGCACACCGCCGCAGTATTGTTTCCCCGGCATCAGTAGCATGCCCGGTTTCCGGTATGCGATTGCATACGTCTCATCTGCGTGAACGCAGACACCAAGAATTTGTCCTGTATCCGCATGTACGCCGGACGGAATATCCACTGCAACACGCTTGACGTCAATTGCGTTAACCGCTTCGATGATATGTGCAAAGCTTCCGGATATCTCTCTTGACAATCCGATTCCGAATATGCAATCCACAATCAGATCAAAGGACTCATTCGAAAGCTCATGACAGATTCCACAGTTGAATTCGCCTGTCTCAATCATGCGCATAAGGCTATCTGCCTGCATCGCGCATTCCTTCGTGCGTTTTGATTCATCCCCCAAAACAAGCACGCGGACAGCCACACCCGAAAGCGTAAGCATCCTTGCAAGCGCAAGACCATCTCCGCCATTGTTTCCTGTGCCGCACAAAATAAGCACTTTCGACGGCGCATTCTTCATCAGTTCCAGATACACCTGATACGCAGCCCGCTCCATCAGAACAAGAGACGGAATGTGAAACGATTCAATTGTTTGATGATCTAAATGCTGCATCTGTTTGGCAGTTAAAACATATTCCATAACAGAACTAATCTCCCTTGATTTCATTTTGCGGAACACTTCTCTGTTTTTTACTCTGTTCCGGATTGTACTGCATGTCAAATAATTCAATCACATCCGCACCGAAAATATCGTGCATATACGCATACATCGTTTTGTTGTAAATCTCTTTCTTTTGTTTTTTGACGACATTTTTCTTTAAATCAATACGCACCTGATTAATCCATTTGGAGATTTCATCAATCTCCTTGGTATTGTCCTTGATCTGCTCATAACAGTATTCCATCGTAAGAAGCATAAGTTCATAATTGACACGGTCAATCTCTTTGGGAATGTCTAAAAGCTCCTCAGATTCGGCGGCAAGCTTGTCATTGCATTCATTGATCAGCCGTTTGTTCTCATCCAGTTTTTTTTGCAGCGCTTTATCCGGATTGGAGCCATCCTGTGGCATCAGGGAAACGATTTCATCCATCAATTTGGTCTTGATTTTATGCATTTCCTTGCTTCGCGAATTCAGCTTTCCCTGGCGCTTTAGCAATTCATTTAATTCCTGTTCCAGAGATACAATCTCTTCCGGCTTTCCGGTTTCGGCAAACATCAAATGCCATTTTTGATCCAGTATAACGATAGGAACATTTTTTCCCAAAAGTGCAGGTCTGAATACCTCTTCCTTTCGTCCCATATGCATCACCTTTCTTTCGCGCGGTCAATCATGTAGGAAAGCTTCATCAGACTTTCTGACAAATGCACATTTTCCACAAGAATATTGTCCGGCACATTCAGATCAACATGTGCAAAATTCCAAATCGCCTTAATCCCGCCACGCACAAGCGTTTCACTTACTTCAATAGCACCATTTTTGGGGATGGTAAGTACCCCGATATCAATATCATGTTTCCGAATAAACTGCTCCAGTTCTTCCATCGGTCTGACTTCAATCCCTCTGATTTTCATTCCGTGAAGCTTCTCATCCCGGTCAAAAATGCCTTTGATTAAAAAGCCTCTTCTTTCAAAATTGACATAGTTTGCAAGTGCCTGCCCGAGGTGACCGGCACCGATTAACACCAGATGATGCTTCTGATCAAGGCCCAGAATCTTTCCGATTTCATCATATAAAAACGCAACATTGTAGCCGTATCCCTGCTGGCCAAACCCACCAAAATGGTTTAAATCCTGTCTGATTTGAGATGCCGTTACATGCATCAGTTCGCTCAGCTCCATCGACGAGACACGCTCCACTTTTTCGTCCTTTAATTCACCCAAATACCTGTAATACCGTGGCAGCCTTGCGATAACAGCCTTTGAAATTTCTTTGTGTTCCATTATTACCCCTTTATTATGTAGCAATATCTAAAAACAGTATACCCCTTTGTTAAATAGTTGTCAAAAGTAGTGCGCTTATCCGATGCCTTTTTTTGCTGTAAGAAAATCTTGTAACAGACTAAAAAGGCGTGCTATACTATGTACATTGTTGAAACTTGTCATATATACAAGATTGCGAGGTTCGTATGATTTTATCCGTACAAAATATTTCAAAAGCTTTTTTAGAAAAAGACATTTTAAAACAGGTGAGCTTTCATATAGAGGATACATCCAAAACTGCGATTGTCGGCATCAACGGTGCCGGGAAAAGTACGCTTTTAAAAATCATTGTTGGTGAGCTTGAGCCGGATGAAGGACAGGTTGTCCTTGCAAAAGACAAAAAAATCGGCTATTTAAGCCAGCATCAGGATTTTGACAGTACATGCACCATCTTTGAGGAAATGCTGAAAATCAAGCAGCATATTCTCGACATGGAAACACAAATGCGTCAGATGGAGTTTGATATGAAAACGTTATCCGGCGAAGCACTGGATACACTCATGAAGCGTTACAGCGACTTATCACACCAATATGAACGTGAAAACGGCTATGCGTACCACAGCGAATGTGTCGGTGTGCTAAAGGGTCTCGGCTTTTGTGAGGATGATTTTGAAAAAACTATTTCAACGCTTTCCGGCGGACAAAAAACGCGCGTGGCGCTCGGTCGTCTTCTGCTGCTTAACCCTGATTTAATCATCTTGGATGAGCCTACAAACCACCTCGATATGGCTTCCATCAGCTGGCTTGAATCGTATCTTACCAATTATAAGGGTGCCGTTTTGATTGTCTCCCATGACCGTTATTTTCTTGATAAAATTGCCGATCAGATTATCGAGCTCGACGGCGGTCGTGCCATGAGCTTTTCCGGCAATTACACAGCCTATGCTGCCAAAAAAGAAATCATCCGCATTTCTGAGCGCAATGCCTATTTAAACCAGCAGCGTGAAATCAAGCATCAGGAAGAAGTCATCGACAAGCTCAAAAGCTTTAATCGTGAAAAATCCATCAAGCGCGCCGAAAGCCGCGAAAAAATGCTTGATAAAATGGAGCGTATTGAAAAGCCTACCGAGGTTCGGGATGATATGCGCATTACGCTCTCACCGCGCATCACGTCCGGAAATGATGTTCTTTCCATCATTGACTTTGCAAAGTCCTACGGCGAATTAACCTTGTTTAAAAATGTAAACATTGACATAAAGCGCGGCGAACATGTTGCCATCATCGGCAAAAACGGAACCGGTAAAACGACCCTTTTAAAAATATTAAATGGTTTGGAATCACAGGATATGGGAGAATTCAAGCTTGGCGCCAAGGTCGAGATTGGCTACTACGACCAGGAGCATCATGTCTTATCGATGGAAAAGACGCTGTTTGATGAGATTTCAGACAGTTATCCTAACCTGACAAACACGGAAATCCGCAATTGTCTGGCAGCATTTTTAATCACAGGTGATGATGTCTTTAAGCGTGTCGGCGACATCAGCGGTGGCGAACGGGGACGTATTTCTCTTGCAAAGCTTATGTTATCCAATGCTAACTTTTTGATTCTCGACGAGCCGACCAACCACCTTGACATCACCTCAAAAGAAATTTTAGAGGATGCCTTGAACGCATACGAAGGTACGGTTCTGTATGTATCGCACGACCGTTATTTTGTCAACAAAACAGCTACAAGAATCTTAAACTTGGAAAACGGACAGTTCACAAGCTACCTCGGAAATTATGATGACTATCTGGCTACCTTAGAACGGCAAAATTTATCGCCGGATACTTCCGCTTCTTTTACCAAGGTTTCAAATCCCAAAGCTTCGGATGCTTCCGAAGGCAAACAGGACTGGAAGGCCATGAAGGAAGAAGCTGCCGCCAAACGCAAGAAGGAAAACCAGCTTAAGAAAACAGAGGAAGAAATCGAGGAGTTAGAAACACAAATCAGCGATTTGGAAGAAAAACTCTCTCTTCCGGAAATTGCCACAAGCTCTGTCAAGCTGCAGGAACTCACAAATGAAATAAATACACGAAAGACGCGTCTTTCTGACCTATATGAATTATGGGAAACGCTTGCCTAACACAGTCAGCATAACATAGATTGCCTATCAAAAACACGAAAGCCGGACATATAAAATTAATATGTCCGGCTTTTTCATCCGATTTACTTACGAACAATCGCATACTCTTTTGCTGCATCAAAACTAATCAGTTCATAGATTTCATCCAGCATCGTGTCATATATGACGACATTAAATCCGTTTAAGTCAATGGAGCAATCATGACCGTTTAATTTCATAAAGCATGACGTTTCGCCTTCCTCATCCGTTCCGACACCAACAGAAACTGCCATATCTTTGCAGGACGTATCAAATTGTATCTCATCCGGTCCGTACTGCTCAAACAAAACAGTCCCATCATAAATGAGTGCAGCATAATTGCCACCTGTCTCATCCAGCCCAGCTTCTAATCCAAGGCTTCGAAGTGTGTCAAGCTGCTCATTGGTATAGGAACCCTTCCCCTTTGCGGTGATTGCAACAATCATTTGCTCCGGGTTTGTTACGGATGCAAAATAACCGGAAAAATCATCCGCATTGACAGAAGCACATTTCTGACGGTATCTGTCAAACAATACTGCCGCACGTTCAAAATCCTCATACCGTTGCGTACCGCGTTTGTCCTCATACGGATAGTGCCTTGTTAAGTACGCTCCCACATACTGCGAAACCTTCTCTGCCTGCAGACAATTCAAATGCGCTTCCCCATCAAATACTTCGTTCAAATTCAAAAAAGGTACCTGTTTTTGGACAAAATATTCTTCCAGGCTATTGTAAAGCATCTCCCGCTCCGCGTTGCCGTTTGGCGTTTTCATAAACACAATCGGAACATTTTCTTCGTTTGCAAGCGCAATCATGCGATCAATCCAAATTCTTGACATTTCCGGAATTTCTGTTTTGCCGGATTGCTCCAATATTTCCTGTTTTGCCTGCGCTTCATAACTGCGCGCAAACACAAAGGGACTATACCCCTTCATCGGGTCATCCGCATACTGAAAGGCCGCAGTAAATTTTTCCGCATTCATATCCATCCACGTCGTGTGATATTTTGCAAGTGTAAAATAATACGAATATCTGAGTTCTTTCGGAACACTTGCATGGATTGCCTTAAGCTTATTCATGCTAAACGGCATATCATCGAGGCTGAAATGATTGACGCCCTCATCCATATACGAATCCATATATGCCGTAAAGACATCGACCACAACCGCCTTTGGCTTTTGATATTTTAACACCTCTTTCATGTAGTAATACGTAATCCAAAGAGGCTGTTCATTGGCTGTAAAATCATAGCTTGTCATGCCGAAATCGCGCCACAGTACGCCCGGTGCAATGTCAGCATATACCTGACTGCTTCCGAGAAAGACAAAATCCAGTTGGTTCTTTTGTTGTGCGTAAAAGCCGCGTATTTTCGTTGTCGGATTGTATTCCCCGGAAATTCTTTTGTCCTGCATCACTTCTGTCAGCAACAAAAACAGAATGACGAACACCAAAAGAAAGGAAATCACACGAATACAAATAGTTCTTTTTTTCATACCTGATCCCTTATATCTTAAAACTGACCATAGATAAATTCTGAAGCATCATAGCCCGGTCCGTAAATACCAAAGAGTAAAATCGTAAAAATACCCAGTAAAATAATGCCCCACCGAAAGATGAGTGATTGCTCCGCCAAAACGCCCCGAAGGGATACACCACCTTTATGGAATTGATCCTGCAAAAACGAAACAACAAATAACACCACAATGCTCATCATAAGCAGTGTGAATTCCATCTGTCCTATGCCTAGCGTATACAGGTCTCCGTTTACCAATACCCAAGGATTGAAAACAAGCATGCTCCTCATCATACGAAGGCCGCTCATAACGCTGTCTGCCCGAAACATCACCCAGGCAAGCATCACCAACGTAAATGTAGCAATCCGCTTATAAAGCTGATGCGAAAAGCTGTCGCGGTTTATTGAACACATCTTCACAAGCTTGTTTCGTACCGGCATAAATACACTGCCAAGCACCTGATAACAGCCGTGCATCAGTCCCCATACGATAAAATGCAAACCGCCGCCATGCCAGATTCCGCTGATTAGAAATGTAAGCAACAAATTGATGTACTTTCTAAGCGTTCCCTTCCGATTGCCTCCAAGCGGAATATAGATATAGTCACGCAGCCAGCTGCTTAGCGAAATATGCCATCTGTGCCAGAAATCGGAAATACCCGTCGCAAAATACGGCTGTTTGAAATTGGGCGTAAGTGTAATCCCAAACAGCTGTGCTACGCCGGTTGCAATGCAGACACAACCGTTAAAATCCGTGTATAACTGAATCGAATACAGCACGCCGCCAAGTATTGCATAGACGCCTTCATATGCGCCCGGATTTCCAAAAATCGTGTTGACCACAATTGCGCAGCGGTCTGCAATCACGAGCTTTTGAAAGTATCCCCATATCATCAGCCAAAGTCCAAAACAAAATGTTTCATAATCAAACCGGTGCCCTTCAAACAATTGCCCGGAAAGTTGTTTCCATCGCGGAATCGGTCCCTGCAGTATTTGCGGGAAAAATGTCACAAACAGCGCATAACGGAACAGATTGCGCTCAGGCTTAATTTCTTTTTTGTAAACATCAACCATATACGCAATGATTTGTAATGTATAAAACGATATTCCGACAACGACGACAAACGATGGCTTAAACTTCACAAAAGCCAAAAGCGCCAGATTGAAACATATGGCTGTAAACAATCCGATTTTTTTGCCTTTTTCATGAAAAATGCCATAAAGATACGATGTAAGGATGCTTGCCGCCAAAAAGACACATGCCTTTTTCCCTGCCTGGGCATAAAAAAACATACCTAAAATAAGCAGCCAAATCCACTGCTTATTTTTAGGTATGAAGTAATATACAATTACACCGATTAATAAAAACAAACCAAATGTAAGTGTTACAAAATCCATAATGAATCCATATGCGTAACGAATGCGTTACTCTCCTGTCACATTTTACAGTGTATCAAAAGTCTTGCGAATCTCTTTGATAAAGTTTTCACTGTTAAGTATTGTAACATTTTCAAGAGACGTAATCAATGCCAAATCCTTTGTCATGCGGCCGCTCTCAATCGTAGAAATTGTCGCTTTTTCAAGTTTATCCGCAAATTCCATCAATTCCGGAAGCTTATCAAGCTCACCGCGCTTGCGAAGCGCACCTGTCCATGCAAAAATCGTTGCAACTGAGTTTGTTGACGTCTCTTCTCCGGCAAGGTGCTTGTAATAATGACGCTGCACGGTTCCGTGCGCTGCCTCGTACTCATATACTCCACTTGGTGATACAAGAACACTTGTCATCATGGCAAGCGAACCGAATGCAGAAGAAACCATATCGCTCATTACATCGCCGTCATAGTTCTTGCATGCCCAGATAAATCCGCCTTTTGCTTTCATTACACGCGCAACGGCATCGTCAATTAATGTATAGAAATATTCAATACCTGCCGCATCGAATTTTTCTTTGTACTCTGCATCAAAGATTTCCTGGAAAATATCCTTGAAATTATGGTCATATTTTTTGGAAATCGTGTCTTTGGTAGCAAACCAAAGATCCTGCTTCGTATCAAGCGCATAGTTAAAACAGCTCTTTGCAAAGCTTGCAATGGATTTGTCTGTATTGTGGATACCCTGAATAATGCCGGCGCCTGTAAAGTCATGAATCAGTTCTCTCGTCTCTGTGCCGTCTGCAGCTGTAAATACAAGCTCTGCTTTACCCGGTCCGTCAACTTTGATCTCTGTATTTTTGTAAACATCACCATACGCATGTCTGGCAAGTGTGATCGGTTTCTCCCAGTTTTTCACACATGGTTCAATTCCCTTTACAACAATCGGTGTACGGAACACTGTTCCGTCAAGTGCGGCACGAATCGTTCCGTTCGGTGATTTCCACATCTCTTTTAAATCATATTCTGTCATACGTGCAGCATTTGGTGTAATGGTAGCACATTTTACGGCAACGCCATATTTTTTGGTCGCCTCAGCAGAGTCAATGGTCACCTGGTCGTTTGTTTCATTTCTGTATTTCAGACCGAGATCATAATACTCTGTTTTCAAATCAATATAAGGGAGTAACAATTCATCTTTGATCATCTGCCAAAGAATTCTTGTCATTTCATCTCCATCCATTTCTACGAGCGGTGTTGTCATGTTGATTTTTTCCATAGTTGTTCTCCTTTATTCTTTCTCTTTAAATATTTCAGAAAGTCCGTTTGCACACATATTTTCATATGCCTTCTTGATATGTGCATTGGCCAGATTCTCAGCTTTGTCGGCATCCTTTGCCTTAATTGCCTCCATAATCTCGCGATGTTCCTCATTGGAGGTCTTTCCGCGTCCGCCATTGGCAAGTGTCTGCCTTCTCACACGATACACATAATGATGGAAATCCTTTAGCAAATGCTCAAGCATCTTGGAATCACATGATTCATACATAATCTCATGAAACCGGTTATCGAGTTCTGCCATCTGCTCTGTGTGTCCTTTCGATGCATGAAAATCTGCCAGGTACACATTCTCTTCCATCTCTTCCATGGCCTCTTTGGAGATATGCTCAGTACACCATCTGGCACATAACCCTTCCAGAAGCGAACGAATCATATAAATGTCTTCGACATCCTTCATCGTAATCCCCGTAACATATGCACCCTTATTTGGTATAATTTTGAGAAGTCCTTCCAATTCAAGCTGTCTGAACGCCTCTCTGACCGGTGTTCTGGATACCCCAAGCTCTTCTCCAATCGCAGCTTCCTTTAACTCCTCGTTTTCACCGTATTTTCCATTCAGAATATCCTCACGGATCTTATGAAAAACACGTCCTCTCAGTGAAAATTTGTCTGAAACCTCGTCTTTTAAATCATAATTATTCATATCACACCTTCTACCGCTTCATAGGTAATTGCATTTACTGTATAATTGTATACAATTATATGGCTCTTGTCAATGTGATACTTTTTCTTTTGCTAATCCCCAATCCGACAGACAAGCTGCCTGTATCATTCCATGCCCCTGCACTGTATCGGAATCGTTTAAATCCTTTGCTGTCAGAAACAAACGTCTTATAATCTGATTACACGTAATGTGCTCGTATTTGGAAAACAGCGCATAACAAAACCCACTCACAATCGGTGTTGCCATCGAAGTACCGGTTTTGCGCACATATCCGTTCCTGCGATTGGAAAGCGACATAATCTGCGTTCCCGGCGCCACAATATCGGGTTTATATGGTGCATGTTTCCCCGGTCCCCTGCTCGTAATTTCCTTGCAGGACAATTTCCCTGATACAAAATATGCATCATCATGACAGCCAACCGTCAAAACATAAGGACAGTCTCCAAGCACGGATAACGTGCTCTCTTTCGGTCCATTGTTTCCGGCGCTTACGACAACTAGTACATTTTCACGAAAAAAGGATTTACACAGCTTGTAAAACTGTTGCAAATCCTCTGTTACTCCAACGTGAATAGAAATATTAATCACCTTGATATCGTATTTTTTTCTGTTATCAAACAGCCAACGCATTGCCCTAAGTAAAACATCTGACGTTCCTTTTCCTTGCGCATCAAGCACCTTGACGTTTAAAAGCGCGGCGCCCGGTACAATCCCGCGGTATAGCCCTCCGCTTGCCCTTCCTGTCCCGGCGCATATTCCCGCAACATGCGTGCCATGCCCAAACTCATCCGAAAACGCGCTGTTTTTCCCTGTAAAATCCCGAAATCCAATGATTTGATTTTGTATATCAATATGCCTTGCTATTCCGCTGTCAACAATAGCGATGCAGCCCTTGTAATGATCGGGCAGCATATCATCCCAAAGGCCCAACTGTCTTCTGACTCGATTCATCCAAATGCCTTTTTCTTTATTTTATACAAATATTCAAAAAACGCTATGCACGAACCTCTTTTTCTTTTTTGAGCAAAAGAATCAGTCCAAGACAAACCATTCCGAGCGCAAGTACCCATTTGGGATCAAAATAATCTCCCGTATCCGGTGATTTGTCCTTAAGCGCGCTGCCGGAGGATTTCCCGATTTTTTTGTCAATCTTATCTGCCAGTTCTCCGGTTGCCCGTAAAATGCCGTACGGCGAAAAATGCGAAATTTCAAAAGCTAGGCATGTCTCATCATTCACACTGACATAATCAACAAGCTTTGTTTCAAGCTGTCCATTAGAGTCAAGCGTAACAACACAAAGCGTGCTATCATCCATTCCGGCCGGAATCTTCATTGTGACATCCATCTTGTCTTTTCCGAGCTTTGTAATCGGAATCTGTCCTGTTTCATCATACATCGCCAAATCCATCGTGTACAAATCTGTCTCTAATTCCAACGGATATTGCGCTTTTACCGCATCCCTAAGCAGCTGCTCTGCCTCCTCATTTTGGGAGATTACAAGCTGATATGGTGTATCTGTCTGCGGCAGTGATGCTTTGACAATCCGATTTTCCGATACACCTGTTTTGTCAATGATTTCAACGCCCCCCTGATTGTTTGCATTGCTCTCTCCATCTATCAGATTATTTACATCCCTGCCATTTGTAATCGCACCATCCACAACAATCCGCTTAACCGGCAGCTTCGTCCAGCTTAAGTCCGCATAAGCATCAAACGCGCCCTCTTTCATTGATTCAATGACATAAGGTTGACCATTTACAGTCACCTGCCCCGGAACATTTACATTACCTGCTTCGTCTGCTTCAAGCGAACAGTACTTCAGCACAGCCGTGCCAGGATTATTTGCCTGAGGCGGCATAATCTCACTGATTACAACGCCGCGAAAGCCTTTACTTCGCTCATCAAGAATCGTATTATCAAATTCATTCACCTGCTGTGGCACCTTGGCAACCTGACAATCAAATACCAAATCACGGTATTCCTCATTGACAAGTCTCGTCGCTGTCTTTTCACAGGAAAGCATAGGAAGCGTCTCCCCAAGGAATACGGCGGCTTCTCCGTCATTGCCTCCATATGCCTGAAGCCCCAGGTTCTGTACATTTTGGGGTATCGTCATTGTTTTTATCGGACATCCATAAAATGCACGGTCACTGATTTTGGTAAGATTTTCTCCGCCGAGAACACTCTCCAAATTCGTGCAGCCATGAAATGCAGCCTCCCCGATTTCGAGAAGGGAATTCGGAAGCGCCACCTGTGTAATCTCCGAATGGTTCATAAACACTTCGCCGCATATCCGTTTCACGCCCTGCGGAATCCCGATTACAGCGCTGTTTCCTTTGTAGGCAATCAAATTGCCGTCTCCGACAATTAAGAAATCACTGCTGTCATTGCCACTTATCCAATTGTTCAGCCATGCGGTTCTGCCGAACGCAGATGGTTCAATGCTTGTCACCGTATTTGGCACACGGATTGATGACAGATTGTCACAATGATAAAATGCGCCATAGCCAATGTTTGTCACACCGTTTGGAATATCAATTTGGGTAAGACCCGATCTGGCAAATGAAAAATCGCCGATTTTGGTAATCCCTTGCGGGAACACAAAATCCTGCAGTTCTCCATCCCCATAATAGGAACGGTCTGCAATTGTATTCCCATTAACAATCGTATATTTGCGGTTTATAAAAACTGCAGCATTTTCGCTGACAGAATTGCCGCTCACATCTGTAACTGCAGGTGTATATGTCTGATCGAGAACATCCATTTTGGAATTATCAATAAAAACAACAGCAGACCGTCCGACAATTCTCGTACCGCCGATGACATTCGCGCCGCTTAAATCAGGTGCGCCCATGTTGGAATAAGACACATCACTCACATCGCTTTTGCTTACATCGCCGGCCGGATATGTCGTCACCTCATTGGTTGAAACAGTCGTTGTCGTTGTTGTCGTTACACTGCTTGTGATAATATCCTCATCGTCATCATAATCAGCAAGCGCTGCTGCGGACGCATCAAATGTCTCAAAGAACTTCTCTCCCTCGCTGCCCGCCGGTGCGATAATATTTAGTTTCGGACATCCGTCAAACGCATTCGGCGCAATATACCGCACCGATGCCGGAATGATGACATCCTCTATATTGCGGCAATTCTCAAAGGCTTTCGCATTGATATTGTTGACAGATGGCGGAATTTCCATGGAGGTGAGTCCCTTACAATAGGAAAATGCAAAAGCAGGAACATCTCCCATGTAGTGACTGATATCTGCATTTTTTAGGTTTTTACATCCCCAAAATGCGTACTTATCAATTGTCGCAACACTTGCCGGAAGTGCAAAACTGTCTGCCTTTCTTCCCGGACACATCTCAACCATCCGTGTGTAATCTTCTGAATAAATGACGCCATCTCTACATACAAATTTGGGATTTTTTAAATCTATCGAAACAGCCTCTAAGCTGCTGTCTCCTGCAAAAATACCACTTTCAAGCGTCTCTGTTGTAGCAGGGATATTGATGGATGTCAGATTTTTACAATCTGCAAACGCCTGATTGTCGATTTCTTCCAATCCGGCTGCAATTGTAACGGATTTCAGATTGTCGCAGCCGCGAAATGCACCTGCGCCAATGACTTTGACATTTTTAGGAATTTTGAGCGAAACCATCGATTTACAATTTGCAAACGCATCAGATTCAATACTTTCCGCATCAGCAGGAATAGACACGACCGAAGCCGTGCCTGTATATCCTACGATTCTTGTTCCATCCATTTTAAAATCTGATGCAGCCATCACATTTCTTGCAGGAATTTGCGTAACCGCAATTGCCAGTGCAAGCAATATGCATCCGATGGCTTTTCGAATAGTTTTACTCATATATGCTTCCTAACATTATTCTGAAAGAATAATCTGATTCTTTGGACCGCGAAGCAGGAACATCAAAATTGAAAGTAACGCAAGTCCGATTGCAAGGAACCATTTCGGCTCCAGCGGATCTGCTGTTTTTGGCGTTGTGTCGATAATTCCTGATGCAGTCAGATTATTCGTATCAACATAAATCGCATATGGCGAGAAATGTGTTGCCGTAAATGTCATACATGGCACACCGTCAATCGTCGTAAAGCGGTTGTTCAGCTTCTCAAGCTGGCCGCCTTTTACGGAACCGATCATATTGTTGCCGCCATACTCTCTTAAGGCATCCGGAATCGGAATGGTCACATCAACCGATACACCTGTCTCATTCTCAAGCTTTGTCGTACCTGTCGAATCATAGAGACTGATATCCATTGCAAAATACTTGATGCTGTCCAAATTGCCGTATTCTGAAAGGAGCGCCTGCTGCGCAAGAGTTCTGGCTTCTTCCGAATCGGAAACCTTCACCACATAGTTATCCTGGCTGCCATTGACATTCACACCGGCTACGCCTGTATTGGAAATACCGCTCTTGGTCACATGAATGCTGCTTGAGCCATTCGTTGTGCTGCTCGTCTGGGAAGACGAACTACCCGGCCTGTTTCCACTGACATTACTACCACTTTGCTGTGAATTGCCTGTTCCGCTGTTGTTATTTCCACTGTTATTATTGTTGTTATTGTTTCCGGTGCTGTTATTGTTGCCACCGCTCGTTCCGCTGTTGTTATTTCCGCTATTCGAGCCATTTGAGCCTTCGTTATTTCCGGAATTTCCATCGTTGTCTGATGAACTGCCAGCCGAATCATTGCTGTCCGTATCAGGTGAATCTGTCGGGACGGTCGGAACTGTCGTTCCGCCACTGCCTGATCCACCGCCCGGGTTGCTGCTTGGATATGCTGAAGGACCCGGTGTGTTGCCGGACACGCTTGGCTGCGCACTTGGGAAAACACCTGTGTACACATACTGTGCAACTACCTTCAAATCCTTTGTAATCGGAATGTCTGCAAAGTTTGATGGG
>JAGKTY010000073.1 GCA_021153185.1 Lachnospiraceae bacterium
GTAAGCAACCGGTCAGCCACGTCATAGAAACCTGAAGCAGCCGTCCGATCTTTGTCGTCAAAACGACAATGATATGATGACACGAGAAGAAGTGGCAGAGATTATCAACTACTGCCAGACCAACCAGGTCACCTACAAGGCCAGGCTTCAGGAACTCGGCATTCCTACATGGAAGTTCTATGATGCGAAAGCGAAGTATGCCGAGGAGGAAGTCTCTGAGAATACCCAAGGTGCGTTCCTGCAGCTGCGTTCCGGAGACAGTTTCGTTCCCATGCCTTCGTTTGCAGCTAAGCCCGGACAGAAATCCAGATCAAAACGCCAAGCAGACGAGCCCAGAAGTCTGAGCGTCGAGCTGAGGGCTCCCAATGGAACCATGATGCGCATCTCCGGCGAGATGGATACCAGGGCACTTCAGTCAATCATCCTAGCATCGTGCGGCCATGTTCAGCCTTAACGACAGCATGAAGTATTGGCTGTACAATCAGCCTACTGACATGCGCAAGAGCTATTACACCCTCAGTGGAATAGTGAGCAACACAATGGGGCTTGATCCATACAATGGAGATGTATACATCTTCATGAACAAATCACGAAACCGCATCAAGCTTCTTCACTGGGAGCCCGGAGGACTTGTCATCTACTCGAAGCTGCTCGAGGCCGGCACCTTCGGAAGCCCCTCCGGCATCCATAAAGACGAGCTGGCAGGTACGATAGAATGGCGTGACCTCGTCCTTATCGTAGAAGGAATCATAGAGAAACCGGACAGTCGCCAACAGCGTCTGGAACGTCTCCACAGCTTGAGAAAATAGTTGAAAAACTTTTATATAAAACCTCAATAGAGTTGCGTATATGCCACTTTTTTCGTACCTTTACGTATATAACAAAGGGGTAAAAAGTGACTTTGGAAGAACGCATAATGCAGCTTGAAGCGGAGAACGCAAGACTCAAGGAGAGCCTTGCGAAGTCTTCTGAGGTAATAGTCAAGAAGGACGAGAAGATAGCATCTCTGGAGAATCAGCTATACTGGCTCCGCAAGAAAGTCTTCGGTCAGATGAGCGAAAAGCATCTTCCTGTAGACCCGGCGCAGTTGTCCCTTTTCAGCACGGAACACATCTCCGAGGAGCAGAAGGCAGAGGCGGATGAGGCCAATGTCAAAGCTGATCTTGCAATGAGCAAGGCGATCGCGGTCAAGGAAAAACCATCCCGTCGTTCTCTTGACACGACAGGCCTTCCTGTCGTAGAGACATATATCTATCCTGAAGGAACGACAGACAAGGACGGCAAGCTTCTCCCCGAATATGTGGTAATCGGACAGGAAGAGTCATCGCGCCTTGAGCGCGTTCCTGCAAAGGTATACGTCGCAAAGACCATCCGTGTGAAGGTTATCCACAAATCAGAAATCAAGGAAAATCTCCCCGAAGACAGAAATATCCAGATAGCGCCTCTTCCTTTGGCACCGGTAGACCGATGCATGGCAGGAGCATCAGTCCTTACTGACCTGATAATATCCAAGTTCATGTATCATCTTCCTTTCTATCGCCTGATAAAGCAGTACAGGGAATCGGGAATAACAATACCGGACTCCACGATAGGCGGATGGTATGAAGCAGCGGTAGAAAAGCTGCATCCTCTATACCGGCTGCTGAAAGAACGGGTATTGCGAGGAGAATATCTTCAAGCCGATGAAAGTACGGTTCCAGTAATGGACGACAAGAAGACCAGGAAGGGTTATATGTGGGTCGTCAGGGATGTCCTGACGGGAGATGTCGTGTTCCATTACGACCTGGGCAGCCGTGAGGGCGAGGTTGCAAAGGAACTGTTCACATCCTTCCGGGGTATCCTGCAATCTGACGGATATAATGCGTACAATCAGTTTGAGACTGTCGAGGAGATAACCATGGCCGGCTGCTGGGCTCACGCCAGACGCAAATGGGTAGATGCCTTGGACGAGAACAAGGCGCATGCCAGCCATGCGATAAATGTGATCGCCGGTCTATATGCTATTGAAAAGAAGGCAGACGACTTGGGTCTCTCTACGGAAGAGCGCAAGGAACTGCGTCAGAAAGAGTCCTATCCTCGGGCGTAAAAACTGGCTCTTCTGCGGTAATGACGCATCTGCATATAGAGCCGCCATCGTCTACTCGTTGATAAGCTCGTGTCAGAGTGCTGGCGTAGATCCTCGAGAATGGATGGAAGATGTCCTCTGCAAACTCCCTTACTACAATCGTGACGGTCGCGACCTTACCGAGCTGCTCCCCAAGGACTGGGCTGCATCTCGCCAACATGTTACCGAATAGCGCCAAGTTGTTCCAACTCGGAACAACTTGATACAAATCGGCTCCGAATCGTACAAAATCGTACAGACTCGGAGCCTTCTTTTTCAAATTGTCAATACGTGCTTCAATTTTAAATTGATACTTTTGAAATGAAGATTTATCAAAGATGCAGATTTGTATAGGAGGAAATAATTCAAATCGATAATAATGTTTTCCTGTTTTTAGAGGTATGTCGTTTTCAGGAATATCAGTAATATGAATGCCACGACCGCGTATTCCTTGATATACCTCTAGCAGATTTGTTCGCTCTTTCATTAATTCAATAACCTGCGATATCGTGTATTTCGCTTGTAAAGAGCCAAAATACTCTTTTATACAATCTTGAAGATCTTCTAAATGACTAGGGTTAGCTCCTGTTATATCAAAGAAGTTTTCTGGATTGTATGGATAAAACAGCCTCCCAATGACATAATTGCTCCTATATCCTATTTTCCCCCACCAATGTGCCAGTTGGATAAAAGTATCCCAGAAATAATAACCTTCACCAAACCAAGGCTCTTTATTGCAAGAATAAGGGCCATGATTTTCTATTTCATCGGGATTATCTCTATCCTCTAGCGTTTGGTATAAGATTTTATTCTCTGTCGCCATCAGCCACAACGGTATTTTTTATAAGCATTTCTTGTAGAGGTGACACATTATAAGTTGGCAATACAATAGGTTTTATATTTGCCTGTAAGGTTACAGTACTTACAAAGGCCCTCACATATGGAAACAAAATGGCTATACTGTTAGCATAAAAATATTCCGGAATATCTTCGAGCGAATGTACATCTTCGAACTTATAGTCTGCAATACAATTTACAGAAATAGAGTCAGATTCATTTTCAGCAATTTTTGCAGTAAAAGTGAATGTAAGTCTATATCTACCGCTATCAGGATAAAATATACCAGTTGGGGCAAAATTAATTTCAAAATTCGCTTCAGGTTTTAGTGATGTTAGGTCTAGAGTGACCCTATCGAACTTGTAACCAATTAAAGAAAATGCAGCTTTCATAACAAATATCTATTGGATGTATTGGTATTATATAAAAAAGAAAAGTTCAGAGAATTATACTCTGAACTCGCAATATTGTTAATAACATTTACTTCTTGCACGCAGTCTATTTCATGAAAGAACTCTTTCAGAGTAGGACCAATACCAGCATATTTTTCCAATATTTCTTGGTCGCGTTTTAGTTGCTCTGGCGTAGCTGTTGCCAAGTACTTTTTGAGCTGTTCTGCAAAGTATCCCATAATAAAAACCTCCTTTTTGATTTGTTAACAATATCAAAAATTTGACCTAATCATCAAAAAGTTGTGCAAAGGTACGAAGATTTTTCTGATTAACAATAGATAGTTATAAGTTTTGAGCAGAAGTTGCCAAGAATTTCTTATTCCCTAACTGGTCGTATAAGCAAACCTAAATATCTAGCTTCCGAACCGACACCTATACTTTCTGTTCCCAAAGCATTTCTACCCCAACTATATATAAATGCACCTCTGTTCCAATCCGGATATAAAGATGATGTCCAATACTTACCAGATTTGCCTTTATTTTGTCCTCCATATTCACTACGAAATCCTCCGGATGGCAAAAATATTGAATTGCCATTGGGGCCAATTATTCTCATCCCATCTACACCTTTATAAGTAGTCCATACCGCAGTAGAGGCATCATTTAATTCTACAAGTTCCAATTTAGTTGGCATGCGCCATTCTTTACCCATATTTATAGTTGCCGCATCATACTCGGTACCTGAAATATCGTTTAGTCCACCAGGAAGTGAATATTCCACGCAATCATAAGAATCGAGGTACATAAATTTATAATTCCCCTCTGTATAATCAACTTTGGTTTCGACCTCCCCCCACGCATAATAATCACCATATTCCTCTGGAGCCGTTGCTCCGACATTCCATGCAGCCCATTTTACCGATAATCCCAAATCCACAGCACCGTTCTCATCCGGCTCTGTTGGTTGCCACGGATCTTTACCATCTGCTGTTTTTGTCGTAACAGAAACCGCTGTACCATATGATATACCTTTCGGATTTTCTGCATACGCACGAACGTAATAGCGTGTATTTGGTTTCAGATTTATTAATTCCGTAGAATATGATAGCAATTGATTCGTTGATCCATGATTATACTTATAGTCAGATATGGTCGGATTAGGATTAACCTCTGAATAGACATGACCATATTGAGTTACATTATTGTATGTCTTGCCGAGATCTTCTATTGAGCCTGTAACCGTAATTGCCGATGATGTTATTGATGTTACCTCACCTGTTGATACTACAGGTGGCGTGGGACCTTCTTCAAGATAGAACACTTCTGATGTTCCTGATATATTTGGTGTTTCATTGCTTGTGATACGCACCTGATACGCATCTACTGCGAGAGACGGAATACCCCAACTATGATTGCCAGTGCTATAGTTATCAACTGAAGATATGATTGATTGCTGAACGGATCCATTTCTAACGAGTTCAATCTTTACCGTTCCTCCTACATTACTATTCCAGTTTATAGGCAGCACAGTACCCATTGCATAAACCTTTCCGGCTTCCGGAGATGTAACCTCAATGTAGGCAGGCTTGGTATATGATATTAACACTGGAATACTCAATGATGACTGTCCGACATTGATGACAACTGATTCAGTATATTCACCATATTCAATCTTAGAGTAATCTGCTACAATCTTGAGTATCTTCACATTCTTGCTCGCTATAACTCCATTTGTTGGAGATACAGAGAGCCATGGCTGGCTGGCTTGAATCGTGAACTCCATATCCGCACTACGAGTGTTTTTTAACTCTATTGAGGCTGAATTATTTGCCGTAGTCAGCAGGACTTCTGACGGAGTGGCTTCCGGCAGATTTTTAAGCAGAGAAAAGTCACTTTGAGCCGTTTGTGATGCTACTACTGTAATAACCTTTGAATCAGAAACATATCCATCCTTGCTAACATATATCGTATAGTTATCTGCAGGAAGTTTCTCAAACTTGAACATTCCGTTACTTCCAGTCTTTACAGATTGTTCTATGCCGCTGATTTCTATAGTGGCACCTTCGATGGCGTTATTGCTTCCTTCTTCCGTAACCTTACCCGCAATATTTCCATAGATATAGACAGGATCTGGCTCTGCACATGAATATGAACACAAAAAGCCAATTATTGACACAAAGTACAGTAATGATCTTTTCATTGCTTAGAATTTATATGTAAGAGATAGCATCAGTTCGTTATTTGCAGTCGAATTGAGGGCTATGTCAAAATTAGTTTCAACATATCTTGGGCGACCTTCAAGCAAGGTAGCATCCAATACATTTAAGACCCATACAGCCGCACACGCTCCGATTGAAATATTACGGTACAACTGCTGTTTATGAGCACGATTTGTATATTCAATTCATTGCTGTCCGGTAAAAGTTCCGGACGATTATTATAAAGTTTAACAATTAAAACAAACTTGGTTCGGTAGAACCATCAAGCTCATTGACAATATTGTAGTTAGGTTTTGCAAAGAGGTCTTTAAGGTTTGTAGTATCTGTTAATGAGATACTTACAATCTGCAGCATCTCGTAGATGGAACGTTCTATGTTCATCTTTTTCTGCACTATAGCCATCATACAGTAGGCTATGATCGCAGAGTAGATCTGAATGCGGACTGCATTTTCGGACGTACCCCAGAATTTTTTTATCTTAAGATGTTGCTTGATCCACTTGAAGAATAGTTCGATCTGCCACCTGTTGTGATAGAGTTCAGCAACCATTACTGGGCTGATAGTCAGAGCATTGGTGAAGAATATGAACTTCTTCTTGCTCTCTTTGTCC
>JAGKTY010000017.1 GCA_021153185.1 Lachnospiraceae bacterium
GTAAGCGCTAAATAAGTTGGTGCCTTTCGGCACAGTTATAATCCATGAGATAATGAACTCCATATAGTTATGCGAGTTATAGTAATGCGTAGTAACGTTAGGAGGTTAGTCATGGATCAAGTTACTAAAGTTCGTCAG
The DNA here is from genome assembly GCA_021153185.1 of Lachnospiraceae bacterium. Lineage (GTDB taxonomy): Bacteria > Bacillota > Clostridia > Lachnospirales > Lachnospiraceae > SIG333. The sequence goes on from JAGKTY010000017.1 coordinate 139, forward strand.
CACTTTAAACGCGAGGAATGGAAATCCATTATAAGCGAGTGTCGTGCTAGTGGTATGACTGTTTCTGCATGGTGTAAAGCTAATGGTATTGTAGAACAGACATACTATAAGAATCTTAAAAAGTTGCGCGAGGAGATGATAGAAAATCTACCCGTTCCGGTTGCAACAAATATTTGCGAAAAACCAACAGTATTTAAAAAACTGGAAGTTCAGACACCTATACCAGACACTAAGGCTGCGGTTATCATTCGTCTCGGTAGTGCTACCGTAGAAGTCAATGAAGGAACTTCTCAACAGACTATACAGGCAGTGCTCTTGGCACTGCAAAGCATATGTTAGGCGATATCACTGCCTGTGAGAACATCTATATCGCATGTGGATATACCGATATGCGTAAATCTATTGATGGACTCGCAGCGGTTGTTCAGGAACAGTTTCACCTGGATCCTTTTTCGAATACTTTGTTCCTATTCTGTGGCAGGCACAGAAACAAGATGAAAGCACTTCTCTGGGAAGGCGATGGTTTCATTCTTCTCTACAAAAGATTAGAGAACGGTTCTTTCAAATGGCCCCGCAATGAAACAGAAGCAAAACCTATCACATGGCAGCAATTCCGGTGGCTGATGGAAGGATTACAGATTGAACAAAAACAGTCCATTCAGCCTGCTAAAAAGGGTGATTTCTGTTAGACGTAAAGTACCTGAAACCATTGATTTTACTGGCTTTTTCGACATTTTTGTGGTATAATTATCTTATCAAAAAGCAAAGGAATTATACCAGTTATGAGCGAAAAAGATGCCTATATTGAGCACCTTGAAAACACCATAAAAGACTTACAAAACCAGGTGAGTAATCTTACTGAAATGGTTCTTTTGCTTCGCAAGGAAAAGTTTGGACCATCCAGTGAAAAAACAAGCACGCAACTCGAAGGTCAATTATCCCTGTTCAATGAAGCTGAAGTCGAAGCTGATCCCAATGCTAAGGAACCCTTCTACGAACGTAAAGGTTGCATTGTCAAAAAGAATGCTAAAACCAAGCGTGAAGAACTATTAAAAGACCTTCCAGTAGAAGAAATCCCTTGTATGATTCATCCGGACGACATGTTCTGTGAACGTTGTGGTACAGGACTTAAGGAAATCGGATATATCAAAGTACGTGATGAACTTGAATATATACCTGCCAAGGTTAAAATCCTTCGATATATGCAGCAAGCATGTGAATGTCCGGCTTGTAAGCATAAAGGACTGCCTTTTATAAAGAAAGCCTTTACACCAACTTCCGTATTAAATCATTCACTTGCATCCCCTAGTTCTGTTGCTCGTGTCATGTATCAGAAATACGTAAACAGTATTCCGCTTTACAGACAGGAAAAGGACTGGGAACAGATTGGAATCGGTCTTAGTCGAGCTACCATGGCAAACTGGATCATCCGTAGTAGCGAAGATCATCTGATGCCAGTTGTTGAACATCTGCGCAAAAAGCTTTTAGAGCGTGATATCATCCATTGTGATGAGACTCCTGTTCAGGTCTTAAAGGAAGAAGGTAAAAAGCCACAGACGAAATCTTATATGTGGCTATACCGTAGCGGTAACGATGAAAAGGAACCAATCGTTCTCTACGATTACCAGCCTTCTAGAAATGGTGACCACGCAGTTACCTTTCTTAAGGACTTTAAGGGATATGTCCATTCCGATGGATACTCTGGATATAATAAACTAAAAGATATCACCAGAGTCGGATGCTGGGCACATCTGAGGCGAAAGTTTGTGGAAGCTATCCCTACAAAGAAAACGGATGGTCCACCAACCAGTGCTGAAATAGGTCGCCAGTACTGTGATAAACTCTTCGCCATTGAAGATACATTAAAAGACCTATCACCTGAAGAAAGATTTTGTAAGCGTCTTGAGTTGGAGAAACCAGTTCTTGAGGCTTTTTGGTGTTGGCTTGATTCTCTTAATACTTTGAAAGGTTCCGCTCTTGGAAAAGCAGTTACCTATGCTCAGAATCAAAGACCATATATGGAGAACTATCTTCTTGATGGAAGATGTTCACTTTCAAACAATGCAGCGGAAAATGCCATTCGTCCATTTACTGTAGGACGGAAGAACTGGCTTTTTTCCGATACTCCAAAAGGAGCAAAAGCATCTGCTGCGATTTATAGTTTAGTTGAGACCGCAAAAGCAAACGGTCTTAATGTATATGCATATCTTCAACATTTGCTTCAGTACATGCCAGGGAGCGAGTGGCAACGATATCCAGAAGAACTGGATACTTTGATGCCGTGGAATCCAGATGTACAAGAGCAATGTAAATAGTAACAGTTAACGTTGGGGATGGTATTATAAGCCATCCTCTTTTAATTTGGTAGGCACTATGTTATTAAGCGCTTACGAATTGTGGTAATCGGCACATTTTTATGTTGAAAAAATCTCTGTATTATGCTATGATGTAATTCTGATAGATAAACGAACAAACAATGAGCAACCGAAAAAGGTGATAGAGTGAAAAAGAAGAAATGTTATATTTACACGAGAGTGTCAACGGCTGCTCAGACAGAAGGGTATAGCCTGGAGGCACAACAGGAAAAGTTATTACAGTATGCAAAATATAAAGACCTTATAGTAGCTGGAGAGTACTGCGATGCAGGTAAATCCGGTAAAAGTATTAAAGGTCGTCCTGCATTTATGGAAATGTTAGATGATATCTCATCAGAGAAGGATGGCATTTCATATGTGCTTGTATTTAAGCTTTCAAGATTTGGACGAAATGCCGCAGATATTCTTAAGTCGATGCAGTTACTGTCGGATTATGATGTGGATCTTGTTTGCGTAGAGGATGGTATTGATAGCTCTACTCAGGGTGGAAGACTAACATTATCCATTCTTTCTGCAGTTGCTGAAATTGAACGAGATAACATCAATATTCAGTTTGCGGCAGGAAGAATGCAAAAACTGATGAATGGTGGCTGGCCGGGTGGTCCGGCGCCATATGGTTATCGGTGTAAGAATAAACAGCTTGTCCTTGAAGAGTATGAGGCGGCTATCGTAAAGCTGATTTTCGACCTGTATTTGCAGGATGATATGAAGGCTAATACGGTTGTTAGATGGTTAAATGACAATGGATACAGCCGAGTTGTTAAAGGTAAGGAAAGACCTTTTACCTCGGATTCAGTGAAAACAATTATTTCAAATCCTGTATATTGTGGTCGATTGATGTATAACAGGCGCACTAATTTGAAAGGCACACAAGTTAAGCCCAAGGATGAAATATGTGTAACCGGAGCTCATACACCAATTATATCTGAGGAACAGTGGGAACAGGTACAGACGAAGAGAGAAGAGCTTTCTTCCTGGGGAGAAAAGGTTGAGGATCTCGATAGAGTGAGTTTGTTATCTGGCTTGGTGAAATGTCCTGCCTGCGGTGGTGGACTTGTTCATATGAAGAATAAGCACATCAACCGAAATAAGGGTGGATACTACAAAACCATTCATTATTATTCCTGTAGAAACTATCGCAAATCAGCAGGAAGGACTTGTAATTTTAATCATACCTATAATCAGGATAAAGTGGATAGTGCAGTTCTTGAAGTGGTGAGCCGGATTAGTACAATGCCACGTTTTGAAAAGGCAATCGAATCAATACTTGGCAGTCAAGCATCTGCAGAATGTTTGGAGAATGAATTAAAAAGTCTGCGAAAACAGCTTCATAATCAGGAACATCTCAAGTATAAATTGGGAGAGAGATTGGATGCACTTGACATTCTTTCAGATAATTATGATTTTGAATATGAAAGAATTCAGGCACAAATAGATGATACTTATGATGCTATTGAAGAGATTGAAAGCAAGATTTCAAAATGTAAGAAGAGAATGGAAGCTTTGAAGAAGGGCGAGAAGTCAGTTGAGAACATTAAAACAATAATGAGAAATTTTCCTATGCTGTATGAGGAAATGGACTGCTATGAGCGAAGAGAAATGTATCAGCATTTCATTGATCGCATTGAATTGTATCCGGAAGAGATGCCGGATGGCAGAATTCTGAAAAGTATAACATTTAAGTTTGCAGTTTATTATAATGACGAACATGCATTTAATGTCATCAACTCAAAGGAAGCTAAAGCAGATGATGTAATATTTTTTACAATTGATTGTGCTGAAATAGGACCAACTGTTGCCGAAGCCAAGGCAACTTATGCTCAGATCAAAACTTATGTTTTAGAGAATCATGGATTAAAGGTATCATCGCTTTATATAGCACAAATTAAACGCAAGTATGGTATCGATGTGGGTGAAGCTTTTAATAAGCCGTCAGATCCATCAAAGCGTGTGCCAAAGTGTCCAAAAGAAAAGGAAATTGCTATTATTGATGCACTTAAAGCTTTTAGGATGCTTGATAAGGAAGTAGTATATTATGAGGAGGCAGCGGAATGAGTAAGAAAAAACAGAAATGTTATATATACATCAGGGTTTCTACTGCCATGCAGGTAGAAGGATATAGCCTTGAGGCTCAGAAAGAGCGTTTGACAAAGTTTGCGGACTTTCAAGGATTGGAAGTTGTAAGGGAGTATTGTGATGCAGGTAAATCCGGAAAGAATATTGCAGGCAGACCGGAGTTCACACAGATGTTGCAGGATGTAGCCGACGACAGAGATGGTGTTGATTATATTCTGGTATTCAAGTTATCGAGATTTGGACGTAATGCAGCAGATGTTTTGAACTCTCTGCAGTATATCCAGGATTTTGGAGTAAACCTCATTTGCGTTGAAGATGGCATTGATTCATCGAAAGATTCCGGTAAGCTCACTATCACTGTTTTATCTGCCGTTGCCGAAATAGAAAGAGAGAATATTCTGGTTCAGACGATGGAAGGCCGTAAGCAGAAGGCAAGAGAAGGAAAATGGAATGGTGGACAGGCTCCATTTGGATATGAACTTGATACCAAGAACAGTACTTTGGTTGTAGTTCCGGAAGAAGCAGAGATTGTAAGAATAATTTATGATAAGTTTGTGCATACCGATATGGGAGCAGATTCTATTTGCAATTATTTGAATCAGCACGGTTATAGTAAAAAGAGAGTCAGAGAACATGAGGTGAGCCATTTTGCTCGCGGATTCATTAGAAATATTCTTGACAATCCGGTATATATTGGAAAGATTGCTTATGGTAAAAATACTACTGAAAAAGTCAAAGGTACCAGGGATCAGTACAGACGTGTAAAGCAGGATGATTACCTAATAGCTGATGGAAATCATGAAGCCATCATTGATATGGAGACCTGGGAGGCTGCTCAGAAGAAGAGAAAAGAGACCGGAGTGAAATGGAATAAAACGCATAGTCTGGAGCATGAACACATTTTGTCGGGTATTCTAAAATGTCCGATATGCGGAACCGGGATGGCAGGAACAGTCAGAAGAAGAAAGAATAAGAAGACCGGTGAATATAAGGATGATTTCTATTATCGCTGTCTTCATCGAAAAAAGATTGATGATGAACATTTTTGCAATTTCAAACCATCACTAAATCAAAATACTATCAATCTTGAAGTCGAAACTGTTATAATGAAAATGGTAAACAGTCCGGGATACAGAGAAGCTGTTGAAGCGAAGATGGGACAGACTGTTGATGTAAGTTCTCTTGAGCATGAGAGGGAACAGTACAGAGCACAGCTTAGGCAGGTGGTTGGTGCTAAGAATAAATTGACGGCAATGCTTGATAAGCTGGATGTGGAAGATAAGCATTATGACCGTAAGTATCAAGATATGCAGGACAGATTGGATAATCTGTATGATAAGATTTCAGAGTTGGAAGATGCCATAGCTGATATTGATGAAAAGATAAATGGAGCCTATGGCGAGCAGGTGACTACACAGTATCTGTATTCTATCTTGAAGAACTTTGAAGAATTGTATTATGAAATAACGGATCTCGAAAAGAAGGAGTTCATGAGGGATTTCATTGAATCCATTGAAGTGCTTCCGGAGAGAACGGAAAGCGGACGCATTTTAAAGCGTATCGATTTAAGATTTCCGATATATTATGAAGGTAATGAGGGTAAGGAAATTCGGTTGCTCAATGAAAAGAGCGTCGAGACTATCTGCCTGCTGAGTGGACCTAGGGGACGGGGTTAGGGGTTCATTTTCGCACTTTGGAAAAGCAGGACGGCTTAACCTACGAGTTCGATGCCGGAATTTGGAGCCCACTTGTGCAGGAAGTGATTGTGAAAGCAAAGGATGATATAAGATTCATATTCAAGAATGGATTTGAAGTAAGTGTATAGAAATGGGATTTTTGGCACTCGGGCAGAAATGCATTGATATTGCACAGAAACCTGTGGTGATTGAACAGAATCATTGCCTGCATTGCGGAAGATGTGCGCAGATCTGCCCGATGCAGACAATAGAGAAAAGGGGCTGATTGCATTATGAAAATTCGGAAAGGACACGTGGACTGGCAGAGATTCTTATGTGGGATTCCTGCTGAGGATTATGTTTTTCAGGATGAATCATACGAAGTACAGATTCAAAGAGCAAAAGATATGATAAAAAATGCAGATGCAGTAATCATAGGTGCCGGAGCCGGTGCTTCAACTGCTGCGGGAATTTGTTATGGTGGTAAGCGTTTTACAGATAATTTTGCAGAGTTCATAGATAAGTATGGAAAGCAGTATATGACGGACATGTATTCTGCTGGGTTTTATCCGTTTCCTACAGAGGAAGCCAAGTGGGGATATTGGTCAAAACATGCATTGATGAATCGTTTTATTCCGCCTGCGCTTCCCATGTATCTTGAACTTCTTGACATTGTGAAGGATAAAGAGTATTTTGTCATAACAACAAATGTAGATCATCAGTTCTGGAAGTCAGGATTTTCAGATGACAGAATATTTGCTACACAGGGAGATTATGGTAAGATTCAGTGTGAACGGGGATGTCATCCAAAAACCTATGATGCAGAGGAGTTATTTAGAAAGATGGATGCTTCCAGAAAAGACTGTCTAATTCCAAAAGAACTGGTTCCGAAGTGCCCTGTATGTGGTGGAAAGATGGCAATGCATCTACGATGTGATAATTATTTTGTAGAGGATGAGGAATGGCATAAGGCGGCAGACAGATACGCAGAGTTTCTCGCTTCCATTGAGAAAAAGAAAGTAGTGTTACTGGAATTAGGTGTGGGATTTAATACGCCAATTATCATCCGATTTCCGTTTGAAAGGCTGGTTCGGGAACATACAAACTACTGTTTAATCCGACTTAATATGGATGAAGCAGTTGTGCCGGAAAGCTTTGGCAACAGAGCGATTGGAATTGGTGGAGAAATGGCAAAAGCAATTTCAGATATAAAGGAGCTGATAGAATGACGCAGGAAGAGAGAAGAAGGTATCTGATTGAATACTTGCTGAAGGAAGAGATTCGATTCAGACAGTCGAAGATACCATCTGATGTGCAGGGACAACGGGATTTGCTACGTTCTCTTATGAATGTGAGGATGCCAAAACCTATTAGTACCGAATTTCTTCAAATTCAGGATGAGTATCTGAAGGAGAGAAATAGTGAAAGGGGTATCACGGATACAGTAAATTTAAGCCCTGTAAATTCTGATGAAAGATTATTTATCTGGCAGGGAGACATTACAACACTGAAATGTGATGCTATTGTAAATGCATGTAACAGTCAGATGCTTGGTTGCTTCAGTCCGCTTCACGCCTGCATTGATAATTTTATTCACACATATGCAGGTATTCAACTTCGACTTGAAATGAATGAGATTATGAGGCGACAAGGACATGAAGAACCTACAGGACAGGCTAAAATTACCTCGGGTTATAATTTGCCTGCAAAATATATTCTTCATACAGTAGGACCAATCATACAATGGGAGGTTACGAAGGAAGACGAAGAACTATTGGCAAGTTGTTATAGAGAATGCATGAAACTTGCTGCAGAAAACGGTGTAGAATCTATTGCGTTCTGTTGTCTGTCTACAGGAGTGTTCAGATTCCCCCAGCAGAGAGCTGCGGAAATAGCAACATCGACAGTAAAAGAGTTTATTCAGCAAGACAATAGAATACGCAAGGTTGTTTTTAATGTCTTTAGGGATAGTGATTTAGAAATATATGAGAAACTTTTGTGATGGATTAACAACTGATAGTGTTTAAGAAGATGATGTTGATAGATTCCAGTCTTACAAAGAGCTTGAAAGCAACAGAAGATTTGAATTCTCACTTGAGGTATTTTTAGGGATTTAATAACTGTTATATTAACAACTTATAATAAATTATGAAAATGGCAGTTGGAACTGGATGAGATGCTTATAATACATTTCTATGAAAGGATTGATTGTAATAAGGTAGAGGATGGATTAAGAACCACTCCTTGCTCATAAAATTCGCTTAATGCTTTGGCAATAGATGAGCCACTTGAGTATGCTCGACTTGCTTTGGATGGCGAAATGCAGGCTTGGGTGGATGCTATTGATAGTTTGGAGGTTTGGTGATTTTTGATAAATGTTGGTAGAATAACTAGATTTGGTGTGATACAATAAAAAAGCAAAATAAAAGAAAACTCGAAGTTGCAGAATTGATAAATTTACCTTTCGAAGAAAAACAGTAATTTTGTATAAGAATAAAAAACAAGCATTATCCATCAATCCAAATATAAGGTAAAAAAGAGTATCAACTGACGAGGAGAAAAATAGATGAATATTACAAGTCTTGAAATTGCACAGGCAACAATGGATATGTTCTTTTGTTTGTTCTGTCTAATAATGTTTGTTTCAATTAAAGCAAATAATCCAAAACAGAAGAGTATGAGGATGTTCGTTCGATTATTTCTTATTGCTACAGTTCTGTTTTTTGGAGAGACTTTGGCATATATTTTTAGAGGTAACCTTGGTCCTTTTAATATTTTAGTAACTAGAATTGCTAATCTTATGGTATTTGCTATGAACATAGCAATGGCAAATACCTATGTTAGGTATGTTAGTTCTGTTTTTGTTGAAAAAGGTGCTGAAGTAAGTGGCAATAGTGTTAAAATTGCCAATATCTTTTCGTGCATTAATATTTTCATTGTTGTGGTTAATTTGTTTTATCCATGGATGTATTATTTCGATGAGGCAAATTATTATCACAGGAATAATTTCTGGTATGTATATACACTAATATCACTTGTCGTCATATTTATAGGAGCAGGTATGGCGATTAAGTATAGAAAGTATTTGGAAAAACGAAGCTTCATTTCAATGATGCTGTTTTCGTTTATTCCAATAATTGCAACAGTTGTACAGTCCTTTATTTATGGATTTTCTATAACCAATTTAGGACTGGGAATAGGTTCATTCGTAATGTTTGCTGCATATATGTATGATTGGTCTCATAATGGGGATGAACATACGAATATGATTAATGACAGCAGATTTGATGCTGTTATTATGTTTATCATAATGCTACTTAGCATGAGTGTTTCCATCATAGCATGTGTGAATGTGATTCAGCAGGTAACTAAGGAAAACTCTGAAATACAGAGCAGAACAATTGCGCAGATGGTTTCAGCAAAGATTGAGAATGAATTTATTAAGCCAATTACTGTTTCTCAAACGATTAGCAGTGATATTGATATAAGAACCTACATAGAGGGGAAAACCAGAGAAGAGGCGGAGAGTGTCAAAGACGATATAACTAATCGTCTGGTATCCATTGGTGATGAATTTGATTATAAAATGGTATTTGTTGTTTCGGATAAAACAAGAGCATATTATACATATAATGGAATAAGTAGGTATCTTGATGTTGAAAATGACAGCCATGATATATGGTATAAGGATTACTTGGATTCAGGGAAAAGATATACAGTTAATGTTGATACTGATGAAGATCATAACGGGAGTCTTTCGGTGTTTATTAATTACGGTATTATTGACACGAATGGAGACATTTTGGGAGCATGTGGTGTCGGAGTTGATATGAATGACCTTGTAGACATGCTTGCCAGGTTCGAGGAAGAATACAATATCAAAGTATATTTAGTTAATCATGATGGACTTATACAGGTTGATACGGATGTAAGTTCTATAGAAACAGGCTACTTGGATAATTCATATTTTGGCAATATATCAGATGATGATTTTTATTATCAGTTATCGGAGAATGGCTGTTATATGACCAAGTATCTCGAAGAATTTGATTGGTATATAGTAATAAGAGATAATAATCCTGTTAAATTGGATGTAAATAAAATTATACTTCCAATTGTTTTAATCTTTATTGCAGGCGTATTAATAATGGCAACTTCATTTGTTATTATTAGTATGAGAGAGAAGAAGGCAAAGGATGCATACAACAGAAGATATGAAGCATCTATAAAGGACGAGCTTACAGGCTTATATAATAGACGAGGGTTTGAAGTTGACTGTGAAATAATCAAGAAAAATAATAACTTAATAGAATACGTTCTTATTATGATGGATTTGAACGGTTTAAAAGCATCTAATGATAATATTGGTCATGAAGCAGGGGATGAGTTAATTATTGGCGCTTCGAAGTGTATGGATAATGCATTCTCAGGTCTTGGAAGGACGTATCGTGTAGGTGGCGATGAGTTTGTTGCATTACTGAGAGGAACGAGAGAAGAAGCACAGGATGCAGTTAAGACATTTGATTATTTAACTGAAAACTTCCAGGGAAATCTTATTTCTGAACTTAGTGTGTCTAAGGGAGTAGTTGTTTGTTCAGAACATATAGAACTTAATTTTGAAGAAATTAAGGCAATGGCTGATAAGTTGATGTATGCAGATAAGGATGAATATTATAGACGAACAGGAAAAGATAGAAGACGAGTTTGATTTATAAATTGATACAAGGATTATATAGCAGCGATTACTTGCTGTGGTAATACCACAGAATGCCGGAAAAAATAAAACAAATATATAGATACTTGTCTATATAGATGGAGGCGTATGTATGTGGACATTTATACAAGACCAGATACTTGGCATGAAATGGTTAAGTGCCTTAATTGGGGATTTATTAAATAAATTAGGATTAGATATAACAGGAAAACTAGGAGGAACTCGAATTAGGGCATTAAGTAAGAACCAGTCTAAGGGGGCGAAATCATCGCCCCCCTCTATACGCAATCATGCAATTTCATAATTGGAAATGTCAACAAATTATGATTGAATATCTGTTACCTGATATCCCTGATCGGCAACAGCCTGCTTAAGAACATCATCTGAAACATTTTTTTCAAGCGTTACAACAGCGGTTCCGGTCTTGTGACTGACCGAAGCCTCTGTCACACCGTCAAGTGCTTCGAGCGCTTTTTTTGTGTGCATCTCACAATGCCCACACATCATACCTTCGATTTTCAGTGTCTTTGTCATCGTTTTTGTCTCCTTTTTTGTTTTGATTTTTCTTTTATTATTGATTTTATGATCCCGCCTTGAATCATACATCCGGAAGAAATTCAAACGCAGTGCGTTGGTTACTACACTAAAGCTGGACAAGCTCATGGCCATGGCAGCGAACATTGGATTAAGCTGCCAGCCCAGAACACCGATAAACACACCTGCTGCCAGTGGAATACCGATTAGGTTGTAGATAAATGCCCAGAAAAGATTCTCATGAATATTACGCAGCGTTGCACGGCTTAGACGTATCGCTGCAGGTACATCAGACAGGCAGCTTTTCATCAACACCACATCTGCTGCATCAATTGCAACATCTGCACCTGCCCCAATGGCAATACCGATATCGGCACTTGTCAGTGCAGGGGCGTCATTGATGCCATCGCCGACCATTATGACCTTTCCTTTTTGCTGCATATTACGGATGACACTTTCCTTGCCATCTGGAAGTACACCGGCAATGACTTCATCCACACCTGCCTTCGCCCCGATCGCTTTCGCCGTACGTTCGTTATCACCGGTCAGCATTACCACATGAATGCCCATGTTCTGCATTTCTTTTATTGCTTGAGGACTGTCCTCCTTAATCGTATCTGCAACAGCAATGATACCGGTAAGCTTGCCATCGCAGGCAAAAAACAACGGCGTTTTTCCTTCTTCCGAAAGATGCTCTGATATTACTTTTATCTCATCAGTCACTTGAATATGTTGACTGATAAATTGATAACTGCCGCCATACAAAGCTGTGCCATGAAGCATTGCCGTAATCCCGTTTCCGGGTAATGCATGGAAATTCTCAACCTCAGCTGCCGACAGCCCGTCCTTTTCAGCCCGTTTCGTGATTGCTTTTGCCAGTGGATGCTCGCTTTTTTTCTCCAGTGCATAAGCGACTTCTAAAAGCGCTGTCTCACTCCTTCCATTTACCGGAATCAAATCCGTAACCTTAGGTTCTCCCTGTGTAATCGTTCCTGTTTTATCCAGTGCCACAATCTGTGTTTTTCCTGTTTCCTCCAAAGATACAGCCGTCTTAAAGAGAATCCCGTTTTTGGCACCCATTCCGTTACCAACCATAATGGCAACAGGTGTAGCAAGCCCAAGTGCACAAGGACAACTAATTACCAGCACAGCAATTCCCCTTGCCAAAGCAAATCCCATTGTGTGACCGGTGACAAGCCATGCGATGACGGTGAGCACCGCAATGATGATAACAGCAGGAACAAATACACCGGAAACCTTGTCTGCAACTTTTGCGATCGGTGCTTTGGTTGCAGCAACATCACTTACCATCTGAATAATCTGGGAAAGGGTAGTGTCCTCACCGACTCTTGTAGCTTCACACCGAATAAAGCCTGATTGATTCAGCGTTCCCGCAAAAACAGCGCTTCCTGCCACTTTGTCAACCGGAATGCTTTCGCCTGTCAGAGTAGATTCATCTACGGAGCTGTTTCCTTCCAAGATAATTCCGTCTACCGGAATATTTTCGCCGGGACGAACGACAAACATAGCACCCTTTGCCACCTGTTCGATGGACACAGTTATTTCCGTACCATCCCGAAGGAGCGTAGCTGACTTAGGAGCCAGCTTCATCAGTCCCTTCAGGGCGTCGGTTGTTTTTCCTTTTGAACGTGCCTCAAGCATTTTTCCAAGAGTGATCAGCGTCAGAATCGTGGCGGCAGATTCAAAGTAAAACTCGTGCATGTATGACATCACTGCATCTGCGTTGCCTTTGACCTGAGCATCCGTCATGGCAAACAGTGCTACGGTACTGTAGACAAAAGCCGCCGCGGAGCCTAATGCGACCAATGCATCCATATTGGGAGCACGGTGCCACAAGCTCTTAAAGCCGTTTATAAAAAACTTTTGATTTATGCCCATGACAGCAATTGTTAACAATAGCTGTAAAAGCCCCATTGCCACGTGATTATCATCAAAAAACGACGGTAGCGGCCATCCCCACATCATATGTCCCATAGAAACATACATAAGTATGATCCAAAAGCCGAGAGAGGCGATTAATCGTTTTTTTAACACGGGAGTTTCCTTGTCCTTCAGTGCATCCTCGTCCGAGGATAATCGCGTGGTTTGATCTGTTTTTCCTTTTTTTTGCGTTGCGTCATATCCAGCATCACGAACCGCCGCTATGATTTCATCGGCAGATGCTGTTCCCTCCACGCCCATGGAATTGGTCAGCAGGCTCACCGAACAGGAAGTAACGCCTTTCACGCCCGATACCGCTTTTTCTACCCGCGCTGTGCAGGCAGCGCAGCTCATACCGGTTACTGTATATTGTTCCATCATTGATTCACGTCCTTCTATTTCATAAGTTTTTGCAGAGTTGTAACTAACTCATCGATTACTTCATCCTTACCCTCACGGATATCTCTGGCAACGCAGCCTTTGATATGATGTGCCAGCAATTCTTTGTTAAATGCGTTGACTGCAGCGTTTACAGCGGCAGATTGCATCAAAATATCCGCACAATAAGCATCTTTTTCTATCATCCCCCGAATCCCGCGAATCTGCCCTTCAATCCGGTTCAGACGGTGTATCAGTTTTTTGCGTTCTTCCTCTGTGCGGGCTGTCTTTTTTTCACAACATCCGCATAGTTCTTTATCAGGCATGATGTTTCCTCCTTTGCAAATACCCCCATAGGGTATTTGCATTATATACCCCATTGGGGTATGTGTCAACAAAAATGAAACCAGGGGACGGGGTCAGGTGTTCATTTTTTGATTTCTTATGGTTATATAAGTATTAATATGATATTATTTTGGGGGGCTTCTATTTCGAAGCAATAATATCCAATGAAACTTACAAAAATGAAAGAGAAGCATACATGAAGAAAAGAAATTGTCCATTGTAGTACCGTGCTATTGTGAAGAAGACGCACTTCCATCTTTTTACAATGAAATGAAGAAAATATATCCTGTAATTTTGAAAGAATATGATTTTGAAATACTATTTGTAGATGACGGTTCTACAGATGATACATTAATAAATTTGAGAGAACTTGTAAGTGAAGATGAGCATATATCTTATTTGTCTTTGTCCAGAAATTTTGGACTGTATGGTGCAATGTTGTTTTTTCAAACCAGTTGTATCTCAAGGAAGAGTTACAACAATCGGCAACATTATCTTTAATGACACGTATCGTGTATGATATGGAACAGATCGAGGAATATGAGCCCGGTGTAACACCTGTGTTTTTCTGGGGGTATGTTCAAGACCAGCAAAGTTATATTACAATGCCGGGATTCGAAGAAATTAGTATATTGGGTGTTAGCGATTCACCAATTACTTATCACGGATTAGAAAAGTACTTTTTCAATTACTTTATGAGTTACGATGTGAATGTGGTAAATACAGCTGATATTCTTGATTGTGGTGTAGAAGATTTCCCTGTTTATCCGGAAAAAGGATCCATTCAAATGGTAAATGGAGTATTGGTTGTAAAGCTTTCAAACTAAGCAGTTATGTTTATCAATATGAAACGATAATTTTTACAAATAAGATAAGGTGGGTAGAAGGGATGACGTATAATTCTTTTTCCTTTTTTGTTTTATTGGTATTCTTAATGATTCTTTATTTTAGTGTACCAAAGAAAGCAAGATATGTTGTTTTATTGTTTTTCAGCCAGGTGTTCATTTGGTTTGCAGGGGGGAAAAGCTCTGTTGTTTTTATTTGCGGTACAGCCGTATTTACTTATGTATTGGG
The DNA here is from genome assembly GCA_021153185.1 of Lachnospiraceae bacterium. Classification (GTDB taxonomy): domain Bacteria; phylum Bacillota; class Clostridia; order Lachnospirales; family Lachnospiraceae; genus SIG333. The sequence goes on from JAGKTY010000017.1 coordinate 15,252, forward strand.
GCGGTTGATTGTTCGCGAAAAATCGCTGGGAATTCAAAAAACATTGCTGGCAATAGGTGTTTTGGGCGTTCTTGGTGTTCTGTTTGTCTTTAAATATAAAACATATTTTTCTTTTTTACCATCAAGAGTATTGTCGGTTTCGATTCCAATCGGAATATCCTTTTATTCCTTGCAGGTAATTTCATATTTGATTGATATTTATCGAAAAGAAATCGATGCAGAACGCAATATATTAAAATACATGTTATATGTGACATGGTTTCCGCACATTTTACAGGGACCGATTGCAAGATTTGGACAGTTATCCCAAACACTATTCGAAGGAATCGGGTTTTCGTATGACCGTTTCTGCAAAGGGTTACAACTTGTCATTTGGGGTCTGGCGCAAAAGATGATTATTGCGGACAGGGCGGCCATTGTTGTAAATGAAGTGTTTGCCAACGGCAGTCGCTATGGTAGTGTTCAGGTAATTTATGCTGCAATTTTGTACGGAATTGAGTTGTATGCAGATTTTGGCGGATGTGTGAATATCAGCATTGGTGTATCCCGGATTTTTGGCGTTCAATTAGCTGACAATTTCAGACAACCTTATTTTGCGACCAGTGTGCAGGATTTCTGGCGTCGGTGGCATATTAGTCTGAGTTCATGGCTTAAGGATTATGTCTATATTCCATTGGGAGGAAACAGAAAAGGAACTGTTAAGAAATATGTGAATTTGATGATTACATTCCTGATTAGCGGAATGTGGCATGGAGTTGGAAACCACTTTATCGTATGGGGCGGATTGCATGGTTTTTATCAGGTGCTTGGTTCCATCGTGCGTCCTTATAAAAAGCGATTGCAAAGACTTTGTCATGTTCGGGAGGATAGCAGGCTTCTTCATGCGTTTCAAGTCATAATAACATTTATTTTGGTTGATGTTGCGTGGGTGTTTTTCCGCGCGGAAAGTATTTCGCAGGCTTGCGGATTGTTACAAATTGCGGCTACAAAATGGAACTTGTGGTCTTTGTGGAATGATGATTTGTATTTACTGGGAATTGATCGAAAAGAGACCTGGCTGATGATTATATTTATTGTGATTATGTTTGTGGTTGATTATTGGCATGAAAAGAAAATTGCCATACGTGACACGATAGCCGGGTATTCAATTGTGGTCAGATGGACAATTTACCTTGCAATTCTCATGGCTGTTATTCTATTTGGGAAATACGGATATGGTTTTAATGCAGCAGATTTTATTTATATGAATTTTTAGAATTGGGTAATGCAGATGAAAAATTTTTGGAAAAGTGTACTATTTATTTTCTTATTTTGCGCGTTGTTTTCTTTGGCAACGATATTGGTACTAAATAAAACAGAGCGGGATACAAAGGGATTTTATCAACAGAGAGAGAATAGCATTGATGTATTATTTGTAGGCTCCAGTCATGCATTTTGTTCTTTTTCGCCCATTTTAATGTATCAGGAGCTGGGATTTACCGGATGCATACGTGCGTCTTCTTGTCAGAGAAGCTGGGAATCCTATACGCTACTTGAAGAATCATTCAAATACCAAAAACCGAAAGTGGTCGTATATGAGGTAATGTCAGCTTTTCAGGGAGAACCACAATATGAGGCATTTAGCAGAGAGATATATGACACGATGAGACCAAGTATGACAAAAGTCAAAGGAATTGCGGCAGATATCGATGGATCTGAGGACTTGGATTATTTAAGTATGTATATTCCTATGGTACGGTATCACGAGCGTTGGAAGAGCCTTGAAAAAAAAGATTTTACATATATGTCTCAAAAGAATCTGCTTCCGTATAAGGGATATCAGCTTAGTTTCGATATTGACCCTGCAACAGAATACGACGCGGAAATGTACAATCGGGAAATGGAAGTCGAGAACTGTACACAAAAGAGTGAAGATTATATTCGAAAAATGAAAGCACTTTGTGATGAATATGGAACTGCGTTTGTGATGGTGAAAACGCCGACCGTTTATGAATCGTATTGGGATGTCGGAAAAAGTTATGGTATGCAGAAATTGGCAGAGGAGCTGGGAGTACCGTTTATTGATTATAATATGGGCGATAATGCCATTTATATTGATTGGAGCAAGGAAACCTGTGATAAAGGAAATCACCTAAATCATTACGGAGCAGAAAAGGTGACCAGGGCCTTTGGCAAATGGATTGACGAAAAATATGATTTACCGGATCACAGAGATGATGAGGCTTATTTGGATTGGCAGACTGCCGGTATGGAATATGAGTTAGCAATTGCGAAAATAAAACTAAAGGAAACAGGAGACTATCTTGCTTATATGGATTATGTGAATGATTACTTTGCACAGAATGAGGATTTTGTTGTGTTTATAACAGCGAAATCCAATATTCTGGAGTGTATGCAGCAGGAACATACCGATAAGCTTGTTAAACTTGGAGATGACTTGAATTATACCGGTCCCGGAGCACGCATTCCCAATATTTTCATTTGTTGCAATAAGCAGATTGTGGAAAAGAAACAACAAAGTGATGGCATAATAGAGGACTATACCATTGGTGGTCATCACTTTAAGGTTGATTGTCAGAATACCGGAGATATGGAAGTTTGTGACATATATGCGGATGGTCAGCTTGTCGGGATGAATGCAATCGGTTTAAACATTGTGATTTATGATTTGAAAAATGAACAGGTTCTTGATTCCTGTTATGCAAAGTTTGACGAACAACAGTTTTTAAACATCTACAGATACTAGAGTTTGTTTTCTTTCAAGAAATAGCCGAGAACGTTATATATGATAACTCTGATTGGATTGGTTGATGCTTTTTTAAAATTGCATATAGAACTATAATCCTATCTTTGGTATAATTTTAGATATTCAAATACAAAGGAGGAGAGTCATTTGAGTCATTTACCATTAAACGTGCGTGTCCCAATCGAGGAAGATAATCCCAGCATTATTCGTATGGAAGAAAAGTGCATAAAATGCGGCATGTGTAAAGAAATATGTACCAGCCTGATTGGTGTGCACGGAACATACACGTTAGAGCAGACCTGTGGTGAGGCTGTATGCATCAATTGTGGGCAGTGTGCCAATGTGTGCCCGGTAGACAGCATAACGGAAAGGTATGAATATCATGATGTAAAAGAGGCAATCAAAGACCCGGAGAAGGTCGTAATAGTCAGTACATCACCTTCAGTAAGAGTAGCACTTGGTGAAGAATTTGGTATGCAGGACGGCAGCTTTGTACAAGGAAAGATGGTAGCTTTACTCAGAAAGCTTGGAGTTGATTTCGTCCTTGATACAAACTTTGCGGCAGATTTAACAATTGTTGAGGAGGCAAGCGAGTTAATTGAGCGTGTTACCAAGAATACCGCTCCTTTGCCACAGTTTACGAGCTGTTGTCCGGCCTGGATAAAGTATGTAGAGACATACTATCCTGAGATGATTCCTAATCTGTCAACAGCGAAGAGTCCAATCGGAATGCAGGGACCAACGATTAAGACCTTTTTTGCCAAGAAGAAGGGAATAAACCCGGAGAACATTGTTAATGTGGCACTTACGCCATGTACGGCAAAGAAGTTTGAAATTCGAAGAAATGAAATGAACGCTGCAGCGAAGTATTGGGGAATCGGAGACGTTCGTGACATGGATTATGTTATCACAACAAGAGAATTGGCAAAATGGGCGAAGGAAGAAGAGATTGATTTTGCCGGTCTTGAAGCGTGTGATTATGATGATTTCATGGGTGAAGCTTCCGGAGCTGGTGTTATTTTCGGTAATACCGGTGGTGTTATGGAAGCGGCACTGAGAACCGCATATGAATATATCACAAAAGAAAAATCTCCACAGCAGCTTTTGAATTTTACACCTGTCAGAGGGTATGAAGGTGTAAAAGAGGCAACTGTAAAAATTGGAGAGCTGGATGTAAATATAGCTGTCATCTATGGAACGGCAAATGCCGGCAAGGTTATTGAAGAAATAAAGAACGGAAATAAACAGTATCATTTTGTTGAAGTCATGACATGTCCGGGAGGATGCATCGGAGGCGGTGGACAGCCAAAGAACATTATGAAGGACAAGGATGAAGTTAGAAAAGCAAGGATTCAGAGCCTTTATGCGAAGGATGAAGCAATGACTGTTAGAAAAAGTCATGAGAATCCTGATATTACAAGAATATATGAAGAGTTCTATGAAAAGCCATTAAGTGATTTGGCTGAAAAAATGTTACACACTTCATATGAAGATAAGAGTGAAATTTTGAACAGAAGTGAGTAAATGGATATGTATGAATCCATGGCCTCGCAAAGAGAAATATATGCATCGTACAGATCAAAGATTTGTATGCCGCACATTTCGTCTTTGCAGAGGCTTTTTTCATTTATGGGTACTTTTTTCGTTGCAAAGGACCGCATCGACAACAGTCCGGCAGCGGCAGGAAGCAATGTGGCCGTAGCTGAATTGTTACAATTTTTTGATGAAAGAAAGTGGTGTCATATTGTATTTTTTCTTAAATGCCCGGTGAAAATAAGAAAGGTTTTTGAAGCCGACAGACAGGGAGACATCCAGGATGGAGGTGTTGCCTTGCTCGAATAGTTCCACCGATTTTTCCAGGCGCAGATTGTTGATATATTCTACACACGTCATGTTCATGTGCTTTTTGAAAAACCGCATAAAGTGGTATTCACTAAAATAACAAAGTGCGGCAAGCTCAGAGACGGATAGTGCCTCGCTATAATGGAGTTCAATATAGTCAAGAACCGTTTTGAGCTTATCGGAAGCGTCATTGGACACCGACAAAGCATTCTTTTGACTATATTGTAAAATAAGAAACGCAATCTGAAGCAGCTCGGATTTGAGTGCGAGTTCGTAGCCAAACGGTTTATTCTCATAAAGCGTAGCGATTTGATTAAAGCATTTTCGTAAGGAGCGATAGGCTTCGTGCTCCTTTGTAAAAATGCACGGCATTTGAAATTCGCGGTTTAACATAGGTGTTAAGTATTTGGTAGAACAGACATCTGTGGCATTGGAACCTAAAAAATTCATATGAAACACATAGGTTTCAGAGTGGAATTCCTTATGACTGCCCAGCGATACGGCATGAAGCAGCGTTGGCGGGATAAAAATCAAATCGTCTTTTTTGACTTCATAGTCTATGAGGTCAATTTGATAAATGCAGGCTCCTTTGGTGATGCGCGTCAGCTCAGATTCCTCATGCCAATGGGGTGTGATGTGCGGGCATACAGCAGGAAGGTGTGCTTCATATTTCTGTATAGGGAAAAAGGATTCGCCATGTTTGATGTTTTCTTTTTGCTCCATAGTAAGCATATGGTAATTCTTCATAAAGGGTACTCCTATTTTAAAATAAAACTGTAAAGCTTCCAAACTATGCCGGCTGCCTACGAAAGCAGGCAGTATGATTACATGAAAGAATAATAAACAATCGTGCAAAACATAAAAGAGCAGTTTTGTGTTATAACATGATAGATAAATGCAAGAAATAATAAAAAAACATTCGTACAATGACAGTATAATACATTATGAAACGTTTCTCAATATATTATCAAAAGCATGCAAATACTTTTTGGCAGTCCGTTTTGGATTGAAAATGATGTTCGGCAGGAAGTTTTGGTTTCCGGAAAAAACATCATTTTGAAAAGGGCGTGCAAAAGAGGTTTTCAGTAATATTTGGGAGGTGTATGATATGGCAGAAAAAAAGCATACAAAAGACGGATTTGCAAAAAGTGTAAGTGTGATTGCAATCCCGGTGGCACTTCAGTGCATGCTTCAGTCATCGTTTAGTATCATCGATCAGATTATGATTGGAACATTAGGCGAGGTTAACATTGCTGCGGTAGGACTGGCAGGAAAATTTGCATCCATTTACTCGGTCGTCGTGGCAGCGGTTGGCGTTGCGGCAGGAATCATGATTGCGCAGTATCTTGGTGCAAAGGACGAGGAAGAAACAATGCGCAGCTTTTCACTTAACTTGTTCGTGTCAGTAGTGATTGGACTGTTGTTTATGGCGGTTTGTATGTTGATTCCCGGGCCAATCATGCAAATATATTCAAAAGATTCGCAGGTGTGCGCGGTTGCGGCAGAATACCTGAAAATCATCGCATGGACATTTTTGCCGATGGCAGGTGCCACAGTCCTTGCGACGTATCTGCGCTGCCGGCAGCGCGCCGTTCTTCCGCTGCTTGCATCTGTTGTTGCCGCTATCGTGAATACGCTGCTCAATTATGTCTTGATTTTTGGAAAGGCAGGATTCCCAAAATGGGGCGCAAGCGGTGCGGCAGTTGCAACGGTGATTGCGCAGATGGTTAATGTGTTCATGATGTTGATTGCTTTTTTTGTGATTTGTAAGCGGGAGGCAATTTCAATTCATTTTTCGATAAAACTTCAAAAAATGAGCAAGGGGCAATATTTGCTGATGCTTCTTCCGATTCTGGCAAATGAATTTCTTTGGAGCCTTGGCGAAAATGTATATGCAATCATTTACGGCAATCTCGGAACGGATGCATGTGCGGCGATGACACTGACATATTCGATTCAGGGACTATTAATCGGAGCGCTCAGCGGTTTGGCGCAGGCAGCAGGCATTATCATCGGAAAAGAATTGGGCAAAAAAGAGTATGACAGTGCATATGACAAAGCAAAAAGACTCATCCGGTACGGTTTGGCCGGTGCCATGCTGTTGTCATTGTGTCTCATTTTGCTCAGGGGAGCGTATGTCTCGATTTTCAATGTGGATGAGGATGTCAAGCAGATGGCGAAACAGATATTGGTTGTGTTTGCACTTGTTTCGCCGGTGAAGGTTTTAAATATGATTCTTGCAGGCGGCGTGCTCAGAAGCGGCGGAGATACGAAGCTTGTTATGTTCATAGATCTAATCGGCACATGGCTTTTGGGCGTTCCGCTCGGTCTTCTTGCAGCATTTGCGCTACATCTGCCTATCGTGTATGTTTATTTGCTGCTATCATTTGAGGAAGTAGTCAGATTGATGATTGCTGCGGTTTTATTCCGGCGGAAAAAATGGATGCAGAGCCTGGCGTAACGAGATAGACGCAGTAGTCGCATTGTACGGATAGATTGCTAAAAAATGTATTGTACCGACAAATATTTTTGAGGAAAAGAGGTATTTTGTATGGAAAGAAAATGGTGGCATGATAAGGTGGCATATCAGATTTATCCAAAGAGTTTTTTGGATACGAACGGAGATGGAATCGGGGATTTAAGAGGTATCATTTCAAAGCTTGACTATCTAAAAAAGTTAGGCGTGGATATCATTTGGCTTTCTCCGATTTACAAATCACCGTTTGTTGACCAGGGATATGATATTTCGGATTATTATGCGATTGCGAGCGAGTTTGGAACGATGGAAGAGTTCGATATGCTGCTCGCTGAGGCAAAAAAGCGGGATATGCATATCATTATGGACCTTGTAATCAATCATTGTTCAGACAAGCACGAGTGGTTTCAAAAAGCATTGGCAGATCCCGATGGAGAGTATGCGGATTATTTTTACTTCCGCGAGGGAAAAGATGGACGGGAGCCGAGCAATTATCGTTCCTATTTTGGAGGAAATTGTTGGGAGCCTGTTCCGGGCACGAACAAATATTATTTCCACATGTTTGCAAAAGAGCAGCCGGATTTAAATTGGGAAAATCCGGTTTTGCGACAAAAGCTCTATGACATGATAAACTGGTGGCTCGAAAAAGGACTTTCCGGTTTCCGGATTGATGCGATTATTAACATCAAAAAAGATTTGGCATTTCCTGATTTAACACCCGACGATACCGATGGCCTGGCAGGTTGTTATCGGATGGTCGAGCGTGTGGAAGGCGTAGGGGAGCTTTTGGAAGACCTAAAGCGAAACACATTTGAAAAATACGATGCATTTACGGTCGGAGAGGTGTTCAATATGAGACCGGAAGAACTTCCGCAGTTTATTGGAAAGGACGGTCATTTTTCAACGATTTTTGATTTCAGTGCGCATTGTCTGAGCATGGGAGAGCACGGCTGGTACGATTCACCGGATATCGAATTTGAGCAGTATCGGGATTCTGTGTTTCGTTCACAGCTGACTGTACAAAAAGTCGGATTTGAGGCAAATATTATAGAAAATCATGATGAGCCAAGAGGCGTATCCAGATATTTGCCGGACTATGCGCAAAATGCTAAGGGAACCAAAATGTTAGCAACGGTTAACATTCTTCTTCGCGGAATTCCGTTCATCTATCAGGGGCAGGAGATTGGTATGCAAAATGCTGTGTGGACTGATCAGACGGAATTTGATGATATCAATACAAAGGATCAGTATGATGTGGCAAAGCAGGCAGGTTTTTCGGATGAAGAGGCGCTTGCGATTTGCAGCAAAATGAGTCGTGACAATGCGAGAACACCAATGCAGTGGAGCAGCGATGTAAATGCCGGGTTTACGGATGGAACGCCATGGCTTAAGGTGAACGAAAATTACCGGGAAATCAATGTCCGGGAGCAGGAAGAAGATGAAAACTCGGTTTTGAATTATTATCGGAAGCTAACAACGCTTCGTAAGTCAGAGGAATACAAAGAAGTGTTTACGTACGGCGAATTTGTCCCGGCTTATGAAACAGTAGATGGCATCATGGCCTACTACCGCGTGGACGATGAGAAGCGCGTGCTTGTTGCGGCAAATTTTGGAACACAATCTGCATCATTGCCGCTTAACTACGAAATAAATAATATTATGTTGACTAACAAAAATATAGCGGATAAAAATGAATCAGAATCATTTGTAAAGGAAAAACAGCTCGTACTTGACAGCTGCGATGTCGTTGTGCTGGAACTTGGCAGGTGACACATAGAAAGACCCGGGAGCAATGTCCCGGGTTTTGTTAGAATTATGTTAACCGATATTATGTTAACTGATACCGTATCGATTTACAGGGTAAAGAAGCAATCCTAGAAATCAACTTCTGTATCGTAGTAGCAGCATTTCAGAAGCTTCTCCATCTCTTCCTGGCTTGGCTGACGCGGGTTAGAACCTGTACAAGCGTCGCCGATGGCATTTTTGGCAATCTCAGGAAGTCTCTCAAGGAATACTTCTTCCGGAACGAATCCCTGCTCGCATGGATAGCTGTCAGCGCCATACTGTTTGATACAATGCGGAATGTTAAGGTCATCATTCATCTTGCGCAGGTAATCGATGAGAAGTTTGACTTTCTCGTCATCGTTTGCGCCGCCAAGACCCATGAAATCAGCAATTTCGCCGTAGCGTTTTTTGGCTGTGGCATCTTTGGCATTAAACGCGATAACCTTTGGAAGGTACATTGCGTTGGCTGCACCGTGAATGATGTGCGCACCGTGATCGGCAAATACAGCACCCGTTTTGTGTGCCATGGAATGCACAATACCGAGAAGTGCATTGGAGAAAGCCATACCGGCAAGACACTGCGCGTTGTGCATTGGAGCACGCATGCTCATATCTTCGTTGTAAGATGCCACAAGACTTTTCTGAATCATTTTGATTGCATGAAGTGCAAGCGGATCTGTGAAATCGCAGTTTGCGGTAGATACATATGCTTCAATCGCATGTGTGATAGCGTCCATACCTGTGTGTGCAACGAGTTTTTTCGGCATTGTTTCAGCCAAATCCGGATCTACGATAGCAACGTCCGGTGTGATTTCAAAGTCTGCGATTGGATATTTGATACCCTTTTGGTAGTCTGTAATAATAGAGAAAGCTGTTACCTCTGTTGCGGTACCTGATGTAGATGAAATTGCACAGAAGTGCGCTTTTTTACGCAGGGAAGGAATGCCGAATACCTTGCACATCTCCTCGAATGTGATATCAGGATACTCGTATTTAATCCACATTGCTTTGGCAGCATCAATCGGAGAACCGCCACCCATCGCGATAATCCAGTCCGGCTCAAAATCGAGCATTGCCTGAGCACCCTTCATAACTGTCTCAACAGATGGGTCAGGTTCGATGCCCTCAAACAACTGAACCTCCATGCCGGCTTCTTTCAGGTATGAAACTGCTTTGTCCAAAAAACCGAAGCGCTTCATAGAACCGCCACCTACACAGATGATGGCTTTTTTGCCCTGAAAAGTTTTCAGCGCCTCAAGTGAACCTTTGCCGTGATACAGATCACGCGGTAATGTAAAACGTGCCATTTGTAACCTCCTTAGAATACACGAATTTGCCGGCAACCCTATGTAGCCGGATGTGTTCAGTATACCATTGATTTGCAAACATAAAAAGTACAAATTAATAACAATTCAAAGTTGGCTGCGAAAATAGCATTTTCATAGAAAACTCTACCGTTTGACGTAGAAATCTTCACACAAGATACAGCTTGTATGATATAATAGATATTAATTTGGGGGAATTCCATTTTAGGATGACAAAGCGATTTTGGCGGGGAGGTGAATGGCTTTGCGCAAGAAAATAGGATTTTATGTAGGACATCCGGAAGAACAATATCAAAGTGATTTCATAAAGGGATTTTTGGAACAGGCAACAGCCGAGAAATACGACGTTGCTGTGTTTGCCATGTACGAGAAATATCAGAGCTCAGAGCAGCGGGAAAAAGGAGCAGCCTGTATTTTTAATTTGGTTAATCCCGAAATGTTTGATGCGTTTGTTGTCTTAGCTGACACGATTCAGACGCCGGGTGTCATTGAGCAGATAGAAGAACATTTGCATGGGTATGGCAATAAACCGGTGCTGTTTGTTGACAAGGAGAGCCAATATTTTCCATCAATCATGATGGACCATTATACGCCGACAAAGCAGGTGATCAGCCATTTGATTGAGAAGCATGGGTATACAGATATCGCATATTTGACAGGAAAGCGTTACCATCCGCATTCAATACAGCGTTTGAATGCATTTCTCGATTGCATGAAAGAGCATGGATTAGAGGTTCCTGAGGATCATATTTTTTATGGTGACTTTTGGTATTCAAGTGGAATTAGCGTTGCGCAACAATTGATTTGTGACGGAGGAAAGCTTCCGCAGGCGATTGCGTGCGTAAATGACTGTATGGCCATTGGACTTGCAGGCACCCTTGAAAAGGAAGGCATCCGTGTTCCTGAGGATATTGCGGTTGTCGGCTATGATGCACTCATGGTCGGCAGGACAAGTCCAAAACCACTCACAAGTGCGCCAATTCCATCTTACCAGTGCGGAAGACACGCAGTTGCCTGCGTCGACAGATTGCTTGCAGGAGAGGAAATTCTGCCGTTTTCTTCCGAAGTACAGCTCTTTGTGGGAGCAAGCTGTGGCTGTCACTATGAGCCGGTGCTCTATCCGGAAAAGCTGCGCGATTCATGGGAGGTTTCTCATTTTGTTGACGATTTTGATTCTGTCGCAAACCATCTCGCGGATGATTTGTTGCTGCAGTCTAACTTACTTGGCGTTGTCAGTACCGTATTTTACTATTGCAATCAAATCAAACCGTATAAGGAGTTTCATTTATGCCTCAATACGGACTGGATGGAACCGCCGGCAGAAATTCCGCAGTTTACCGATGAGATGATTCATGCGCTGCGGTGTGCTACGGATAACCGCGAACTGGACAAAGTCGACACCAATGCAAGATTTGATAAAAATGAACTGATACCTGGTATTTTTACGCAGGAGGAAAGACCGCATGCGTATATGATTACACCGGTTAGTTTCGAGGAGAAGTGCTTCGGATTCGCTGCGGTTAGCTACGGGGACTGTTTTGGCAGCTACGATGCGACTTACCGCATGTGGATTGGCAATGTCGCAAGGGGCTTTGAGAGCTTCCGTAGATTTAGTGCCTATGAGAAGGCGAACGCACTCCTTAAGGCCGAAAAAGTGCGTGATTCCCTGACCGGATTTTACAATTATGACGGATTATTGGAAAATGCAGCAGCGGCGTTAAGTCAATTTGGAGGCGCCAAAGGGTATGCGGATATTATCGCAGTAGATATTCTGGGTCTGACTAATATGAACAATCATTACGGTATCCAGGGTGGTAACCAGGTGATTGTGGATACAGCCAAGATGCTGGAACAGGCGGCAGGAAACGGAATCTGCTGTTGTCTTGGAAACGGAGAGTTTCTTGTGGCTAACATTTGGGAAAGCCAAGCGGAGCGTATCCTTCCGGCATTTGAGACGCATATGACAGAATATCTGCAGCAGTACAACAAAGAAATTGGTATGGAAGAGTTGCTTTCTATCGCAGTAGGCGAGGCAAGCGGCGAAATAGATTCGCCGGGTGCAATTGAGCAGCTTGTAAACACTGCAGTCAGCAATAAAAACGGTAATAAAGTAAAAGAGCAAAAGCAGAAACAAAACAGTGCAGTGCTCACAGAAGAAGAGAAGAAAGAGGCAGAGGTTGTCAAGGACATTTTGGATCACAACAAATTGTTCTATAACTTCCAGCCGATTGTCGATGCTGCAACGGGCGAGATTTATGCATATGAGGCATTGATGCGTGCGGATGTTCAGCCGTTTGTTTCGCCGCTGCAGATTCTCAAATATGCAGAACATTTTGAACGTCTTTATGATGTGGAAAAGGCGACATTTTTTAATGTTCTGAATTACATTGAGCAAAATCATCAGTTGTTTGAAGGCAAAAAGGTATTCATCAACAGTATACCCGGCAACAGATTGCGCGGGGATGATGCGGAAATCATTGCCAACAAGCTGCGTGCGCAGGACGGCGGCGTGGTTGTGGAACTGACGGAGCAGGCAGAGCTTGACGATGATGAACTCAAACAGCTCAAGCAGGACTTCCTCAATATGGGAATCGACATTGCGGTTGATGATTATGGTACGGGGTATTCCAATGTCACCAATCTTCTCCGCTACATGCCAAACGTCGTAAAAATCGACAGGATGCTTTTGACCGGTATCCAGAACAGTCCGCAGAAACAGCATTTTGTCAGGGAAATTGTAACCTTTTCACATGATAACAATATCAAAGTGTTGGCAGAGGGAATCGAGACGACCGAGGAGATGAAGACTGTCATCGAAATTGGCGTTGATTTCATTCAGGGCTATTATACAGGCAAGCCGTCAAGAGAAGTGGTTGCATCGATTGATATGAGTATCCGCAATGAGATTATCCAGTATAATCAGGCGCGCAGCGGCGGCCGAAGAGGAAAAATCCATATGGCGGGTCAGGAAAACAAGATCTCAATTGTCAAGCTGGCAGCAGAGCATCACACATCGATTCATTGTGACCCGGAGCAGATGAATCACCGTGATATCACCATCAGCGGCGTACCGGGCTTTGAATCCTGTATGGATCTTGTCATTGCAGATGGTTATGTCGGAACAATCGAAATTGAGGACAGCAGTTTTTCGGGCAAAAAAGGAAGCCCGGCGATTGCAATTGGTGACAACTGTGATGTGACACTTGTATTAATTGGCGAAAATGTCATCACAGAGGGAGGCATTTTAGTACCGGAGAGTTCTTCACTTCGTATCATAGGAGACGGAAATTTATATATTGAAAAGATTGCCATTGAAGGCTTTGGTATCGGAAACGATAAAGAACACAAACACGGCACACTCATTTTTGATCAATATGGAAGTATTGAAATTGCAGGTAATTCGATGTATGGTGTCGGTATCGGTTCAGGTCTTGGCGGTGAGATTTTCATTCGTGCCGGTTTATACAGACTCAAGCTTTCCGGGCAATATGCTGTCGGAATCGGTACGCTCTGTGCGCCGGCTATATTGGAGATTCGGACATGTAGTATTGAGATGAATATCTCGGTAGCAGTCAATGTTGGAATCGGCTCTCTGGAAGACAATGCAGACATTGCCATTTATAACGCATCCGTAACAGGACGCTTCGGCGGAACGGAAAGTGTTGGAATTGGTTCGCTTCGCGGACTTGAGACGAAAATTTATACGAGTGAAGTGCTCATTGAATTGAATATGCGGTGCGAGCAGGCAAGTGGAGTGGGATGTCTGGAAAATGCGGCTGAAATTATCTTTAAGCTTTCAACAATCTCAATCATTTCCAAAAGTAAAAAGGCAGTCGCACTCGGAAGCGTCGAGGAGAAGGGTACGTTTACCGCGCAGGATGTCGATATCACAACAGATATCAGAACCAGTCTTTCAACCGATATCGGCGCGCAGGAAATTCGCTTAATCAACGGCAGATACAGCTTCAAAGTAAATGGAGAAAATCTGGAGCGAACATTCATAGAAGAATATTGAATGACCGAATCAAAGGACTAGCATTATGAGTCAGGCAAATACATACATACGAGGAGAATATTCGCTTAGAAGAGCGGAGAACAAAAAAGCATTCCGGGAAGGAATGCATGACGGAATACCGATTGGACTTGGTTACCTTGCGGTGGCATTTTCCCTGGGAATTGCGGCAAAGCACGCAGGTGTTACCCCGTTTCAAGGGTTTGTAGCCAGTTTCTTATGCAATGCATCAGCGGGCGAATACGCAGGATTTACCGTGATTGCCGCGCAGGCGGCATTTGTGGAGATGGCAATTATGACACTGATTGCCAATGCGAGATATCTGTTGATGAGCTGTGCGATGTCGCAGCGTGTCAAACCGGGGACGCCGCTTGTCCATCGTCTCATTATGGCATACGATATCACGGATGAGCTATTTGCCATTGCAATAGCAAGACCGGGCTATCTGAATCCGAATTATTCTTACGGTGCCATCGTCATTGCGACGCCTTGCTGGGCGATGGGAACGGCGCTCGGATGCCTTGCAGGCAACCTTATGCCGGACAGGCTTGTGAGTGCGTTTAGTGTGGCACTGTATGGAATGTTTCTTGCGATCATTATCCCGCCTGCAAGAAAAAGCAAGGTTGTCGCCGTCGTTGTCGTATGCGGATTTTTGTTCAGTTATCTATCAAGCGTGCTTCCGGTCGTTTCAACGATTTCATCAGGAACACGTACGATTATTTTGACGGTGCTGATCGCCGGCGCAGCCGCACTTTTGTTCCCAAAAACCTCAGAGGATGAGGAGCGTACGGAGGATGTGGCAGCATGAAAAACTGGATTTATATTGCCATTATGGCACTTGTCAGCTTTGCAATCCGTGCCACACCGATGACACTGTTTCAAAAGCCTATAAAAAATAAATTTATCCAATCCTTTTTGTATTACGTACCATATGCAACACTTGCCGTGATGACATTTCCGGCGATTGTTGAAGCGACGAACAGTCCGCTTGCGGGCGCTGTTGCGCTCGCGGTTGGTATTGTTGCAGCATTTCTTGGTGCGGGCTTATTCCCGGTTGCCTGTATTTGTTGCGCGGTCGTTTTTATTTTGGAATTTTTTGTATAAAACGCAAATTGGTTTACATAATTACAGAGAAACAAACGCAACTGCGATGGCGCCCGGACCGACGTGCGTACCGATGGTACCGCCGATTGTGGTCACATCCAGAGAATCTGCGCCATGCTCCCATAATCCGGCATTGTCCTTGATGTATTTCATGAGAAGGGCATCCGAAAGACCTGTGTATCCGAGATAGTACGGCATATCAAAATCGATGCCGGCTGTCTCGGATATTTTTTGTGCAATCAGGTTATTGCCCTGTTTGGAACCGCGCGCTTTCCCGAGTACCTTTACCTCGCCGTCAACGACACCGACAACAGGTTTGATGGAAAGCATATTTCCGGCAAAGGCCTCCACTTTGGAAATGCGGCCGCCCTTTTTTAAATACTCCAGTGTATCAAGAAGTGCGATAATATGTACGTTGTCAGCAAGATTTGTGCAAATCCGGGCAATTTCCGAAGCAGATTTGCCCTGCTCTATTAAGCGCAGTGCCTGCTCAACGACGACATGCTCTCCGACAGATACATTTTTGCTGTCAACAACAAATGCATGTCCCTCAAATTCGTCGGCTGCAATATTGGCGCTTTGGAATGTGCCTGACAATTTACTTGACATTGTGACAATGACGACGTCGTCGCCCTGCTCTACGTATGGTCTGATTGCCTGTTCAAAATCATATGGGGAAATCTGACTTGTCGTTGGAAGATTGTCACTTTCAATGAGCTTTTCATAAAATTGTGTGTGGGAAAGTGTCACACCGTCTTTGTATTCTGTTCCATCAAACGTAATCGTGATGGGTAAAACCGTCAAATTTGGATTTTGATTTCCGACAATATCTGATGCGGAATCCGTAAAAACATGAATTGCCATAACAGCAGCCTCCTTAACTGGGAAAAAAAGTCTCTTATAGTGGGGAGCGTACCATTTCCCAAGTATTTTGTCAATAAATGAAAATTTATATAGTCATAAGAAGAGAGTGTGTGCTATAATCTTGAGTTGTATAATGTTTTGATACGAAAGAGAGGTCTTACCGTGGGTGGATTTTTTGGTGTTGCAGCAAAGGAAGACTGCGTTTTTGATTTATTTTTTGGAGTAGATTACCATTCGCATCTTGGAACAAGACGAGGCGGAATGGCAGTTTGGGGAGAAAAAGGATTTGACCGTGCAATCCATAATATCGAGAATTCCCCATTTCGAACAAAATTTGATAAAGATATGCAGAGCATGAAGGGTGTGTACGGAATCGGATGTATTTCCGATTATGAGCCGCAGCCGCTCATTGTCCGTTCGCATCACGGCACGTATGCCATTACGACAGTCAGCAAGATAAACAACGTGGAAGCGCTTTCGAAAAAGCTGTTTGAAAACGGTCATTCTCATTTCCTTGAGATGAGCGGTGGTGATATCAATGCGACAGAGCTGATAGCATCTCTCATCAACCAGAAAGAGAACCTCATTGAGGGAATTCAGTATGCGCTTGATGAAGTAGATGGCTCAGTGTCGCTTCTTTTAATGAATGACAAAGGAATTTATTGTGCACGTGATAAGCATGGCCGTACCCCGATTGTCATTGGTAAAAAGGAAGATGCGTTCTGCGCGACATTTGAGAGCTTTGCGTACAAGAATTTGGGATACAGCGATTACAAAGAGTTAGGACCGGGCGAGGTGTGTCTGATTACAGCCAAAAACTGTGTGACACTCGTGCATCCGGGAGATGAGATGAAGATTTGTACATTCCTTTGGGTGTACTATGGATATCCGGCAAGCTCTTACGAGGGAATGAGTGTGGAGCAGATGCGTTACAACTGCGGCGCCAAAATGGCAGCGCGTGATACGGTCAAACCGGACGTTGTTGCAGGCGTACCTGATTCCGGTACAGCGCATGCGGTCGGATATGCCAATGCATCGGGCGTGCCGTTTTCAAGACCGTTTATCAAGTATACACCAACCTGGCCACGTTCCTTTATGCCGACAATCCAGAGCCAGCGTAACATGATTGCCAAGATGAAGCTTTTGGCAGTGGAAGATTTGATCAAAGATAAATCACTTCTCATCATCGACGACTCCATCGTGCGCGGCACACAGCTTCGCGAGACGACAGAGTATTTGCTTGACAGCGGTGCCAAAGAGGTACATATCAGACCGGCCTGTCCGCCGCTTGTATATGGATGTAAATACTTGAATTTCTCACGTTCGTCTTCAGAGATGGATTTGATTACAAGACGTGTGATTGAGCGGTTGGAAAACGGCAATGTGACAGATGAGATTTTAAAGGAGTATACGGATCCGGATTCGGAAAAATATGAAAAGATGGTAGATGAGATTTGTAAAGAATTGCATTTCACATCGCTTCGGTTCAACCGTCTCGATGATATGCTTGATTCTGTCGGAATTGACAAATGCAAGCTTTGTACGTATTGCTGGGATGGAAGAGAATAAATAGAAATAGAATTAGAATTAGAATAAACCGGTGGACAAAATATATGGGGTGGTTCAAATGAACCACCCCGTTTTTTTGAATGAAAATGGACCGAAAACCCCGTCCCCTGGTGCCAGTCTAGAGTACTTTGGCGAGGAAACTTTGGAGACGTTCGCTTTGCGGATTGTCAAACAGCTCAGCCGGTGTGTTTTCTTCCACGATTTTACCCTCGTCGATGAAAAGAACACGGCTGCCGACTTCTCTGGCAAAGCCCATCTCGTGTGTGACAACAAGCATTGTCATCCCATCTTTGGCAAGATCCTTCATAACTTCCAAAACCTCGCCGACCATTTCCGGGTCGAGTGCACTTGTCGGCTCATCAAAGAGCAGCACATCCGGTTTCATACAAAGTGCCCTGACGATGGCGATACGCTGTTTTTGTCCGCCGGATAACTGGCTTGGATACGCATCCGCTTTTTCAAGGAGGCCTACGCGCTCAAGGAGCGCTTTCGCCTGACTTTCTGCTTCCTCCTTGCTAAGACCGAGGAGCTTCATCGGAGCAATCGTCATATTTTTTAATATCGTCATGTGTGGGAATAGGTTGAAATGCTGAAATACCATTCCGATTTTCTGACGGTATTTGTCAATGTTATTGCCGCTCTTTGTGATGTCATTGCCCTCAAACAAAATTTGACCGCCTGTTGGCTGCTCCAATAAATTTAACGAGCGCAGAAAGGTTGATTTACCCGAGCCGGAAGGGCCGATGATTACAACAACCTCACCTTTCTCAATCGTTGTATCGATGTGATCAAGTACGAGATGCTCACCGAAGGCTTTGCATAGTCCGTTGATTTCAAATAAAGTATTATCGCTCACTGACTCTCAGCCTCCTTTCGAGCTTCTTAACCATAGAAGATAAGAAGACAACCATTATTAAATAAATCAGAGCCACGGCAATCAGTGGCATAAATGCTTCATATGTACGGCTTCGGATGATATCGCCACCCTTTGTCAAATCCATCAGGCCGATGTAACCACAGATGGAAGTTTCCTTTAACAGGACGATAAACTCATTTGCAAGTGCCGGAAGAACGTTTTTGAACGCCTGCGGCATGATGACGTACCACATGGTCTGTGCGTACGAAAAGCCAAGGCTGCGGCCGGCTTCTAACTGTCCGCCGTCAATGGACATAATACCCGAACGGACGATTTCTGCCACGTAAGCCCCCGAGTTGATACCGAAGGTGATAATTGCTACAACGGTACTGTTGTTGTACGAAGCAAACACAACGTAAAACATAATCAGGAGCTGTACAACAGCAGGCGTGCCGCGGATGACAGTCAGATAGAGACTGCATAGTGCATTGGCAATTTTGAGTTTGCCTGTTTTTTCATAGGTGGAACGGATGATCGCAACAAGGAAACCGAGTACGATACCGATGATAGCGGCAAACGCTGTCAAAAGAAGTGTTTTGCCAAGACCCTGTACAAGGTACATATACCGGTTATCCGTAATAAAGTTGTTGATAAAATTAATTTTAAACTGTTCCATAAAAATCCTGTTATTTGCGTACGATGATAACCTGTTTTGCTGTTGTGTAAGGATTTGTGAAGTCAATACTCTTTAAACGATCCTCTGTCACTGTCATGCCGGCTGCACCAAAATCAGCTTTTCCTGACTGAACAGCAGCAATGATGGAATCGAATTCCATATCGTCGATAACAAGCTCATAGCCAAGCTTGTCACAGATTGCCTGTGCGATATCTGCATCGATACCGACGATTTCACTTGCCTCGTAGAACTCATATGGCTCAAACTGTGCGTTAGTAGCCATTGTCAGTGTACCGTTAGAACGATCAACACCTTCCGGAGATGTGTAAGGTGATTTGCCTTTTGTATCATCGCCGATGTAGTTTGAGATGATGCTGTCAATCGTTCCGTCTGCTTTTAATTCCTCTAAAGCGCCGTTGATCGCTTCTGTGAGGTCAGGTTTTTCTTTGGAAACGCAGATAGCATATTCTTCTACAGCGAAATCTTCTTCTAAGATTGTGAGCTCAGGATTTTTCTCGACAAACGCTTTTGCAGGCTGCTCATCGATGATGACACAGTCAACGGTTCCCTTTTTGAGGGCAAGAACCGCATCGCCGCCTTTTGAGAAACGCTGAAGGCTGGAACCTTCTGCTTCGTAATCACTGGCATAGATATCACCTGTAGTACCAAGCTGAACACCGATTGCTTTGCCCGGTAAATCGTCTACACCAAATACGGTATTTTGGGCTGCTGAGCCTCCGCATGCTGTGAGTGCAAACATAGAAAGAGTAACGATAGAAGTAGTCATTAATTTGCGTAAGTTCATAGTAATTACCTCCTAGTATTCAAGTATACAATTTTTTTCAACGTCAATTTTAGCAGAAATACGGGCCGCATACAAGAAAAATTAGTTTTAAAATGGTATTTCTTGTGATATATTGAAATAAAGTCAGCGAATAAACTGACTAAAATGATAACAAAAAGGGGAAAAAGCATGGTTTACAAGTGTCTAAACTGTGGGGCAAATGCTATTTTTGATCCGGATAAAGGCAAAATGTACTGCCCACACTGCGATGGGATTGATAGTGAGCAGCTGCAGCCGGGCGCAGGCTTAAACAGCTGCGTTGTCTGCGGTGCGCCTGTTGAGCCGGATCAGTATACAAGCGCAACCAAATGTGAGCATTGCGGAAGCTACATGATTTTTGAGGAGCGTATTACCGGAGAGAGGGAGCCGCACCTGATTTTACCGTTTAAGGTGTCAAAACAGAAAGCAAAAGACTGTCTCAAGGAGAAATTCGGCAAGAAACTTTTTATTCCGGATGGCTTTTTAAAGGAAGCATCCTTAGATAAAATGGAAGGTATCTATGTGCCGTTTTTTATGTATGATTACGACTGTACATATGAGTATAGCGGCACAGGAAAGAAAGTCCGCAGATGGCGCTCGGGCAATACCGAGTACACAGAGACGAGTACGTTCCAGGTGGAGCGCGTGATGGATGTGCCGTTTGATAAGATTCCGGTTGATGCATCCATCAAAATGGAAGACGGTGCGATGGACCTTTTGGAGCCATACGATTACAGTGCACTTGAGGCGTTCCAGACCAAATATATGTCGGGCTTTCTTGGCGAAATGAAGAATATGGAGCCATCCGAAGTGGAAAACCGGGCAAGACATAAGGCGAAAGCAGATGCGGAGAGCCTGATGAGAGGGACGATGACAGAGTACGAAGCTGTTACGCCGACCCGCCAGAATTTGAATTTGATTGGCAAGCGCACACAATATGCGCTGCTTCCGGTGTGGGATTACACGTTCCGCTACAAAGGTAAGGACTACCATTTCAAATTAAACGGACAGACAGGAAAACTGATTGGCGCCACACCGATTTCATGGGGCAAAGCAATCGGCTATACAGCGACGATGTTCTTTGGACTTTATGCGGTGCTCGGACTATTACTTAATATTCTGGGAGGGTTATAAATGAAAAAGTATTTCAAACATTTTGCATGGCTATATGGCCTTTTGGCTATTTTACTTGTGATTAATATTGTGATCGCAGCGACATCCCAAAAACAGAGTGGTCCTTATGTGCGCACCAATGCGGATTGTCTGACCGATGAGCGTGTGTTTGACTATGCGGACAAACTTTCGGCAGGCGAGGAAGAGATGCTTCGCAATCTCATTGCAGAGCAGGAGAAAAAGTGCGGCTGTGATATTGTCATTATGACCGTATACGATCCGGAAATTCGCAGTCTGATGAACTATGCGGATGATTTTTATGATGAGAATAAATTCGGATACAACAAACCGTGGGGAGATGGTTGCATCTATGTGGATAACTGGGCAACCGGTGATGTATGGTTCTCAACGTGCGGAAGGGTAGAGGATACCTATTCCAATTCCATGATCAGAGATATTGTGGATGAAACGTGTTCGCGGACGAATGCAGACCCATATAAGGCATATTCTTATTTTGTTACAACGATGGCATCAGACATGACATTTGAGCTTAACTTTGCATCGTTCGGTATTTTGGGACTTGTGATTCCGCTCATTGTTTCCGTGATTTACCTTTGCGTGAATCTGGCCAATAATAAAGGAAAGAAGACAACGGTCAGCACGACGTATGTGACAAGCGGCGTGCCGAATATGCGCGTGAAACAGGATATTTTCTTACATAAGCACACAACACACCGTACCATTCAGTCTTCGTCAGGCGGCGGTGGCGGCGGACATCACATATCGTCAGGCGGTATTTCGCATGGCGGCGGTGGCGGACACCACTAGGTTTTTATGTGGATTTTGTCAATACATGAGGAATTCGCGCTGAATTGCCATATTATTTTTGATATTGCTATTGACAAACTGTCGCAAAAAGATTACTATAATTAGCGTGTGTGCACCAGACTGTCCGTGTCCGGCCCTGGTACCACTCATACTTAATCAACGAAATAAATGGGAGGTGTAGGTCTTGGCTAACATCAAATCTGCTAAAAAGAGAATTTTAGTAAACAGAACAAAAATGGAAAGAAACAAAGCAATTAAGTCTGGTGTTAAAACTGCTATCAAAAAAGTTTATGCAGCAATCGAAGCCGGTGATAAGGCAGCAGCTGCAGAAGCATTGAAAGTAGCTACAACTGCAATTGATAAAGCTACAACAAAAGGTATTTACCATAAGAACAATGCCGCAAGAAAAGTATCTCGTTTATCAATCGCTGTAAACAAAATGGCATAACCTAATTGATTTTACAGACCGTCCGGAGCCGTCATTCCGGACGGTCTTTTTGCGTTCCTGAAAGCATACACTGTATAGGTGATGTTATGAAAAGAAAGAGCGCAAATGCTTTGGCGTTTCTTATTTTGGCAGGCTGTATTGTGCTGTCTGATTTCCATATATCAAAAGAAAGCTGTATCCGGTTGGTGTTAAAAACGGTGCAGCCATACTGTGTGGTGCGGGATCAAAGTATCAAAGACTGTATGGCGCAGGCTATCCTTGCACAGACAAACGGATTGTATCGTGTTTATACGGAAAAACCAACCTATGAAATGCAGCTCTCCGATGCACTGACGTGGCAGATGCTTATGGTAGAAAAACAACAGGAACTGGCGAAGCAAAACGAGCAGCAAAATCAGGGAAATGCCGTATCGGAAAATGAACTGAAGGAGGCGGGGGAAATTTCCGGTACGGACGGGGAACATGAGGATTTACAGACGCAGGAAGAGGATGATGTAAGCACAAATCAGCAGGAGGAAGTTGCGGAGGAAAACAGTCCGTATGCAAATGCGCCCATTTCCCATTTTAAGGATGAGGCTGAAAAATATGCGTACTACGAATCGCTCAAATCGTATGAGACACTTGTGGAAGAATTTTATCAGATTGATACGACAACGAGCATCGGAAGGGAAGAACTCGATGGTCAAAAATTTTTGGCAAAAGACCTTTCCATCAAACAATCCGGTGAGCAGCCGCAAATTTTGATTTACCATACACATTCACAGGAAGGCTACAGCGATGCAGCGCCGGGCGACGAATCGGGCACGGTTGTGGAGATGGGAGAGCTGCTTGCAAAGGAGCTTACGGCATATGGATACCATGTGATACATCATACGGGGAAGTACGACGTGCCTTCAAGGGACTATGCTTATGCAAATGCGGCAGCAGGCCTTGAGGAAGTGCTTGCCGAGTATCCGACGGTAGAAGTGATCATCGATTTGCACAGGGACGGTGTTGGTAATAAGACGAGACTTGTGACGGAGGTTGACGGAAAAACCTGTGCCAAATTTATGTTTTTCAATGGACTTTGCCGCACGAAGAAAACAGGAATGCTTGAAAAGTTTCCGAATCCTAACTTGGAAGATAATCTCGCACTTTCTTTTCAGCTGCAGCTTTTGGCCAAGGAATACTACCCGACGCTTGTGCGGCGCATTTATTTGAAGGGGCTTCGATATAACATGCAGTACCGGCCGAAATCCCTCCTGATTGAACTTGGCGCACAGACCAACACGGCAGAGGAAGCGAGAAATACGATTCCGTATATTGCGCAGCTTCTCGATATGGTTTTTCGCGGACAAGGCGCTTGATATGAGCCCGTTTTTTTGCTATAATTCCAATAACTATGAGTAAAAACGGAGGCTGTTTATGGCATCAGTAGACCAGAGCAAAATACGAAATTTCTGTATCGTTGCCCACATCGATCACGGCAAAAGTACACTGGCGGACCGCATTATCGAGAAGACAGGACTGTTAACGAGCCGTGAGATGCAGGCACAGGTACTTGACAATATGGAACTCGAGCGTGAGAGAGGCATCACAATCAAGGCGCAGACCGTACGAATCATTTACAATGCAAAAGATGGACAAGAATATATCTTTAACCTGATTGATACGCCCGGTCATGTCGACTTTAATTACGAAGTATCCAGAAGCCTTGCGGCGTGTGATGGGGCGATATTGGTTGTTGACGCGGCACAGGGAATTGAAGCGCAGACACTTGCAAACGTGTATCTCGCACTTGACCATAACCTCGACGTGTTCCCTGTTATCAACAAGATTGATCTGCCAAGCGCTGACCCGGACCGCGTAAAGGATGAAATAGAGGACGTCATCGGCATTGAAGCACAGGATGCACCGCTGATTTCCGCCAAGAACGGAATCGGCATTGAGGACGTGCTTGAGCAGATCGTTGAAAAGATTCCGGCACCGACAGGTGACCCGGATGCACCGCTTCGCGCACTCATCTTTGATTCCACATACGATTCCTACAAAGGCGTTATTATTTTCTGCCGCATTATGGAAGGCAGTGTCAAACGTGGCACCCGGATTCATATGATGGCAACCGGGGCAACGGAGGAGGTTGTCGAAGTCGGTTATTTTGGTGCAGGCCAGTTTATTCCGTGTGATGAGCTTTCCGCAGGAATGGTTGGTTACATTATGGCATCGATTAAAAATGTCAAAGATACTGCGGTGGGCGATACGGTCACTGACGCGGACAACCCGTGTGATGAGCCGCTTCCGGGCTACAAAAAGGTCCAGTCTATGGTGTACTGCGGACTTTATCCGGCAGACGGCGCGAAGTATCCGGACCTTCGGGATGCCCTCGAAAAATTACAGCTAAATGACGCATCCCTCAATTATGAGCCGGAGACATCGATTGCACTCGGCTTTGGATTCCGTTGTGGTTTCCTGGGGTTATTACATCTTGAAATCATCCAGGAGCGTCTTGAGAGAGAATACAATCTCGATTTGGTCACGACAGCACCGGGCGTTGTATATAAGGTCTTTAAGACAAACGGAGAGGTGACCTGCCTCACCAATCCGAGTAACCTGCCGGATGCGTCTGAGATTGAACATATGGAAGAACCGATTGTGACGGCTGAAATCATGGTGACGACAGAGTTTATCGGCTCCATTATGGAGCTTTGTCAGGAACGGCGCGGCGTTTACCTGGGGATGGACTATATGGAAGAGACAAGAGCGCTCTTGCGCTATGAGCTTCCGCTCAATGAGATTATTTACGACTTCTTTGATGCGTTAAAGAGCCGGTCAAGAGGCTATGCTTCCTTTGATTATGACATCAAAGGCTATCAGCCGAGTAAACTTGTCAAACTGGATATTTTGATCAACAAAGAGGAAGTGGATGCACTTTCCTTTATCGTACACAGCGACAGTGCATACGAGCGCGGCCGCAGGATGTGTGAGAAGCTGAAAGATGAAATCCCAAGACATTTGTTTGAGGTACCGATCCAGGCAGCTGTCGGCGGAAAAGTAATTGCCAGGGAAACTGTCAAGGCAATGCGCAAAGACGTCCTTGCCAAGTGCTACGGCGGAGATATCACGCGTAAGAAAAAGCTTCTGGAAAAACAGAAGGAAGGAAAGAAGAGAATGCGTCAGGTTGGAAATGTCGTGATTCCACAGAAAGCGTTCATGAGTGTCCTTAAGCTGGATGATAAATAAATGAAGAAACAACAACTCAGTATCTATGTTCATATTCCGTTTTGTATGCAAAAGTGCCGCTATTGCGATTTTTTGTCTGCTCCTGCAGATGACAGCACAAAAGAGCGTTATGTAAACCGATTGTGCCATGAAATCGCAAACGAGAGCAAGGCGCTTAACGAATATGAGGTAGATACTGTTTTTTTTGGCGGTGGTACACCGACGGTCCTTTCGGGTGAGATGCTCGAACGGATTTTGAATGAGATTTATGTAAACTATTGTGTTAGCGAAGATGCTGAAATTTCAATAGAATGTAATCCAGGTACAGCAGATTATGACAAATTATGTAAACTTGAGAAAGCGGGCTTCAACAGATTGAGCATCGGACTGCAGTCGGTTCATGACGAGGAGCTTGCCGTGCTTGGGCGGATTCACACCTATGCGCAATTTGAAGCCTGTTATGCTGATGCAAGAAAAGCAGGCTTTGACAATATCAACATCGACCTCATGTCAGCACTGCCGGGACAGAGCCTTACTTCTTACGGGGCATGTCTTGAAAAGGTGATTTCGTTAAGACCGGAGCATATTTCTGCGTACAGTCTCATCATTGAAGAGGGAACACCGTTTTATGAGCAGTATGCAGACCACCCGGAGCGTTTGCCGGATGAAGAGACGGACCGGGCAATGTATGAGTGCACAAGGAAGCGTCTTTTGGAAGCAGGCTATGAGCGATATGAAATATCGAACTACAGTCTTCCGGGATTAGAATGCAGGCATAATCTTGTCTATTGGAGAAGGGGCCAATACCGGGGCTTTGGAATTGGGGCGGCTTCGCTCATAGGAGAAACAAGATTTTCAAATGTGGACGATTTTGAGGTTTACATAAATAATACACATATAAAAAGAGATATGCAGGTTCTGACGCAGCAGGAGCAGATGGAAGAATTCATGTTTTTGGGACTCCGCTGCACGAAAGGCGTTTGCGCGCAGGTGTTTGAGCGGCTGTTTGGACAGCGTATGGAAGCTGTTTACGGACAAGTAATTGAGTATTATGTAAACCTAAAGCTGATGGTGTGCGTGCAAGAGAAGGAAGAAACGTGGTACCGCCTTACAAATGCCGGAATCGATGTGAGCAATGAGATTTTTGCGTCGTTTCTGCTGTCGTAAACGTTTCCAAAACTTTTTTGGCGATTTTACATAGCTTTTCCTTGCACTTTGCGGGGATTATTTGTATACTATTCATAGAGTTTTTTGCGACTTTGCCAGGCTATCTGCATAGACTAACATAAAAGAGTATGGGAGCCTTATGTGGAGACATTTTTACAACCTCTTAATAGTGAGGAAGAGGCGCGCATGCTTAAGATGATGTCAGCCGGAGAACCGGCGGACAGATGTATGGCCAGGCAGAAATTGATCGAACATAATCTGCGACTTGTGGCGCATATCGTAAAAAAATACCAAAGTACTTGCGAGCAGCAGGCGGAGGATATGCTTTCTATCGGGACGATTGGGCTGATTAAGGCAATCGATACGTATGATATGGATAGAGGGATTAAGCTAGCCACATATGCAGCCAGATGTATTGACAATGAGCTCTTAATGATGCTTCGCGGACGCAAAAAGCTAATGAGAGAGGTTTCTATTTACGAGCCGATTGGAACGGATAAGGAGGGTAATGAAATCAGCCTTATGGATGTTGCGATGGCAGCAGGACCGGATGTTTTTCAGGCCGTAATAGACGGGCAGTATCTCAGGAGACTGCCGGATATATTTCATGAAACACTTACTCCAAGAGAGCAGACAGTGATAAAGCTTAGGTATGGACTTGTGGATGGACACGCAAAAACGCAATCGCAGATTGCACAGGGGCTTCACATTTCCAGAAGCTATGTCTCACGAATTGAGAAAAAAGCGTTAAGCAAACTAAAGCAGGCCTTGGAGCAATGAAAGGGGATAAAAACTATGATGACACTCGAAGAAATCTTACGGATTGCGTTTTCAGCCAATGCGTCAGATATTCACCTTACGGTAGGTATTCCACCAAAAATGCGTGTAAACGGACATTTATATGCGATTGATTGTCCACCGCTCACCTCAGCAGACACATTGCAGATCTGTCTGAGCATTTTGAACCCGTTCCAGAGAGAGCGGTTTGAAGAGCGCGGTGAGTACGATTTGTCGGTTGCGTTTCCGCAGATTGGACGTTACCGTGTTAACGTTTATAAGCAGAGAGGTTCTATCGGTATCGCACTCCGTACTGTAGGTACCAAGATTCCGGATGCGGAGGTACTTGGTGTTCCAAAGAGTGTTATTGAGTTATACAAACGTAAAAGAGGTTTGATTCTCGTAACAGGTCCTACAGGTAGTGGTAAGTCCACGACACTTGCTTCTATCATCGACCGTATCAATTCAAACCGTGATGCACATATTATTACACTGGAAGAGCCGATTGAGTATTCACATATGCATAAGATGTCAATTGTAAACCAGCGTGAAATCGGACAGGATACACAGTCCTTCGGTAACGCACTGCGTGCTGCACTCCGTGAAGACCCGGACGTTATTCTTGTCGGAGAGATGCGTGATTATGAGACCATTTCGACTGCAATCAGTGCTGCTGAGACAGGACACTTGGTGCTTTCAACACTACATACAAACAATGCAGCGGCTACTATCGACCGTATCATCGACGTATTCCCGCCACATCAGCAGGCACAGATCCGTACACAGCTTAGTAGTGTTATTGTTTCGATTATTGCGCAGCAGCTTTTACCAAATATCAATGGTGACGGTCGTGTGGCTTCATTCGAGGTTATGCATGCCAACTCAGCGATTCGAAACCTGATCCGTGAAGGTAAATCACATATGATCTCTTCCGTTATTCAGACAAGTAAACATGAAGGTATGATTACAGCAGATGACGCACTTGTTCAGTTATACATGTCAAGACGTATTTCGAAAGAAGTCTGTATCCAGTATGCGCAGGATCCGGAGAAGATGAAATCAAAGATTATGTAAGTAAGGTAAGGTGCCTATCAGGAAATCTGTATGGGCATCTTTTCTTTTTCCGTAAACAAACCGAAAACATAAGGAGAGTCTTTTATGAGCAATATTTATGTAAACCAATTAGGATATCGCCCATCAGGCCGAAAAGTTGCAACACTTTCTAAAGGTGGCGTCTTTTGTGTGATTCGTATTGAAAACGAACAAGAGAAGGTTGTATATGAAGCCGAGACAACGGAAGCAATGTTTGATGATGCTTCCGGGGAAACAGTTTGTAAGGCAGATTTTTCCGGTATCAAAGAAAACGGTATTTATTTCTTAAAGGATGCCGATGGAAATAAGAGCCACAAATTTGAAATACGGGACGGAGTTTATGATGCTGTATTTTATGATATGATCCGTGAACTTTATTATCAAAGATGCGGGTGTGCGCTTCCTGAGCAGTTCGCCGGAAAATATGCGCACGACAAATGTCATATGAAGCTTGCAAAGCTTTTGTGGGATCAGACAAAGACAAGAGATGTGACAGGCGGATGGCATGATGCCGGAAGAGGACGAAGATCAGTTCTATATCTTTGAGGTGTCTTCTATGGCGACGGCTGATTTTGCAGCATGTATGGCGCTTGCAAGCCGTGTGTACGGTCTGTTTGACAAGGCACTTGCAGACAGAATGTTAGCAGCCGCTAACAAGGCGTGGGGATGGCTTGCAAACAATCCGGAGTATGTCGGTTTTCAGAATCCGGAGGGATGTAATACAGGTCAGTACGAAGATGAGACAGATGTGGATGAAAGACTTTGGGCGGCAGCAGAGATGTATGTCACAACAGGCCAAGAACAATATGCAGATGTCATTCGGAAGCTTATGGGCGAAGCAATCGGCTGTACGGATTTTGGATGGACGGATGTTTCGGGATTTGCAAGCATGGCCATTTTGACAGATGAAAATCAGACTGCAAGCGATGATATCGTTTCCTATTTTACAAAGAAAGTGATGAAGGAAGCGGATGCACTTCTTGCGATTCAAAGCAAAAATGCATATGAGCTTGGTATGGTCGTTGATGATTACGTCTGGGGCAGCAATATGGTTGTAGCCAATAAGGGAATTTTGCTTGTGCTTGCAGGATATATGACGGGACAGAGTAAGTATTTTGCTGCAGCGGAAAATCATCTGCACTATCTGCTGGGACGTAATGCGATGGATGTCAGTTATGTGACGGGACATGGAAGCAATCCGTTTATGCATCCACATAACCGTTACACGATTTGTGACGGCGTGGAGAAACCGATGCCGGGACTTGTGAGCGGCGGACCATTCAAGGATTTCTGTGATCAGACGGCACTTGGACAGATTCCGAAGGGAACGCCTCCGATGAAGTGTTATCTCGACAACAATATGAGTTATTCGACGAATGAGATTACGATTTATTGGAACACGGCGGCTGTGCTTATGACAGCGGGAATTTTATAGAGTGAATGAAGAGAACCATCTTTCCGGTAGGAGAGATGGTTCTTTTGCTCTTTAGAGAAATTGAAGCGTACGTTTTTGAGCCACACAATCATTTAAATACAAATTGATTAAGGTTTGATATGGAACACCCACTTCGTCCGCCATATTTTTAAAGTATTCAATAGTGGATTCATTAAGATTAATGGTTATCTGTTTTTTGGCAACTTTTGCGTATGGGTTTTTACGCGGATTAAGGGTTACAACATCATATTCATCTCTCATATGCTCACCAGCTTTCGTTTAATTTTGCGTATTGCTTGCTTTCCTTCATGGTTGCTTTTCTGGCAGAAATAATTCGAATAGCATTCGATTGATCCCGATAACAATGACTGATAACCAATAGATTGGCCTTTTGGCTAATTGCTAATAGTATAAAACGATTTTCATCCAAAGAATGATCCGGATCATCAAGTAGAATGCCTTCATCATCAAAAAATGCACTAGCAGCCTCATGAAATGTTATTCCGTGTTTGCGGAAATTGGAGATTGCTTTATTAAGGTTCCACTCAAAAGATAAATTATTTATAATTATATTATAATTATGAAATGCGTTCATGTCAATCTGTCCTTTCGCGTAAATTATTGTGTTCGGCAGACCAAATTCCCTGACTGTGACACATACCCTTGCAACTGCATCGTGGTGAGCTCAAATAAAAGCACGGAAAGGTCAAAGATGCCGGTGCGTGCACAAAGTGCTTCCATGGTGATAGGCGTTTGCTCAAGACTTTGGTAGATGATAGATTGCGTTTCGGAAAAAGAAGCCGGAATAACAGATTGTTTTTGGGCAAGTTCGTTGTAGTCATGATAAACAGAGCGTTTAGACATGTGTGGCGGAGGAAAAACGGAGGCAGACCTCATATCAGGTGAAGCTGTTTCGGCATTGGCACGCTGTTTTACAAGCGGAAGAATGTCTTCCTTTAGTTCGGATAAAAAAAGCTTTGGAGAAAGAAGTGGGCGGGCACCGTCGCGAAGCAGACGGTTACAGCCATCGCTGAGACGGTCTGTGATGCGGCCGGGGAGCGCATAGACCTCTTTGCCCTGCTCTAACGCCATGTCCACGGTAATTAATGTACCGCTTTTCAGCTTTGCTTCAATGACAACGACGACATCGCTTAGACCGCTGATGATACGGTTGCGGGGCGGAAAGAGGCTTGCCTTTGACTTGGTACCGGGCAAATACTCTGACATAATGCCACAGTTTTGAGCGTCCCAGAGAGCGTCGTAGAGCGGACGGTTTCGGGGCGGATAGCAGACGTCTACGCCGCATCCGAGTACGGCAAAGACATTACCGCCGGCGTCATGGGCACTTTGTTGGCTGATTCCGTCTATTCCGGAGGCCATACCGCTCACGACACTGATTCCTTCTGCGGCAAGCGTGCTTCCGAGCTCTTTGGCGACATAAGAACCATAGCTGCTACAACATCTTGCACCGACGATTGCAACGGACAGAGTATCTTGTGGTGGGAGAGTTCCGTGCACATATAATGTGAGTGGCGGATCGGGAATCCGCTTTAAGCGACTTGGATATGCACAATCCCAAGGAAAGAGTACGTTGATTTCTTTTTGCAACAGTTTATCGTATTCTTTTTGTAAATCGAGGGTGTGCCTTTCTTTCAGCGTATGTGCGATTTGCGCGGTTAACAGCTTTTCACTTGCCAATTTATCTAATTGCAGGTCGCTAAGCTCATAAATGGATTTGGAGGTATATCCGGCTTGTGACAGAGACATTACAGTTTTTAGACCGATTCCTTCCGTGGAAGCAAGCCAATAGTCATAGAGAATGGTTTCAGTCATGGTCAAAATCCTCCTCAGTATCCAGTCTGCGGAAGCACACTGCCTGTGCGAGATTCATTTTGGTGATGTGCTCATGATCCTCAAGGTCAGCAATTGTACGTGCAACGCGTAGAATACGATAATATCCGCGTGCGCTCAGATTCTGATTATAAAAGACCTGCGCCATAAATTCTTCTTCAGCGTCACCCAGCTTGCAGTAGGTTTGCAATGCACTTCCCTGTAATTCGGCATTAAAACGGATTCCTGTCCCTTCATATCTGGCTTTTTGACGTTCTCTTGCAATCAGTACGCGCTCACGCATCTGGGCGCTGCTTTCTTCAAATTCCGTACTCCGAAGTTCGTCAATGGTTACCGGATTGACACCGACTGTCAAGTCGAAACGGTCAAAAAGCGGTCCGGAAATGCGGGACTGATACCTGGAAATTTCAGATTGGGAACACTTGCATCTGTTCATGTCCGGATAAAAACCGCATGGACAAGGGTTCATGGCTGCAACGAGCATAAAATCAGCCGGATACGTGACGTTGCCCTGTGTACGGGAAATCATGACATGACGGTCCTCAAGCGGCTGACGGAGCACATCCAAGTTACCCCGGCCAAATTCGGGAAGTTCGTCGAGAAAAAGAATGCCGCGATGGGCAAGCGATACGGCGCCGGGACGGGGTTTCGTGCCACCACCAATGAGCGCCTGTTTGGTGGTGGTGTGATGCGGATTTAAAAAAGGACGTATTTTGATGAGGGGTTCGGATTCTTTTAGCAATCCGGCGACACTGTAAATTTTGGTGACTTCAAGACTTTCCGCTTCGGACATGAGCGGAAGAATAGTGGGAATCCGTTTGGCAATCATTGTTTTTCCACTGCCGGGAGGCCCACTCATCAGTAAATTGTGAAAACCGGCTGCGGCAATCATAGAAGCGCGCTTGGCCATACACTGTCCGTGGATTTGGTTAAAATCGGTGTCGGCAGGATAAACGGTTTCAAAAGTCATCTGCTCTCTAAGCCCTTCTTTTGCGATGTCGGAAAAGCCTTCGGAAAACAGTAGGAGTGCATCGGAAATACAGGTGACACCCCAAATATGAATGCCGCTGACGAGTGTTGCCTCTCCTAGGTTTGCGGCGGGAACGATGCAATGTTTGAAGCCATGTTCTTTTGCCATGCAAACAAGTGACAGGACGCCGCGGATCGGTTTGACTTCTCCGTTTAAACCAAGTTCGCCGACAATCAATGATTTAGCAAAAAGCGATCTGGATTCATTGGTTAACATAACATTATTTCTGTTCAAATTGTTTTCATGGCTTAAAATACCAAGTGCCATGGGCAAATCGTATGCGTTCCCGTCTTTGCGGAAATCAGCCGGTGCAAAATTGATTGTAATATGCTTGGGAGAAAGCGGAAAACCGGCATTTTTAATCGCGACACGAACGCGGTCCTTCGCTTCCCTGACTTCGGTGCTTAAGTATCCGACCATGTCCATGCCCGGCAGGCCGTCTGAAACATCCACTTCCACTGATACAAGCTTGCTTTCAACACCGTAAACGGCGCCTGAATAGATAATTTGAACCATAAAAAGTCCTCCTTGTGAAATTGTTTGATTGCGTAATTGGGCGATGTGCCTACGATTATGCAAGAATCATGAAGCAATCGTGCGACTGCTTGTATAGAATGATAAGAATTTGCAGCTGCAGGTGACAAAGAAGCTGCAAAGTCATCTGAATTGGCGTAAGTGTAGCATAAGTGATAAGAGTACGTCAACTGTACTTTTTCGAGAAATGTTTACAAAAGGTTTACATAATGTTGAGTTTGAAAAATCTTTGTGCAAAATCACGACTTGAAAAGAGGAGAGATTGTAGTATACTGTCTGCTAACAGGTAATATTTTCTAGTTGGACGTGCCATCTTAGGGTTCACGTTTTTTCATATATCTTAGGTTTTTTTCAGTTTTCGATGAAAATTCTTACCTGTATTTCAATATCAAATTTATTATAAATGGAGGTAAGAAAGAGGATGACAAACGAAGAATTACTTGTGGCGGTTACGAATGTCATTGATGACAAGTTCGAAAAGCAGGAGAAGAAGCTGACAGAAAAAATGACCGCAATAATGGATGAGCGGTTTGAGCAGCAGGAGAAGAAACTGACAGAAAAAATGACCGCGATGATGGATGAGCGGTTTGAACAGCAGGAGAAGAAGCTGACGGAAAAAATGACCGCAATGATGGATGAGCGGTTTGAGCAGCAGGAGAAGAAGCTGATTGAGAAGACATCAGATATGATTGGGGATAGCTTAGCAAGCCACGAAAATGAAATGCTGATTAAAATGTCTACCATGATTGATCAAAAAATAATGCCGCTTGAAACGCGGTTAGACCGGATTGAAAATAAATTGGATCAACACGATATAGAGTTTAGGCGGATTCATGAAAAGCTGGATGCACATGATGGACTATTAAGGGATCACCAACAGCAATTGTTGGAATATCAAAAACAATTTGATCTGATAAACAACAAACTGGATTCCCAAGATTTCCAGCTGAAACAAATGCGATGTGATTATGAAACGAGAATTTTGCCTGTTGTGGATGAGGTGTTTGCCTGCTATAAACAATCCTGTGAGAAGTATAGAGTACAGGCGGATCATTTCGTGGAAATGAGGACAGATATCGGTTTGTTAAAAAACACGGTATCAAATCACTCTGCACGACTAAAAGCAGCAGGAATTTAATTAGAATAACTGGTAATAATCAGAAAAATCAATTAAAATAGATTGGAATCAATTTGCGTCCAAAAGCAAATGATCATTATGCGAAGTAGATAGGTACAAATATGCAATCAAAAGGAACAGGAATCGATTACTTATTGCTCCACCTCTTGTTTATGTTTAATGCGACAGGTGGCATATTCAGCAAACGGGCGGGCATGGCGCCGCTCTTTTCGAAGACATTTTTTATCAATTATATGGGTATTTTTGCGGTGATGGTCGTCTACGCGATATGCTGGCAGCAGCTCCTTAAGAGGATTCCGCTCACGGTAGCTATGGCGAACAAATCAGCGACCGTTATCTGGGGAATCGTGCTCGGCGCTTTGGTTTTTCATGAGACAATCACGATATGGAATATCGTTGGAGCGTGCATTATCATCATAGGAATACTGATGTTCGTAAGAACGGAGCAGGAGGAGCAGAAATGATACCGTATGTGATTCTCTACCTGATTTCTGTTTTCATTGCATCAATCTCACAGATTCTTCTCAAAAAAAGTGCAATGAAACAGTACAATTACAAATTTGGCGATTATCTGAATGCATATGTCATTTGCGCATACGGAATGCTTTTTGTGTCTATGTTTCTGACAATGCTTGCACTCAAAATGGTTCCGCTTAAGCTTTCTCCGGTTATTGAGGCGACCAGCTATCTTTATGTAGCACTACTGAGCATGATTTTTCTAAAAGAAAAGATTGGAAAGAAAAAAGCAGCTGCGCTTGCAATTATCCTTGTGGGAATCGTTGTGAGCGGACTGTAATGAGACGGATGAAGACTCCCTTTAATGAGGGAGTTTTTCGATTTTTGACGAATTCTTTTCTATGTATTTTGGTTGTTTCTGCAAATGAATTCTGTTATGATTAAACTGGTGGGAAAAAGATTTTTGGAGGTGCAAAATGTCTTCACCTAAGGATGATTTTGATTTGGAATTTATTGATTTAGATGCAGTAGATAACGAATCTGCTTCTGATGAACAGGAAGCGAAAGATGAATATAAAGAGGACAAACAGGAACTGATTGCCGAAATGAATGATCCGGATGCCGGACAAGCAAAAGAAACGGATGAAGAACGTGCGCAGGAAACGAAACCTGAGATGACGGAAGATTTTGAAATCATCAATCTGGATGAAACAGACGCGATAGACGATACGGAATCAGTGAATGGTGCAACGGCTGAGGAAATACGAAACGTACCTGGCAATGAGGCGGAAAGCGATGAAGTGGACATGCCAAATGAATCAGAAGAATCGGAACATGCTGCGAAGCTGCATGAGAAGCTGGCGGGCGGAATGCAGTCTTTAAAGATGTGTATTGTCAATACGAAGAATCACCTCATAGAGCAAATTGCATCCAAAACAGGCGGGCATGCGACAGAGGAAACAGCTACGACAGAACCTACGCACAAACAGGAAGAACAGGAAACGTCAGAAGCTGTAGCAAAGCCGGATGACGCAGCACTCGAGCGCAAAAACAAGCGCGAGCAGGAAACGAAACGCGCACAAAAAATGCTGGCAATCGGTGGCGGTGTTTTGGCAGCAATCATTGTGATTTCGCTTGTTGGAAACGGAATTGCAAAGAATATAGAAAAGAAAAAGAATGCTATGGCTGCGCAGGAAAATCAGGTTGTGCTCGATGAAGAAAAAGAGCTTTCTGCGGCAGAACAGGTAAATGGAGCATACGAGATAGAAAAAGCCAAAGAGGAGCTTGAACAGAAACAAAACGTGCCGACCAAGAAACAGGTGCTTGAGGACAATGCACAACAATATATCGATAATATGTCACTTGAAGAAAAGGTGGCAGGTCTTTTCTTTGTCAATATTGAGACATTATCCAATCAATCCGTCGTCACAAGTGTGGATGGTATGATTAGCACAACACTCGAGTCGCTTCCAATCGGCGGCGTGATTTTTCATGAAAAAAATATGGAAAATCCGCAACAATTTACCAGTCTTGTTTCGATGACGAGAGGAAGCGCAAAGTATGAAGTTTTCACGGCGATTAGCGACGAAGGTGGGCAGGACAGTCCGTTTCTCGAAAAAGGTTTTGAGACCGAGCCAATTGCAGATGTAGAAGAAATTGTGGAAACCGGCGGCGTTGCGGAAGCATACAGCACGGGTATCGCATACGGAGGAAGACTTCGTTCTTATGGGTTAAATGTCAATTTCGGACCACCGGCAGATGTTGTGTTAAAACGCAATTCTGTGATAGAAAGCCGCTCATTTGGCACAAAGCAGGAAGATGTACTTAGTATGGCACAAAATCTGATGAAGGGCATGAATGACCGTAAAATCAAAGCGGTTGTCAGGTATTTCCCAAGTTACGGTGATGTGCTCACAGACGGTATGAATGGCAAAATAGAAAGTACAAGGACGAAGGAAGCGTTTGATTCCCTTGAAGGAGCCATGTATAAGTCGCTGATTCGAAATGGTGCTGAAATCATACAGACAAGCGTTGTTGCTATGCCAAAGATTACCGAGGATGATACACCGGCATGCCTGTCATCCAAAATTGTGACAGACATTTTGCGTGATGAACTGGAATATGATGGCGTCATTCTGACTGATACATTGAGTAAAAAAGCTTTGACATCAAGATATTCGGAAGAAGAAATTGCCGTGCAGGCCATTCAGGCAGGATGCGATATGTTGCTGCAACCGGCAGATTTTCCCAAACAGTATCAAGCTGTACTTGATGCAGTTAATAACGGAACAATCACAGAAGAGCGCATTGATGAATCGCTTCGCAGGATTTTCCGCGTGAAGTATTCCAAACAAATTGAAGTTGAAGAAGAGTAGATAAATGCATATAAAGCCCGGGCACAACTTGTCCGGGCTTTACATCTTGACGTTTCAATTTCAAAGTGCTATCCTACGGATAAGCAAGCTTACTATGCAAGTAGCAATCCGCGAACGCATTCTTTATTCTTAATTCAAAGTCGATTCTTGCTTACTATCACAAACACAGAAACTCAAAATGATACACACAAAGGGAATATTAGATGTCCGTATTTGTACAGGAAAAGGAGGCTTAAGAGTGGCTAATGAAATCGCAATTATAACAGCGGAACAGATGAAAAATCTTATCTATGAAATCAGAGGACAGAAAGTAATGCTGGATGTAGATTTGGCAAAGATTTATGGGTATGAAACAAAAACATTTAATCAACAAGTTAAGAGAAATATTGAAAAATTTGATAATGATTTTATGTTTCAATTAACAGAGTATGAAATGCATATTTTGCGGTCACAAAATGTGACCACAAATATTAATAATATGTCACGAAGTTTACCATACGCCTTTACAGAACAGGGAATCTATATGCTTATGACTGTTTTGAAAGGAGACCTTGCCATCAGGCAAAGCAAGGCACTTATAAGATTGTTCAAAGAAATGAAAGATTTTATTTCTTCCAATACAATCATAAATACAGAGGATTTTTTGAAGCTGTCAATTCAGACCAATGAAAATACGTCTGCCATTGCACAAATCGAGACAGAAATGTTTCGGAAATCAGATTTACCAATGTTTTTCAAGGCATTTTCAAAAGAAATCAAAACAGAATATCTTTTCATGAATGGGGAGATTTGTGAGGCGAATGCAACATATCAAACAATCTATAGCAAATATTCAAAATGATAAATACAAAAGAAGCCAGGGCTATGCTGATGCACCCGGGCTTCTATTATAACGGACAATGATGTTATGTAAACCCAAACTGAACAGAAAGATGATATTGACCAGTAAATTGTTAGTTAAATTATCACTGATCAAAATCGAACATTCTATAATTTGAGGAGTTAGGATCATCATGAGCACCAATCATAAACTCAGCGTATGCAATTATTACAGTGTCATAATTATTTGCCAAAATATGATTGCGGAGCCCTTCTGGAAAATAATCATCTCTTGGTTGATACCGATCTATTTGATGAACACCTAAAGAAAGAAATGGTTCTGTTACATGTCCGTATGAGTCACAAATGAATAGTATTTTCCCGTCCTT
The DNA here is from genome assembly GCA_021153185.1 of Lachnospiraceae bacterium. Classification (GTDB taxonomy): domain Bacteria; phylum Bacillota; class Clostridia; order Lachnospirales; family Lachnospiraceae; genus SIG333. The sequence goes on from JAGKTY010000017.1 coordinate 53,980, forward strand.
TATATCCAAATTAATGCTACTCCTCAAGCGATATGCATAATGTAATGCTGAATCTTTTTCGATATGGTTGTCAATTTGATCCTGGTATATAAAATCATCAAAGGTCCCTTCCACATAGGATGAATACTCTTTTAATAAATAGCGGGTTGGAAAATTAGGTTTTACAACTGTATAATCGTCTTTTCCAATATAGGCTTTTGAAACCAGTTGTCCTTGTTCACCAATCCAGTAATTAGGGTGTTCGATAAATGTATAATTATCTGGATTGTAGAGATTAAAATCAATTGAATAGTTGCAAGTCTGATTTAGCGTGTTTGCCATATGCTTTGCAGCCCAAAAGCCGGCAGGAACCGTCCAGTGGTGATCTGTGCAATAAAAAAGGTCTTTTGTAGATAATCTCTCCTCGCGAATATTATCTCGTAAATCTAAAACTGTAAAACCGGCATTTGACAAACGCGATAATAACAAATCGGCGTTTTGATTGCAGAATGAAGGTATTCCAAAATTGTCAATAAAAATGGTATCATCTAGATATTTGGTAGGTTGATTTACATAGACCAAATTAATATCATTTTCATCAAGAAACTGTTTAAAAGATACCAGTTGATTAAATTCATAGTCTGTAGATGTTTTGGCTGAAGCAGAAATAATATAATCGTTGTCTAAAATATACACATTCTTATCGCTATAGTAATCTACAATTTGAAATGTTTTTAAAAATAATCCGCTAATTTTTATAAGTGTTTCCTTATAGGAGAGGTTATTAGCAAGTTGCTCGTCATCCGGAAAAAGAAAAAAATTAATATCCGCTTGTTTGATATTTAAAAGCTGGGAAATAAAACCTGAAGCCAATATTGCTATAAAAGAAAAACATAATATGAATTTTGATGCTTTGTTCATAGTTGAGCCTCTTTCTTTAAAACTAATAATATAATAACATTGTAATACTATTTTTAAAAGAAAATTAAACGACATAGCGAGTTATCATGATATTGGTTTGTCCGGGCTTTACATCTTGACGTTTCAATTTCAAAGTGCTATCCTACGGATAAGCAAGCTAACTATGTAAGTAGCATTCCGCGAACGCATTCTTATTCTTAAATTCTAAGTCGATTCTTGCTTCATTCACAATTAACTTCATGATTTCAAAATGACCACAAACAGGTTTTATATTCTGCTAATGTACAATTCTAAGTACGTGACAGTTATCTC
>JAGKTY010000040.1 GCA_021153185.1 Lachnospiraceae bacterium
TACGCCTCATAATATACTGATTTTAAAGCTGAATGTACACCCGTTTCTGCCTTTGTCTCTTTCTCTTGCCACCCTACTCCTTGAGTGTATGTAAGAACTTCTTCCCCTCCCTCATTATATATATGAATCGCAGAACCAGTTCCCTCTCCTTGATATTCAGCCTCATATGGCATCCCAAATAAAATACACAGCCATCTTTTGTCAGCCTCTTGTATTTTTTTCATATCCCCCATATTTCCAGAACTCATTGATTGGTTGAACTTCCCTATCAGTGCCGCCCGATTGGGTGCCACTTTAGCAACCTCTGATTTCCGTAAGTTCATAAACTCATTTCCCATATATACATTATTTTCTGCATCTTTCCTAGCCAATTCTGTTATTTTCTCTTTTATTGAATCCGTTAGTTTCCACTTGTTTTTATCATCACTTTTTGAAATATATTTATTAGAATTGATAGATACTATCACCCTATTAATGCTATTTGATAAATCCATTTCTAGTACCTTACCTTATCCAAAATCTACAACCTATCCCTTAGCTCCGCAAGCATTATTATGCTGCAGTTTTTAAATACTGACGTCTATTGATTTCTTCACAAAACTGCTTCCGCTTTTTTCAAGTGTACTTTCAACAGACTCCCTTGTGATTCCATCTAATGCCCTGGACGGAACTGGCTTCCCAATCTCCCACTTTGGATCAGCTTTTCTTGCGGCATCCAAGAACGCCCGCCGATATGCCCGCTCATACTGCTCCATGGTATATCCTGCCGCCAATCGGTCATTTTTTTGTACCTTGTGATACATATTTGTATACACGTCTGAGCGTTTTGTCGTATCTCCATTCAGGACACCGTTTTCACGCAGAAATTCTTTCTTTGTCTGTTCAAACATCTCATCCTTGCTACTCTCAGGAATGGTGATGATACATTTCCGGCTGCCTGCATTTTCTTCTGTCACCAGAAGTCCCGCCAGTCCTGTCGTCGGATCAATATAATCTCCATCCTTGTCGTAACTTTTCATCAGATTTTTAATACCTTGAATATTTCCATACATTGCCCCATTTGCATTTGACATCATCTGTTTTATTGCCGCCTTATATTACTTGCTGTTCGTATCAATGCCCGCCCTCTTGCCAGCATAACTACCGCCGAAGCCGCCAGTCATAAAATAATGTTCTTTTTCATATGATACCTCTTCCAAAAGCTGTTTTAATTATTCCCCAATCTGCCGGATACTCCTATTTATGCTTTCCTGTCAAAAGACGGCTTTTCCTCTAAATAATCCGGCAATTCCCCCAGCTCCGCCCCTTGACCATTCTTTAGGACGCGGTACTCATTAAAATAAATCCCATAAAACTCCCTTTCTTTTTCCCGTTCAGCCGGAGTCCTTTCACAAGCCCACCCGTATCCCGAACTGAGATATGTCAATACCTTTGTGCCCTGGCAATAAATGTCCACGCCATATCCCCCGCTTGTCAGAATCGGGCAGGTCAGCGTTCCGCCCCCAGCCAGTGTAAACTTCTTTTCGGCAAGACTATCCGTTCTCCCATCCGCCGCCTCCAAAAAATCGAGCAGCGTCAGTTCCCCGCTCCCCTTGCATTTCAGATTGCCGCCCTGCCCTTTCAGCGCATTTTCAGCCTGTCGATACAATGCCTTCCTGTCGGGTGATACATCGGACATATATTCTGCACACAATTCCGTCCTCCGCCTATGGATATATTCCAATTCTGCCTTATTTGTAGTATTTGCAGCTTTCCGTGCCAGTTCCTTAATTTCGTCAGTAAACTCTGCCTTTGATTTACTGCTTTTCCCGGAACTTGGAATTATAGACCAGTCAGGCGCTTCGCCGCTGCTTAGTGATATACGGTATTTTGTATTGCCAGAATTTACTGTACTTGAAACCGAAATTCCCATGAGTCCACCTCACAATTTATTTTCCTATCTGTGGCTCCTCTGTCGGTCAGAACCACTCCTGCTCCCTTGCAATAAGTCCGAGCAGTTCATTGCTTCATGTCTCCTAACTTTCCCTGCCAGACACCTCCTTTGCTGCTCTCCCGCACAGAGCCGCCCCTGCACCCTCGCAGTCCGCAGAGGCAAAGTTTTATGCGCCTCTGCGGGATAGGGTGTAAGGATTATATCTGTATATCTACTGAGGTCAATGAACGTCCTGGTTTCTTCAAATTAGACTCCACAGATTCCCTTGTAATGCCGTCCAATGCCCCAGATGGAATTGGCTTTCCTATTTCCCATTTAGAATCAGCTTTCCTTGCTGCAGCATAAAATGCATTTCTATATGCCCGCTCATACTGTTGCATCGTATACCCTGCCGCTAATCGGTCATCCTTCTTCATCTTTCTGTACAGATTGTCATATACGTCTGTGCGCCTCGTCGTATCGCCATTCGCAACACCATTTTCTTGCAAAAATTCCTTTTTCGTTTGTTCAAACATTTCATCTTTGCTGCTTTCCGGAATGGAAATAATACGTTTCTGGCGACTTGCGTTTTCATCTGTCAACACAAGTCCGGCAAGTCCGTTTCTAGGGTTGATATAATCGCCGTCTTTATCGTAACATTTCATAGAATTTTTAATACACTGGATATTTGTGTACATTGTTCCGTTTCCATTCTACATCATTTCTTTTATTGCCGCCTTATATTGCTTGCTGTTCGTATCAATGCCCGCCGCTCTTAACTGCGCCTGTACAGAATTGCTGTTTAACTGCGACAACTGAAAGCTGCCTATAGCACTTGCACCTTTTGTGCTTTTTGTTCCAAACATACTTTGAAATAAAAAACTGTAATCTGTAATTCTTGACATAACTTCAACCTCCTTGTCAAATTAAATATGAAATCCTTTTCTATTTTTCATTACCTATTTCATGCCAACAAATTTTGCAACCTCCACATCGAAATAGTCGTCCATATTACTACTGAATCCGGCTGCCTTCCATGCCTGGTCAAATGTTATATTTTGTATATTACTTAAAAAAATAAATGTGGTATCTTTTTCAGCATTATTCATTCTTCCAGTAATCTCTAATCGGTATTTATAGGTATAATCATCCGTTTTCCATGTACCATCACTCATTTCATAATGCTTAACCATAATAACCGGCTCAGTATTCTCAAATGCCTCTTCCGAATCCGTTTTTTCATAAGTCTTAACGACAGATGGTTCCTTTTGCGAACATCCACACAGACAAAACATAGTGCAGACTGCTATCATAATTGACAATACGATCGCTCTCTTTTTCATATACGACTCATCCTTGAAATCTACTTTTCTCATGCAACATACAGTCCATTTTTTCCAGAATACATTATATCCATCTGAATATCCGGAATGTTATCCCATCCTTTATCTGCTATAACATCCATCAATCCTCGCACATAATCATTAGCAGCGCCTTTGAACTCAGTTGCAATAGAGCTGTCTTTACTAATCCCTTCTTTGACTAGCTCCCACGCATCCTTTCCATCCTCTGTATAGAACTTCCCATCTATTAGCTGTAACTGTGGCAACTCTAATCCTGAATATCTCTTTACATTTTGATAGGCTCTCCATTTCGTAAGCGACTCCTCAGAATACTTTGCACCATTCTTCAAGCCCCAATAGAAAATATCCCTACTATCATTATTCGATTCCAACAGTTCCTTTATCTTCTGAAGTAATACTTCCGACATATCTCCTGATGCCTGAACGAAATAAGAATACGGATTTATCGAAAGGTGAAATGATTGGTTCTCCTCTATATGAATACCATGATTTTGCAAAAAAGAACTAATCTGATTCGAAATAATCCTTTGATTTGCCGCTTTCTCATCCATTTTCTGTTCTTCATAGGTTTTAAATTGAACTTTCTCGGATAATCTGGGATCGTTAAAATTACCGCCGCCTATGGTTCCATAACAAACCGCATTATATTCATTTTCAAACATTGCGTAGCGTTCTGGATCTGTCCACTTTTTCGTATAGGCAAAATCACTGGTTCCAAAATATTTCTGACTCAGATAAACATGGACTTCTTGTTGCGTCCGGCATCTGGAACGGATAGAAGCTGCTGTACTCGCCAACTCCTCATCAAGATTACGAAGTGCCTTATTTTTGTCACTATAAGGGTCTTCATTATTTACATATATCTCATCACCGGTTGCTCTGTCTACCATCTCCTGATATCTGTCCACTACTTCTGTGGGAGAATATCTATGGGGATTGTTATAATAATTGTAATATCCAATCTGTGACATTGCTTCACCTCCACTTTATCTTTTATTCATACTTATATCACATATCGACCAAATTGATTCTCTTACAAATCCCTGTTGCACCTATCGACTATTTGTTGCACCAAATGACCATAACACTTAAAGCATCACCACCGCTTGGAACTTCTCTGAGTCACAGGAAATAACAAAGTCTCCGCCGTATTTATCCACAACAGCTTTTACATTCGACAAACCGATGCCATGCATCCCGCCATTGGAATCCAGCACGATGCCGTCCGTGATTTGTACTTTTTCCACGACAGGATTCTTTACAGAGAGAATTATCTTCCCGTCTTCCTGAACCAGCTTGATATGGATGACGGCTTTCCTCCCCGCCTTTACGACCTTTAAACACTCACGAATGGCATTGTCCAGAAGGTTGGACAGCAGGATGACCGTTTCCTCCTCGTTCAACCGCATTCCACTCATATCGCCTACCTTGAATATCATGGAAGTCCCCTGCTCCCTTGCTAAATGAAACTTTTGGTTCAGGACTGCGTTCACGACAGGATGGTTCGTATTGACCGCTGACATCTCCACCAATATACTCTCCGTCAGCCGCTCCGCAAGCGTGGCGGCTGCCTGCGGGTCACCTTCCTTTATCAGAACCTGTATTGTCCTGATCTGGTTTTTATAATCATGCATCTTTCTCCCCTGCCGCTCATATACTGTCTGCATATCCCGGTAATATGCAAGCTGACTTTCTTTCTTCTGATCTGTCAGCGCACTTTCCCGTAATAGTTCTCCCTTCTCAAGGATGTCCTGCATCAGCTCCATCACAAGGAAATTCATCACAATCAATCCTACTGTGAAGAAAAGGTAGGATGCTTGTACCTTTTTGTCACTGCTGTAACAGTAATACATGAGCAACATAGCTGTTGCCGTAAACAGCGGCATCATGCCAAACTTCCACCATTCCTTATAAGAAAGCCCCTCATAGTTGTTCTTTCCTTTCCATATTTTCCTCAAAATAAAAATCAGGCAGATCCAAACCAATTTTGCAGGCAGAATCAGATACGTAAGTTCTGAAACATACATTTCATTCTTAATAATCAATATGTTCTCGATTTGTAATGACAGGAGGTCTGCCAAAAATAACATCGAATAATTCAAACTTGAAAAGAAAATGCAATGTTGCCAGTCTGCCCAATAATACACCTTGCAGAATACTATATAAACCAAAATTGCCAACAACGCCTTGATTCCCATTGAATCAAAGTACTCTCCCAGGAACGATACGGTCACAGTAGACAAATACAAAGCAATATACCTGCTCCTCTCCAGACGCTCCATTCTCTTTCTTTCCATAAAGGTATCAAAAAAATACACACTTCCCCATGTCTCTATCGCCATGAGGAAAAACGAAAGCAACCACATTCCTATTTCCATAATCACTCTTCCCCCTTAAACAGCATATACTGCCGCTTTACCTGTGCATATCTGGACTTCGGAACCGAAATCTCTTTTCCTGTTGTCAGGGTAAGAACATAACTGCTGATTTTCGCAATATAACGCATATTTACAAGAAAGCTTAAATGTATCCTTACAAACCCCATGTTTTTTAATTCTGCTTCGAGTTCATCCAACTTTTTATAGATGCTATAACAGCCTTTTTCCGTGTAAAATATATTTTTATGTCTGGCTGTCTCAATGTAAATAATGTCATCTGCATGAAGCTTTATCGTTCCCTCCACAAAGGAAAACTCCAAAATCCGGCTGTTTTTCTGAATCTCCACGATAAGGTCATCCATGCACTCGCCGATTGTTTCAGCCAGATTATCCTTTAGCAGAAACCGGCTTGCCTTTACCTTATATCCATCCAACGCATAATTCATGTATGCAGTAACCAGAACAACGGGAAGTTTCGGATACTCTTCCTTTATTTTCATAGCGGCTTTCAGACCGTCCATATCTTCCATATTGATGTCCAGAAACACAAGCTGGCACTTCTGTAATGCAGATTCATCCTCACAAAGACTGGCTCCTGAATCATACTCAATCATTTCAAAACACTGCTTCTTTTCCTGTGCATAGCTTTGCAATAGCTCTATTAAAATTTTCCTGTCATTCTGACTATCATCGCAAATAATAATGTTCATGCTTGCCATGAATAGCTGTCGAAGGTGCCTTCCGTCACATACCGGAAAATCTTGACCTTATCTCCCTTTTTTCTTCGATCTAAAGCAAACACCATATGCTCGGTACGTTCAAAATACCCTGTATCTTTTTTCCAACTCATTCCACACTTACAATGCTGCAATCCAATAAACTGCTGTTTCATCTTCTTGCCACAGTTGGGACAAATCTTACTTGCCATTCCTACTCCTATTCCAAAAGATATATGCTACAGAGCTCCGCATACATCTTGCCATCTTCAAACTTCACATCATCAAGCAATAATGCCTGGAATAACACTTCCCTGACACTCTCTAATTTTACCATAGCAAGCTCCGCTTCTGAAAGTCCCTCCATCTCTATATTTTCCAAAGCCACCGCTTTTCTTGCGGATAGGCAGTATGTATATAAAGCCATGATATATCTGTCAGACATCACAAAGTCATAGGTGTCCTTGCCTTTATAATTGTATCGGCACTTTTCCAATTCTTCCTCAGATATGGTAAAGAAACATCTTACTGTTTCCAGATACACCTTCCCCTCATAGTCCGGCTTATACTTCTTTGCCAGCCGCTTAATTGTTGCAAAAATATTATTTCTCTCATAGGTCAGTCTGGTTCTCTTAAAAACAGCTTTTTTCCCTCGCATATCCATGTAAACATTGTTCCCTATGGTTTTTCCGGCGAATGGCTCATAATCACCAATCCGCAACAGATAGGAAAGCACCTGTAACAGCTTTTCCTTCGATGTAATCTCATTGTAGCTGTAATCTCCAAACTCCATCCAGTACATCTCCGGAAAAGTCGCAGGCAATAATTGCCTCTTTGGTAATAACATTATTAATTGCCGTATCAGCGGTAATATCACTGTGCATCCCTGATGTCTGCACCCGGACTCCCAAATCTCCTCTGCTCTGCTTACGGTTATAAGCTTTTTCGTTTTCAATCATATAACACAGCCCTTCTGTATAACCGTCTACAATCCCAATGAAGTTTGAGTAGTTCTTGCAGATGATATCCACCTTTCCGGCAGCATCTGCTTTTGCGTAATTTTTAATAATACTTGCCTTTGCCACCATCGAATCCTCCTAACTGAATTTGACGTAAGCATCAGCGAAACCGGTTTTGCTCTTTCTTACAGATACTATTCTACGGCGTTCTATGGATTTCGTCGTTCTCCAAATATTGAACTTCCGATGCCAATGTTCAATTCCGTTAAACTTTTTCATTCATTCCTCCATAAGTATCATTTAGTAAATCAACGCTTCTACGATACTTGTCGATGTTGAATTATAAAACGCCTCCATACCATCTGAATATGTATGACCAAGAATGTTAAAATACCTGATTTCGCAAGCTCTTACAACATCCCAATTCATTCTAATATTGGTATTTTCAGAAAAGAACTGTTCCATAGAGTTCTGAATTGCTCGATTATTATCGAAGCCTATATATCCCATATATAAATAATCTGCCAAATCCTTATATCCCCATAGCTTTTGAATCGCAATCCACAAAGCAACAAATTTGTCATTGTGTTTGATTTCTTCCATATTTAAAATCTGGCAATTATATCCCACCCTGCCATTCCATGTTGTTTCAGTAATCAGGAGTTTCGTTACCTGCATATCACAATCAACTAACTCCTTCACGAACGGAAGCGTATGCTTCCATCTCTCACGCCAATCCGGATGAAACTTTTTCTCGCAACATCTTTCATACTCGGCATAAAGCATTGCAATTCGTTTTTCGGCTGTCCCCTCTTTGAACTCTTTTGTATTAAATAAGCTATAGATATGAATAATTCCTACCATCTTTATATCTTCCTCCATATACTCTTGAATTAATTTGTGGGCCCGATTAAACTATATAATATGTTATAGGGCACTTCATATTTTCAAATTTATAAGTTGTGCCGCACCCAAATTTAATTTGAATATAATAGGAGACCTTTTATGAACGACATGGATTGGGAATTTAACATTGATAAAATAATTAATGATTTTAAATACGAACCCGTATATGACATATACATTGCAATTGAAAACCTTTTGTTAGCAGATGATGAGTACCAAAAGTTTCGACTGAGTATTCATTGTGTTTTCGACTGTTGCATCAAATACTACCTCAAGAAGTTTGGCATAAAACTCTCGTTTTCTTTTTGATGCTTCCTTTGCTAATTCTGCTTTACTTGCCATACATATCCTCCAATTCCTCACATAATTTTAGGGAAGCTAAATCGCTTCCCCAAGGTTCTTTGTTTCTGTCTTTTTGTTTTTCGCAGTCCGCTCAGATTTTTCCTTCTTTTCTGAAAGCTGCTTTTTTACAGATTTCTTTTTTTCAGGCTTGGCTTCTGCCTTTTCCTTATCCTGCACTTCCGCTTTCTTTGCCTCCGGCGATAACTGCTCCGCCGTAGCTTTCAAAAGCTCCTGCAACTGCTCTTTCCTATCCGTTTTGTCATCTGCGACACTCTCAGGTTTCTCTACTGCCTGTTCCTGCACCTTTTGATTCATCAGCACCTCTAACTTCTCATCAATGGACGAAATCATTTCCGATGCAGCCCTGCGGATGGTATCAAGGGATGCTTTCAGCTCTGGAATCTCCTTCCCTTCGGACCAGCCTGCTACATAAGAAAAGGAATAGTCAGAAGTATCAATACCGTAATGCTGGCATACAGTATATGCCACACTCTCTGCTTCTACCTCTTTACTATTCCTACTCATGTTCTTATCACTATGTTCGATTGCATGAAGCTTCTGATGCGCCATTTCATGAATTGCAGTCTTTACCGTCTGCACCTCACTCATACCCTCTTGAATTGCAATTCGCTTTTCCACCTGACTGTAGAATCCTTTACTCCGACAGCAATACCAATCATCAGGTCAATCGGATGCAAACTTGGCAATGGATTAGAAAAAGCTTTCATAATCAGTCCATCAAGCACTATGCTTTGAACCTTTTCAGAAGCGTTTTCCCCTACCGCCATTCTCCAAATCTCTCCAACATTTGTAGCCAGTAATCCAACAATCACATAAGGCAGATTCAGGATTAGCAGCTTCTTATACTTCGTACTCATCGACTCTTCTCCTTTTTCTTCTCATGTTCTTTCTTTGGCATATTCGCTACCAGCTCCTTAAACTTTTTAAGAACTTTCAATATGCTAGGGCGATTCTGAGACTGCTTTTTTACCTGTTTTGCAGTATACTCAGCCAATACCTGTGCAATGGCATCTGCATCACGAGCCTTGAAGAATACCATATACTTCATCGGCGTGACAGTCTTATCCTTCACAATAGCAAAATCAACACCATATTTCTTTGCAATTCGCTCAAAATCTTTTATCCCGGTTTCTCCTACCGGAAGACTGGAAACACCCTGATTTTGACCTATCAACTCCTTTACTGTCTGCTTACCCTTAATATGGTCGTCCTTTAAGGCTTTCTTCTGCTTACAGTGTCGCAAATACATAGATAATGCCCTACAAAGTGTTCTACCGGTCAGTTTCGTAGTTGAAATAGCCAATCGCACGGTTTTGTCCGCAACTTCTTCATTTACCAACAATCTCACTCCCTTCGTTAGTTATTTCTGTGCTTCTTAAAGATATCCTGTAATACCCTCCATCGAAGTCACAATCAACTTTGCCTTTTTCGCAATGGTAATGTCATCCTTCATATCCTCAGTAATGCGATTACCACATACCACCAAGAATCTTGCTCTACGCAGAAGGTCCTCTTCCATCTCCTTTTGAAGCTTGTGTGCATCCGGATTCTCCTCTGTAAAGATTCCGCTAAACGCAAGCACCGGGCAGATAGGAATATAGCCATTATCCGCTAATACCTGACAATACTTCCTTGCTTCCTCTTCTGCTTCAAAACGGTTCTTGCTCCACGCTGCCGTTACATATGCTCTAGGTAATGTTCTACTCATAGTTCCTCCTAATCCACCTGATACGCAGGCAACTCATACTGACCTGCATAAACGTTAGTTGTTCTGCTTACAAATTCAATAAATGCCTCTTCAAGCTCCTTCTGATTCATGCACTGCACACCATCATTAGCGGCTTTCATAATCAAGCACTCGCCCATGACTAAATTGCAGCCATCAATACTAGCCGCACTACCAACCGGATAAATAATCATATAATCTGTATGACCTATCATTGCTGACAAGCAGTTCTCACCATAATCCTCAATTACACCCAATGCCCTATCATAATCCATGAGCCAAAGAGATTTCTTTGTGCTGATATAAAGGGCTACTTTCTTAGGAATCGTAGGTATCACAGCAGTAAATTTAAAGCCGTAATCTGCATCTCCGTCAATTCTTACTTTTACGCTTTCCATTTGTTTATCTCTCCTTATATTCTTCCATTGGCTCTGTCATTATTGAACATCGCCGTATAATAGTTATTGATTGTAAGCGGTGCATTATAAAGCGTAGCCAACAAATATTGCTTAATGTTACGTATCTCTGCACCGTTTTTTTCCATGCAGTCCAAAACATACTGAATATGCGAATAATCCAGCTTCATGAACTGACTTTTTACCACTGCCAGCGATTTCCTATCCCCGGCAATTCGGATGGTCTTACTCTTTGAACAGACAGTATCCACTAAAATATCCAGAATCTCCTCCAACTCTCTACACTGATACGGATATTGCTGCTTTAATGCCTGATAGTCCAATTGTGCAGTGAAGTATTGCTTGTAGGTTTCTCTCTCATCCATATCGCTATCTCCCGATAAGATAAGATTAGTCTCACTAATATCAGTATTATTAAACTCAGTATTATTACCTCGTAACTTCTCCGAGTCTAGGGTCGTACATTTTACGAGTCCAGAGTCGTAACTATTACGAGTCAAGACTCGTAGATTCTCCGAGTGGATAAAATTCTTCACATAAATAATCACAGGTTTCCCCTGTCCCTGACGCTTTCGCTCTATCAAGCCATGTTCTTCTAAATCCACCATCATCTTGGTGGCGGTCTTATCACTGCAATTTAACGAAAGCATGATATTTTCAAGCGTATATACCACGTACACACGTCCATCCTCATCTACCCATCCATTCTTCTTAGATAAGGACACTCTGTCTAGGAGCAAGCCATAGAGAAGCTTGGCATCCGATGAAAGTTTCCGGAACTCATCATCCGTGCATAGCACCTTGGGAACCTTATAGAATACAAACTGCTCTGACTGCGCCTCATAGAAGTAGTCATATTTCATGTGTTATCCTTTCTTCATAAGCTGCGCATAGCAAGGAAAACAAAATTCCCTGCCTCTACCATATGGACAAGGATTCTTACAGTTTCTAGGAGAAGGAGCCATCTCTGACTCCCTCTTAGGAATTTCTGCAAGGTCTTTCTGTTTGTAGACATTCTTACCGGACATTACAGTGCTTCCCCTCCCTTAGACTTAGCTGCCTTTTCAACAACATCCTTCTTCGGTTGCTTAGCCGCCTCATCCTTCTTGGCTTTAAGGTCTCCTAATACGGAACCTTTTTCCTCTTTCTCAGAAGAGATATCAGCTTCTTTTGCCTGCTGACGTGCTTCAAACTTCTCTGCAAGCTCGAAGATATGCTCTTTACTATCGTAGTGATAAACACTATCAGTGAGCTTTTCTTCGGGAGCAACCTGTGTAGCATTTACATCTTCCACCATTGATTTCAAATCGTTGAAATTAACTGCTCCATCGTCTTTTACTAACAAAACTTCGTGGATACTCGAAGGTAAAATATAGAAGTCACCACCAAGCTTTTCAGCTGCTTGGTCCATGAATTCCTGATATGCAATCACACCAGCCCCGGAAATCTTATCCGGTACCGTTGCAACATACATCATCTCATCCTGTGGAAACTCATCAATGCCGAACATCTCATGTGCATCCTCGCCCATCATATCCATCATGACTTCGCTCATTCCCTTAATTACCGCAGGTCTAAGCTCCGGTGCATTCTCTAATGCATCTGCATGAAGCTGTTCCGGAGTAACTCCCATCTTGTCCAAAAGGTCATTAGAAACAAGGATTGATGCTCTACCATTTTCATCACTCTCCATGACGAATCTGTAAACAACTGCCATATCCTCCATCTCCTGATGTGGAACCTTAGCAAGTAAATCAGCATTTCTGTCAGCTGCAACTACTTCCATCGCAAGCTTATCTTTCATCTGTTCATAATCCGTAAGTGACTGAACATCAAAAGTAGGCATATCAGCAAGATGTGCTTCCACCTTATTTGTTACCTGCTCCACAATCTCATTAAATGGAACACCGGACTCATATGCTTCGGCAAATACTTCCAAATTCATATTCATACCGATGTTACTTCCTTCCGGAGTAATCGTAATTGCTTCATAACTTTGATTCATCTTCTCGACTGTGCTAACTTTGACATCAACATCATTACCTCTCTCTGAAAGGTTTTCCTTTAAAGCTTCAACGAACTCGTTCTTAAATTCTTCGTTATTCATCTTTTTGTCTCCTTCACAATTTATTCTGTATCTGGTCGTCACCCGATTTTGAGCAATAAAAAAACGCCATCCCCATAACCTCAACGGCTATGAGCTGACGCTCCTTACTGCTCTATTCTTTTGCAAAAGAAAACAACCGGCGGTGTTTTTCTCGCTCGATTGTCTATGATAATATTATCACAGCCAAAATCATAATAAAAGTGTCAAAACCCCTACAAAACCCCTACATTTACCCTACAAAAACCCTACAAATCAAAAAAAGAACCGGAATCTCCGCTGTGAACGAAGAGACCGGTTCGGTTAGTTATGATATGTTCAACTCAGGTGAAACCTGAAATTTCCATAACTGATTACATTCACTATTCTCTTACTTGCATTGGAATTCCAGTCGCACATGTGGGAAAACTCAATTCGAGAGGATTTTCTTTTTGACATTGAAAATGTATATGTGGTTCTGAAGTCGTTCCTGAGTTCCCTACCAGCCCCAAAAATTGGCCTTCTACTACTTTTTCACCAACCTCTACTACTATACTCTCTTCCTTAAAATGAGCTAATATAATATATCCTTTAGCATCTTCTATCTCAATAAACACATAATTCCCAAGTGAACTCGTATATTCCTCAGAGTTTGGCGTAATATCCTTTTCTTGTTCTTCTTTTCTTGCTCTAGCACCTGATCC
>JAGKTY010000074.1 GCA_021153185.1 Lachnospiraceae bacterium
AGGTTCAGAGGTATATTAAGATAACAGATCTGATACCGGAGATGCTTGAAAAGGTGGATGACGGAAGCATGGGATTTACGCCGGCTGTACAGCTGTCGTACCTGAATAAGAAGGAACAGAAGGAAATGTTGGAAGCAATGGAGTTTGCACAGTGTACGCCTTCATTATCACAAGCACTTCGGATAAAGAAGCTCAGTACAGAAGGAAAATTGACCGTACAGGATATGGAAGATATCCTAAGTGAAATCAAACAGAAAGACATTGACCGTGTTGTATTTAAGAATGAGCAGCTTCACAGATTCTTTCCTACCAGCTATACAGCGGAGCAGATGAGACGGGAAATACTTGAAATGCTGAAAATGAACATGAACAAATATTGGGATCAATAAAGGAGAAAAAGCTTATGTGTAAGGTAATTGCAGTATCAAATCAAAAAGGCGGAGTCGGAAAGACCGTATCGTGTGTAAATCTTGGAATTGGATTAGCAAAAGAAGGAAAGAAAGTGCTTCTGATTGACGGGGATCCTCAGGGAAGCCTTACTATCAGCCTTGGTTATGAGGAACCGGATGAAATGGAGTATTCTCTTGCAACGTTGATGATGAACATTGTAAATGATGAAAAGTTGAATATGGAGAAGACAATCCTTCATCATAGGGAAGGGGTGGATTTGATTCCGGCTAACATTGAATTGTCAGCTATAGAGGTATCTTTGGTAAATGCAATGAGCAGAGAATTGATTATAAAATCGATGATTGAAAAGCTGAGAGAGTTCTATGATTTCATTATTATAGATTGTATGCCGTCTTTGGGAATGATAACAATTAACGCTCTGGCTTGTGCGGATTCTGTACTGATACCGGTTCAGGCGGCATACCTTCCGGTCAAAGGCTTACAGCAGCTTATCAAGACAATCGGCAGGGTAAAGAAGCAGCTGAATCCAAAGCTTAAGATAGAGGGAATTCTTTTAACAATGGTAGATAACAGAACCAATTATGCCAGAGACATTTCTTTGATGGTGTATGATACTTATTCTTCATCTATCAAGGTTTTCGGTACGGAAATTCCAATGTCAGTCAGGGCATCAGAGGTCAGTGTAGAGGGCGGAAGTATCTATTCTTATGATCCGAAGGGCAAAGCGGCATTTGCATATATGGCATTAACAAAGGAAGTGTTAAAGGAGGCATAGAAAATGGGAAGCAGAGTTGCAGGAAAAATCAAATTACAATCAGTAGATGAATTATTAGGAGTACCGGAGATTGCCGGTACTCAGGAAATAGAATTAGGAAGAATTCACTCATTTCCAAATCATCCATTTAAGGTTCTTGATGATGAAAAAATGGATACTCTGGTAGAAAGTATCAGGGAAAATGGTATTTTGAACCCTGTAATTGTAAGACCGGATCAGAATGGTGATTATGAAATGATTTCCGGTCACAGGAGATTACATGCAGCGGGTATTGTAGGACTGAAAAAGGTTCCTGCTATAGTAAAGGAAATGTCTGATGATGAAGCCATAATAAAAATGGTGGACGCGAATATTCAGAGGGAAGAGATTCTTCCTAGTGAAAGAGCATTCAGCTTTAAGATGAAGATGGAAGCTATGAAAAGAAGAGGATATCGTTCGGATTTAGATAGTAATGAAGATGGTAATGGTACAACTTCGGGAACTGAGTTCCCAAAGTCAGATAAATGGAGTAGAGACATTGTAGGTTCTGAGGCAGGAATGACTGGCAGACAGGTTACAAAATATATAAGATTGACGGAACTTATTCCTGAAATACTTGATTATGTTGATTTGAAGAGAATTACTATAGCAATGGCAGTTGATTTATCTTTCTTGGATGAACAGGTACAGAAATGGGTTTATGAATACTATAGAGAAAATGGATTTCTAAAACCGGTACAAGTTGAGGCCTTGAAGAACTATCCTAACTTATCCAATGCAAATCAATTCAGTGTTATTTCTATAATGAATGATGCATTGCCAAAGAAGAATACAGTAGCTAAGGTATCGCTTTCAGAAAAGAAACTTGATAAATACTTTCCACCGCATTTCTCAGCTAAGGAGCGTGAGAATGTAATAATTCAGCTTTTAGAGCAGTGGAGTGCGGAACAGAAACAGGCAGAATAAATATAAGAAGATTGTTTCAGAAGTGTAGAAATTGCACTTCTGAAACAGAAAGGAGTAACGAATGGAAGATAGAATACAGCTTTCCTATTTCTATGGTAAAGAAGCGGAACAGTTTTCATTTTATAAAATTCCGAAGCTGTTATTTATAGAGGAGTATTTCAAAAAATTATCAGTGGAGGCAAAGGTTCTGTATGGACTTATGTTGGATAGAATGTCATTATCCATGAAAAATCAGTGGTTGGATGAAGAAGGGAGGGCATACATATATTATTCTCTTGAAGATATCATGGATGCCCTGGGATGTAGTAACAAAAAAGCTATCTCAATTATGAAGGAACTGGATACAGAAGATGGCATAGGCTTGATAGAGAAGAAGCGTCAGGGACAGGGAAAACCAACCATGATTTATCTGAAACAGTTTATGGTTCAGGATGTTCAGAAGTGTAAAAACTTCACTTCTAATGAAAAAACGGTATTTCCAGAAGTGAAGAAATTACATGTCTTGAAGTGTAATTCGGACATGTCTAGAAGTGAAGAAATTACACTTTCAGAAGTGAAAAAAATTCACACGAATAAGAATAATATAAATAATACTGAACTGAGTAATACTGAATCAAATCTTATCGTATCTGGAGATAATGGGATGCGAAGAGAAATGGAAGCATATGCAGAAATCATCAGAGAGAATATTGAGATTGATATTTTGAGAGAACGTTATCCTTATGAGAAGGAATTGATTGATGGTATTTTTGACTTGATACTGGAGACAGTGCTTTGTAAGAATGACGTAATCATAGTTGCATCCAACAGATATCCGGCGGAGCTTGTGAGAAGTAAGTTTCTAAAACTGAACAGTTCACATATCGAGTATGCGATTGATTGTTTCAAGAGTAATACAACAAAAGTGCGCAATATCAAGAAATATTTACTTACCACATTGTTTAATGCGCCGAGTACCATCAGTGGTTATTATCAGGCAGAGGTTAACCACGATTTTCCGCAGTTTGCTGTAGTTGACAAATAATGACTTGACGTGTAGTCAATGCGTGCGTATAATAATTCTTATAAACACACGCATTGACTACATGAAAGGAGCCATTATGGAAGAAAAGAAATATACAGCAGACGGGATGAATATTGAAGTGGATAAGTATGAAGATGAAAAAATAAGGGAGCGTAGAATAATGGCGTATGCTTTCAAAATGGTTCGCAAAGAATCAGGAATGAATAGAAAAGACTTTGCTGAATGGCTTGGAATTCCATACCGGACAATGCAGGAATGGGAATTAGGACGAAGAGCCATGCCAAAGTACGTATTGGATCTAATATCATACAAGGTCCAGAATGAGAAGAAGGAAGGGAGAATCTGATTATGTTTGCGGTGAAAGTATTGGGAAAAATAATTGCTATACCTATGATTCTAGTTATGACAGTTTTGTTTTATACCGTGACCATTTTTTCAAGAATCTATGGTTTGGCAGCTACGGTATTCAATCTTGTTATTATGCTATGTGCGATTATTGCCCTTATATTACAGCAGTGGAATAATTTCGGAATTGCTGTTGCTATACTTGTAATCAGTTATTTATTGATGGGTGCTTGGGATATTGTGGCAGCATTCTTTGCAAGTGCCAAGGAGTTTTTTACAGGAGTATTATTTGCATAGTATACAAATTAGGTTGATGATATTATAATGGAAGTACAAATTGTTGTTTGGCGATTTGGTGAATCCCGATAGATTAATTTTATAGGGAACAGAAAATCTTGCTAATGTAAGTCAAGTATTTTTTTAAGTTTTTGAGAAAAATTTTGTCTCTAAAAAAGGGTAACTTTAATAAACCTACTTATTGTAGA
>JAGKTY010000018.1 GCA_021153185.1 Lachnospiraceae bacterium
ATTGTGCAATATTCCCCACTGCTGCCTCCCGTAGGAGTTTGGGCCGTGTCTCAGTCCCAATGTGGCCGTTCACCCTCTCAGGCCGGCTACTGATCGTCGACTTGGTGAGCCGTTACCTCACCAACTATCTAATCAGACGCGGGTCCATCATATGCCACCTCAGTTTTTCACACAGGATCATGCAATCCCGTGCGCTTATGCGGTATTAGCAGCCGTTTCCAACTGTTGTCCCCCAGCATATGGCAGGTTACCCACGCGTTACTCACCCGTCCGCCACTAACTTATCAAGCGAAGTAAACTTCATATGATAAGTCCGTTCGACTTGCATGTGTTAAGCACGCCGCCAGCGTTCATCCTGAGCCAGGATCAAACTCTCATGTTAAATGGTTTGTTTGATTCAGTTCAAAATTAACTTTGGCTAATTTATCCCTAATTTACTTTGTTTAGGTTTGTTCTCTGAACAATTCTTCTCTTAGAATTTTCAGGGTTGCATTGCTGTTTATTTGTCAAGGTTCTGTCGCTTGCCGCAACTCTGATAGAATATCATATGTTTTCGGCTTTGTCAACAACTTTTTTATTTTTTCGCTTTTTCCAAGCGACGGGTTTTATCATATCAGACCATCTCGACTTTGTCAAGCATTTTCTTTTTAAAGTTTTGAGGCGAAAAAAAGAAATCTCAAACCAGTCAAGATTCGTTTCTTTCTATTGATATGAAACGGAGAAAGAGGGATTTGAACCCTCGCGCCGCGTGAACGACCTACACCCTTAGCAGGGGCGCCTCTTCAGCCTCTTGAGTATTTCTCCAGTCTGAACTTCATCCTCTACCAATATGAAGTTTTGCATCAATTCGTGACGCAAATGTTATTATATTATAGTGATTTCTGTTTGTCAACTATATTTTCTATTTTTATTATTTGGTTTTTTTTACATAAATTATACATTTCTTACGCTTGTTTGTATTCCAAAATTGCCGTCTCATATAAGTTGTTGCCTTCACTATCAATAACCACAATAACTGGGAAATTTTCAACCTCAAGCTTTCTGATTGCCTCTGTCCCAAGATCATCATATGCTATGACTTCGGATGACTTAATTGCTTTGGATAACAAAGCGCCGGCTCCTCCGACTGCCGCAAAGTAAACCGCACCGTTTCGCACAATTGCATCTTTTACTTCTTCAGAGCGTTTCCCTTTGCCAATCATCCCTGCCAGACCAAGGTCTAATAACTTTGGTGCATATTTGTCCATACGGCTGGCAGTTGTCGGTCCGGCTGAGCCAATCGGTCTCCCTTCCCTCGCCGGAGATGGTCCCATATAATAGATAATATTGCCTGCAAGTTCTAATGGTAACTGCTGTCCCTGTGCAAGCGTTTCATCCATACGTTTATGCGCTGCATCCCTTGCTGTATAAATCGTTCCGGTAATATATACGTAATCTCCGCTCTTACATGCAAGTGCATCTTCTCTTGAGATTGGTGCTTTTATATAGCGTTCCATAATTCCTCCTGTTAGACCAAAGTCCATATGTTGTAATGATTGATGGCACCTTTCTATATATGGTAATTGAAAACGTATTATATATAGAAGAAACACAATCAAAATTATAACAATCCATACATAAAATCAATATAATTCCTACATTAAAGTACTCTTACACTATGTCTGTTCACATGGCAACAAATATTGATTGCAACCGGAAGTCCGGCAATATGTGTCGGATATGTATTGATATTGACCGCAAGTGCTGTCGTACTTCCTCCAAGTCCACCGGGACCAATGCCGGTCTTTTGTATCGTTTGAAGGAGCTCCTCTTCCATCTCCTTAACATACGGAACTTTGGAGCGTTCATTGATTGGTCTGGTTAGCGCTTTTTTTGCAAGGAGCGCACATTTCTCAAATGTACCACCAATACCGACTCCGACAACCATTGGCGGACACGCATTGGGACCCGCATCCTTTACTGCAGTTAAAATAGCATTCTTGACACCTTCTATACCATCTGCCGGTTTGAGCATAAATACCCGGCTCATGTTCTCACTACCGAATCCCTTTGGTGCCACGGTAATCCTAACCCGGTCGCCCGAAACAACATCATAATGCACAACGGCAGGTGTATTGTCTTTTGTATTCTCCCGAATCAGCGGATCCTTAACAACGGATTTGCGAAGAAATCCGTCCACATATCCTCTTCTGACACCTTCATTGATTGCATCTGATAAATTGCCACCTTCAAAATGAACATCCTGGCCAATCTCCATAAAGATGACAGCCATTCCTGTATCCTGACAAATCGGAATCATATCTTCACCCGCAATTTGGAGATTCTCTTGAAGCTGCCCTAACACCTGTTTGCCGAGCGGTGACTTTTCGCACGCACATGCATTTTTTAATGCTTCGTCCATATCAGGTGTCAAAAAATGATTGGCCTCAATACACATCTCTTTGATTGTATCTGTAATTTGTGATACATTTATCGTTCTCATCACAATCCTCCTCTGTGGCTATCTGTAATTGGTTTGTATTATAATAATGTATCGATTCAGAACCCATTTGAAAAATCACATTTGATACCGATTCATTGTATCATGCCCTCGGGAAAATGGAAACCAATAAAATCTACTCACTCATATATTCCGCATATTCCTGTTCATTTGCAAATAACATGTATTCGTCTTTGCCAATCAAACCCATATAGCCTGCTGTAACGTAATATCCTTTCATGTGAGATACCTCCTTATGTTTTCTTTTTTATAAGAATACACAAAGAAGTGTCCCATTTAACTCCCTTTTCTATGAATCAGTTGTTTTAAATGACCAAGCATCGTTTTCTTGAAATCATAACAAGACCTCATCTGACCATGCATTCCCTGTAAGGAATTAATCTTCATCGTCCTCAGCCCAGGCAAGCGCCGCCCTGACAGCCCGTCTCCACCCTTTTAATAGGGCCACCCTCTGCGTTTCATCCATCTGCGGGCAAAACTGTTTTGAAAGCTGCCAGTTCTCTTTGATTGCCTCTTTGCTTTCAAAAAAACCTGTTGCAAGACCCGCCAGATATGCTGCCCCAAGTGCCGTTGTCTCAATACACGTTGGGCGTCTCACAGATTGTCCGATGATATCAGCCTGAAACTGCATCAAAAAATCGTTTGCACTTGCCCCGCCATCTACTTTGAGATCCTGTAACCCCACCTTTGCATCTTCCTGCATAGAGGCGATAACATCTCTTGTCTGGTATGCAATCGATTCCAATGTGGCGCGGATAAAATGCTCTTTCTCAAAACCTCTTGTAATACCAACAATTGTTCCTCTGGCATACGGGTCCCAATACGGTGCTCCCATTCCGGCAAATGCCGGAACAATATAGACCCCTTTCGTATCCTCTACGCGTTTTGCGTACTCATCCGATACTTCTGCCGATTTGATGATTCGCATGCCGTCTCTAAGCCACTGAATTGCCGCACCTGCAACAAACACACTGCCTTCTAACGCGTATTCCACCGAACCCCCACTGCTTGCAGCAATGGTTGTTAATAACCCATTTTGCGATTTGATTGCTTCTGTTCCGGTATTCATTAATAGGAAGCATCCTGTTCCATAGGTGTTTTTTACCTGGCCCTTTTCAAAACAACATTGCCCAAAGAGTGCTGCCTGCTGGTCTCCCGCGGCTCCTGCAATTGCAATTTTTCCACCAAACACACTCTCATGTGTATAGCCGTAAAGATGACTTGACGGCATCACCTCGGGCAAAATACATTTCGGAATCCGGAATCTCTCACAAATTTCATCATCCCAGCAGAGCTTATGGATGTCAAACAACATGGTTCGCGAAGCATTCGTATAATCAGTCACATGAACCCCGCCTTTTGTCAAATTCCAAATCAGCCATGTATCGACGGTTCCAAATGCAAGCTTTCCTGCTTCCGCTTTTTCCCGCGCACCTTCAACATGCTCCAATATCCAGGCTATTTTTGATGCAGAAAAATAAGCATCCGGTATCAGCCCGGTCTTTTCCCGTATGGTTCGGTCAAAGCCATCCTTTTTCAGTTCATCTATCATCTTCGCTGTCCGGCGGCATTGCCACACAATGGCATGATAGATGGGCTCTCCGGTTTCTTTGTCCCATAAAATCGTTGTCTCACGCTGATTTGTAATCCCGATTCCACTGATATCCTGATATGTCGCACCAATACCGGCCATCGCTTCAATTGCAACCGATAGCTGCGACGACCATATTTCCACAGGATTATGCTCTACCCAGCCCGGCTTTGGATAAATCTGTTTAAATTCCTTTTGCGCCTTGGAACAAATATTTCCTGCCTGATCAAAAATAATACATCTCGAACTCGTCGTTCCCTGATCAAGTGCCATGATATACTTCTGCATTTTCTAACCCCCAAAAATGAATTGCCGGGTGCAAGCAGCGCCCGGACAATTACAACAGTTCATACCTTGTTTTGCTATTTATTTGACAATAACCTTGCGGAAGTTCTTTTTACCACGTTTTACAACAATACCTTCCTCGCTGATAGAATCCATCGCTACGGTTGCTTTGATATCCGTCACCTTTTCACCATCGATGGAAACACCACCCTGTTCAATTGCACGGCGTCCCTCTGATCTGGTTGGTACAAGACCTGATTTCACCAGGATATTGATTACATCACTTACACCATCCGTGAAGTCCTCGGCAGTCAGCTCAGCTGTAGGCATATCTGCCGCATTTCCTGTTGAAAAAAGTGCCTTCGCTGCTTCCTGTGCTCTCTTTGCTTCTTCCTCCCCGTGAACAAGGCTCGTCAGCTCGTATGCGAGAATTTCTTTTGCCTCATTAAGCTGGCTGCCTTCCCAGCTGTCCATCTTCTCGATTTCCTCAAGCGGTAAGAAAGTAAGCATACGGATACATTTGAGAACATCTGCATCCGCAACATTTCTCCAGTACTGATAAAAATCAAATGGGGAAGTCTTTTCCGGATCTAACCATACAGCACCTTTTTGTGTTTTACCCATCTTTTTGCCTTCTGAGTTCAAAAGAAGTGTAATGGTCATTGCATAAGCATCTTTTCCAAGTTTACGGCGAATCAGCTCTGTACCACCAAGCATATTGCTCCACTGGTCATCACCGCCAAACTGCATGTTGCATCCATATTTCTCATACAAAGCAAGGAAATCGTAGCTCTGCATAATCATGTAGTTAAACTCAAGGAAGCTAAGTCCCTTTTCCATTCGCTGCTTGTAGCACTCTGCTGTAAGCATACGGTTTACTGAGAAATGTGCTCCGATATCGCGAAGGAATTCGATGTAATTTAAGTCGCGGAGCCAATCGGCGTTATTTACCATTAACGCTTTGTCTTCCCCAAATTCGATGAAGCGGCTCATCTGTTTTTTGAAGCACTCGCAGTTGTGGTCAATCTGCTCTTTTGTCATCATAGAACGCATATCACTACGTCCTGACGGGTCTCCAATCATCGCTGTACCACCGCCGATTAAGGCGATTGGTTTATTTCCGGCCATCTGTAATCTCTTCATAAGGCAAAGTGCCATAAAATGTCCTACATGTAAACTGTCAGCAGTTGGATCGAATCCAATGTAGAAGGTTGCCTTTCCCGCATTAATTAATTCTTTGATTTCTTCCTCGTCTGTAAGCTGCGCAAGAAGTCCTCTTGCTTTTAATTCGTCAAATACTGTCATCGTTTTTCCTTTCCGTATCCACTTTGATTTTTGAAAAAAATAAAACCTCCATCCCATAAAAGGACGAAGGTCTGTTCGCGTTACCACCTTTTTTCGCAAAATGCTCACACATTCTGCCTTTGTAAGTATCAAATACTCCGGATTGTTAACGTGATCCACACGTCGCAGCCTACTAGCCATCGTTCGGTGCGATGCTCCAAGAGGTATTCGTTATCTGTCTCACATGCGCCTCTCACCAACCGGCAACTCTCTGTTTGCTACCTCACATAACTACTTGTTCTTTTCATAGCATTTTTCTCATAAAGTTATGAGTATTGTAAAAAAATATCCGCACTTTGTCAAGGTTTCTTACAGAAAATTACCGGACACAAAATATGTCCCAATCAAGTAGATGTCGGTTGCAGTCATCATAAGAAAGCCAATCAGATACACAAAGCCCTTTTGGCGATATCCAAATCGGTACCCACTATACATGCCGGCAAAAAAAACACCCATCGTTGCAAGAATTGTAACAACCATTCCTTGCACCGGATTAATCTCCAAAAATCCAAGTGCAAGTCCGACGATGATTGTTTTTAACCCGATTCTGGCTGCAAAAAGAAATGCTTTTTTCGTCTGTAGAACATCATCCTGTCTGCGTTCTTCAATGTAATCATTTTTCCACGCTTTTTTTAACATATGAACGGCAAACGCACCAAAAATTACAATACTGATTATTGTCGTGAAATGCTCCATTCTCTCCAGCGCAATTGTTGCCTCCAAAAAAATGGCCGCGTAAAACCCACTTGTCAGCATGATTAGCTGCCAAACGCCAAACAAAAGCATCCCACACAGCATCTTTCGTTTATGAAAATCGGAAAGAACTGCACCTTTGCAAAGCATTGCACCATACAAATCCAGTATCAGACCAATTGTTAAGACCATTAACAACAGTTTGCTCATACAGTCCTCTCCTTTCTGCCATTACTCTGCCTTTACACCTTCTGTTTTGATTACGAATTTAACCGTTCCTTCGATTCCATCTGCTTTTCCGGCAAATGTCTGGTAATCCCGGCCTGCCTGCATAAGTGCTTTTAATTTCTCTACAAGGCTTGATGAATCAATGTCAAGTGCTCCGGTTATTTTCTCGATACCTTCTTCGTTAAACTGCAGCATACCATCAGAAAGCTGCGTGGCACCTGACGTTAATTTGCCTGCACCGGTGTCGAGTTTTGTTGCTCCGTCTGCAATCTGACCGACTGCATCTGCAACCTGCGCTGCACCTGCTGCAAGAGAGGAACCGCCATTTACAAGTGTCGCCGAATTATCTGTTAGCTTTTTGACACCATTTTTCAGTTCTCCTGCTCCTTTGTCTAACTTGCTTACGCCGTCTGCCAGGGTTTTTGAATTGTCTTGTAATTTTCCAAGTCCGGCGTCTAATGTAGTAAGGCCACTGTCAAGCGCTTTTGTTCCTTCATATAATTTTGTCATACCGGCTTCTAACTGTACACTTCCTTGTGTGAGCTGCTTTGCACCTGCTGTCAGTGCCGCACTTCCCTGCGACAGCTGTTCAATTCCTGCATTTAACGCCGCAAGGTCGCCACCGCCTCCTGCTGCCCCCGCAAGCTTTTGCTGCATTGACTGCAATGTCTCCAATACGCCCTTGCAATAGCCCACCTGACTTGCCAAATCAGCAATTTTTGCCGGATCTGTTTCTGCTGCAAGTGCTGCCTCCAGCTGCGCTTTTTGCGTGGCGACCTGTACGGCCTGCTCCTGCATCGTTGCGCCAAGTCCTGAAAGTGCTGACAGTGCTCCGCTTGCCTGGGAAATTCCTGCAGAAACCTGTGCGGCACCTTGTGCAAAGGCTTCTGCACTCTGTGCAAACTGACTTGCACCAGCTGTTAACTTCTTTGTTCCGGCAAGTGCACCATTTTCTCCTTCATATCCGGCTACAAGCTGCGCAGCACCTTGTTTTGCACTGGCTGAACCTTCTTTTAAATCAGAAACACCCTTCTTGAGCGCCGGAACATTTTTATTTAATTTTTCTGTACCTTGTTTTAATGTGTTAATACCTGATGCGAGCTGACCAACCCCCGCCGTATACTCATTTATTCCTGACGCAAGCTGACCTGCTCCGCTTGTTAAACTGCCCATCTTGGAATTTAATGTATTGGCACCTGCTGCAAGTGTCTGTGTTCCATTTTTCAGTTCTTTCGTTCCGCTTGCAAGCTGACTGCTTCCATCCATCAGCTGGTTTGTTGCATCTGTCAAAGCATCTACTTGATCACCAATATCACTAAAATCCACATCATCAGAAATGCTGACTGTGTCAAGAATGTCGCTCATTGCAACCGTCAGTGTCATATCGATTGCAAAATCCTCTGCATTTGCAGTTACCTCAACATAATCCGGTATATCGATCTCTTCTGATGCATCTAAGCTGTCGGAAAGCCCCGGAAATGCGAGTCCGACAATGATATTGTTATTGCCCTCACTCAAAACTTTTCCGTTTGTGACAGAAACGTTTGTAAAGTGATCGACCGGAAGCACCAATCCGGATACTACGGCAAACGGAACATAAACTTCCTGTGTTTTTCCATTGATTTGGATGGATTGTTTTTCCTTGTTTGTGTAATCCATACGTATCTTTACTACGCCGCTTTTACCCGCAATCTCTTGCGGCGATACTTCCTTGTCATTTAAAAAGTATGTGATTTTGACATCAACCGGCACCTCTTTTTTGGTCTTACCCTGATAATAGATATCTAAGCCGTCCGCATTCCATGTGATGGTTTCCCCGTTTTGTGAAAATGTTTCATCACCCTTGACGTTTTCAATGTCGGATAACTCTGAATAATCTTCGATTGTTTTCTTTCCCCCCGGATTTTTGAGCCATTCACTTACAATGACTTCATTTGCCGTTCCGTTTGCGTCAGAAAGAACATAAACGGTCTCTTCCTTTAATTTATCTGCCGCCTCTCTCGACACACTTCCGGTTGCTTTATCAAGCACCTTTGTAAGCAGGTCCTCCTCGGCGCTATCTTTTTTCTGTTCCAGCTGTTCCTGTTGCTGCTCTGCTTTTGTTGTATATACATTCACACTTGTTGCAAATACAGTCGCTGCCGTAACAAGTGCAACTGCCTTCACTGCATTTTTACTTTTGAAAATCTGTTTCATCTCTTTCAATTTCATAATAACTCCTTTCAAAAGCCTACGCTCTCTATTGCAGGCTCTTTCCTTCCATGACTATCCTTAAGCGTCTTTTTGTTTTGCCCGAAAACCGAAAGACGTATATCGAATCAGGCCATCAAAAATAATTAACATTGATGGGAGCACAAGCATGACGGTAAACATACTAATGATTGCGCCTCTTGCCATCAAGTTACAAAGTGAACTAATCACTGCAATATCGGAATAAAGTCCGACACCAAACGTTGCGGCAAAAAACGAAATAGCACTCACAAAAATGGACTGGATGGATGCCTGATGTGCATTAATAACCGCCGTCTTTTTATCAAGTCCACTGCTTCTCTCCACTTTATACCGATTGGTCATCAATATTGCGTAGTCAACGGTCGATCCGAGCTGAATTGTTCCAATGACAATGGAAGCAATAAACGGAATGGACGTATGTGTGTAATACGGAAGACCCATATTGATATAAATCGCAAATTCAATGACACAAACCAAAATTGCCGGCAGTGAAACCGATTTGAAAACAAACAAGATAATGATGAAAATCACACCGATTGAAACAAAGCTTACTGTCTTAAAGTCCTGATCCGTTACCGTAATCAAATCCTCTGTACAAGGTGCTTCTCCGATTAACATTCCTTTTTCGTCGTATTCCTTGATGATTTCTTTTAACCGGTCGCATTGTGCATTCACTTGTGGTGATGCAACTTTGTAAGCGGAAGTGACGAGCATCATTTGGTAATTTTCATCCATTAAATTGCTTTTTAATTCTTCCGGAATTAATTCCCTAGGTAACATAGGCCCGACAAATGCATCTAATCCGAGTACCGATTTGACCCCGTCAACTTCTTTGATTTCCGCTATCATCTGAGAAACATCTTTCGATGAAAGGCTGCTGTCAATTAACACGATATGCGTTGTGTTCATATCAAAATCTTCCTGAAGCTTTTTGTTTGCTACTACAGCATCCAATGTTTCCGGAAGTGTTGAATCTAAGTTGTAATAAACTTCTGTCCTTTGGTATCCAAAAATTGCCGGTATCCAAATAAGGACGAACAAAACTGCAATGATTACATAATGCTTTGCTACAAAATTGGAAATCCGGAACTTTGGTATCAGTGGTTTATGGCTTGTTTTCTGAATAAGCTTATCAAAAATGAGTATCATGGAAGGTAAAATGGTTACGCAACCAATCACACCAAGAAAGACACCCTTTGCCATGACGATTCCAAGGTCAAGTCCCAATGTAAAGCTCATGAAACAAAGTGCGACAAACCCGGCGATGGTTGTAACACTACTTCCGACCACGGATGTAAATGTTGCAGTAATTGCATTTGCCATCGCTTCTAATTTATCTTCCGTTTGTTCCAATTGTTCTTCATAGCTGTGCCATAAGAAAATGGAATAGTCCATTGTAACACCAAGCTGAAGTACCGCAGCAAGTGCTTTTGTTATATAGGAAATTTCTCCCATAAATACACAGGAACCGAGGTTATAAACAATGGCCATTCCGATGCTCAATAAGAAAAACAAAGGAATGATGTAGGAATCCATCGTAAGAGACAACACAATTGCAGATAACAATACTGCAATGCATACATAGATTGGTGTCTCTTTGTTGGAAAGATTCTTCGTATCTGTTACAATCGCTGACATACCGCTGACAAAACATTGTCCTTTTGTTTTTGCACGGATTGTCTCAATCGCATCCATCGTTTCATCCGCCGAGATTGTCGTGTCGAATAGAACCGCCATCATCGTGGCATCTTTTTCATCATTGTTAAACATCTCCTTGACATGATCCGGTAGTAATTGTGTCGGAATGCTGATATCTGCTACACTGTCGTACCAAAGAACCTTCGTTACATGATCAACCTCTTCGATGTTTTCTTTTAGCTTTGCAACATCTTTATAAGGCAGTCCTTCCACGACAACCATCGAGAATGCACCCGTTCCAAATTCATCTACCAAAATATCTTGACCGACCATTGTCTCAATGTCTTTTGGGAGATACGTCAATACATCATAATTGATTCGTGTATTAAAATATCCAATTGCTGAAGGAATCAACAATAGAAACGCCACAATCAATATGATGTGTCTGCATTTTACAATGCCTTTGCTTAATGACTTCATAACCATCAACTCTTTCTATTATATTTGTGTAACAATTCTTATCCTCATTTGCAAAACGAAATGTTCCTTTTACTGAGGTTGTTACATGAGGAAGTATAAAAAAAAGAACTGAATCCATAAAGATTCAATTCTTATTAAGTGTTTATATGAACAATACAAATTGGCTGATTTGTATATGTTACTGATACAATTCAAACAATTTGGCACAAAATAGCAACTATTCCATATCCTTAATTGCCTCTAACATCGAATGAGACATCATATACTCACACAAATCTGACATTTCTCTTGGCGTAGCTCCCATATCCGCCTGGATCCACGTGAAAATAACAAAACAAATGGACTGTGCATAATAATCCGCAAAATGATCCGGCGTAAGAAGCCTGTTGGAACCCACCTCAAGATGCACCCTTTTTTCGATATAGCGAAGGAGCCCGTCTTTGATACACCGTCTTGTGATGTCCTGCAGGGAATTTTGCCCCTCCATTTTGGATAACCGTTTATAATACTCGCAATCCTTTTGCAAATTAGAAAAAAGAAGCGTATAAGCCTCCGGAATCAAATCGTTTTGAAGAAGTGCTTCCATCGGCGTAATGATATCTTTGCTGATCATGCGCTCAATCACTTCATATTTGTCTTGAAAATGATTATAAAAAGTAGGTCTGATGACACCTGCCTTGTCCGTTATCTCTTTGATTGTGATCTTCTCTACCGGAATCTCAAGGACAAGCTCTTTAAAGCTGTCCATAAGAAGCTGTTCTACGTCACCTTTTGATTGCATGCCTCATCACCATTACTCGTTATATTCCTCAACCTGCTTAATAAAGCTTAAGATTCCCTGATATGTTTTATCACTAATCTCATAGCGGATATTTGCAGCATCCTGTTTTGCAATTTCTGCATCAACATCTGTCGTATACATTAAAAATTTCTGGATATTGTCCTGTTTCTCAGCAAGTTTCTTTGCCTGTTTAAGACCTTCCTTTGTCAGAACAATGCTCTTACCACTTGGCATGTCGATGAGGCCCTGCTCTTTGAGCAAGCCAATCGCTCTGCTGACACTTGGTTTTGAGTATCCTAATACGGCAGCGACATCAACACTTCTGACACGCTCATTTGTCAAAGATAATCTGTAAATAGTCTCTAAATAGTTTTCTCCTGATTTTAACATAGCTTCCCTCTTTTGTATGGTTTATTTGATATTATGTTAGCGCACGCTAATTATTCTGTCAAGGCTAACAACGCTCTGATGTCTGCAAGCTCCTGCTCCGATGGACTTGTCGGATTCCATGAAATATGCTGTCCATCCTCTTTATAACGCGGTATCATATGTAAGTGAAAATGCATCACTGTCTGACCAGCTACTTCACCATTATTCTGAACCAGATTCAGTCCATCCATCTGTAATTTTTGTGCCATATTGTTTGCAAGCTTCTTTGCAAGCGGTAACAGCTTTTTGGCTGTTTCGTCCGGAAGTTCAAACAAATTATCCGCATGCTCCTTTGGTAAAATGAGTGCATGTCCTCTGGTCGCCGGCGACAAATCTAAAATCACTTTAAAATCATCGTCCTCATAAATCGCATTTGTCGGAATGATTCCATTTGCAAGTTTACAAAAAATACAATCGTCTTTCATCATAAATCCTCCCTAACGCAGACCCTAAAGTGCATGGTCCATAAATACAAATAACTGATCAAGCATGCGAAGCAATTTGAAATCGCCTTTCATCTTCATATCGCCTGCCATAAATGCCCTTTGGAATGTCATTCTTCCCAAAATCACTTCGTTTAAGATATCTTTTGATAAATTAATTTCAACATCAGCGCCGGTCCTATTATCGTCCATAACACATTCAAGCTGACTTCCATTGACTGAAATCCAAATCGTACAAGGTTTGTCGTGGACAATCATGCGATATGTCGCACTGACGCCGGCCTGTGGATGAAAATGATTTTTAAAATCAGAAATGAATTCCTGCTGCTCATCCTTGTTGTCCAAATCGAGCATATTCTTAAACCGGTTTGTAAGCTCTAAGATGTCTTCCTTTTGCGTACGTACATAACTTTCATCCGCAGCATACTGAGACAACCGCTCTGTTTCCTGTGGCGTCAAATCTTCTGCTTTGAACCTTGCAACCTTCTGTTTGATCACTTGGTTACTTGCCGAAAAGACAGCCATCTTTTGATTGATTGTCCGGTATAAGTTTTCTGCCTTTTTTTCAATGATTTGTTCATACTCCCGATTTTTGAGAATTTCTTCAGATTCCTTCACATAACCACAAAGACCGTCACATGGTTTTCCGCCCAAATATTCCCAGGCTGTCTCGAGCGTAACTTTTCCTTCTCTTTCGCCATAGGTTGTACTCATGACAACCGGAAGCATATAAATTTCAGATATTTTATTCTTGTCACCATAAAGCCAGCACGCATCCAAAAAGGAATGCATGAATCCACCTATGCCATACCACTCTACTGTACTTGCCAGAATAATTCCATCGACTGATTTTAACGTCTGCGGCAACGTCGCAATCGCATTCTTTATTTCATATAGATTAAATCGTTCTACAGAAACATTCAGCTCCTCTAAAACGCTCTGCATTTTGGTAATGACCGCTAACGTTGGATCATCCGCATTGCCTCTTGCGCCATAATAAATATTAATCTTCATAATTCGTCCTCAATCCTTGCGGTTCTTCTACCTATAAAAGTACCATTTTCATATTTAGAAGTCAATTATTCATATACAAATACTCGCTTCCCCATACGAATTTCGTCTCCGGCAAAAATCTCCTGCATTTCTCCCGCATCCAGCCTGATGCCATTGTAAAAGGTGCCATTTGTACTATTCAAATCCTGCACAGAAACAATCTTTGTTTCCTCGTCAAGCAAAAATCTCGCATGCACATGACTGACCGAGCGATCTGTTACCGGAAAATCGACATGCTCTGCTTTCGTTCCGATCACAAACGGAAAGCTTTGTAACGGTATGACCGTCTTTTTCCTATCCTGACATACGAGTCTTCTTTTTTCCTCATACACATTTTCCGAAAGCAGTATTGTCTTGTCATCTTCTAAAGCATCCGTCTGCTCTATTTCTTCCACGGGCTCATCTAATTCCACCACTTCGATGGGGCTTTGCATAGTCTGTTGTTTTGCTTTAGAAATGCGGGAGAAAATGAGCACCAGCCACAATCCGATGAATCCGATCAGAAACAGACTGATTGCCGCGAGCACTCCTTTGCCTTGCATATAGCAGTAAATTCCATACCCGGCTGCACCGGCCATACATATTCCCGCTAACACATAGGGAATGGTATACCGCTTTTGTTCTATCATTTCTTCCGGTTCGTCTTCCTGTAAAAAAATCTCATCTTCCATGATTGTCTGCTTGCATTCCTCTTGCTCCTCATGTTCTATTAAGGCAGGTTTTTCAGGAAATAGCTGTGCCATGACTCCCGCAAAGGAAGTACCTTTTTGCCTTATCATGCGATAAAACTGATACACCAAAACGACCGCTTCCTGATCTTCGTGGTCCGTATGCTCCAGTAAATATTCTGCAAAACCAATCACCTGTTCCATAAAGGGATGCTCTTCAAATGGGTAGAAGCATAACAATACATTATTGTTGATTGGTTCAACATACATATATTCCGGATCCAAAATCAAAAACTCCTCTTGCAGCAAAAACGCCTGCATGCTGCATAAGGCATCGTAAACCCCCTTGAGAATATACGTTAAATCGGCTGCCTTTAGAAGTCTTTTTTCATAAAGGCAGGAAATGGTCTGCTTGCCTGTAATATCATAAAATAACTCCGTCTCTCCATTAAATGAATGAAGGGTACACGGCAGCAATCCGTCTATTGTATTTTCAAGTAACATCTGCTGCTGAAACAGCGCATTTCCCGACAAAAATTCCTGCCTAAAAACCATATTACTCTTTTCGTAATCGCGTTTGTATTGCGCCTGCATTACTTTTTTCCTCCCTTCTTATGTGACCTGATAAACTGATACGGGTTGCTTTGCAATGCTTTTTTTGAACAAGAAAATGTCAACCGGTCTGTTTTAGAAAGTGGCATAACCAAATTTGAAAACGGAATCTTTTGTGCCATTTGTAACGTCACGTTCGTCTGTTTGCCCCGCACTGCGATTTTCACCTCATACTGCCCGGTCGCAAGTAAACTTGTGCCAGTCAGCTGTTTTACAGACCCTTCTGCTTCCTCTTTTTGCTTTGCGCTTGAAGCATACTCCAGACGGCTTGCGCGAAGTGCACTGCAATAGGCAGCATGTGTCAGTACAACACAATTGTATCGATAAAAAAACAAGTAAATCAGCAAAACAAGAATAACTACAACCATAGGCATAATCACAGCCGCTTCCACCGTCGCACTTCCCTGCCTGAGTTTTTTCAAGTTTCCTATCTGCATATAACACCTCCAAGAATAGCCGAGGCAAACAAAAACGGTACAAACGGAATGCTCGTCTTTTTGCCTATCCGTTTAAACCAAAGCATCAGCACGCCAAATACCCCGCAAATCAAAAACGCTGCAAACAGCCAGATGAGTACCTGTACAAGCGACATATACAATCCGCAGACACAAATTAACAACCCATCCCCAAACCCAATTTGTCCACTTGAAAGAATTGATACCGCCATAATAAGAAGCCCCGGAAGCAACGCATAAAACAAAGAGATATCCTTATCGCCGGATACAACAAGCTGCACAATGCCATATAGGCCAAAAGGAATTAATACCTTCAAAGATATCTCCTGCGTTTTGAGATCAACGATACTCATAATCAGAAGTGCGGTGTAAAAAACGACCAGATTCAATGTCTGCATTTCAATCATCACAACCCTCCACATTTTGAACAGGCATGTCTTCCCGACGCCTCGGAAAGCGGAACGGCAAGCACCGTCCTTTTGAGTTTCTTACAGGAGATATTCGAGTGATACCGGTTCCCATATTCGGAAATATAATAAAGATCAAGCGCGCCTTTTCCACATGCCTCACAAGGATAATATTTTTCCCCATCCTGGTTTCTTTGCTTCATGATTTCATTTTTGCGGACGCAGCTTACCTTTATGTCCAAATAAGTACAATCCACGCGCTTATGATACACACTTCCTGAGGGCGTCAGAAAAACAATCTCTTCATTTTCGTTTTTTCCCAAATATTGGGATGTATCGTACCCCGTAAAGCCACGGACGACACATCTTGCCGATGTTAAAATACCCGGAACCGGAAGCAGGCGGACCGCCGGCTTTTCCGTGCGGACTGCATATAAATCAATACATTGGTCACCGGGCAGTCCTGTCAGGTATGCACCGACAGCCAGTGCTCTTGCACTTTGGTGCAGCTTTGCCTCTGCATCTATCTGATTTTGGTACATCACAAAAACAGAAGACAGCTGCAGGCAGGCAAACAGAAAAACCGGCACAACAACAGCAGCCTCAACCGTCAAAGATGCTTTTTGCATGGAAGCAAGAAAAGATGCCCTTTTTGTAGAAAGGAGGGGTGTCATTTTTTTGATATGCCTACACTGGAGAGTTTTCTGAATTCTTAATTTAAATAAACTGTTTCTTGCTTTATTTCCAAATTTCAACAACATGTTAATCAAAAAGGGCACCCTTTCTCACCTCCATTTTTTCCGATACGAATTGTCTTATGGCTGTTTCCTAGCCTCTATAGAAGCCAAGCGATGCTAAAAGTAATAATAGGCTCTCGTAATTTCTTCCGCATACCCATACTTACTTGCAACATATACGGTCGCTTCCAAATAATCCAAACACAAATCAAGCCGAAAATTACGGTTCCCGTGCGTATTTCGGATATCCATCTCTATCACATCCATCATACGCATCCGTTTCGTCGTATGGTCTTTTGTCAAAAGCAGCATTCCCAGATATTCTCTGTAATCAAATCCTTCCTCTTGTTCCCCACTGTTTGCATAAGATGCATCCGCCTGGAACGATAGCATTCCTTCCAGAGAATAATGCCAGGAGGAAGCATTTTTGATGAGCGGAATTTTTCCGCCGCAAAGCAAATGTTTGATATCATAGACGCTTTCCGCAAATACCCATGCAAGTAAAATAGACATCTTAATCGGCTCAAGCAGTTCGGGCATCAGAATGACGGCTGCCAACGTCGCCGCAAGCGCTTCTGCCTCTGCAATCTTTGCTCCGTCCGACATAATATATGTAAAATTCGACGCCTGTCTCATAAAAAGTAATGTCGATAATGTAGCTTCCAGATTTTTGCTGTCATCCGGCTTTCCGTTTAATATGTATTCAAGTTCATAGTGTAACTTTGATTGTTCTTTCAGATTGGTATAGCACCCTGCTTTTTCCAATATATACCGATCAAACAGCAAGGAATCCGTACCGGAAAGTCCTGTTCGTCCAAGCAATCCTTCTCCCTTTTCGCATTGCCTTTTCGAGACATAGTTTTGCGGATTGATTGTTTGCTTCGACACCACCTGCCCCTTTGGAACCAGCAGTGTCAGAGTTGCTGACGCGCGCAGTCCGTTTACCCCATCTGCAGGATTGTCTATCGCAACCTCCTCCCATTCGTCATCTTTGTTTTTTCTTTTGGGTAATCCCTTAGACCCTATCTCCTGCTGATTAGCCTGTTGCATATCGCTAACATTTTTTGTAAAAAAATGATTGTCCGACGCCTGATCAAACATCCCCTTCACCTTGTCCATGCAATGCAAACCATATTTTGTTTTCATATAGTCAACAGCCTGCCGCTGCATAACAGTGCCTTTTAAGTCTGTGGCAAGACTGTATTTTTCAGTGACTACGTCGGTGGCAGAAAGTGCCAGCAAATCCTTTACAAACAATCCGGTTTTTGTCTCATCAAAATTCCGATTCATATAGTGCGATAAATGTTCCTCAACATTTGCTATCCTTCCTTGTCCACCGCCGTAAGATGTGTCAATAAAAAGCAAATCATATTGCGATAAAAGCTCCCGATTATACTCCGCAAACACACTATAAAGTGCTGCATCCATACTAATTTCCGTTTTCATTTGAATTGCTCTTTCTCTGGCACCTGTAATTAAAACGCATACAAATGACATCATAATTCCAAATGTGAGAGCCAAATACGCTGTAATTGATCCACTTTTCATTGTTTACACCTTTCCACTTTGTGAAGTTATTGTTTTAAAGATATTGTTGACGAGCGTTGTCATCTGCTCTTTGAAAATCAGAACCAGTGCAATAAGTACAACCAGTATCAATATCATCTCTACTGTCCCAATACCTTTGTTATCTTCCGCTAACTTCATCCGGTTCAACCAAATAATGGGTATGTGCATACATCGTCCTCCTTTCCCTAAATATCATAAGAAAGAAAAGCGGGTACAA
Source organism: Lachnospiraceae bacterium (assembly GCA_021153185.1). GTDB lineage: Bacteria > Bacillota > Clostridia > Lachnospirales > Lachnospiraceae > SIG333. The sequence goes on from JAGKTY010000018.1 coordinate 18,363, forward strand.
TGATTATGATCATTACAATTCCAAGCATAAGTGTCATTGGCAACAAAAGTTTCGTCCCTGCCTTCTCTCCTAATCGCTTTGCGTTTGTTTTTCTGAGTGCAAAACTATCCTTTGCTTCCTCATCCAAAATATGTAATAAGTTGTCAGTTCCTTTCCGATTGTTCTGCAAAAGAATTGACATGAGTTTTCGATATTGATTGACCTTAGTCCGCTTTCCAAACTGTTCAAATGCATCCTGCCATGAAACACCATTTTCCATCGCATGCATCATATAAGAAAGCTCTTCATATAAATAATTTCTTTCTTCTCCTCTTTTGTTTTTTACTTTTTTTCGGTATTCCTCAGTCAACAGGGTAAAGGCACCCTTTGTCGTCATGCCGGCACCCATATAGAGCATCAGCTTGCTTACAAATTCCGGATATTCGCGCAGTAGCTGATCACGCCTTTTTTCAATTTCCTTATGAAGATCTTTGTTTTTTGCGAAAAAAACGAGAATACATATGAGCAATCCTCCTGTTAATACCAAAAGCGCCATTGGCTGTTTTTGCTCTGTAATCTGAATGGATTTGTCCTGAAGCTTTGTCGGCAAATAAAACTGCTGCTGTGTATTGTTCTCCTTTTCCTGTTGCCTGATCTCATCAAAGGCTTTTTGTGTATCGGATTGTGCGAAAGGGGTTGTATCCTTTGCTAACACAATCGGGAAGGAATGTTCGCAATAAAAATCTTCATAGCTAAGCTGCAGTGTCAGCATGACAATCTGCTCAGGCGGTGCCTCTTTTGTAAAGGATACCGTTCCGTCTGAAGAAATATATTGATAATTGTCCATACTCCACTCATATGTAATTGGGAACACACCGGTAAGCTCCAGATTTAAATCTTCTGTCACATGGTCTAATGTTTTGTTGTCTCCCTTGATTTGTTCCGGAATAGACGAGATGATTTCGTCGCATTTTTGTTCAAACTCCTCCCGGCTGTACTTCTTTTCGGAAACAATGATGACGCCGTCCTCACTCGTTCCGTCAACTACAATCGAAACCGGAACTTTCCGCTCCACTCCATCCGGGTTTTGCCGGACGATATAAGTGCCTGTCTCATCCTGCAAAATAACCTTTTGCTTACGTTCAGCGTATTGTATGATGGCAGCACATGTGATACAAACAAGAAATAACCCGGCGCAAATACCAATCTTGGTCATATAAAACGAATAGAATGCTTCCTGTGTTTTTACCGGCGGCGTTAACTCCGCAATATCTTCCTTTACCTCTTTTGCGAAAAAACGCTCCCATTTATGCAGTTTCATATATTGTTTCAGCTTCTTAAGCACCATATCATGCTCTCGTTTTGTATTCTTCTTCAAATTTTAAACCTCTATTTGTGTCATTTTCTTTCCCAAAAAATAAGCAAATGCATATACAATCAAACAAGCTGTCATCAAACCGGTTCCAATCGGATTATGATATAGGGGATCGAAAAAACCGGGCGATGTCATTTTGATATAAAAGATAATGAGCATGGGAATTGCATTCATAATCGTTTGTTCAAATTGTCTGGCGGTCAGCATCGTTTGTATTTCCCTTTGAATTTCTATCTTCTCACTGATGACGCCTGCCGTATTTTGGATTATTTTGCCAAGGTCGCCACCCTTACGCTTTGCAATGCGAAAGACTTGTGCAAAGTCCATCACTTCTTCAATCTGACAGCGTCCGGCAAAGTCAAATAATACATCTTCCAGCAAAAAATTGTTGCCGAGTTTTCTCTGAATCGCCATCAGCTCCTGCACCATATCCGCATCCGGCGCATAATTCAGTTTTAAATCCCTTAGCGCTTCCCGAAATGCATTTTCCGGAGAATAACCACTTCGAAGCGCTGTTGCAACTGCCAAAATAGCATCCCGGAATTGAACGGTAAGTTCTTTTTTTCTTGTATCATTTGCATTCTTTTTTTCAATGACAAAAACACCAATACCCACGATTGGAAGCAGAATAAGTCCGTACGCAGAATCATAAAACAAATATGCAATTGCACCACTGATACACAGACTCATTCCAAATGTCTTTATCCATTGCGCCTTGGAAAAATGAAACGACTGATAATCCATAAGCTCCCCCTATCATATGATTCCTGCAAATTGCAGCTTTTGTATCTGACATAGTTCCCCGCATTTCTTTAGTTCCCCGATTACCTCTGTTTTTGTACTTTCTGCGCTTTCTTCAAACTGATATAAAATCCGGCTTTGAATCTCCCCATTCTCAAATCCAAGCACTTCCGTTATTTCTAACACCTTTCGGCTTCTGTCTCTAAGCCTTCCAAGGTGAACAACAATATCAATTCCTGATGCAATCTGTCTGCGAATTGCCATCAGTGGCAAATCCATTCCCATGAGTACCATTGTCTCTAACCTTGTAAACATATCATTGCAACTGTTTGCATGTCCGGTTGAAAGGGAGCCGTCATGCCCTGTATTTAACGCCTGCAGCATGTCAATCGCCTCACTCCCCCTGACCTCTCCGACGATAATGCGGTCAGGCCGCATTCGTAGGGACGCTTTGATCAAATCGCGTATCGTGATGGCATCGCATCCGCTCATATTGGCATTACGTGTCTCCAGTCTGACTAGGTTATCAATCCCCAAAAGCTGAAGCTCTGCACTGTCTTCAATCGTAATCACACGTTCTGTTCGCGGAATATACTGTGAAAGTGCGTTTAAAAAGGTCGTTTTCCCGCTTCCGGTTCCGCCGCTGATAAAAATGTTGTACCCGCCGATGACCAATTTTTTTAAAAACTCTGCTGCTTCTACAGATACAGAACCAAACGCTATCAAATCCTCCATCAAAATAGGTTTGTCCGGAAATCTTCGGATCGTTAAAATCGGTCCGTTGATTGCAATGGGATTTAATACGACATTCACACGCGCACCACCCGCTAATCTCGAATCGACAATCGGCATGGATTCATTTACGACACGATTGCTCGTGGACACGATTTGCTGGATGATATCACTTAGCTTATCCTTACTTTCAAACTGTTTTTCATACCGGAAAAGCTTACCCTTTTTCTCAATAAAAATATGGGAAGGGCCGTTGACCATGATTTCCGTGATCGATTCGTCCCGGATCAGTTCCTCCAAAATATCTAACCTCCGGATTGCATCAAACAACTCTCTTGTCATACGTTTCTGATCGGCAAGAGACATATATTGGTTTTTTGAGGCAGCGACTATTGCCTGCTCCAGATCCTCTTTCAGCTCTTCTTCCGATATTTCTGACGTGAAATCCAGTTTTTGCACAAATTCCTCTTTGATGGCTGTTTTGATTTCCTCATAATTCATAAACAGTCCTCCTCAATTAGCCGATTCACGTACAGGGCAAGCTCACTATATGGTAATTCACTGATTTTCTTTGGTAATTGTTTATAGATAGGTAATTGAATCTTCTTTGTTTTTTCCAGAAGAGCAGATTGATTTGTGAATGCCAGCATTTTCTCATACTGGTCAATTTTGGCAAGAGACATTCCATCTTTACGTACGATGGTATATACATGATTACATTTTGATAACAGTTCAAATAAACCATGAATATAATCCGACAAATCCAATATAATGATTTCATATTCTGATTGTGAACGCATTGTTTCGATTAATTCCAACCATGTTTGTGTTGTCACATCCTGCAAATCCAGGAAATTCTCCGTCGGGGGGATATAATCAAGATTTCCGAACTGCTCTATCATACTTTTCATCTTTAGTTGAAAATGTTTGCTGTGGTTTTCCAGATAAAAAAGCAGTTGTGACAGATTGCCATGTGTTGCCCCATAATCCAAGAGCTGTGAAAACCCGGAATACGGTTCCAGATTGATGTAAAGACAGCGTTTCTTTTTGGCTAACAGCTGTCCCAAAACAATCGAAAAAGAAGTTTTCAGACATCGGTTAATCGGTGAATAAACGCCAATCAACCTCGCTTTTTGTGTTCTTAGTTCAGAAAAAACATAATCTGCCTGACCGCTGCTGCAGATTTCCAAAATGCACTTTGCTATCACGACCGCCGATTGATACTTTAAAATAGACGGATATTCATCCGATTGCACTCCCTGATCGGATACCAAACTGATTGTCTGCTGTACCGGAAACTGTTCCGGCAGCTGCGTAATCATCGTCTCATCGATGAGTAGCACTGCTACCCGGTTGCTTTTTCCATATGCAACCAGCTTACAGGGGTCATCAAACGCCATGACTTCAAACGGTAACAGCTTATGACCGTTTAAAAACTCTGCCAAACGAAAAACATACTGTCTCTCATAATCACAGATTGCTAATACTTGTCCCATATTTCATTCCTTTTTGAATAATCCTATGAATCATAGCCAGAATTTGATTCGGTAGAAATAGATTGTTTGTAAAATGGATTATATGCCTGCTTTTTCCGGATGTAAAGAGTTTTTTTCATAGAAAAACATTTTTGTAAAAAAGTGCCAAACACTTAAATTAAAAGTACCCCATATAGCAGGCAAACCCCCGGAAATCCAAGCAAAATGCATGTCAAAAAACTGATTGGCCCAATCCCGACTTCCAGGGAATACCCGAAATAAAAAAGAACCTGATTGACAGACCAGATGAGCGCTAAGCACAAAAAACCTCTCATCAATACTGTTAATAAGGCTCTAATTTGTTGTTTAAAATATAAAATGATAAAAATCATGGCAAGTATGCCAAATAAGAAAGGAATTCCGTAATCCTGCATAGCTTTTCCCAAACTTCTTTGGTACATACCTATGACAACATATAGCTGATTATGCTAAAAATCCCCGATTATTTGTCGTCTGAATATTTTCATTGAGTGTATGCTTGCCATATGTCAGCCCTGCATAAACGGACTGTACATTTCCCATCACTGCATCTGATGTGTCCTGCTTACTGATGGGAAGATACCCTTTTTTGAGCGATTCCATCATATTCTTTAACTGGATTAAAATCGCTGCATCGTGATTGATACCGGCACTTGTCAGTCTCCTTTGGGCAAATCCGTAGAGACTCCTATAGTTGGTCGCGAGGTTATGATCCGGATTGACGGATGCCATCAGCTCCTGTACGGTTTCTTTTGCTTTGGTAATGCCGGATTGAAATGCCTCCTCATGCGGCGGCTCTAACGACTGCAGTGCGTCACCTATAAATACGCCAAACATATCATATAAAATAATCACCAGCTCACTTTTATTTGCCTGTGATATGCGAAGCGTAAACTGTTTTTTTTGTTCATCGGTCATACGATTTCACCTATTGTAATAACTGTAATACCTGCTGCGGTCTTTCGTTTGCCTGTGCAAGGACGCTTGTTCCTGCCTGTACAAGCACCTGCAGATTGGTGTACTCTGTCATTTCTTCTGCCATATCGACATCCATGATGCGAGAGTACGCACTTGTCATTTCCTCCTGTGTGACATCCAGGCTCGTTGCGGTGTGCTCCAGTCTGTTCTGATAAGCACCGAGTCTTGAACGGGCAGAAGAAACATATTCGATTCCTCTTGCAATTTCATCAATCGCTGCCTGTGAAGATTCTTCTGTCAACACATTCGTATCCTTAATTCCCATGCTGCGCAGATCCATTTTCGGAATGCGAAGAGCAAGTACCTGCCCCTCGTTCGCTCCAATCTGGACACGCATCGGTCCGATATCCGTCAAATCAAGAACGACAGAACCATCAATATCTTTTGTCACATAAACTTTTAATTCCTTTCCGGTACCATCTGCAAATGTGACCGTGTCACCCTCATATTTGACTGTCGCATTTGCCTCTGTAATAAAATGCTGCATTTCCGTAGATGGTGCCGGCTCTCCTGCCGCTGCAGATAACTGCGCACTCGTTATTTCATATATTGTCTCTCCGTTATCACCGATAGAGGTATCCGTTGTTAATGTCAAACCGAGCTTCATAGCCGGAATATCATCCGAAAATGTGCCAACCGTTACACCTACTGTATCAGAGTAGCCTTTTCTGTCGAACGTACCGTCTAACAGCCTTTGTGTGTTAAAGTCCGTATCATCAGAAATACGCTGGATTTCCTTCTTGAGCTGTTTGACTTCCTCATCGATCATCGCCCGATCGTCGTCTTTCATCGTTGCCGTTGAAGCCTTAACTGCAAGCTCATTCATACGCTGAAGCATTGCGTGTACTTCGTTCAGTGCACCGTCTGCTGTCTCAACAACACTGATTGCATCACTACCGTTCTGATCTGCCTGTTCAAGTGAACGGATCTGTGCCTTCATTTTTTTACCGATTGCAATACCGGATGGATTGTCTTTTGCCTGATTGATTTTGAGTCCGGATGCAAGTCTCTGGCTTGATGCACTCAATCTATGGTCGTTTCGATTTAAAGAATCATTCGCAACAATTGCCGAAATGTTATAATTTATCTTCATAAAAGCTCCTATTCTGCAAAAGATTTTAAAATTCCTTTTGCGACTTTGTATAAATCACTTACCGTTGCTTTCTGAAAACCGCTTTCTTTGATGCTTTGCACCTTTTCACGTTTCATGTATAATACATCGGCTGTTTTTCCTGATTCCTTTAAAATATTTGCGCAAATCAAATCATTTTTTTCTGATAAGAGGGAAAGCGCCTCTTCTTTGTCCGTCGAAAGATAGCCCCTGAGCTGTTCATCCTCCTGAAGGGAAAACTGACTGTATACCTCCCCGTACTTCTCACTGGCAAACGAAATCTCAAGTACACCATGATTGTCACTTTGATGACGAATCGTTACGGAAACTGCAGTATACGTTCCATCAATCTCTAACGGAACGGTATACGCCTGTTCTTTGGCAAGCGAATTCGCCAAGGAAAGTTGCTTGCAGCTAACTACCAGACTCCTGATATCAATGTACGTTGCTTCGCTCTGTGCCAAAACATCCTCGATGACCTGCGTTGTTGCTTCCTGTACATCTTCGTATGCATCCTGCGCATTTTCCATATCTTCCAGGGAATCGATAAATTTCTCGCCGGCCTTTTTGATTTTTTGCTCACTATCATGCTTTTTGAGCCTTGCAAACACATTCTCTTTTGCGTCTGATAACTGCTTTTGTGCAAGCAGTGCGTCCGGCGTCATCGGTATTTGGTGAAGCATCAGCTGATCGAGCACCTCCTGTGTCACGCTTGTTGCTTCCCGGATGATTTTTGCCATCTCTTCCTGATAGGCCTTCTCATTTTGCTGATCCTGATAGGAATCAAAAAATGTCTCAATTTGTTTGGAAATAGAGTTGCGATAGCCACCTGCCGGCTGATTTGTCAAATCTACGTCTGCCACAGCTTTATCAAATCGTCCGCCCTTACGGGTGCGCGCAGCCTTTAACAGATTTTCAAAATTCAGCTCCTGACCACTTGCTACCGTCGCTCCGATTGCCGCTCCGTCAGCCTTTTCAATCTGGTGAATCATGCGATAAATTCCGATAATGGCGTCTTTTTCTTCTGCCGTCATCTGTCCATTTTGTTCCAGATTGTATATGAATTTTCCATACTGCTCTGTTTCTTTTGTAAGCGCAGAAAGCTCTGATTCCTGCGAATCGAGGTATTCTTTTAACGACGCAAAATCTGTTTCCAATGGATTGACTCCGTCACGGATCATTTGCAGTGTCCTTCCCGGTGTCATCTGCGAGAGCAATTCCCTGACTGTTTGGTCTGCTTCCCTCACACGCGCAATTGCCTCAGCTGTCACATCCATCTGATTGTAAGAAAGAATCCGTACAGCTCTCTCATTTTCCTGCGTCACTTCCACATTTGCATTTGCCAAAACTTCATCCACATTGCGGAAGGCTTTCGTAATATGGTCCCCTAAATCTCCCCTTACCTGCGTTCCGATTGTCTCATAACGCTGTGACAACTGCTCATATTGTCTTGCGAACTGCTGCCCGGTTGCATGAAGCTCCCCAAATGTCGTGTGCGCATCCACTGTACCAATGACGCGCGCCGGCAAATTCGGCAGCATTTCAAAAATATCCGTTGCACTCTGATAGGTTTTATATGCATCTACAGACGCAGTTGTATCCTGCCCGGGGAACAATTTCTGCGCGGTTTCCTGCTCCTGTTTTTTGAGTGCCTCAACAAGGTCTTTCAACGGCATGATATCAATTTCCATCCCTTTTTTCAGAAGCTGATAATTTGCACTGACCGTCATCTGCAAACGGATTTCCTCCAGTTGTCTCTTTGCACGGATAAGTGCCGTGTCGTTTGCGAATAAGGAAGGCTCCATAGCCGCTTTATTCTCCGTCAAACCCGATAACGCTTTGAGCGTAACAGGTGACTTATCCAAAACTGCCTGTTCAAGCGCAGAGTCATTTATCTCCTGCGTCTGATCGTAAATTCTCGCCGCCTTCTCATAGAGGAGCTCCTTTTCAAAGACATTGGCCTGCGCAGGTCTGTTTCCTTCGCAAATTGCTCGCGCCGTGGCATCTGCGATTGTTTGCACATCAAGCGGAAATGTCTCATTCCGAAGCAAATCTACTTTCAACAGATTCTGCTGCGTGAGCGCAAGTCCCGCGCTTAGCATAAACTGTGCTTCTTCACGCGTTGTGTCATTTACGACTAGTCCTGCTGCCTCAATGATTTTGTCAACCTGCGCCTGCATTTCCTGTGGCAATGTCTGTGGTTTTTCCTGCGTCATTACACTGCCGCTATAAAATGCTTTGTAAATCTGATCAAGAGAAAGCGGCAAATCATTTGCTACGACATACGTAATCGCTGCATCCGGAAATCCCTGTAATTCCTGCATCCTTATCATCTGCTGCATCGTCTCTTTGACATTCTCCTCTGATGCATCTACCTGATAGGTCTCAAAAGCATTTGCAATGGCTTGTGCGTACACATCGCTTCCGGTAATTTCGGATAACTTCGCTACGTCCAAATCATCATTATATCCGGTGATCACGATGCCGGCTTGCGCCATTTTGGCCTTGATTTCGTCAACAACCGTGACGGTCTCTGCGACCGGCATGCGTCCCGGTTCAAAGCCATTCTCCCAAAGCGCACCATAATCTTCTTCTGACAGGGTATTGGACATCACCGTCATATAATCCTGCATCGATGCTACATCCTTGACGGCAAATTCATCTTGTATATCTTCCTTCGTTTTCCCTTGTCCGTTGTACGCTTTCTGATCTGTTACATTCCCGGACAGATTCGATGTAAAAATCGCACCGTTTTGTGCCTGCGTCTGCTTTGCACGCTCCACATCATTTTTAGGAAGATGCGGTTTGTACACTTCTTCCTGCATGTTCTGTTTGCCAATCCGGTTATTTTCTATCTGAATATTCATATCTTAGCTGCCTTTCCGTTTTAAAATAACAATCTCATTGCCGGCGCAAACGCCTTTGCTCCATGCTATCGACAGTTTTTTGAAGGTATGTCCTTAGACAAAATAAAAGGTAAGCGGTTTTCGCTTACCTTTTATTTCGTCATAATATGTATTTTTCTAAAGATTTAAGCCTAGAACAATAACATCACTGCTGCATACGGAGGAAGATCAATACTGAATGAATAATCAAAACGTCCTTCCTTTTTGGCTTTTGCCGTAAACTCTGCAGGCATCGCAGCGCCTGTACCGCCAAACTGCTTCTCATCGCTGTTTAAGAGTACTTTGTATTTTTTCTTTTTTGGAACACCAACGACATAATCCTTTCGCTCCATCGGTGTCATATTCAAAATAACCATGATGTTATTTTTGCCTGTCGAATTCTTACGGTAGTATGTATAAATACTGTTGTCCTTATCGTCGGCATTGAGCCATTCAAAGCCTGCCCAGTCATTGTCGATTTCATGAAGGCTTGGATATTTTTTGTAAAGAGCAAGAAGCTTCTCCATGTAGTTTTTCATGCCTGCATGAAGTGGATCAGACAGGCAGTGCCACTCAAGCTCTCTCGCCTCGCTCCACTCACATTCCTGACCGAAATCCTGTCCCATGAACAAGAGCTTTTTGCCGGAATGCGTGAACATGTACATATAACCGGCGCGGAGGTTTGCATATTTATCTACCTCATAGCCCGGCATCTTCTTTAGCATAGAACACTTCAAGTGAACGACTTCATCATGGGAAATCGGCAAAATATAATTCTCACTGCTGTTATAGCTCATCGCAAATGTCATTCCGTAGTGATCGCCGCTTCTCATGATCGGATCAAGCTTCATATATTCACAGAAATCATGCATCCAGCCCATGTTCCACTTGAACGTAAATCCGAGTCCGCCTTCCTCCGGCGCACCTGTTACCATTGGCCATGCTGTCGATTCCTCTGCAATCGTCATAACGCCCGGATTTCTCTTTTTCATAATGGAATTAAAATGTCTGAAGAAATCAATGGCATCCAGGTTTTTGTTATCACCGTACTGATTTGCCAGCCACTGTCCGTCCTGTTTTCCATAATCGAGATAGAGCATCGAAGCAACGGCATCAACACGAACACCGTCAACATGGAATTTTTCTACCCAGAAAAGCGCATTGGCAATTAAGAAATTGCGGACTTCGTTTTTGCCGTAATTAAAAATCTTCGTGCCCCAGTCCGGATGCTCACCGCGACGTGGGTCCGGATGCTCATATACGCATGTGCCGTCAAACTCTGCCAGACCAAATCCATCTCTCGGGAAATGTGCCGGTACCCAGTCGATAATGACACCTAACTTGTTTTTGTGTAATGTATTAATCAGATACGCAAAATCCTCCGGTGTTCCATAGCGGGACGTCGGTGCATAATAGCCTGTCACCTGATAACCCCAGGAACCGTCAAACGGATGCTCCGCAATACCCATCAGCTCAATATGTGTGTAGCCCATCTCCTTCATATACGGAACGATGCGGTCTGCAAATTCCCTGTAATTGTAAAAGCCATCCGGATTTTCTTCCGTAGCAGGGTGCTTCATCCACGAACCGATATGGCACTCATAAATACTGATCGGCTCTTTAAACCAGTCCTTATCCACACGTTCTTTTAACCAGGATGCGTCGGACCACGCAATCCGTCTCAAATCTGTAACAACAGAAGCATTTTCCGGTCTGAGCTGCGCATAGTTTGCAAACGGGTCAGCTTTGTACAGCTTTCTGCCGTCCTGTGCCGTAATGACAAATTTGTACAAATCCCCCTCTTTTACGCCCGGAACGAACAGCGCAAATATTCCGCCGCCGCCAAGTCTCATCATATTATGCTGGTAAATGTCCCAATCATTGAAAGAACCGGCAACATTTACATATTGGGCATTTGGTGCATATACTGCAAAGTATACACCCTCCTCCCCATTGCAAGTCGTAAGGTGTGCGCCCAGTTTTTCGTAAATCTCATAATGATTACCCTGCGCAAATACATACTGATCAGCTTCTGTTAAAAACAAAGGATTGATCTTTCCTGTTTCTTGATTACCCATAATTTCCCTACCTGTCTTTCATAAAATCTTTTTCTCTTAAAATAATCATATCTTCTGTATCATAGCGTTTTGCAAAAATCACATCCATAAGATGACCCACTGATTTTTTGTTTGCATTTGCAATCGCCTGATCAACAATTTCTTTGACCTCATCTACAGAGACATGGTGATCATTTGTCTGTAAGTCCGCAATACGTGTATAAAGTGCCAGCATTCCCATATCATCAATGGCATACTCTAACTCGTTTGCATACTCTTTGCCATATGCCACAAGCGCATCATTGTCGAGTGCCTGCATATCGATCCGCACATCAAACGTCTGCGTAAGCTGTGGCACAGTTTCCAAAAGCTTATCGATATTGCCTCTTGTATCCTCAAACACAAGGAAAATACCTTTTCCCACAGGAATCTGACTGATATATGCCAATATCTTTTCACAGGTCTCTTTGGATACTTCTCCTGCTTTCTCAACGATTAATGCACCATTATCAAGGGTCTCAATTGTCTTTTCAATGTCTTTGCCATTTAAGACCGAACCTTGGATTTTGGCAACTTTTCCGGAGAATGATGGCGTCTTTATCTGAATTTGCTTGATGAGATTCTTGGCAAGCTCAAATGTGCCGTTGCCAAGTCCGCCTGTAATGAGCAGATTACCATTTGCCATCGTCACAGAATCGTGATCGATCGCATAAGCAATCTGTTTTTCCATATCAGGTGTATGCACAAATGATTCAAATATTCCTTTTTCCTCTTCGGTCAGCGTGCGGATTCCGGCAAGCGGGGAAGTATGTTCGATTTCACTTACAGAAATCTCCGGATCTTCCATCACACTCGCTACAGCTGGCTCCTTTGTCACTTCTTTTGCAACAGAAGGTGCATCCATCTCTTGTGCTGTTTCAGCCGCTTCAGCTTCCTGTGGCACATTTGACATTTCCGCTTCGGCAACTACTGTTTCAGCTGATTGTGCTATGACAGCTTCGGCTTGCGTAGCTTCTGCCGGCTCTTCCTCGTTTGGAATCACAGGCGTTACGAGCTCCGGCTCTTTTTGTTCGTCCTGCTCTGTTAGACTGTTTAAAAGTTTTTCTTCAATTCCTCTGATTTCAGTCGTATTGAATACTTTTGTCTTGGCAGGCTCTTCTTCCGGTGGAATAGTTTCCGGTTCTTTTTCCTGATTGAGCTCAGGTACGTCAAATAAGAGCTCCTTTGCTTCTTCCTTCTCGTCTTCAAGCAAAGCATCTTCAACCTGTGTCACGAGATCGTCATTCTCATCAAACACACTCTCTGCAGGCTGGATGAAATCAAATTCCGACTCATCGGCATGCACCTTCTTGGTTGCATCAATGCTTGCAAAAATTGGTCCCGTCTGTTTCAGAATCCTTTGACGCACTTCCTCATTGTGTTTTTCTTCGGCAGCTTTTTTGGTCTCTTCCCATTCTGCCATGATGTCTGTAAAGCTCAGCTGTCCCGTAATCTGTTTTTCTACCTGCGGTTCATCCTCGTCTGCCGTCGCAGCCGGCGTTTCCACAGGCGCTTCTGCTCCCACAGGCTCTGTGACTATAGGCGCTTCTTCCTCGATAGCCTCAGTCTCTTCCGCTTCGATTTGCTCTGTCTCAGCAGGCTCTGTAACTACAGGCGCTTCTGCCTCGATAGCCTCAGTCTCTTCGGCTTCGATTTGCTCTGTCTCAGCAGGCTCTGTAATTGTAGGCGCTTCTTCCTCGATTGTCTCAGCCTCTTCAGCTTCGATTTGCTCTGTCTCAGCAGGCTCTGTAACTACAGGCGCTTCTTCCTCGATAGCCTCAGCCTCTTCGGCTTCGATTTGCTCTGTCTCAGCAGGCTCTGTAACGATAGGCGTTTCTGCCTCAGCACTTTCTGTGATTACAGGCTCTACTAATTGGGCGGCTTCCTCCGCCGGTGCTGCAACTATTTCATCAGTTGACTCTACTGCATCCGGCTGTGCTATTGTTTCTTCCGAAAGATCATCGCCAGAATCTGACTCTGATACCGATTCTGTCTCAACTTCCGGTTCCTCATTTTCTATTAACAATTCTTCCGCTGTCACTGCTTCTACCGTATCCGGTAAAGGCTGCGGACGTAAAATTGGCTGCTCTGTCTCTTCGCCAAGTTCATCTACCGTGAGCGGCTTCTCTGTCAGAGATGCCAGAAGATCTTCTTCCGTAATCGGCCGCATCATCTCCTGCGTATCCTGCTTATGTGGTGATGCAATGGCATTTCTGATAGAATCATCCGTAATATCCTTCATAAGCTGCGGATCTGTAGAATCTAAAATCGTCTCAATCGGCAATGCCTTCGTGGCATCGGTTGCTTCCATATCCTCTTCGGCAAGAAGATTGGTCAGATTCTTGGCAATTTCCTGCTGCAGGTTGATGGTCGCATACTCTCCGAAATCCACCGGCTTAATCTGAATATCCAGATCATCCTCCGCCTGCTGCGGGATAGGTGATTGTTCCGGCTGTGAAATCATCTCCTGCGTTTCCACCTGCTCTTCCTGCAGCGGTTCTTCAACATACTCCGGCTCAACTGCTTCATCTATCTGTGGATTTTCCACGGATGGTTCCGTATTTGAAACAATCTCTTTTGTTTCCTGCATTTCCTCTTCTACAGTCTTTGCAGGAATTCTCATAGTCGGTGCATCACTTGCTTCTACGGACTTAATCGAAATAGGCAGGGTATCTGCGGAAACATCGACCTGTGGCACCGGCATTTTGGCCATCGTCGCAGCAATCTTTCTCTGTTTACTCTGGTCGTACTTCTCTTGCTGTGCCGGTGTCAGCGGCTCATGAAGCATCTTGAGCTCCATCGCTTTGATGACGTATCGTCCCGTTCCAAACGTGACGATTAACTCATCACATTCTTCCACGCACTTCGTTCCCAGTCCGATTCTATGATATAAGTACGCTAACTCATATCCCCATTTTTCTTTGTATTCTTTGTGTTTGTATTTCTCAAGAACAGCAATCCGTTCCTCCAGATTCACTTCCTGCGATTCAAATAATTTGTAACGCAGAATAAATCGCCCCGGATCTCCCGGCGCTGCTGCCTCAAATTCTTTACAATACTCAACCGCATCCCGGATCTCTTCCAATTCGATGGAGAGCTCACAAAGTGAATAGATGATATTCCTTCTCCAAGGTGAATTGTCAGAAAGCTTTTCGTATGCCAAAAGAAGAATATCTTTACTGTCTGCATATCGGCGTCTTATTTTGTATAAATCACTGATTTTGCAGAGCATCGAAACACTCTTCACGCGGCGCCAGTCAATCTCATCGGCAACCTTTACGGCACCCGCGAAATCCTTCTTTTCAATGAGCGAATTTATTTCCTCTGCACGTACCCTGTACTCATATTTATCCAAGTAGGTACACCTCCTACAACTGTTTTACAAAACACTAATTTCCCTATTGTCATAGTTACTCATAGTTTATCATACGCCCTAAGTAATGTCAAAATACAGATTGACTAATCTGTATTCAAAAGAACATCCGCAAACTGCGCAAATTGTGCCAAAGTAAGCGCCTCTCCGCGGATAGAAGGCGAAAGAGAAAGTGCCTCAATGGCAGAAGCTACCATTTCCTTTGTGATACGCTCTCCCGCTCTTTTCCCTCCTTTTGGCATAGTAAGGGATGCATTTCCTATGCCATTGACGAGCGTTTTTCGCCTCTGGTTAAAGGATGCACGAATGAGTGCAAACATAAATTTCTCATCGATTACGCTGACCGGTGGCTTGTCATATCTTGTCAGCCTGATGACTGCACTTCCGACATTCGGTCTTGGCATAAAGCAGTTCGGCGGAACATTTGCAACGATTTCCGGCTTTGCATAATACTGAACTGCCAGGGAAAGTGCGCCATACTCCTTTGTTCCCGGTCCGACCTGCATACGGTCTGCCACCTCTTTTTGCACCATGATGGTAATGCTGTCAATCGGGACATGGCTCTCAAATAATCCCATAATAATCGGTGTTGTGATATAATATGGAAGATTTGCAACAACCTTGATGGGTTTTCCGTCGTTTTTCTCTTTGGCAATCCGGTTCAAATCGACTTTGAGCACATCCTCGTTGATTACCGTCACATTGTCATATTCCGAGAGCGTATCTTCCAAAATCGGAATCAGATTTTTATCAATTTCTATCGCAACGACCTCTCTCGCACTTTCACATAGATACTGTGTCATCGTTCCGATGCCCGGACCGATTTCAATGACACAATCCTCTTTTGTTACATTGGCATGCATGATAATGCGGTCAAGCACGCCCGGATCAATCAAAAAGTTTTGTCCGTATTTTTTTTGAAAATTAAAATTGTATTTTTGTAAAACCGCAATGGTTCCGGCTGGATTTCCTAAATATGCCATGCTTCCTCCTACATACGGTACAGCTTTCTCGCATTTTGATTTGTAATCTCGATTACCTCTTGCTCAGAAATGTCTTTTATTTTTGCAATTTCTGCGACAACATAAGGCAGATTCAAAGACGAATTCCGTTTTCCCCGGTTCGGCTCAGGTGACAAATATGGGGCATCCGTCTCAAGAACGATTGCCTCAAGCGGAAGCTCTGCGACGACCTGTTTCAGCTTCTTTCCGTTCTGAAACGTAAGCACACCGCCGACACCGATATAAAATCCCATATCTACATACGTTTTGGCCGTTTGAGCGCCGTACGAAAAGCAGTGAATCACGCCGCCGACTTCCTCGGCCTTACATTCCTTCATGATTTCCATCGTATCGGCCATAGCATCTCTCGAATGAATGACCATCGGAAGCTTTGCATCCCTTGCCATCTCAATCTGCGCCCGAAACCACTTTTTCTGCACATCCTTATCTGTATCGTCATAATGGTAATCAAGTCCAATCTCCCCGACAGCCAGTACCTTTGGATGAGAAAGCTGCTCTTGAAGCCATGCCATGCCTTCCTCCGTCAATTCATCTGTATCCGATGGATGGACTCCGATTGCACCATATATAAAATCATAGCTGTTTAATAACGCCATCGTCTGCTGACATGACTGAAGCGATGCACCGATATTCACAATTGTCTCAATCCCGTGATTTGTCATATCGGAAAGCAGACGTTCCCTGTCTTCATCAAAAGCATCATCATCATAATGTGCATGCGTATCAAATATCATCCTTATTCTCCTAAAATCATTCTTTTTTGAAAAAATACTTGCATTCTGTCATGCATTATACTATAATCAATCTTGCGTTGCAAAGCAAATCGCATAAATATGCACCTTTAGCTCAGTTGGTAGAGCAGTAGACTCTTAATCTATTTGTCCAGGGTTCGAGTCCCTGAAGGTGCACGAAGCACTGTTTTCACATTTAGTTGTGGGGGCGGTGCTTTTTTTTATATCGCTGCTGTAACTTCCAAAAGCCATTCGCGCTCTGCCTGCGTCAGCTGTGGTCCGATGATTTCATAAACACGTTTATGATACGCATTGAGCATGTCTTTTTCTTCCCGGTCAAGTAGCGCATCATCAATTGCCTCTAGGTCAAACGGCACCAAGGTCAACGTCTCAAATGCCAAAAACTGTCCGTATTCATTTTTTTCATGCTCCACACATAACATCAGATTCTCGTGTCTGATGCCGTATTCCCCCTGTAAATATAAGCCCGGCTCATTCGATGTAATCATTCCCGCCGCAAACTCTGCACTTTGACTTGGCTCAAACGTATCCGGGATACGATATCTGATATGGTTTGGACCCTCGTGCACATTTAACAAATATCCGACACCGTGACCTGTCCCGTGATTGAAATTCAGCGCTTCCTTCCAAAGGGGCTCCCGTGCCAGAATGTCCAGATTTTCCCCGCGCACGCCCTTTAAGAAAATCGCGCTCATCAACCGCAGATGTCCCTTCAGAACAAGTGTAAAATGCCTCTTCATCTCATCAGTCACACTGCCAAGACAGACCGTTCTCGTAATGTCGGTCGTTCCCTCCAGATACTGACCGCCTGTATCATGCAGCACAAAGCTGTCTATCGTAAGCGGCGCATCGGTCTCCTCATCGGCACTATAATGCACAATCGCACCATGCGGTCCTGCTGCCACAATCGGCTCAAAGCTCTGCCCGAAATAGTGTTGCCCCATCCTGCGGAAGGAATCTAATTTTGCGGCAGCAAAGCGCTCTGTGACCGTCTCTCCTGCATCCGTCAGTCTTCCTTTGGAATCTGCCGGCAAGTGCTTGAGCCAGTACAAATATTTCGTAACCGCCACACCGTCTTTTTCATGCGCAAGGCGCATATTGGCAACCTCGATATCGTTTTTTACTGCCTTATGAAGTGTCACCGGACTGCATCCGAATATCAGCCGGTTGTCAGTGGCAGAGCGGAGCAATGCAAAATTGGTATTTGCTTTGTCAAAGAAAATCGTTTTACCGCGCATGGATGCCATTGCATCATACACTGCGTCGTATGGTTTTAGCAAAACGTCAAATGCTTTGAGGGAACGCACGGCTTCCTCGCTCTGTTTTCTCTCCAAAATACTGCTATAAAGCGTACAGGTTTCTTCTTCGATACACAAATAAGCCAGCATCACCGGATTGTAATCCACGTCAGAGCTTCTGATATTCAGTAGCCAAGCAATCTCATCAAGCGCTGAAATAAGCAGCACTTCTGCCCCCTTTTTCTTCATTTCACACCTGATATCCGAAAGCTTCTCTTTTGCACTTTTTCCTGCGTACGTTTCTTCCAAAACAAAAACAGGTTCTGCCGGTAGATTGGGTCTTTCATCCCAGATAAGACCGACGAGATCCTCTTCATATGAAAATTGCACTGTTTTATTTGCCTGTGCAAAACTGTTCTCGATTTGTGTCACTTGCATAACCGTCATGACGCGCCCATCAAAACCGATAAGGCAGCCATCCGGCAGTTTCTGCGCAAGCAATTGAGGAAGCGGTTTGACACCCGGCTCTCCCATTTTATAGAGCATTATCCCTGTGCCGGAAAGC
Source organism: Lachnospiraceae bacterium (assembly GCA_021153185.1). Taxonomy (GTDB): domain Bacteria; phylum Bacillota; class Clostridia; order Lachnospirales; family Lachnospiraceae; genus SIG333. Next base: position 36,724 of record JAGKTY010000018.1, read on the forward strand.
TCCTGCCTTGCCTGAATAAAATATCTTCCGTCCGTATAAAGTCCCGCCGAGCCGTCCTGAAAGACAACGAGCGTTCCTGCGGAACCCGTAAAACCCGACATAAATTCCCTGCACTTAAAATAGGAACCGACATATTCCGAACCATGGAAATCATCCGTTGGAACAAGATATGCGTCGATTCCTCTTTCCTTTAAAATCTGCGTCAATTGTTTGATTCTGTTTTTGATGTCTGTTTTTGATGCCTGCATATTATGCCTCTTCCCCAAATACTTGTGCGGCTACCTCAGGGAGCTGACGAAAGGACTGAATGCGATACTTCGCCTGCGGTACCTCCCCAAAGCCGTACTCTGCCAGAATAAATGGCAGTCCCGCTTCCATTGTCGAATTGTAATCTCCCAGGACATCCCCGACATAGACCGCCTTGTCTAACTGATTTCTCTCGACAACCAGTTTGATATTATCACCCTTTGGTTTGCCTGTATTGCCAAAATTCTCCGTGTCGGTAAACAGATATCCGAGCTTATGATACGTAAGAAACGCCTCGATATACCCAATCTGACAGTTGCTTACGATAAATAATTCGTAAGTCTTTGCTAATGTTTGTAAGGTCTCCTCAAGGTCCGGATACAATATTCCACCGTGTTGTTCCAGGTAAGCATTTTCATTGTTATAGCACGCATCCATGACCCTGTCTCTTCTACCAGGCTCCATATCCGGAAAAACGCATCTTGCGATTTCATCCATTGTCTTGCCCATAAGACTGTAAATCTGCGCTACGCTCACAAGCTTTTCCTTCGTCTCAAGCCCTGCAATCACTTCGTTCCACGAATCAGTCACCCCTTGTGCAGAATCCCAAAGCGTTCCGTCTAAATCAAAAATAATTCCTTTTTTCATTTATGCTTCATTCTCCTTTTTGGGTTTACGGTAATACATATAGTATTCCTCTTCTCCCAAATCTTCATTAACCTGCGTCTCTTTTATTTTGAGCCCATTTTTTTGGTAAAAGGAAACGGCCGCCTCATTTTTTTGGAACACGTGCAGCGTAAAGAATTCCAAATCTTCTTTGATATAATTCAGAAGCCTTGAGCCGATTCCTTCCCTTGTAAAGTCAGGGTGCACAAACAACCCCTGCACATATCCCTCATCAAGTCCGATGAATCCGATGACTTTTCCTTCAAACTCATAGACATACACTTCCGATTGTGAAATCGCACGTCTCACATAGTTAAAATTGCGCTTCCAGTATTCCTCGCCGATAAATGCATGTGCTGTTTTATTGCCTTGAAACCAGATATACATGACCGCATCCAAATCAGTCTCTATATACTTTCGAATAATATCCATATGTTTCCTTCTTTCCCGTTTCTGCTAACAGTTTACCAAAGCTTGTCAAAAAAGGATAGCCTCTTTCCATTTTTCTTATTGCTTTTTGGCATTATGTTTGGTATAGTAATTAAGGAAATTTTATATCGGCGCGTGGCTCAGCTTGGTAGAGCGCTGCGTTCGGGACGCAGAGGTCGCAGGTTCGAATCCTGTCGCGCCGACTTTTCACAGACCGTTAGGTCTTTTTTTTATGATAAATGAAAGAGGCGATATCATGGAAACATATGAAATTTTGAGAGACCTGGCAATTATTCTTTTATCTGCCAAAATCTTTGGTATGCTTGCCAGAAAATGCAAGGCACCACAGGTTGTCGGACAGATTCTTGCCGGTCTGGTTATCGGACCTTGTTTTTTGGGACTGCTGCGTCAGACAGAATTCATCGCTGAGATGGCTGAAATCGGTGTCATCCTCATCATGTTCTCGGCAGGACTTGAAACAAATTTGTCGGATTTAAAGAAATCCGGTCCAAAGGCCTGCATGATTGCGATAGCCGGCGTGTTTGTTCCGTTTATTCTCGGCGCGCTCTTATACCTTGGCTTCTACGGCTTTACAGGGGTTGGCACGCCCAACTTCTATGCGGCGCTTTCCATCGGTGCGATTATGACAGCAACATCCGTCAGCATCACGGTCGCAGCGCTCCAGGAGCTTGGAAAACTCCGCGGGGAGATTGGAACCACGATTTTAAGCTCCGCGATCATTGACGATGTCATTGGCATTATGGTGTTAACCTTTGTCATCGGTATGAAATCGCCTGATTCCAATCTGCTCATGGTTATTTTAAAAACGGTTTTGTTTTTCTTTGTGGCAATTGTGGGCGGTATCATAACTTACAAATTATTTGCAATTCTCGATAGCAAACGTCCGCATACAAGACGTATTCCGATTTTCGGATTCGTTCTTTGCTTTGGACTTGCATACATTGCCGAACGGTATTTTGGCATTGCAGACATCACCGGTGCATACACAGCCGGTATCATCCTTTGTTCCCTAAAGGATGCCGAATACATTAACAACAAAACCAATATCAGCACCTATATGATTTTTGCGCCGATTTTCTTTACCGGAATCGGTCTGAAAACATCGTTTAACGCCGTGACACCAAAGCTGCTGCTGTTCTGTGTCGCTTTCGTAGCCGTCGCGCTGCTTTCAAAGATTATCGGATGCGGACTGATGGCGAAGGCACTCAAATTCAGCTGGTCTGATTCCTTAAAAATCGGTGTCGGTATGATGACGCGCGGGGAGGTTGCCTTAATCGTCGGCGGAAAATGCTTATCACAGGGCATGATTACTTCCGAATTTTTCACAGCAGTCATTCTACTGATTATCTGTTCGTCCATTTTGACACCTATCATTTTAAAACTGCTATTTGCAAAAGAAAAAGCCCCGGCAAATGCCGAGGCATAAGAAACAAATGCTAAATCCCATTTGTGTGTATGTTATCGAAAGATGATGTATTTACAGATGGGATTTCCTTTGCTTGAAAACTTCTCTTCATATTCTGTCATCACGTTTCCTTCACATAATCTTGCATCATGATGCAAATCGTATGTGATTTCCTTTGCCTGCCAGCCGGCAAGCGCAAGCTCATCTACCGCAAAATCAAAAAGCCCTCTGTTATCGGTCTTAAATTCAATTGTTCCGTCCCGCTTTAGAACCTGATCGTAAAGCGCTAAGAACTCCTTTGACGGGAGTCTCCTTTTGGCGTGCCGGTCCTTTGGCCATGGGTCTGAAAAATTGAGGTAAATCCGGTCAATTTCTCCGTTTGCAAAAAACTGTGTAAGCTCCTTTGCATCCACACACATAAAGCGGACATTGGAAGGAACCTCCTCCATCGCATCCAGCTTTTGAAGCGCGCGAAGAAGCACGCTGGAATAACGTTCCATTCCGATATAGTTAATCTCCGGATGAAGCTTTGCCATCTGCACAATAAACTTCCCTTTTCCCATACCGATTTCCACATGCAGCGCATGGTCATTTCCAAACAGCTCTTTGTAAGCACCCCTGTGCTCCTTCGGATTTTGTATCACATACGGGCTCGCAGCAATGACATCGCCTGCACCCGGAATATTTCGTAATCTCATGTTTTCTCCTACATATCATTTTTTCCAAAGCAAACCGAAACCGGCTCATTTCACAATGATTGATTATACCCAATTATCCAAAAGCGCGCAACAAATAGTTTACAATTTTGTGCTTTCATTGGACAATAAACGGATTCCATCTGTTATTTTTCCAAAAAGTGGTGTAAAATAATGACAAATGCGTAAACGGACATTCAGCATCCCATTTGCGTTTTGTGGAGTACGATATGAAACAAATAAAACATTCCTTATTGCGTACATTTTGTATTGCAATGACGGCTGCCGTCTTTTTCACATCCTTGTGGATTCGCCCGATGACCGCCTTTGCACAAGTCGATTACATGGCAGAGCATGAAAACAACAAAACACTCCCGGTACAGAGCAATGAAATACCCGGCTGGCCTACCGGTCCGTCGATTGGTGCCAAATCCGCCATTTTGATGGATGCCAAAAGCGGTACCATTTTATATTCCAAAAACATTGATGAAAAAAATTATCCGGCCAGTACGACCAAGATTTTGACGACGCTCATTGCCATCGAACATTCCAATCTCGATGATATGGTTACCTTTTCGAGCAGTGCCGTCAACATCGATTACCGTTCCTCTAACATGGGAATGGACGCCGGCCAGAGTATTACGATGGAGCAATGTCTCTACGGAATTTTGGTTCATTCCGCGAACGAGGTCGCCAATGCAGTCGCTGAACATGTCGCAGGTTCCATCGATGAATTTGTAAACATGATGAACAAGCGCGCTGCAGAGCTTGGCTGCACCAATTCCCATTTTGTGACAACGAACGGTCTTCACGATGAAAACCATTATACGACGGCAAGAGATTTGGCCCTAATAGGACGCGCTTTTTTTGCAAACGAGACACTCTGTAAGATGTCGAGTACGGCAACCTACCACATTGACCCGACCCCGACGCAGCCGGACGTGATTGACTGCTATACGCACAACAAAATCACCAACGGTACCTATCCGTATGAGTACCTTGTCGGAAGTAAAACAGGTTATACGGATGATGCCAGACAGACGCTTGTATCGTGTGCCGAAAAGGATGGTATGAAGCTTATTTGTGTGGTGATGCGCGAGGAAACCCCCGACCAGTTTTTGGATACCATCACACTATTTGACTATGGCTTTGACAATTTCCATATGGCAAATGTTGCGGAGAATGAAACGAAATACAATATCAGCACGTCCTCTTTTTTGGAAATCAAAACGGATATCTATGGTGACAGCAATCCGATTTTAACAATTGACCCACAGGCTAATTTGATCCTTCCAAATACCGTTGATTTCCAAAATTTGGAAAGCAGCCTGACGTATTTAGATCAAAAAGGAGATGAAATCGCCACGATTTCCTATTCCTATGAGGGAATTTTGCTTGGCAGTGCCTCCCTGATCATGAGTCCGCAGACAGAGCATTCCTATGATTTTTCATCGGATACCAAAGCGCCGCAGGAAGCATCGGAACATGTCATTTTTCTGAATGTCGGAAAAATTTTTATTGTTCTCATCAGTGTGTTAATCCTGCTGCTTGCCGCTATTTTCCTGACGGCCTTCTTCCGGGATTACAATTTCTCGGACCGGTTTAAGCGTTCATCCTGGGGTGGCAGCAGACCGCGCTCAAAAATGTTCCGAAAGTCGACAAGACGGCGGCGCACCCGAAGATCCAACGTCCCGAAACATAAGAACCGCGACTTTTTTGATGATATTCATTTCAGATAAACAAAACCCGCATTTAATTTGCGGGTTTTGTCATGTTTTTCTGTTTTGCCAGATTGCGTTTTGCCACAATTTCTGCGACTTCTTCATCTGTGATGAACCGCATCGTCTTGACGACATATAATTTGCCATTTTCGTCCTTTTTGATACGGATTTTGGCTTTTAAATATCCGTGGTCCGGACAATACGATACACTCAGATAATGCTTTCCGTTTGGCGTAAACCATTTGATTTTGCGCTTGGCAAGCTTCTGACACCGAAAACACTTCGTTGACATGATTTCCCTGTCCGCCATAATCGAATCCTTTGACTTAAAGAGACGGGAAATGTGCTTAACGTAATCCGGAAACATCACATGGACCTCCTGCGATTTGTTCCTCGGCAGAGAAAACACATCGTAAGAGACATATGCCAAAGCTTCCTTCGGACATTTGGCCAGAACCTTTGCCGTATAATAAGAGTCACTAAATGCCCTGTGGAAAGGGATGTCTTTCTCTATGTTCAAAAAATCAACGGCATATTCAAGTGTATGTCTTGCCGTTTTATCCTCAAAGCCGATTGCAAAAATCTTTTGCACATCCAAAAATGGGAATGGTCTGTCAGAAAAAGCCGGTATCCGGTAGTATCTCATGTTGCGCTGTAATTCAATTAGGTCAAGTGGTCCCCAGGTACAAAACATGTAATCCTCGCCACACCAACTGCAAAACTCCGCAAACACCTCTTGAAACGGACGGCCTCTTTCTAACTCTTCCATTTCAATCTGGATTAACTTTTGTGTGACTCTATGCATGTTTGTATATACGGATGGACAAATAATCTGATTGAATTCCCCGATCACATTGAACTGACTGTCCATTTTAATGGCACCAATCTCAATGATCTCAAACGGCATTTCCTTTAATTGTCCGCGTTTTCCACCTGTGCCCTGATTCCACTCTAAATCAAGTACGATATAATTCATTTTTATCCCCATTCATCATGATTTTGCGTCTGATTGTAAAGACACTTTTTGTAAAAATCATGTGATATCATGCTGTCATCTTCGTTCACATTATAACTTGAAATGGTGCGGATGTCGAGTTTTCACAGCAAAAAGCGTTTATTTTATTGTTTATACTTTTTTAATTGACTTTGTGTGATTGGGGTGCTAGAATTTTTCGAATCGGAAAGGAAGAGATTATTTATGCAACTTATCATTACCTTACTTGTTACATTTTTTGCAGGCCTCGGTGCCGGACTTGGCACCGGATTTGCAGGCATGAGCGCTGCTGCCGTCATAAGCCCAATGCTCATCACGTTTCTAGGCATGGACCCCTATATGGCAGTCGGAATCGCTCTTTCATCAGATGTCCTCGCAAGTGCTGTTTCTGCCTACACCTACCACAAAAACAAAAACCTGGACATCCGTAACGGACTCATCATGATGGCAAGCGTACTGACTTTCACCGTTATCGGAAGCTATATCGCAAGCCTTGTCCCATCAAAAACAATGGGCAATTTTTCTGTGTTTATGACGTTTCTGCTCGGCATCAAATTTATCGTGCGCCCTGTCATGACGACAAAGGAAGCCATGGCAGAAGTATCCGCCAAAAAACGTGCCATCCAGTCTATTCTCTGCGGCTTGCTGATTGGCTTTATCTGCGGCTTTATCGGTGCGGGCGGCGGCATGATGATGCTCCTCATTTTGACAAGTGTGCTTGGCTATGAACTCAAAACAGCAGTCGGAACAAGTGTCTTTATTATGGCATTTACAGCATTTACAGGTGCAGCCTCACACTTTGCAATCGGCGGCAAACCGGATATGCTTGTCTTTTCCTTATGCGTCGTCTTTACCCTCATCTGGGCACGCATTGCTGCGCTCTTTGCAAACAAAGCAAAACCGGAAACGCTCAATCGCGCAACCGGTATTGTGCTTGTCATATTAGGTATCGCCATTATGGGGGTCGGATTTTTCTTCTAATTTGATATGCAAAGGCACCTTACAAACGCTTTGCTACCTCCAATTCATGGACGGCGTCTGCCTTAATCATATAAGTATCTACCATCTTTTCAAGCTTCTGCATGCACTCTGTTGCCTTTTTATCATCTTTTTTGCAGAGCTTATAATAAGCATACAGTAATCTTTGTCTGGAAGGATAGATAGATGTTGCTTTGATGTATTGCTGCAATTTCTTATCATATCGCTTCTCAATTTCTTCGCTCGAGGCACCATTTAATAGCGCAAAAAACAAACTCTCACATTTTGCTTCATTCTTGAAAATAGGTAAGATGTCTTTTTGCTGTTCGATATATTGACATAGCTCATATGCTTTTTCATAATTCCCCTGTACATAATAAAGTCCTTCTTGTACCATGAATGCATTTGCAATGGAACTATTCGAAAGGTCTAACTTTGTAAAATCGATATCCATAATCTCATCTACGATTGTCTTAGGCAAATCATCATACGAATCCGCAATTGTTAAGAGGGCATTTGTCGTAAGCACCAGATTCATGCATTTTTTCGCCACCATGTCTTTTGATAAATCAATCAAATTATATCCATCATTTTGAATACCGCCTGATTTACACGGCATCAGATTCGTAATGCCAAGCGCTAACCCAATCAGACCAAATTCTTCGCACAAACAAAATACAAGTAAATTGTGCGGCAAAATGAGTGCAAGCAAAATGCCGATTAATCCTGTCACAATATTCACAAGACCACCCATCGCATGGTAAAGCTTATATGGGCATTCTTCAACCGGCACATCCGGAGGACATAATAAACATTGACCTGCCGTCCCCTGTATTTTCATTTTTTTACAGGAAAGCCCCTTGTCTTTGTTCTTAATAAAGACAATCGAACCAATTCGGAAGCTGACGAACCGGTATCCTGTAAGGAGCCCTGCAACAAGATGACCTGCCTCGTGCAAAATAATATGGACAAGTAAATTGAGATACATGGCAATGATTGCGATCACAACAATCATGAACGGAAACTTCTCCGCCGTTTCCCCGACCGTGACACAGCGCGCACCAATATATGCGAATGTGCACATCATGATTCCCGTGTTCAAAACTTTTAAAATGATATCCTTCATACTGACACTTCCTTTTCCCGCGTGCCTCTATTTTTGGCACATATCATTATTATACATTTATAAATAGAAAAAGAAAACAACGCAACGCATAAAAATCCAGCCGGAACACAATTCGTTCCGGCTGGGCGTTGAGGGGGGAAACCTATATATATAATAAGGATTTTGCAGATTTTTTGCTATTGATATACACCATGAAATCCGCAAGAACCATCATCGCACATACAAACCAAATGATCGGTTCTAAAATACATACACCAAAATATCCAAGCTTATTGGAAATGATTCCGACTGCGTAAAACTTAAAGAGCAGCTCCACGACACTTCCAAGTACCGGTACAAGCTTTCTTCCAACACCCTGCAGGCTGCTGCGAAGGACAAGAAGAATGCTGAGTACAACAAAGAATAAGATATTAATTTTCATATACATCAGTGCATTGTCCATAATCACGGTATCTGTCGTACCGGTCAGCATTTTGACCATTGGTTTTCCAAGCATGAACACAACCAAAACCGATGCCATGCTAAAACAGATTGCAAGAAATACGCCCGCTTTGATTCCTTTTTGTATGCGGTCATAGTTCTTTGCGCCGAGGTTTTGGCTTGCAAACGTGGCACAGGCCGTACTGAGCGTACCAAGCGGCAGCATAAAAATATCATCAATTTTTCTTGCGGCGGTGTGCGCTGCAATGACCTGCTCACCGAGCGAGTTGACTGCACTCTGCAATGCTACGGAGCCAATTGAAACGACAACCAGCATCAGTCCCATCGAAAATCCTGTCAGAAGCAGATCCTTCAATAATCCGCTATCCCACTTGAGACTCTTTGTGTGAAACCCAATTAACGGACATTTTTTCCAAATATATACCATACAAAGGACTACAGAAACAATCTGTGCAATCACCGTTGCATAAGCGGCTCCTTTGATTCCAAGGCTTAAGCCTTTTACAAAAAGAATATCAAGCCCTACATTTAAAATGGAAGATAATATCAGGAAATAGAGCGGCGTTTTGCTATCTCCGATTGCCCGCAAAATTCCGGAAAATGTATTATAAAACATTGTGATGATTGCAAATGTAAATATAACACGTAAGTAAGCTTCTGTCTGCGCCAGAATATTGGCCGGTGTTTTGAGCACCACCAGGATATTGTGTAGCCCGAGGAGACTAATAACGGTAAGTATCACAGAAAGAATCAGCGTTAACACATAGACAGTAGAAACCGCCTGTTTCAACCGCTCCTCCTTTTTCTCACCATAAATTCTGGCAAGTACGACGGAAAAACCATTGGTGATTCCATTTGCAAATCCGATAACCAACATATAAAGTGCGGCTGTTGCACCGACTGCAGCAAGCGCCCGGTCTCCAAGCACATTGCCAATGATGGCCGTATCTACGACATTGTATAACTGCTGGAATACGTTTCCAATCAGGATTGGAAGGGAAAACAACAGTAAGCCTTTGATAATGTTACCTTCTGTTAATAAATTGTTTTGATTCTTGATTGCTTTATTTTCCATGATCTAATTCTCAATACTATTTATAATCAAATACGGTTCTGCCTTGTTTCTGAGCTCATTATATTGTATAATTTTCCAATAAAATACCATAATC
>JAGKTY010000041.1 GCA_021153185.1 Lachnospiraceae bacterium
ATGTAACAACATATAGTACAAGCAAAAAAAACTTATGTCAACATGTTGCACTTATGCTTGAAACCCTTGATTTTACGCCATTTTTGGGCGAAAAAAGTAATTGATTTTTCCGGTCAACCTATATATAATGTGAATTAGACATCGTTTGGATTGACATAATATATGGCAAAGAAAGGCAATTTTTGAATGGAACAGTCAATTAATCAGTATATTTCGTATTTACATAATGTTAAGAAAGCATCTGAGAATACAATTCTTTCTTATAAACGTGACTTGACCAAAATGTCTTTGTTTTTGTCAAAAAAAGGGATTGCAGACGTTCGTTTTGTTGCGATGACGGATTTGGAAGAGTATATTGCCACGCTTCGGGAGCAGAAGCTTGCAGCAACGACGATATCAAGAAACATCGCGGCGATGAAAGCGTTCTTTATGTATTTACACAATGAAAAAATCGTCGATACGGATGTGGCAGTCAAATTGAAAAGTCCAAAGATTGAGAAAAAGATTCCTGAGATTATGACAATGGATGAAGTTGTCAGGCTTTTGGAACAGCCAAACGGTGATTCGCCAAAGGAAATCCGTGACAAAGCGATGCTGGAACTGCTTTACGCAACAGGCATCAGGGTGACAGAGCTGATTCAGCTCAAGGTGTCGGATATCAATATGTCGATGGGATTTATCCTCTGTCGCGATGCACATAAAGAGCGCGTGATTCCGTTTGGAAGCGAGGCCAAAAATGCATTGCTGAGATATCTTGGCGGCGTTAGGGATTCGATGTTGACCGAAGGAGACAATGATGTTCTTTTTGTGAATTGCTCGGGTACTCCGATGAGCAGACAAGGCTTTTGGAAGCTGATTAAGTATTACACAAAGAAAGCCGGAATCACAAGTGATATCACACCACATACATTGCGCCATTCTTTTGCGGCACATCTCGTTGAAAACGGTGCCGATTTAAAATCTGTTCAAAAAATGCTGGGACATTCGGATCTTTCGACGACACAGATTTATGCAAATATCAATCACAACCGGATAAGGGAAGTGTATGCCAAAGCGCATCCGCGCGGATAACGTATCAAATATATCAAAGCAAAATTAAAGCCACAGCGTGTTGCTGTGGCTTTAACTATGCCGGTCAATTTAGCAGTTGTCGGCAATGTGGTAAATGAGCCGCTCCGTATCAGGCCAGCCGAGACAAGGGTCGGTAATGGATTTGCCGTAGACACCATCGCCAATCTTTTGACAGCCTTCCTCGATATAACTTTCCACCATCACACCTTTTACCAGATCATGAATATCCGGATTGAGCTTTCTTGAGTGGAGTACCTCTTTGACGATACGTACCTGCTGCGCATATTTTTTTCCGCTGTTATTGTGGTTTGAATCAATGATAGCGGCAGGATTGACAAGATTCCGCTCGTTATACAGCTCGATTAATCGGCTTAAATCTTCGTAATGGTAATTCGGGAAATTGCGTCCGTAGGCGTTGACGCTTCCGCGAAGAACAGTATGGGCAAGTGGATTGCCTGTTGTCGAAACCTCCCAGCCACGATACGTAAAGGTGTGTGCCTGCTGCGCTGCATATACGGAATTCAGCATAACGGTCAAATCGCCGGAGGTCGGATTTTTCATACCTGCCGGTACGTCAAACCCACTGACCGTGAGGCGGTGCTGCTGGTCTTCGACAGAACGGGCACCAATCGCTACATAGGAAAGGATATCGGAAAGATATGTATAGTTTTCCGGATAAAGCATTTCATCAGCAGCGGTCAGGCCGGTTTCTTTCATGGCACGGATATGCATAGAACGAACGGCAATCAGACCTTGCATCAAATCAGGCTCTTTTTCAGGGTCCGGCTGTGAGGCAATTCCTTTGTAGCCTTCTCCGGTTGTACGTGGTTTGTTTGTATAAATACGAGGTATCAGAATCAGTTTGTCTTTTACCTGCTCGTTGATTCTTGCAAGCCGCGACACATAGTCACAGACAGAATCTTCGTTGTCGGCGCTGCACGGACCGATGATGACCAAAAATTTATCACTTTTTCCTGTGATGACATCGGCAATTTCGCTGTCGCGCTGTTTTTTGATTTGTTTCAAATCGTCTGTCAGTGGATATTCTTTGATGAAATCGGCCGGAGACGGAAGCTGTTTTTTAAATTCCATTCCCATAAGGGGGTCCTTCTTTCTGTTTGTGATTTGGGAAATAACCCGAACACATTATACTCGATTATGTATAGAAGGTCAATTTCAAGATACAATAATCGAGGGATGTATCATTTATCATAAGGTGTGCACCTTTGTTGCAATTTTTTTCTCATTTTGATGAATTGTATACCGTTGACAAGAAATATGACGGGGTATAAAATACAAATAGTTTTCCTAGCGTATGCCTAGGAAAATTGAACATGATAAATTGATATGCATACAATTATTTTGCTTATATAGAGGTAGGACAATGGGTGAACTGATTTATTTGGACAATGCGGCCACGACCAAAATGTCAAAAGAAGTCGTAGACGCAATGCTTCCTTATTTTACGGAGCAATATGGCAATGCGAGTGCCATTTATTCTTTTGCAGGGAAGGCAAAGGAAGCGCTTACGGACGCGAGGGAATATATCGCACAATCAATTGGTGCAGAGGCAAAAGATTTATATTTTACATCGGGCGGTACGGAAGCGGACAACTGGGCGCTTAAGGCGGCAGCTGAGGCATATGAGTCAAAAGGAAAACATATTATCACATCCAAAATCGAGCATCATGCAATTCTGCATACATGTGAATATCTGGAAAAACGCGGATTTGAAATTACGTATATTGATGTTGACGAGAATGGTATCGTAAAGCTTGATGAGCTTGAGAAAGCAATCAGATCGGACACAATTTTGATTTCAGTGATGTTTGCGAACAATGAAATCGGTACGATTGAGCCGATTGCAGAGATAGGAAAAATTGCCAAAGCACATGGTGTCTTATTCCATACAGATGCTGTTCAGGCATATGCGCAGATTCCAATCAATGTCGATGAGATGAATATTGATATGATGTCGGCAAGTGCACACAAATTAAACGGACCAAAAGGTGTCGGTTTTTTGTATATCCGCAAAGGCTTGAAGCTTCGCTCATTTATGCATGGCGGCGCGCAGGAGAGAGGCAGAAGAGCAACAACAGAAAATGTACCGGGTATTGTCGGGTTTGCAAAGGCAGCACGGTTGTCATTTGACACACTTTCCGATAAAATAGCAAAGGAAACAGCACTTCGGGATCATCTGATTGAACGGATTTCCGATGAGATTCCATATTGCAGATTAAATGGGGACAGGCAGAACCGTCTTCCGAACAATGTGAATTTCAGCTTCCGATTTATTGAAGGAGAGAGTATGCTGATTATGCTGGACATGCAGGGAATTTGTGCTTCCAGCGGCAGCGCATGTACGTCGGGTTCGCTTGACCCGTCGCACGTCCTTTTGGCAATCGGACTTCCGCATGAGATTGCACACGGCTCTTTGCGGCTGACTGTCTCTACGGAAAACACGATGGAGCAGATGGATTTTGTTGTGGATGAACTAAAGAAAATTATTGACAGACTGCGCCGGATGTCACCGTTATACGAAGACTTTTTGAAAAGCAATCAATGAGATGGCGCACCAGGTTAGGAGTAAAATATGTACAGTGAAAAAGTAATGGATCATTTCCAAAACCCACGTAATGTCGGAGAAATAGAAAACGCCAGCGGCACGGGAACTGTCGGAAATGCAAAATGTGGAGATATTATGCGGATTTACCTTGATATCGATGAGAATCAGGTGATTCGCGATTGTAAATTTAAAACATTCGGATGCGGTGCAGCCGTTGCGACGAGTTCCATGGCGACAGAGCTTGTCAAAGGAAAGACAGTGCAGGAAGCAATGGCGGTGACCAACAAAGCCGTTATGGAGGCACTTGACGGACTGCCACCTGTCAAAGTGCATTGTTCCCTCCTTGCTGAGGAAGCAATTCATGCAGCGCTTTGGGATTATGCGGAAAAAAACGGTATCGTGATCGAGGGACTGGAAAAGCCTGTGACAGATATCAGTGAGCACGAAGAGGAAGAAGAATATTAATGGCACAAAAAGTAGTTGTTGGAATGTCCGGTGGTGTTGATTCATCTGTTGCAGCATATTTGCTCAAACAGCAAGGCTATGATGTGATTGGTGTGACAATGCAAATCTGGCAACCGGAGGATGCATGCACGGTTTCTGAACATGGCGGCTGCTGTGGACAGAGTGCGGTAGAGGATGCAAGACGCGTTGCCCAAATGCTGGAGATTCCGCATTATGTCATGAATTTCAGAAAAGAATTTAAGACACAGGTCATTGATTATTTCGTAGATGAGTACTTACACGGCCGTACGCCGAATCCTTGTAACGCATGCAACAGACACATCAAATGGGAAGCACTCTTACGCAGGAGCTTGCAAATCGGCGCGGATTATATTGCGACGGGACACTATGCCAGAATCGAGAAGCTTCCAAACGGAAGATATGCGATCCGCAATTCTGTGACAGCTAGGAAGGATCAGACGTATGCACTTTATAATTTAACGCAAGAGCAGCTGGCACATACATTGATGCCGGTTGGTGAATATACGAAAGAACAGATTAGACAAATCGCGTCAGAGATTGGCCTTTTGGTAGCGGATAAACCGGACAGCCAGGATATTTGTTTTATTCCGGATAACGATTATGCATCGTTTGTTGAAAAGGAAAGAAATGGAAATGTTCCGCCGGTTGGCAATTTTGTAGATAAGCAAGGCAATATTCTTGGACAACACAAAGGAATTACCCACTACACAATCGGGCAGCGTAAGGGGCTTGGGATTGCAGTGGGACATCCGATTTTTGTGACAGAGATTCGCACAGACACAAACGAAGTTGTTTTGGGCGAACATGAGGATGTTTTTACAGATTCCCTGCTTTGTGACCGTGTCAATTATATGGGGATGGAGGACCTCCACGAAGAAAGGCATGTTACGGCCAAAATCCGTTATGCACATGCCGGAGAAGGGTGTACACTCATTCCGCGCTCCGACGGCAAAATCAAGTGTGTGTTTGATAAGCCGGTTCGTGCCGTCACACCGGGGCAGGCTGTCGTGTTTTACGATGGGGAATACGTCCTTGGCGGCGGAAGTATTTTATAGAAATAAAAGCAGCTCCTTTACAAATGGAAATTCGAGAAGGAACTGCTTTTTTGATTGTGCTTACAATATTTTTTTGTATTCGGCAATGCGGTTTTGGTAGACGCTGTAGTATTTGAAACCAAGCTCCTTCAAAACGTCAGTTGCCTCAGATAGTGCGTAGCCGACATCGGCTGCCTTGTGCGCGTCACTTCCGATTGTGATGAGCTCACCGCCCATTTCACGATAGCGCTTGATAACCGGGACTGCCGGGTGAATGCTTCCAAAGCTGCTGCGGAGTCCGCCGGTGTTCAGCTCGATTCCTTTTTCATTTTCTAATAAGAATTCAAATAAATTCTCCCAGATATCCATATAGTCGGACGGATTGTAGCTTTGCGGATTCGGCGCATAGCGCATCACGTAATCAAGATGCCCTACGACATCGAAGTTCTGCATTGCTTTGACATTTTGGACGGTTGCACCAAAGTAGGCGCGATTGGCTTCGACGTCCGTGCGGCCGGTATAATAGTTTCCGTAGTACGGGTCAATTCCTGACTCGAAATGCGTGGAAGCGATAATAAAATCGTATTCGTGTTCCCTGGCAAGAATTGCGTTCTTGCGGATGTTTTCAGGCGAGAGACCGATTTCGAGACCAAAGCTGATTTCGATTTGGTCCTGATACTTTTCTTTTAAAGCCAAAAGCTCATACAAATAGGAATCAACATTTAAAACGAATGTCTCAGGGTCATCTCCGTTTTCGGCAGGATAGCCATAATCGTTATGCTCTGTAAAGCAGATATACTTCAATCCTTTTTCGATGGCTGCTAATACGATCGCCTCCATGGATTCAGATGAATCTCCTGAGTGGTGAGAGTGAAGGTGGTAATCACATAATACTGGCATAGGCGCCTCCTTTTTGGTTTATTTGAAGGTATTTTAACAAAAAACATAAAAAAAACAAGTGGTCATAGACTATTTTGCTTTTATTTAACATTTTTTTAATCGAATTGATAATATTTACAAGAAATCACTTGATATTTTGGGACAAACTGTGTAAAATAAGACTTGCTGAAATAATTCTGCGTGTGACTTACTACACCGCGGAATAATATAAAAAATCATTTTTAGGAGGAATTAAAAATGTCAGTAAGAGTAGCAATTAATGGTTTTGGTCGTATCGGTCGTCTCGCATTCAGACAGATGTTTGGTGCTGAGGGATACGAAGTAGTAGCAATCAACGATTTAACAAGCCCAAAAATGTTAGCACACTTGTTAAAATATGATTCATCACAGGGTAAATACGCATTAGCTGATACAGTTTCAGCTGGTGAGGATTCAATCACTGTTGATGGCAAAACACTCAAAATCTACAAAGAGCCGGACGCAAACAACTGCCCATGGGGAGAACTCAATGTAGACGTAGTATTAGAGTGTTCAGGTTTCTACACAAGCAAAGAGAAAGCTCAGGCTCATATCAATGCTGGTGCTCGTAAAGTTGTTATCTCTGCTCCTGCAGGAAATGACCTTCCTACTATCGTATACAATGTTAACCATGAGACATTAAAAGCTTCAGATACAATCATCTCTGCAGCTTCATGTACAACAAACTGCTTAGCTCCAATGGCTAAAGCATTAAATGACCTTGCTGGTATCAAATCTGGTATCATGAGCACAATCCATGCTTACACAGGTGATCAGATGATCCTTGACGGACCACAGAGAAAAGGTGATCTTAGAAGAAGCCGTGCAGGTGCTGTAAACATCGTTCCTAACTCAACAGGTGCTGCAAAAGCTATCGGTCTTGTTATCCCAGAGTTAAACGGTAAATTAATCGGATCTGCTCAGCGTGTTCCAACACCAACAGGTTCTACAACAATCTTAGTAGCAACAGTTGAGAAATCAGTAACAAAAGAAGAAATCAACGCAGCTATGAAAGCAGCAGCTACAGAGTCATTCGGATACAACGAGGATGAAATCGTTTCTAGCGATATCGTAGGAAGCACATATGGTTCAATCTTCGATGCTACACAGACAATGGTAGGCGAGGATAACTTAGTTCAGGTTGTTTCTTGGTATGACAATGAGAACAGCTACACATCTCAGATGGTTCGTACAATTAAGTACTTCTCAGAGTTAAAATAGTTCTCGTATAAGCATATAAGAGATTCTTAGAGGCTCGGCCGGTGGGCCGGGTCTCTTTTTTTAGGATATTGCAAAGCGATATTCTGAGGCTATAACAAATTATTTCAGGAGGTTTAATCATGGGATTAAATAAGAAATCAGTTGATGATATCAACGTAAGCGGTAAAAGAGTACTTGTTCGTTGTGACTTCAATGTACCTCTGAAAGATGGTGCAATCACAGACGAGACACGTATCAACGCAGCACTTCCAACAATCAACAAATTAATCGCAGATGGCGGAAAGGTTATCCTTTGCTCACATCTCGGAAAAGTAAAAAATGGCCCGAACGAGGGTGAGTCTTTGGCACCGGTTGCTGCAAGACTTTCAGAGAAACTCGGAAAAGACGTTACATTTGTAGCAGATTACAATGTAACAGGTGCTGATGCAACAGCAGCTGTAGCAGCTATGAAAGAAGGCGATGTTGTTCTTCTTCAGAATACACGTTTCCGTGGCAAAGAAGAGACAAAACCGGCTGAGGCTGGCGAGGCATTTGCAAAAGAGCTTGCTGAGCTTGCTGATGTATATGTATGTGATGCATTCGGTTCTGCACACAGAGCACATGCTTCTGTTGCTGTCGTTACAAAGTACATCACAGAAAAAGGCGGCGAGAACGCTGTTGGATACTTAATGCAGAAAGAAATCGATTTCCTCGGAAATGCAGTTGAGAATCCTGTAAGACCTTTCGTTGCAATTCTTGGTGGTGCAAAAGTTGCTGACAAATTAAAAGTTATCGATAACCTTCTTGAGAAATGTGATACATTAATCATCGGTGGAGGTATGGCATTCACATTCTTAAAAGCACAGGGATACGAAATCGGAAAATCACTTTGTGATGACGAGAAACTTGATTACTGTAAAGAAATGATGGCAAAAGCTGAGAAGCTTGGCAAGAAACTCCTTCTTCCAATCGATACAGCAGTAGCTGATGGTTTCCCAAATCCAATCGATGCAGAAATCGCAGTAGAGTATGTTGATTCTACACAGATTCCGGCTGACAAAGAGGGTCTTGATATCGGACCAAAAACACAGGAGCTTTTCGCAACAGCTGCAAAAGAAGCAAAGACAGTTGTTTGGAACGGACCTATGGGTGTATTTGAGAACCCAACACTTGCAAAGGGTACAATCGCAGTTGCAAAAGCACTTGCTGAGACAGAGGCTACAACAATCATCGGTGGTGGTGATAGTGCAGCAGCTTGTAACCAGCTTGGCTTTGCAGATAAGATGAGCCACATTTCAACAGGTGGTGGTGCTTCCCTTGAATTCTTAGAGGGTAAAGAGCTTCCTGGCGTTTACGCTGCAGACGACAAATAGAGCGATTTAAAATGAGTCAAATAAAAGGTGCAAACAAGCTTGCTTGTAGTGCACCTTATATTTGACGAATGAAACGGTTGAGCAACATGCACGAAGTGCAAAATGTTGCGAAGACCGTAGGATTGCGAGAGCGAAGCGGAGCAATCCGTAAATCGCTCAATAAATTATATAATAAATAGGAGATATTCAAAATGGCAAGAAGAAGAATCATTGCTGGTAACTGGAAAATGAACATGACTCCAAGCCAGGCAGTAGAATTAGTTAACACATTAAAAGATTTGGTAGTAAACCCGGACGTAGATGTTGTATATTGCGTACCTGCAATCGACATCGTTCCTGTTGCAGAAGCAATCAAAGGCACAAACGTACAGCTTGGTGCTGAGAACTTCTACATCGAGGACAAAGGTGCTTTCACAGGCGAAATCTCAGCTCCAATGTTAAAAGAGTGTGGTGTAAAATACATCATCATCGGACATTCAGAGAGAAGAGATATCTTCGGCGAGAACGATATTTTAATCAACCAGAAAGTGAAAAAAGCGTTCGCTTCTGGTCTTACACCAATCCTTTGCTGTGGTGAGTCACTTGCACTTCGTAAAGCAGGTACTTATACAGAGTGGATTAAGAGACAGATTACATGGGATCTTACAGGCGTAACAGCTGATCAGGTAAAAGAACTCGTTATCGCTTACGAGCCAATCTGGGCAATCGGAACAGGCGAGACAGCTACAGCAGATCAGGCTGAAGAAGTATGTAAGATGATTCGTGAGACAATTGCAGAGCTTTACGATGCAGCTACAGCTGAGGCAGTTCGTATCCAGTACGGCGGATCTATGAATGCCGGTAATGCAGCTGAGCTTCTTGCAAAAGACAACATCGATGGTGGATTAATCGGTGGTGCTGCATTGAAACCGGACTTCGGTCAGATTGTGAACGCATAATTTGCAAGCAAAATAAAATGCTGATTATAAGGAGATATGTCATGAATTTGGCATATCTCTTTTCTTTTGAAACACATTTTTGATGAATATAATATGCATGTCGCTATTGTATATGGTATAATAGAGACACTTATAAAAACGGGGCATGGGGAAAATGTATGAATATACTTGTTTTGATGGGAGAAGTTGCGTACATTAGCCGGAGTGAGTACTTAAAAGGCATTGTGTCAAAGGCGCAGACAGATAAAAATAATATTTTCTTATTTACATGTGAAGGGTTTGCATTTCACGAGCTTTCTGCCTATAGCGAAGGCGAATACGAGATTTACAAATTGCCGCATTTGCAGAATTATGATGCGATTATAGTGGATTTTAATAGTATTCATCATCAACCGACATTGGATTATCTTAGAGAGCAAATCGTTGCAAGTGGCGTTCCGTGTGTTTCGTTTAATGAAGCATTGAAAGGTGCGAGCCGTATTACGTGTCTGTACGATAAGCAGTTTGAAGAACTGATTGAGCATTTGATTATAGACCACGGATTTCGGGACATTCATTATATGTCGGGACCAAAGCTGGATGAGCAGAGTTTGATCCGACAAGCGATTTTTGAACAGACAATGCACAAGCATCAACTTGAGGTGTTACCTGAAAATATCCATATCGGAGATTTCAATTTGGGTAGCGGAAGAATGGTTGCCGGTCAGTATATGGAGCAAAACCGGAAAATTCCGGATGCTTTTGTATGTGCAAACGATTATATGGCAATTGGTCTGATCGAAGGATTCAAGAGCTATGGAATAAGGTGCCCTGAAGATTTTGCAGTCGTTGGTGTGGATAACTCGCACATGGGCAAGATGATGGTACCAAGGATGTCGACGATTGATATGTGTGATTATGCGTTTGGACAAAAGGCATATGAGGCGGCGGTACAGCTTGCAAAGGGTGAAAGGCAACCGGGCGAGATACATATTCATGGAAAAAAAGTGATAGGGCACAGCTGTGGATGCGATTGTAATGTCGATTCAACCTATATCGGCAATGAGTGTGTCAAAATCGGTGCACAGATGGACCAGAGCCTTGACTTGATTAAATCACTCAATCTGCATTTTAATGATGTAAAGACATTGATTGATTTTGAACGTGCGGTATCTCCTTTTGTGGAAAAGCTCGGCATTGAATATTTTTATTATTGTCAGTGTGGTAGCAGGGAGAGCTACTATCAGGAACTTGAGATGTTTGGAAATGGCACGATGGATGTCAATGACAGGACGACCTATCACGATTATGATGACAATGCATGGTGCCCGATTGCTTGTGAAAAGGGGGAATGGTCAAGTTATTCTGCCTTTGATTGCAAGCAGCTATTGCCTTCCGAATGCATAAAAGAAGAGGGCGTTTATTATATTATTATGCCCGTTCACAGAAACCGGGAATGTATCGGCTACGCGGTGATGGGAAATTTTGACTGGTCTTTATCAGGCCGCGTGTTACAACATTTGATTTTGGAGTTTGACCGCGCAATTGGAAGTATCAGACAAAATGATATTACCAAATCCATCATGGCTAATATCAATAAGAAATGGCAATATGATGAACTGACCGAAATTTATAACCGCTCGGGCTTTTATCATCAGATGCAGTTTATGATTTCACAAGCCAAAAAGGAAGAAAAAGGGATAACAATTTCATTCTTTGATTTGGATGGCCTGAAAAAAATCAATGATTTGCAGGGACATAAGGCAGGAGACCGGTATATTGTGAAGATGGCTACAGCGTTAAAAGAGCTAGGAGGCAGAGAGGGAATTGTTGCGCGCTTTGGTGGCGATGAGTTTTTGATGGCAACGATTGATGCCTCGTCAGAGGAAGGCCTGATGAAAGCAGAAGCCGTCAAAAACAAGATCAATGAGGCAGTCTCAGTGAGTGTCGGAAGCGTATATGGGGTGCTTAGGAGTATAAAAGAATTAAACCTGCTCATCCGAAAAGCAGATAAAAAGATGTATCAGGATAAGGTTGCCAGAAAGGCAGAGCGATAGAGGAACTGTATCTGTCTGTGATTGAAGAGGCGATTTGAAATAGAAAAGGCCGCGGGCACATTGCTCGCGGCCTTCATAATATGTAGGTTATTTCTTCTTGATTGTCACTTTATATGTACATTTGTTACCGGTGTAGTAATAATCAAACATGATTATAAAAGAAATCATATATTGGAATTTTTTTGATACATTTTAAAAATATTTCGTCGTTTTACTCATTGTAATAAAAATAATGCTGTGATATACTCATATCACGAGGCTTATGAAATGCTTTTTTAAAGGAGGAAGTGGAGGATGAAAAATATCTTCAAGAAGGTCACATTATTTGTGGCAATGATTATGGCTGTGTGCGCTATTTCAGTTGTAACTTCGACTGAGGCAAAAGCAGCAACAATCACATTGAAACAGACAGGAGCGACTGAGACGTCTATTTCAATCTCATGGACACCGGTAGCGGGTGCTTATTGTTACAAAGTGTATATGGGTGGTGTTACGGCACAAACACAATATACCGGTGGAACAATGACTGGGTTGCAAACCGGTAGGAAATACTACACATATGTTACTGCATACAACGCGAGTGGTTATTCAATAGGCTCGTCCGAAAGTGTTTATTGCGTCACAAAACCAAAGGTTGGTAAGATTTGGCTTGATGAATGGAAACAGGGAACTACAACACCTAAAATTAAATGGCAGAATGAAAATTACACATATCCGGATGGATATGAAGTATGCCTGATGAATGCAAAGGGTAAGACTGTAAAAACAATCACGGCAGGTAGTGATGCGTATTATAAGTTCGTATTGCCGGGGGGCTCTACAGTAAAGAATAAAGGATTTTCTATCAAGGTTAGAGCATTTTATAATACAACGGGTGGAAGAATTTATGGTGATTGGAGTGCGGAACAGAGATTTGCGCCAATGCCAAAAATGAAGTTTTCGAGTGGATCCAAAACACTCTCATGGGCAAAGAT
The DNA here is from genome assembly GCA_021153185.1 of Lachnospiraceae bacterium. Classification (GTDB taxonomy): domain Bacteria; phylum Bacillota; class Clostridia; order Lachnospirales; family Lachnospiraceae; genus SIG333. The sequence goes on from JAGKTY010000041.1 coordinate 12,597, forward strand.
TCCGGGTGCGAAATCATATTCGGTTTATAGAAGAACGTTAAGTGGATCGTACAAGAAATACAAGACTGTGAAGTCTACTTCTGTTGTAATCAATCAGCCAACATATTCTACTTACAGATATTATGTTGTTGCAAATGGATTAAAAGTACATGGTAAAAAGATTAATAGTACAGCACCAGAGAGTATTTACGTTATGTCGATTTATTGTGGACGTAGATAGTAGATTGAGAAAAAGGAGTCAAGATTTGACTCCTTTTTTATATATAGGGAAATGTGTGATAAACAAGTCCGCTTTTGTGAATCAAATTGTCGGAAAATATATTAATTTTTGTTTGATTTGACCGCTGCTACTATTCGATCCACCGCAAATGGTTGGGCAGTCATTTCGTTGTATTGCTCCAGGTGTAATCCCTCAATCTTACTGCGTAGGTACGCTGCAAATTGTCCGCTGTTGAGTTCGCACACCACGATGCGTTTGTATTGGCGCAACACCTCTTCAGTGTTTTTAGGTAGCGGGTTAATATAGTTGAAGTGTGCTAATGCACATCCAAGCTCGTTGGCTGCTGCGT
>JAGKTY010000075.1 GCA_021153185.1 Lachnospiraceae bacterium
AGCCAATACAAACATTTTTAAAGATGCAGGCGGCGATGTAAACCGTGGTATCATTATTAACGACAAGATGCAGACTAACATAGTCGATATTTATGCCGCCGGCGATTGCAGCGAAGGTAACGATATTACCCTTGGACAGAAAAGGGTTCTTGCTATCCTTCCCAACGCTTATATGCAAGGCTTTTGTGCCGGTGCTAATATGGCAGGCGGCAACTCGCTGTTTGACAATGCAATTCCAATGAACTCTATCGGCTTCTTCGGACTTCACGCAATGACAGCAGGAAGCTATTATACAGAAAAAGAAGGCGGAAGCGTTTATGAAGAAAAGGGCGAAAACAGCATAAAGAGACTGTATATGAAGGACGGAGTTCTTACCGGATATATTATTATCGGTGATGTAAATCGTGCCGGAATATATACTTCACTTGTAAGAGAAAAGACGTCACTTGACACAATAAATATGGATATGCTCAAAAAAAATCCGTCACTTGCAATGTTTTTTCCTGAAATCCGTAGAAAAAAACTCGGAGGTGTGATATAACAACCTCACGGCGTTACCAAAATCAAAGATTTTGACGCCTGAGAGAACGTTGAATCACACCATTACGCACAGACTACGCTGTGCTACATTATTAATGAATGAAAATCTTGCAGATTTTCTTACGAGGTGATATAATATGAATATAAATGCAAAAAATGTCGATTTTAAGAATTTAAATGAAGCTTTACGATCAGCAGGAGCTGAGTGCGAAATTTCTTCATGCCTCGGTCAGCGATTCATTGCATCCGGATTGTCAGACAAAAAGATTACCATAAACGGCATCCCCGGAAATGCACTCGGTGCATATCTTAACGGTGCAACCATTGAAGTTATGGGTAATGCACAAGATGCAGTCGGTGATACAATGAATGACGGTGAAATCATAGTTCACGGAAATATCGGTGATGCCGCAGGCTACGCAATGCGTGGCGGAAAAATATTTGTAAAAGGCAACGCAGGATACCGTGCAGGAATTCATATGAAGGCTTATAAAGAAAAACAACCGGCACTCGTTATCGGCGGCAAAGCAGGAAGCTTTTTAGGCGAGTATCAGGCAGGCGGCACAATAATCGTTCTCGGTCTTACCGATGATGAAAAACCTATTGTCAGCAACTTTCCCGGAACAGGAATGCACGGCGGCAAAATGTTTCTCCGCTCCTCCTGCACCGGAATCAGGTTCCCAAGCCAGGTTCACGCACGATGTGCTACCGATGAGGATTTGCAGGATATCAAAGAATATATAAAAGAATTCTGCAAATATTTCGGATATGACGAAAGCGAAATTTTAAATTCTGATTTTACGCTCATTACACCTGACAGTAAAAATCCATATAAGCAGATGTATGTTGCGAATTAGGAAAGGAATGTTGAGTTATGAAGTATTCAGCACAAGAAGTTATTCAATATGTTAATGAGGAGGATATAAATTTTATACGCCTTGTCTTTTGCGATGTCTACGGCAGACAAAAAAGTATATCCATAATGCCCAGCGAGCTTTCTCGTGCTTTTGAATATGGAATCGCTTTTGATGCTTCTTCCGTCGGCGGATTCGGTGATGAAGCGCACTCGGATTTATTCCTACGCCCAGACCCCGAAACACTTGCACAAATTCCGTGGCGTCCTGAAAATGGTCGTGCTATCCGTATGTTCTGTACCATTACAAAACCAAACGGAGAAATTTGCGAATATGACACTCGAAATATATTAAAAAAAGCTATTGCAGATGCAAATAAATCAGGTGTTGAGTTTTCCTTCGGTTCAGAGCTTGAATTTTATCTTTTTAAGCTTGATGAAAAAGGTAATCCAACCAAGGAACCATATGACAACGCAAGCTATATGGATATGGTACCGGAGGACAGATGCGAAAACATTCGCCGCGAAATCTGTCTTGGTATGAAAATGATGGGCATTCATCCGGAAAGTTCACATCACGAGGAGGGACCCGGCCAAAATGAAATTGATTTCCGTTATTCCGATCCTCTGACTGCTGCCGATGATGCTATGGCTTTTCAGGTAATTGTTAAAACCATAGCACGAAGAAACGGACTGTATGCTGACTTTTCTCCAAAACCTATTGCCGATAAAGCCGGCAATGGACTGCACATAAATATGTCAGTTAAAAATGATAATAATCATATCTTGTTGCCACAGATGCTTGCCGGAATAATGGAGTATATTCAGGAGCTTACGGTATTTTTAAATCCGGTGAAAGAGTCTTATTTGAGATTTGGTCAATCCAAAGCTCCAAAATATATTTCGTGGTCGGGCGAAAACCGTTCGCAGCTAATCCGTATTCCTGCAGCAAGCGGTGAATACAGACGTGCAGAGCTTCGTTCACCAGATCCGACAACTAATCCTTACCTGGCATATGCACTGCTTATTTATGCAGGTCTATACGGAATTGAAAACAAACTTGACCTGCCACCTGCTGCCGAAATAAACTTCTTTAAAGCAGATAAAACAACCGCAAGACAGTACAAGGAGCTTCCCGATACCTTAGAAGAAGCAAAGGCACTGGCACAAAAAAGCGAGTTTATAAAAAAGCATCTGCCGGAATCAATTATTAACATCTACTGCAAGTAACATGAAATTTTAGTGAAGGAGGTAATTTAAATGGATTTTAAAGAGCAAGTATACAGCGTACTATTTATATCTGCTGCTGAAAAATTCAACACCTCCGTTTCAGAATTGTTACCCGATTACAGATACCATCCCGTGCATTTTGCAGCGAGTATCAGTGCTGCAAAGCGTGCATTGATAGAACGGGAATTTGATTTTATAATTATAAACTCTCCTCTTCCCGATGAGGACGGTATACGATTTTCCATTGATGTTTGCAACAGCAAAAAATCTGTTGTTATGATTATGGTCAGAAGCGAGCTTTATCATTCTTTTTATGACAAAGTATCTTCTCACGGCGTATATCTTTTGTCAAAGCCAACATCCAAGCCAATTGTCAGCACTGCTCTTGACTGGATGGCTACCACGAGAGAACGATTGAAAAAGCTTGAAAAGAAAACTCTGTCACTTGAAGAAAAAATGCAGGAAATCCGTATAGTAAACAGAGCAAAGTGGTTACTTATTACCGAACTGAAAATGACTGAAACGGATGCACACCGTTATATAGAAAAACAAGCTATGGACAGATGTGTTTCAAAAAAAGAAATCGCAGAGGAAATAATAAAAACTTACGCATAAAAGGACGAAAATACATGTTTAACTCAGATAATTTATCAATAAATGAAAACAATCACTTAACCATTGGAACTCACGACACAGTGGCGCTTGCAAAAGAATACGGCACTCCTCTGTATGTGCTTGATGAAGACTTAATGCGAAAAAACTGCCGTGATTATAAAGAAGCCATAGACAAGTATTACAACGGCAATGGACTTATCCTGTTTGCGAGCAAGGCTCTTTGTACCATGTACACGGCAAAGCTTGCAGAAAGTGAAGGATTAGGTGCGGATGTTGTTTCCGGCGGTGAGCTTTACACATTATATAAAGCCGCGTTTCCGATGGACAAGGTATTCTTTCATGGTAACAACAAAACACAAAGTGAAATAGAACTTGCTATACACTGCGGAGTTGGTCATATTGTTGTTGATAACAAATACGAGCTTGACTTATTGAATGATATTGCAAAAGAAAAAGGCATTATTCAGAAAATTCTATTCAGAATCAAACCGGGCATTGACGCACACACCCATGACTTTGTAAAGACCGGGCAAATCGACTCAAAATTCGGTGTTGCCTTAGAAAACGGCGAAGCATTTGAAATTCATAAGTATGCAACAACACTTTCTAATATTCAGGTTGATGGTGTTCACTGTCCTCGGCGGTGGCTTTGGTATCAAATACGATTCCACTGACGACCCTCTTACTCCTGCAGAATATATCAAAAAGACAGCTGAAGCAGTAAAAGAGGTTGCCATGGAAAGAAATATAGACCTGCCCTACTTGGTATTTGAACCGGGACGCAGCATTGTTGCACCTGCCGGAATCACTTTATATACCGTAGGCGGTGTAAAAGAAATTGAAAATGTCAGAACCTATGTTTCGATAGACGGAGGCATGGGCGATAACCCAAGATATATCCTTTATGGTGCAAAATACTCGGCAGTTGTTGCAAACAATGCAGGAGCAAAACCGATTGCACCCGTAACCATTGCCGGGAAATGCTGTGAATCAGGAGATTTAATTCAGGAAAATATCATGATGCCTGAAATTAAAGTTGGCGACACACTTGCAATCTTAGCAACAGGTGCATATAACTACTCAATGGCAAGCAATTATAACCGCATTCCCCGACCGCCGATTGTTGCAGTTAAGGGTAATGAAAAGAAAGTCATCGTTAAACGAGAAACATATGATGATATTATTAGAAATGATGTATTGTAAAAATGTTCTTGTTAT
>JAGKTY010000019.1 GCA_021153185.1 Lachnospiraceae bacterium
TCAGAGTGTAGACAAAGTCCACAGTTTAGGCTGTGGGCTTTTCTTTATGCTTTCATAACAATAAATGAAACCATCGGCTAACGCCGATGCTCTTGAATAAAGACGCTTTTGCGTCATTCCTATCCCTTATCGGGCTTGTCTATTTCTTAATCTGCCATGCATATGCTGTCAAGGTTGCTTTGCACCCGTTGGGCTCTGACCTTGACAACATATATCAGGCAGATTTTATTTTAATCAAGCCCGATTAAGGGAGGTGTTTGCCAACTAGGTGGTGGCAGCATTCCCAAATCAGAAGCTTGCGTTTCGCATAGCGAACGCAAGGTTTCCTTTTCTATATTTAGCCCATTTATTTCTTGATTTTACAGGCTTTTTTGCTGTTTTTCTGATATAATTATAGTATCAAAAAAGGCGGTTATTCCTATGATAAATGAAGAAAAAGAAAAGAATCGTAAACAGATGCAAATCGTATGCATTGATGACCTTGTTCCACAGGATCATCTGCTGCGAATTATAGATAAGGCGATTGATTGGTCTTTTATTTATGACTTGGTTCGTGATAAATATTCACCAGATACAGGCAGACCAAGCATTGATCCAGTTACATTAATTAAGATTCCTTTCATTCAGTATCTGTATGGCATTAAGAGCATGCGCCAGACCATCAAGGATATCGAAGTTAATGTAGCTTACCGCTGGTTTTTAGGTTTGGAACTTTATGAAGCAGTTCCTCACTTTTCTACTTTTGGAAAGAATTATACTAGGCGTTTTAAGGATACGGATATCTTTGAGCAAATATTTCAACATATCCTTGAAGAGTGCTACCGCTTTAGACTTGTAGATCCTACAGAAATATTTGTGGATGCAACTCATGTAAAAGCACGTGCTAACAATAAGAAGATGCAGAAACGAATTGCGCATCAGGAAGCATTGTTCTATGCGGATATACTTCGAAAAGATATCGATGCTGACAGAGAAGAACACGGCAAGAAGCCACTGAAAAATAAAGATAACGATGATGATGGTTCGGGTGGCTCTGGTGGTTCTGATGACTTTAAGGATTATACCGATGATGTTCCGCTTGATGGGAAAGAAATCAAATGCAGTACGACCGATCCTGAAAGTGGTTGGTTTCATAAAGGCGAACACAAAAATGTTTTTGCATATGGGATTGAGACTGCCTGCGATAAACATGGTTGGATTATAGATTTCACTGTTAATCCAGGCAACGAACATGATTCTCGTACCTTCAAAGGTTTATATGACAAACTCAAAAATACAGGTATGGAATACTGTGTTGTGGATGCCGGATATAAAACACCTGCAATAGCAAAACTGCTAATAGATGATGGTGTAAAACCTGTTTTCCCTTATAAACGTCCTATGACAAAAGAAGGATTTTTCCCTAAATACCAATACGTATATGATGAGTATAACGATTGCTATATATGTCCGAATGACCAGCTTTTGACTTATAGCACTACTAATAGAGATGGCTATCGGGAATACAAAAGTTGTGGACATATTTGTGAAAGTTGTAAATATTTATCGCAGTGTACCGCCAGCAGAAATCATGTAAAGGTTGTTACACGACATGTTTGGGAAGATTACATGGAAGCCTGCGATGATATCAGACATACAGACGGTATGAAAGTTTTATATTCGCATCGAAAAGAGATGCGTGCATGAATTTGAAAAAGCTTGCGAAATGCAAGCAGGAATGGGGATTACAAATGGCCTAATAATAGGTCATTTTTTCTTTATTTTCAGATTTACATTTATATTTTATGAAAAAACTAAGAAAAGCAGCACAAGAAGCTATGCTTCTCGATGCTGCTTTGTCTACAGTCTGAAGGACCTTTTAAAAAGGTCCTTTTTTTCCGAAATCAACTGTAACAAAATCGGCGTAATCATCATCAAATTCACTACTTTTTTTGACGCTTGCCTCACTGGCGAGGTCCATATACCGGATAAAAACATCCTCGAGCGCTTCACCGGTCTCACCTGCGATTTCTTCCATCACCGGTCTTAAATAATCAATCTGTTCGGAAATCGGTGTGACACGCGGGTCTCCGTCAACATCCTTCATGGCGACCTCTGCATAAGCAGTAATACGGTCTAAAAACTCTTTGTCTTCGTTTGTCATACTAGCACTTCCTTTTTTTATTTCTAGGCAAAGTTTATCACTTATTATTGCGGTTGTCAAAGTGAAGACAGTGTGCCAATATACTTGTAAAATGTTTGCATTTTTGATAAAATAATTTTAGTTATGCACAAGAAAAAGGAGTAGGGGATTATGACCAAAAAACTATATAAATTAATGAATTGGGCAGCAATTGAGGGGATTGTATATTCTGAAGAAGACAATCCACATGCGCTTCTTGGTCCGCATGCAGTGACCGGCGGGATTATGTATCAGTTTTATTATCCGGAGGCGACGAAAGCTGTCATTGAGACCAAAAAAGAACTGTTCAAGATGGAGCTTGCAGATGAGGAAGGATATTTTGCTGCGCTTCTTCCAAAAGGTACGAATTTAAAGGGTGCGCAAATCGAAGTGACTTTTGAGGATGGTACTTCCAAAAAGATGACTGATCCATATCAGTTTGCACCTAGCATTACAAAGGCTGATACAGATTTGTTTGCAAAGGGAATTCATTATGAAATCTATCAAGTGCTTGGTGCGCATGAGATGGAACTAGATGGCGTAAAGGGTGTACGTTTTGCTGTTTGGGCACCAAATGCAATGCGTGTCAGTGTTGTCGGTGATTTCAATGAGTGGGATGGCCGCGTACATCAGATGAGCAGACTGTGGGATAGCGGTATTTTTGAGCTTTTTATTCCGGATGCAAAACCGGGTGATTTATACAAATACGAAATCAAAATCAGAGGCGGGCTTACATTTTTAAAGGCAGATCCGTATGCGTTCGGCTGTCAGGTACGTCCTGAGACGGCTTCCGTTGTAGTACCTTCTGACACATATTCATGGAAAGACAGTGCATGGGCAACTGCACGCGAGCAATTTAAGCCGGAAAACAGCCCGATTAATATTTATGAATTATATCTCGGTTCCTTTGCCAGAAAAGAACCAAAGGAAGGTGTTGAAATCGGAGATGCCAGCACCTATTACACATATCGAGAACTCGCACCAAAGCTTGTTGCTTATATTAAGAAAATGGGATATACACACGTAGAATTTATGCCGGTTATGGAACATCCGCTCGATGCTTCCTGGGGATATCAGGTATCTTGTTATTATGCACCGACTTCCCGTTATGGCAGTCCTGATGATCTGCGTTTCTTAATTGATTCGTTACACCAAAATGACATTGGTGTGATTCTTGACTGGGTTCCGGCTCATTTCCCTAAGGATGCACACGGACTTGCCGGTTTTGACGGAACAAGCCTTTATGAGCATGCTGACCCGCTCAAACAGACACATCCTGATTGGGGAACGATGTTATTTAACTATGCAAGACCACAGGTGTCAAACTTTTTAATTGCCAATGCGCTTTATTGGATTAAGGAGTTTCATGCAGATGGCATTCGTGTGGATGCCGTTGCATCAATGCTTTATTTAGACTATGGCCGTCAGGATGGTCAGTGGAGACCGAATATGTACGGCGGCAAGGAAGATTTGGATGCCATTGAATTTATCAAGCATTTGAACAGCGTTGTCCATAAGCAGTGTAAGGGCGCTTTGATGGTTGCGGAAGAATCGACAGCATGGCCAAAGGTGACTGGTGATGTGAAGGACGATGGACTTGGCTTTGATTTGAAATGGAATATGGGATGGATGAATGATTTCCTTGATTATATTCGCAAAGACCCGATTTATCGCAGCGGCGCACATGGCGAGCTGACATTCAGCATGATTTATCAGTACAGTGAAAAATTTGCAGTGATTCTTTCCCATGATGAGGTTGTACATGGCAAAGCAACTATGATTGGTAAGATGCCGGGCAATCGTAAGGAGCAGTTTGCAAATCTTCGTGCCGCATACGGATATATGATGACACATCCGGGCAAAAAATTACTGTTCATGGGACAGGAACTTGCGGAATATGATGAATGGAATGAGAATCGCAGTGTGCACTGGGAACTTGAGAAGGAAGAAGACCACAAGCAGATGCAGGCGTATGTGAAAGCACTCAATTCCTTATACAAAGAGAATCCTGCGCTGTATAAGCTTGATCATGATCCGGAAGGGTTTGAGTGGATCAACTGTATTTCTGCCAATGAAAATGTGCTTGTATTTGTGAGAAAATCCGGCAATCAAAAGGATACACTTGTCGTTGTTGTGAACTTTGCAAATGTTGCAAGGGAAGCGTATACGATTGGCGTGCCGTATGCAGGCAAATATAAAGAAGTGTTTAATTCGGATGCGAAAGCCTTTGGCGGAAATAATATGATCAACAAAACGGTCATTGCGTCAACGGAAAAAGAGTGGGATGACAGAGAAGACTCCATTACGTTTGTGATGCCGCCTCTCAGTGTGCAGGTATTTTCTTATACGCCTTTTACCAAGAAAGAACAGGAAGAAATTGAGGAAAAGAAAGCGGATGCGAGAAAGCGGAAAGCCGAGGTACTTAAGTTAGAACAGGCAAGTCTTGAAACAGACGAGGCCAGACGGGCACTTGAGGAAGCAAAACGTCTGATGGAGGATGCGAGCAACCGTGCCAAGGATATGGAAAGACGTGCAAAGGAAGCCAAAAAACAGGCCTTAGAGATGGAAAAGGCATTTGCACAAAAACAAAAAGATGTTGCAGCGCTGGAGCAGAAATGCACAGCAATTGAGGAAGTAATCCGCAAGCATGATGAGGAAGTTGCAAAAAAATATCAAAAATAAGAGGTAAGCTATGTTTCCGTTTTTTGGAATAAATGATGCGGTCAATGCACTGGAGGCGTCAGAAGTCATCGATGCTGAAAATATGCAGCAGGTTCAGGAAAAGATAGGTGTCTTTGAACAGTTTTTGGAGGAATTACCGGGGAAGGCGTTTGGCCTTGGCATTCGTGTGCTTTTGGCAATTTTGTTTTTTGCAATCGGCGTGCAGGTCATCAAATTGATCCGTAAGATTTTGAAACGGTCTCTGACGAGAGCGAATGCAGATACCGGCGTTGTTCAGTTTCTGGATTCTCTTGCAAAAGCGATTTTGTATATTTTGCTGATTCTGATGATAGGCACGAGCTTTGGACTGGATGCGGCAAGTGTTGTTGCTGTGGTCGGTTCCTGCGGTGTGGCGCTTGGTCTTGCACTGCAGGGAAGTCTTTCAAACTTTGCCGGTGGCGTACTCATTTTATTGCTTAAGCCATTCAAAGTCGGAGATTATATTATCGAGGACAACAAAGGCAATGAAGGAACGGTATCAGAAATTCAGCTTTTTTATACAAAACTTGTGACAGCGGATGAACGGATTGTGGTGCTTCCGAATGGTCCGCTTGCAAACTGTAGTCTGACCAATGTGACAACTTCGTATTGCCGCAGATTGACTGCAAAAGTCGGGATTTCTTATAAGGCAGACCATAAGAAAGCACTGGATGTCATCCGCGAGGTTGCAAAGCAGGATCCGCTTGTTTTGAAGGAAAAAGATATTATTACATTTGTGGATGATTTGTCGGACAGCGCTGTGGTAATCGGGTTACACTGCTATGTGCTCAATGCTGATTACTGGACGGTCAAAAACCGTATTTTGGGAGAACTTAAAACTGCACTGGAGCAGGCGCAAATTTCAATTCCATATCCACAGCTGGATGTGCATATGATAGAGAAGCAATAATATGTTCTTAACGTCTGAGAACATCATATAATACAAAGAGATAAGGGGGATATTATGACATCAAAAGTAAAAAACAGTTTGTTTCTGAACAATTTTAAGGGCTATGGAGTACCGAGAGAATTTATCAATCTGGCGAGAAGAAAAGCATTTCCGTCGGTTGTATATTTGATTTTATTGACGGTTCTTTCTACGTTTTTGTGCTTTGTATTACCGTTTAACAGCACGATGAACAAAGGGCTTACATTTGTTTCAGAGGGTGCGCAGAAGTATATGCCGGAGTTTACGTTTGCAAAAGGTGAGCTCTCTGTGACCGATGATAAAAAATATGATTTTTTGAAGGAAAACAATTTGCCGGATGCATCGAATCAGTTGATTTTACTTGCAGATACTTCACTTGATTATTTCACGATGCAGTCAGATGGACCGGAGTCTGTCTATACATATATGACGGAACAGCAGATTGAACAGTTTGCAACCGGACAGGGTGTGGCAATTTTCCTTGCCAAAAAAAATATGGTCATGATCAATCGCGGTCAGCTTCAGATGTACAATTATTCACAGCTGATTGATAGCGCAAGCATCAATGTAGTTCGTATGGACCGTGAATCGCTTTTGCAGATGATACCTATCTGGTGGAAATCGTTTGTACGCATTGCGGATATTGTACTTGTGCTGTTTTTTGTAGTGAATCTGTTTTTTATGGGATTAATCTATACGATTGTAGCTAAGATCGTTGATTCGATTATCCGTTGCCGCATTCCGTTTGGAAAAATGTATTTGGCAGTTATGTTTATATACTGGCCATGGCATGCAATTATGCTGCTTTTATCTGTTTTCATCAAAGGGCAGTTGTTTCAAACATTATCACCGTTTATTTCGTTTGCATTTATGCTGACTTATATTATTTTGACACTTGTTTCTTTTGGCAAAAAGGAAGGAATGTATTCGAATAAGATTGTAGATACGGTTTATATCCAGCCGGATAATGATGAGCTTGTTTTGGTACCGGGAATTAAGTCACAGTATGACGACAATTTCTCTACGAAGCCATTTATGCCAAGCGATTATGAAATCGAGAATGCTGCTAATTTTACCGGTGCGCCGAACGAATATCGTGCCAATGAAAAAGATACTGACCGTGTGCAGAGAACGGAAGAGGAAGAGTGGAAGGATATCGCGACAGATTATGCGCAAAACGAGGAATTTGCTTCCAAATCTCTTGTATGGAAACCGGAAACAGATAAGGACGGCGAGATGGTACAGGCAGAAACAAGCCAGCAATGGCGTCCACAGGCAACAGAAACAGATGAAGAGTACCGTGCAAGAAAGAAAGATTGGGATCGGTACAATAAAGTGTGGGGTAAAGATACGATAAAATAACCGTTGCGGTCACCATATATGGCCCATACAAATTTTCGTTCAAAATGTCCTTGCATTTTTTGAAAAAGTTATTTATAATGTTATTGTTTGAGACCGCTTGATAAGCAAGCGGTCTTGTGCTGAAATAGCTCAGTCGGTAGAGCACTTCACTCGTAATGAAGGGGTCGTGGGTTCAAGTCCCATTTTCAGCTTCATATGTTCGGTTGATGTTTCTCAAACGTCGATTCATGTGAATGAATTGGTTTTTTGGTTTGAGGAACATTTTTTTTTGCCAAGAGTATGTATTTTTGTGTTATAATATAGCAAACCGCGACTTTATTGTCTGGTACATTGTTTGTTTTCATATTAGGAGGCTTATATGGGAATTGTTGTCAATTGTCTTGCCGTTGTTTTTAGTACAATTATTATATGCTGTGGTATCAGTTATTTCATTCGAGAAAAAAATACCGGGAAAATGCGTTATTTTTTGCTGATTATGAGTATTTTTGGCACGCTCTGGAGTGGCGGCTACGGCATCATGGGCTTTATGGAAAAGTTCTATATGGCAGAAATTTTCCGTGCAATCGGCTTGATTGGTGTTGTCGGTTTCATGATGACGGAAGCACTCATGATTGCGTATTTGATCCATCTACCAAAGCGGGTGTATCAAATATATGCAGCTTTATTTGGAATATTTGTCGGTGTAGATTTATACTTTTTTATTCCTGACCACCATACGTTTGTCCGGATTAACGGAAGAATGTGTTATTATGCAGAAAGCAGCATCGGCAGAACAATCCATAGTTTCTTTTTGGGCTTTGTAGTAATTACGATGCTTTCTATGGCAGTTATCTGGGTTCGTATGAAAAAATCGAGACGTGAGAATAATTTTGTTTGGGCGGTTATTCTTTCGAATATGGCGATTGGCGTTTCTGTCATACCGGATACCATTTTGCCGGTGCTTGGAATGCCGTCGTTCCCGAGTTCTGCTTACGGCATGTTCCTTACATACGTGATAATTTGGTTTTTTGCAACCAGATTCAATGCATTTAGTATTACGGTATACAACTTAAGTCAATATCTTTTTGAATCTGCCAATACCGCGATTTTGATTTTTGATGAGTTTTTCAGACTTGTATTAGCCAACTGCTATGCACAGGAGCTTTTGGGTGTTGAACAGATTGATAACCAGGCGCTGAATGAATTGTTTGAGAGTGGCAATGAGGACACAGAGGCGTTAACTGATATGATTTTTCGGGAAGATCAGGGCGTCGCTGAGATGGTATCCATTTGTGGTCAGGTAAGCTGTTCCTTGAATTTTTCTGTCGTAAAAGATTTCAGAAGTCAGCCATACTGTATCGTATGTTTTGTTTATGATCTTACAAAAGAAAAGAACATGATGCAGGAGCTTGTCAAAGCCAATGAGGCAAAGAGTCTGTTCCTTGCCAATATGTCGCATGAAATCCGCACCCCAATCAATGGTATTTTAGGTATGGATAATATGCTGCTGAAGGAGTGCAAGGATGAGAATTTAAGAGAGTATGCCAAAAATATACAAAGTGCCGGACAGTCACTTCTTTCCATTATCAATGATATTTTGGATATTTCAAAGATTGAGTCCGGCAAATTGGAAATCCTTCCGATTAACTATGAACTGTTTTCTATATTGAATGACTGCTACAATCTGACCAAAGTCAAAATAGAAGATAAGCCAATTACCTTAGAGATTCAAATCAATGAAAAGTTGCCGACCTATTTGTATGGTGATGAGGTACGTATCAGGCAAATAATCAACAATTTCCTTTCAAATGCAGTGAAATATACCCAGAAAGGCAAAGTGACATTCCGGATGGATTTTGAAAAAACATCCGAAGAAATGATTAACTTGATTATTTCTGTCTCTGATACCGGTATCGGCATCAAAGAGGAAGATCTTGGAAAACTGTTTGAAAGCTTTACCAGAATTGAGGAAAAACGGAATCGCAATATTGAAGGTACCGGTCTTGGATTAAATCTTACACATAATCTGGTTGAACTGATGGGTGGCAAAATTTCCGTTGAGAGCACGTATGGAGAGGGCTCCTGCTTCACCGCAAAAATCCCGCAAAAGATTATCGATGCCAGACCGATGGGCAATTTTGATAAGCAATATCAACAATATATCAGTCAGTCAGAGGATAATGCATTGGTGTTCGAAGCGCCAAATGCCAAAATTCTGGTTGTCGATGATGTCGAAATGAACTTAAAGGTTGTTGCCGGACTCTTAAAACAGACCAAAATACAGATTAAAACAGTAACGTCCGGACAGGAATGTTTAAAATGTGTACAACAAAACAGATACGATATGATTTTCCTCGATCATATGATGCCTGAGATGGATGGTGTGGAAACCTTACAGAATATGAAGAAGCTTTCCGAAAACCAAAACAGGGAAACACCGGTTATTATGCTCACTGCAAACGCTGTGGTAGGCGCAAAAGAGGAATATATCGGAATTGGATTTGATGATTATCTGACCAAGCCGATTCAGGAAATCGAGCTGCTTGAGATGATTTTAAACTATCTTCCAAAGGAACTGATTCAAAAGGCTGCAAATGAGGATCAGGCTGCAAATACTTCAAAGGAAGTGCCGACGCAAAATGTGTCAGCACCGGCTACTGACAGCGAAACGGCGACGGGAAGTGAACCGTATGAGGATTTGTTTGATTTTGGCAGTGAAAACAATTTGACAGCAGAGGAAATAGACGAGAGAATGAAGCGCTTTGCACAAATGGAAGGCGTTGATGTCGAGACAGGAATGATGTACTGCATGAGTGATTATTCGTTCTATTTTGAAATGCTGTGTGAGTATTACAAAGAAGATAAGAGAGAGAAACTGGATGCGTTTTTTGAACAGGAAGATTGGAAGAATTACCAGACGCTTGTGCACGCGTTAAAGAGTACGTCATTGTCTATCGGCGCGACGGTGTTATCTGAGCGTGCCAAAGAGTTAGAGCTTTCTGCAAAAGAAGGTAATATTTCATTTGTTTTAGAACATCATCACGATGTGATGGAATTTTACCGGCAATTTATGGAAGCGCTTGACGGCATTGTTCACTAATTGCATACGAGATGGAGCATTTTATGAAAAAAATTATGGCTACGATTCTTGTTTTTGTATGTCTCATCATTATAGGAATCTTTTTGATCCGTATGAACATACAGGAAACAGATGTCACCAAAAAACAAACAAAGGTTGGATTTATCTTAAATGGCATGCAAAATGACCATAGTTGGGGAGAGTCTCATTACAATGGTATGGAGGCAGTAGCAAAAGAACTGAACCTTGATATTATATACAAGGAAAACGTTCCGGAGGATGAAAATTGCGTTGCTGTGATAGAGAAGCTCATTGATGATGGTTGTAAAATAATCATTTGCAATTCGTTTGGATATGGTCAGTGGGAACTTGAATGTGCCAAGGCACATCCGGATATTTATTTTTTCCATGCAACGGGCGTTGAGGAACAAGATAATCTTGCAACCTATTTTGGCAGGATTTATCAGATGCGGTATTTGAGTGGTATTGTGGCCGGCTTACAGACGGAAACAAATGAAATCGGATATGTTGCGGCGTTTCCGATTGCAGAGGTCAACCGCGGAATCAATGCGTTTACGCTCGGCGTACGCAAAGTGAATCCGCAGGCGAATGTCTATGTGAAATGGAGTGAATCGTGGACCGGTGAAGAGGAAAATGCCAAGGCAACAAATGAACTTATTTCAGAGCACAATATTGATGTGCTTGCGATGCATACAGATGCGATGTCACCGCTTAAAATAGCAGATGAGAGCAATATTTGGATTGTCGGCTATAACATTGACAATAGCAGCAGGTTCCCAAATACATATCTGACTGCTCCAATTTGGAACTGGGAGCGATTTTATAATCCGCGTATCTTAGAATGTCTGCAAGGCAAATTCCAGGGAATTCACTATTGGGAAGGTGTGGAGACCGGACTGGTTGGTTTGGCAGAGCTTACACCAAATGTCAAGGAGGGCACTGCCGAAATCGTCGAAGAAGAACGTGCGCGGCTTATGAGCGGAACGTTTGATGTGTTTTATGGTCCGATCAAAGATACTGAAGGCAATATAAAGATCAAAGAAGGTCAAAGTATGACGGATGAAAGCATGTTAAATGATTTCTTTTGGTATGTTGAAGGAGTAGTTGTGGATGAAGATAAATAGCCGGAAAAGAAAAATATTGCTTGCAGTGTTTTGTCTGTTGATTGTTATTTTGGTGGCGGTCATTGTTATGCTGGGCAGAACAGTTTCGCACAGGCAAAAGATTGGATTTGTCATGACGGGAAGCGTAGATGAAGAAGGCTGGAACGGCATGCATTATCAAGGTGTTTTAAAAGCGTGTGAGACACTCGATACGGAGCTTTTGGTCAAAGAAAATGTGCTTGAATACACCGGTCAGTGCGGTCCGGCAGTCGAGGAGCTTGTGAATCGGGGCTGTCATATGATTATATTGTCAAGCTATGGATATGTGCAAGAGGTGCAGGATATCATTCAAAAGTATCCGGATGTTGCATTTTATCATAATGCATTTGATATACACGGACCGAATTTAACAGCCTTTTTTTCCAGAATGTATCAGGCACGTTATCTTGCGGGCATTGTGGCAGGCATGAAAACGGAAACAAATCAAATCGGATATGTTGCAGCGATGCCTACAAGTGAGGTGAATCGCGGAATCAGTGCGTTTACGCTCGGCGTCAAACGTGTGAATCCGGATGCTGTTGTGAAGGTTTCCTGGTCAAATGCCTGGGATGATGAACAAGCGGAACGGGCATGTGCTGACCGGTTAATTGAAGAAGCATCTGTGGATGTGCTTACCTATCATCAGAATCAGCCTTATGTTTCCGAAGAAGCAGAAAAATATGGCATTTATTCAATCGGATATCATCAGAGCCTGCCAAATGCATCCGAGAAGCATTTGACTGCGGTTTTTTGCGATTGGCAGTTAACCTATGAAGCAATTATTCGGCAATATCTGCGCGGCAATTCCGCAAAGCAAAAAGTATACTGGGTAGGCATCGATGAAAATGCTGTGAATCTCAGTACGTTTTCACCGCTTGTGACAGATGATATCAAAGCAGAAGTCGACAAAGCGAAAAATGAGATGCTAAGCGGAAAAGATGTGTTTTCCGGCGTTATTTATGATAATGAAGGCAATAAGCGCTGTAAAGAAAACCAGGCAATTCGCGATGAAGTGCTGCTGGAACAATTTGATTGGTACGTAGAGGGTGTAGAAATATATGATAGATAAATGGATGAATGGCAAGCGTAGAATCATATTTGTACTTATTGTTGTAACCATGATTATGGTTGGAGTGGGCATGCTGATGCGCATTCGTCTGCAAGGGCTGATGCGTGATTATACGGAACACCAGGTGACAGAGCAGGCGAGAACGTTGGCTGAATTATCTGCAAATCAATTTGAATTGCAAATACGTAATCTTGAGAATATTGCCGGGCGCATGCAACACGACACCAAACAGATGGAAACAGTTCTTGAAATCAGTTCGATTGATGATGAAAACATTTCCATGGGTATTTTGCGTCTTGATGGCTCGGCGCTTCTTGGCAAAACACTTAATTTTACAGATTTTCCCGGCATTCAAAAAGCATTTCGAGGGCACTCTGCTGTCTGCTATAAAGCCGGGGAGGGTATTTTGTTTACGACACCGATATACGATGAAGAGAATGTCGAGTTTGTATTGTACAAATTATATGATGAGCAGATTCTTCTTCGGGAATTTGGTGTGTCCTGCTATCATGAGCAGGGGGATGTAGCAATCGTTGACCAGTCAGAGCAGATTGTCATTCCGTTTTCCGATACGAATACTTCAACAAAAGATTTTCTGAATTTAGATACAATTCGGAAGGCACTTTTGGCTGCTTCTGAAAAAATGAATGTGGATACGGCTGCAGCCGTATATTATGAAGACGATTCCGGCGAGCATTACTTGTTTATGGCAGAGGTAAATCAGCTCGGTCTGTTTTTGACCGGTACTGTGCCTGCTGAAGCTGTATCGCAGGGCTTTCGTACGATTGCAGCACTCGTACTTTGGGTGTTTGGTCTTTTGATTTTGATGTTTGCAGTCGGCATGGCATATTTGTTTAGTGCGGAAGAAAAGGTAAGGGAAAGTGATGAACTGAGAACTGCCAAAATCATGGCAGAGCAGGCAAACAATGCAAAGAGCGATTTCCTTGCCAATATGTCTCATGAAATTCGTACGCCAATCAATGCGATTATGGGTATGAATGAAATGGTACTGCGCGAATGCAGTGATGACAGCATCAGGGAATATGCAACCAATATTGATAGCGCCAGCAAAACGTTGCTCTCGTTAATCAATGATATTTTGGATTTTTCCAAAATTGAAGCCGGAAAAATGGAAATTGTTCCTGAGCCTTATGAGGTGTGTGTATTTTTTAATGATGTGGTCAATATGACAAGTGTGAAGGCGAATCAGAAAGATCTGTTTTTTGAAGTACAGATTGATGAAAATCTTCCATCGGTTCTCTTGGGAGATGAGGTCCGCATCAGACAGGTCATCGTCAATATACTGAACAATGCGGTGAAGTATACCAAACAGGGAACGGTGCGTTTTGAGGTGGAAGGTATCCGTGAGGAAGACAAGTTCACTTTGAAAATGCAGGTGACAGACAGTGGTATTGGTATCAAGCCGGAAGATATGGACAAGCTTTTTGGAGGCTTCCAACGTCTTGATTTAGAGCAGAACCGCAGTATCGAAGGAACAGGACTCGGGCTTGCCATCACGCATAACCTGGTTGAGCGGATGGACGGACATATTGATGTCTCAAGCGAATACGGAAAAGGTTCAGTGTTTACCGTTTATCTTACCCAGGAAGTCGTTGATGATACACCTGTGGGAGATTATAAGCAAAAATTTGCTGAGCTTGCCAAACAGGAATCAGATTATCATGAAAGATTTACGGCTCCGGATGCAAAAGTGCTTGTCGTAGATGACAATAATATGAATCTGTTTGTAGTTAAGGCTCTTTTGAAAAAGACAAACATACAGATTACAACATGTATGAGTGGCAAAGAATGCCTCTCTTATGTAAAAAAAGAGCACTTCGATGTCATTTTGCTCGACCATATGATGCCTGAACTTGACGGTATGCAAACGCTTGCGCAAATGAAACAGATGGAACATATGTGTAAGGACGTGCCGGTGATCGCACTGACGGCCAACGCAATTGTGGGCGCAAAGGAAATGTATTTAGAGGCTGGTTTTTCAGATTACTTATCTAAACCAATTGCCGGAACGAGTCTTGAAAAAATGATGCAAAAGTATTTGCCGAAGGACAAGCTTGTTTTTACTTTGCAATCAGAGCAAGAAAATGTCGACACTGTGAAAGCGCAGGAAGACGAGTCGGTGAAAGCGCCGAAAGCGGAGGAACCTTCTAAAGGAATGCAGGAGAATGCACAGCAGGAGCTTGCGCCTACAGAGAAGTATATCGATGAGGAGGTAGGGCTTACGTATTGTATGCAGAGCGAGGAGTTCTTCATGGAAATGCTTGGCCTATATCTGGAAAGTACGGATGAACGTATGGGAAATATTGTTCAGGCATACGATGCAGAAGATTGGAGCAATTATGCCGTTTATGTGCATGCCCTCAAGTCGACCTCGCTCAATGTGGGCGGTAAACAGCTATCTGAAGCAGCAAAAGAACTGGAACTTACGGCAAAAGATGTGAAAAATGGAATAAACGTAGAGGAAAATATTGCGTTCATCAAGTCACATCATAAACCGATGATGGATTTGTATGATGCGACCATTGCAGAAATCAAACGGATTTTAGGATAAAACATGAAAAATGCGCAGAATGTACCAAGTTTCTGACGATGTATCGTACTTGCCTTTGGTTAACTAGTATGATATTATTTAATTTAGATTTCATGATTTGAAAGAACGTAAGGAGGGTCAGTTATGGCTCAGTTATGGGGCGGTCGTTTTACCAAAAACACAGACCAGCTTGTTTACAATTTTAATGCTTCGATTTCTTTTGATCAGAAGTTTTATAAAGAAGATATTGAAGGAAGCATTGCGCATGTTGTTATGCTTGCCAAACAGGGCATTTTAACAAATGAAGAAAAAGATGCCATTGTAAAAGGCCTTACCGAAATCAGACAGGATGTGGAAAGCGGTAAGCTTGTGATTACAGATACGTATGAAGATATTCACAGCTTTGTGGAGGCCAACCTGATTGACCGGATCGGAGATGTCGGCAAGAAGCTTCACACCGGAAGATCACGCAATGACCAGGTTGCACTTGATATGAAGCTTTATACAAGGCACGAGGTGCTTGCGGTTGATGAACTGTTAAAGGAACTTCTTTCTACGCTTCTGAACCTTATGGAAGAAAACATCGAGACCTATATGCCTGGATTTACACATCTTCAGAAAGCGCAGCCGATTACACTTGCGCATCACTTGGGTGCGTATTTTGAGATGTTTAAACGGGATAGAGGACGTCTTTGCGATATGTATCATCGCATGAACTATTGTCCGCTCGGAAGTGGTGCACTTGCCGGTACGACGTACCCGCTTGACCGGAATTATACGGCGAGTCTTCTTGGCTTCGAAGGGCCAACGCTCAATAGTATGGATTCCGTTGCAGACAGGGATTACCTGATTGAGTTTTTGTCGGCACTTTCTACGATTATGATGCATCTTTCAAGATTTTGTGAGGAAATCATCATCTGGAACTCCAACGAATATCAGTTTGTGGAGATTGATGACGCATATTCGACCGGAAGCAGTATTATGCCACAGAAGAAAAATCCGGATATTGCAGAGCTTGTCAGAGGAAAGACCGGACGTGTTTACGGTGCTTTAATGTCGCTTCTTACGACCATGAAAGGCATTCCGCTTGCATACAACAAAGATATGCAGGAGGACAAAGAACTCGCATTTGATGCGATGGATACGGTAAAAGGCTGTCTTGCATTATTTACCGGAATGATTAAAACAATGAAATTCCGCAATGATGTCATGGAAAAGAGTGCAATGAACGGCTTCACCAATGCGACGGATGCCGCAGATTACCTTGTAATGAAAGGTGTGCCGTTTCGGGATGCACATGGCATTATCGGCAAATTGGTGCTTACCTGTATTGACAAAGGCAAAGCAATCCACGAGATGAGCATCGAAGAATTAAAAGAAATCAGCGATGTGTTTGAGCCGGATATCTATGATGCCATTTCCCTGGAAACCTGCGTACAGAAAAGACTGACCATTGGCGGTCCGGGTCCGAACGTGATGCGGCAGGTTATTTCGCAGGCACACGATTATTTAGAGAATGATTGGCATTCGGCCATTCAAGAATAAAAACAATGAGGAGAAAAACAATGAGTGAAAAATTAAAAGTAGGAATTTTAGGCGGAACAGGTATGGTTGGACAGAGATTCATCTCTCTTCTTGAGAATCATCCATGGTTTGAAGTGACAACAATCGCAGCAAGCCCTCGTTCAGCCGGTAAAACATATGAGGAAGCAGTTGGCGGACGTTGGAAAATGACAACACCAATGCCGGAAGCAGTTAAAAATATCGTTGTACAGAATGTCAATGAAGTTGAGTCTGTTGCCAGTCAGGTTGATTTCGTATTTTCAGCAGTTGATATGACAAAAGAAGAAATCAGAGCGATTGAAGATGCATATGCAAAAACAGAAACACCGGTTGTTTCAAACAACTCAGCACACAGATGGACACCGGATGTTCCGATGATTATTCCTGAGATTAATCCGGAGCACGTGGAAGTAATTGAGGCACAGAAAAAACGTCTCGGCACAACAAGAGGCTTTGTAGCGGTCAAACCAAACTGTTCAATCCAGAGCTATGCGCCTGTTCTCTATGCTTGGAGAGCGTTTGAACCATACGAGGTTGTTGCTACGACATATCAGGCAATCTCAGGAGCAGGTAAGACATTCAAAGACTGGCCGGAGATGGTAGAAAATATTATCCCATATATTGGTGGCGAGGAAGAAAAATCTGAGCAGGAGCCACTTCGTATTTACGGTAAAGTTGAAAACGGTGAAATTGTGAAAGCAGCAGAGCCGAAAATCACATGTCAGTGTATCCGTGTACCTGTATTAAACGGACATACTGCAGCTGTATTTGTAAAATTCCGCAAAAATCCAACAAAAGAGCAGTTGATTGAGAAATTGACATCCTTTAGCGGACTTCCACAGGAGCTTGCGCTTCCAAGTGCACCAAAACAGTTTATCCGGTATATGACAGAGGATAACAGACCGCAGGTTTCACTTGATGTGGACTATGAAAATGGAATGGGCATTTCAATCGGACGTATTCGTGAAGACAGCGTTTATGATTGGAAATTTGTCGGACTTTCACACAATACAGTCCGCGGTGCTGCGGGTGGTGCAGTTCTTTGCGCAGAATTATTAAAAGCAAAAGGATATATTACCAAAAAATAAGTGTAAAAGAAAGATGTTGTGATGTAAGGTATTGGCATGAACCATGCCAATACCTTTTTAGGTAAGGGTTATGTTGATTGAGCGTATGAATGAAGAAGCTTCTTTAAAACAAAGATTTGAGAAGCAGGGCAGCCAGCTGATCGTGTTTTACGGACAGCAGGGCATCGGAAAAACAACAATTTTAAATTCATTTATGAAGGATAAAGAAGCTTTTTATTATCTGGCAAGACCGCTGAGTAACGAATCGCAGCTTGCCGCAATTGCGAGGGAAAATCCCGGGCTTTCGCTAGCAGGCGGTAATTTGAGCTTTTCGGATATATTTGAAAAAGTAGCCATCAGACAGAAAAGAAAGTTTGTCGTCGTAATCGATGAGTTTCAATATCTGCTCAAAAGTGAGTCGGACTTTATGACATCACTGATTGCACTTTTGAACCATAGCTATGGAAAAGCAGATGTTTTTGTGATTCTTTGTTCTTCATCTGTTGCGTTTGTAGAAAATAATATGATTGCAAAGCTCGGAAAATCAGCGGGGGCAATTTCCGGCTTTGTGAAAGTCAGGGAATTACAGTTTGACAGTGTTCAGACAATCTTTTCTACCTATAGCCTGATGGAACAGTGCAAAATGTACGCAATTGTTGGCGGTGTTCCGGGCTTACTTGGTAAATTAGATCCGTCCGTGAGTGTGAAAAAGAATATTTGCGAAAAGATACTTGCAAAAGACAGTTTCTTTTCGTCAATTATTGAACGTATGATGTCTGAAGAGCTGCGGGAGCTTTCAGTATACAATACCATTTTGTTATCTCTTGCCAGAGGGAATGAGAAGCTAAACGATTTATATTTGGATACCGGTTTTCCGCGCGCCAAAATTGTCGTATATTTGTGTAACTTGATGGAAATGGAGCTTGTTGAAAAGGTGTTCTCCTATGAGGTGCCGGGCAAGAACGAGACAAAGAAAGGTGTCTACCGCATCAAAAATCACTTTGCATCCTTTTGGTATACGTTTGTCTTCCCATATATGAGCGCACTTTCTTCGATGGAAATTGAACAATTTTATGATACATATATTGAGCCAAAGCTGCTTCAATATACAAAACAATATTTCGGCCTCATCTGCCGGCAAAATATGCTGGAAGCATGGAAAAATAACAATCTGCCGATTGAAGTAGAGGACTATGGCGTGTGGGTCGGAAAAAAAGGTACGATTGATTTTATTATGCAGCGAGAAGAAAAATCGATTCTTGCACAAGGCTATTTCGGAAAGACTGTTTCGGTCAGTGATTACGAGGAACTGATGAAATTGTCAAAGCTTGCAAAAATCACACCTGACTTTACGTATCTGTTTTCAACCGCAGGCTTTGATGAAGCGCTTTTAGAAAAATCAGAGGCGAAAACAAATATTGTGTTAATTCCGCTGAGTTAGGAGAAGTATTTTGTCAAAAGCACTAATTATTACTGAGAAACCGAGTGTTGCAAGAGATTTTGCCAGAGTACTTGGGGTGGCTTCTCAGAAAAGAAACAACGGATATATTGAAGGAGACAACTATGTCGTAACATGGTGCGTCGGTCATCTGGTGGAGATGTGTTATCCTGAAGTATATGATGAAAAATACGGAAAATGGCGGCTGGAAGATTTGCCGTTTTTACCAAAGGAATACAAATATGATGTCATTCCGAGCGTTGCAGGACAATATGACATTGTGCACAGCCTTTTATTCAGGGATGATATTGATACAGTTTATTGGGCCGGTGACTCCGGAAAAGAAGGTCAGACAATTGAGGAAAATATCCGTAACTTTGGCGGGGTGAGAGCAGGCATGGAAGAAAAACGTGTCTGGATTGACTCGCAGACGGATGAGGAAATCATGCGTGGTATCCGCGAGGCTAAGCCGATGAGTGATTACGCCAACCTCGGAAAAAGCGGAATTATGCGCTCGATTGAAGATTATGCCATGGGCATCAATTTTTCCCGCGTTTTGTCCGTCAAATACGGCCGGATGGTTAATGATGCCGCTTCCACCAAAAGCTATACCGCTGTTGCGGTCGGCCGTGTCATGACATGTGTTCTCGGCATGGTTGTCATAAGGGAGCGGGAAATCCGCAATTTCGTTGAGACACCGTTTTACCGTGTCATTGCTATGATTGGCAATGACGGAATAGAAGGGGAATGGAAATCACAAGAAGGCTCCAAATATTTTAATTCACCACTTCTTTACAAAGAAAATGGGTTCAAAAAAGAAGAAGATGCAAATGCGTTTATGGGTTCTCTTGCGGGGAAGGATGGTGTCATTGATACGCTTGAGATGGGCACGAGCAAGAAACGTGCGCCGCTTTTGTTTAACCTTGCGGAATTACAGGCGGAATGCAGCAAACGCTTCAAAATAAGTCCGGATGAGACACTTTCTGTTGCACAGGATTTGTACGAGCGGAAGCTTACAACCTACCCGAGAACCGATGCAAGAGTGCTCACGAGTGCTGTTGCAAAGGAAATTGCCAAAAATATTCGGGGACTTAAGGCATATTCTCCTGTGGCAGGTTTTGTTGACAAGATTTTCGACACCAAAACGTATATGGGGATTGCAAAGAGTGCATATACAGATGATGCCAAGGTAACAGACCATTATGCGATTATTCCGACCGGGCAGACACAAACGCTTGGCAGTCTGTCTGAGCTTCATCAAAAAGTATATGATTTGATCGTCAGAAGATTTCTCAGTATTTTTTATCCGCCTGCAGAGTACCAAACAGTTAAAATGGTTGTCAAAGTGGACGGTGAATCCTTTTTTACACAGGCAAAGCTGTTAAAGGTGCCCGGTTTTTTGGAAATTGCCGGAAAACAGGCAATCAATGATGAGGATAAGGAAAAAGAAAATAAGACAAAGGTTGAACCGAAGCAAATTATTGAAACACTTTCAAAGCTAAAACAAGGCGACCTGATTCAAATTCCGGAATATGTCATCAAAGAAGGAAAAACCTCACCGCCAAAGCGTTATACATCCGGCTCTATGATCCTCGCGATGGAAAACGCAGGACAGCTGATCGAGGATGAAGAACTCAGAGAGCAAATCAAGGGCTCGGGTATCGGTACAAGCGCAACGAGAGCCGGCATTATTGAAAAATTAGTTCGCATCGGCTATCTCAACTTAAATAAAAAAAGTCAGGTTCTTTCGCCGGAAAATTTGGGGGAGATGGTATATGAAATTGTCAATGCACATGTGCCGCAGCTTCTTAACCCAAAGATGAGTGCGAGCTGGGAAAAGGGACTTGACGGAATTACCAAAGGCGAAGTCAGCTTTGAAGATTACCGTGAAAAGCTTGAGGAATTTATCCGCGCGCAGACAGTAGCGATGATTGGAACAGATTTAAAAAGTCAGATTGCCGGAAAGATTCATCCGTTTACACAAAACGGAAGGGGACTTGGCACCAAAATTTCTCTTGGCGTTCCTTGCCCTGTCTGCGGTGGTACAATTGAAACAACCCCGTTTGGATATGGTTGTTCCAATTATAAAAAGGATGATGAGAATAGCTGTAAATTCAGCATCGGACAAATTGCGGGACGCACACTCTCACTTGAGGAAGCCAAACGGCTGCTAACGGATGGCAAAACGGATGTACTTACAGGGTTCGTTTCCAAAGCAAAGAAAAAGTTTGATGCGGCGCTTGTTTTACAAAAAGACGAGCAGGGGAAGATGCAGATTACATTTGATTTTGAAAATGTTGGTCCCAAAATCGTAAAAGATACCGCCTGCCCTGTCTGCGGTGGCGAAATCATGCAGACAGCATTCGGGTGGGGATGCAGCAATTATCATAAAGACGACCCAAACAGCTGTAGATTCAGCGTTGGAAAAATTCTTGGGAAATCGCTTTCGGAAAAACAGCTGAAAGAATTGATCGCAAACGGTAAGACGGATACGATTCGCGGTTTTAAAGCAAAAAGCGGTAAGAAGTTTGATGCGCGCCTTGTGCTTGAAAAGGATGATGGAGGCAAAGTGACAGGCATCGGTTTTGACTTTTCGGATATTGAACCGGTGAAGCTCAAAGATGTTGTATGTCCTGTTTGCGGCGGGGATATTGTTGTCAATCCATATGGGTATGTGTGTGAAAACAATAAGCGTGATGAGGAGGATTCCTGCAAATTCTTTATTGGCAAAATTGCCGGTCTGAAATTGAAGGATGCGCAGGTTAGACAACTGCTTTCGCAAAAACATACCGACCCAATTGAAGGCTTTATTGCAAAGAGCGGCATGTTTTTTACCGCACCGCTGAAGCTTACAGATGATGGCAAAATAGAGTTTGATTTTCCAAAGAAACCGGATCCGGTCGAAACAAAACTGCCTTGTCCGAGATGCCAAAAGCACCTATTTAAAAATCAATACAGCTATGATTGTGAATGTGGTTTTAAGCTTCGTACGACGGTTGCAAGGCTTGCACTTTCCGATGAGCAGATCGGGCAATTGATTTTAGATGGACAAACCAGGGAAATTGTGACCGGGTTTACATCAAAAGCAGGCACACTGTTTGATGCGTACTTGAAGCGCGAAGATGATCATGTGTCATTTGTATTTGATAAACAGCCAACAGAACGCATAACAGGGCAGAGTGAACAAGTAACATCTGTATCAAATCATGCCGGATCGGAAGAAAAGCAAGCGACAGAAAATCCTACAGCAAACACTTCAAGTGACGAACCGGATCAGTGGAGTTATTTGGAACAGATGGCATCCCAAAATGTAAACGAACCGGAGGAAGACGCGCCGCCACTTGATGAGTTGCCGTTTTAAATCCGGCACAATCAATAAATGGCTGTAAACAGATTACGATCCGTTGATAGGAAAGCAAAAGCGATACCAATATATTTACAAAAGACATGAATAAAAGGAGGGTTATATCATGCAGCAAATCGTGGATTTAGGTAATTTACTTGATCTGGACAAAACAATCGCCAAATTTTTGTTTGATGAAGTGGATTATCCATGGGAGGTACTCCCAAAATTAAAAGTTTTCATTGAAAACTTGGGACCAATTTTACCGGCGGATTTATATGAACAGCGTTCAGAAAATGTATGGGTTGCAAAAAGCGCTAAGGTAGCACCGACAGCGTGCATTATGGCACCATGTATCATTGATGAGGATGCGGAGATTCGTCACGGCGCATTTATCAGAGGCGGCGTCATTGTCGGTAAAGGTGCGGTTGTCGGAAATTCCAGTGAAATTAAAAATGCTTTATTATTTGATGGCGTGCAGGTTCCGCATTACAACTATATAGGAGACAGTGTTCTTGGCTATAAGGCGCATTTTGGTGCAGGAGCCATTACTTCCAATGTAAAAAATGACAATTCCAATGTCATTGTAAAACTGCCGCTGCAACAGGTTGACACAGGGCTTCGCAAATTTGGTGCGATTGTCGGCGATTACGTACAGGTAGGCTGCAACAGTGTGTTAAATCCGGGTACGATGATCGGGAAAAATACGAGCATTTATCCGCTTTCCAATGTGCGCGGTATTATTTTGGCAGACAAGATTTATAAAGGGGAAGGCAAAATTACAAATCGCTTGTGTTAATTTACGGAAAATACAAAGATGGTACTAGATTTTTTTGTCAAAATATGAGAAAATCAAAACAGTGTGGATGATACAAGGTATCATTCCCAAATATTTATCAATCTGAAAGGAGATTTCACATGATTTATTCAAAAGAAGTGGAAGAGATGTGCCCAGTAGCACAGGGTGTTCATCACGGTTGTGCTCCAATCCCGGAAGAAGCAAAATGGGTGAAAGCCAAAGAAGTGAAAGACATCTCAGGTTACACACACGGTATCGGCTGGTGTGCACCTCAGCAGGGAGCTTGTAAGCTTTCCCTCAACGTTAAGGATGGTATTATTCAGGAAGCATTGGTAGAGACAATCGGTTGTTCAGGTATGACACATTCTGCTGCTATGGCATCAGAAATTTTACCGGGACTTACTGTTATGGAAGCGCTTAACACAGACCTTGTTTGTGACGCGATTAATACAGCTATGAGAGAGCTTTTCTTACAGATCGTTTACGGACGTACACAGTCAGCATTCTCAGAGGGTGGTCTTGCAATCGGTGCAGGTCTTGAAGACCTTGGTAAAGGTAGCCGTTCAATGGTAGGTACTACATACGGTACACTCAAAAAAGGTCCTAGATATCTTGAACTTACAGATGGTTATATCACAGGTGTTGCACTTGATGAAAACGATGAAATCATCGGTTACAAATATGTAAACTTCGGTAAGATGATGGACTTCATCAAAGCCGGCGATGATGCAAATACAGCACTTGAGAAAGCTTCTGGTCAGTATGGCCGTGTTGCAGATGCTGCACGTGTGATTGACCCAAGAAAAGAGTAAGGAATAGGAGGATATACAAATGGCATTATTTGAATCATATGAAAGAAGAGAGCCTCAGATCCTTGCAGTTCTTAAGGAGTACGGTATCTCATCTATTGAAGAATGTAAAGATATTTGTGATGCAGCCGGTATCGACGTATACCACCTCATCGAAGGCATTCAGCCTATCTGTTTTGAGAACGCAAAATGGGCTTACACAGTAGGTGCTGCAATCGCAATCAAGAAAAACTGCCGCAAGGCTGCTGATGCTGCTGCAGCAATCGGTGAAGGTCTTCAGGCTTTCTGTATCCCAGGTTCAGTTGCAGACACACGTAAAGTTGGTCTTGGACATGGTAACCTTGGAAAAATGCTTCTTGAGGAAGAGACAGAGTGTTTCGCATTCCTTGCAGGTCACGAGTCGTTCGCAGCTGCAGAGGGTGCTATCGGTATTGCAGAGAAAGCAAACAAAGTTCGTAAAACACCACTTCGTGTTATCTTAAACGGACTTGGAAAAGACGCTGCTCAGATTATCTCACGTATCAACGGATTTACATTTGTTGAGACAGAGTATGATCCATATACAAATACAGTAAAAGAAGTTTCACGCAAGTGCTACTCAAAAGATGCAAACTCTCCACGTGCAAAAGTAAACTGCTACGGTGCAAATGATGTATGTGAAGGCGTTGCAATCATGTGGAAAGAGAATGTTGATGTATCTATCACAGGTAACTCAACAAACCCAACACGTTTCCAGCATCCGGTAGCCGGAACTTATAAGAAGGAAAGACTTGAGAAAGGCAAAAAATACTTCTCAGTAGCTTCAGGTGGTGGTACAGGACGTACACTTCATCCTGATAACATGGCTGCAGGTCCTGCTTCTTACGGTATGACAGATACAATGGGACGTATGCACTCAGATGCACAGTTTGCCGGTTCTTCATCAGTTCCAGCACACGTAGAAATGATGGGTCTCATCGGCGCAGGTAACAACCCAATGGTAGGTATGACTGTAAGTACAGCCGTTTCTATCGAGGAGGCTGCTACAGCCGGTAAATTCTAAGAATTATCTATTTATTATGGCTCCCGCATCGGTTTTCCCCGGTGTGGGAGTTTTATGTTATAGCTATTTGTATGTAAAATATTACAATAAATGTGGATGCATTGCGTTGACTTTTTGTGAAAAATACTGTAAAATTAAGTTGTATTTTGTGGTAACTATTCAGCGAGAATATAAATATCCATACATGCGAGCATGATGTCCATTTTTTTATTTCAAGGCTCTGAATAGGTCATTATATGATTGTTTTTACATTGGAGGTACGACATGGCAACTACAAAGAACAAGACAAAAAAGGTAAAAACACCGAAGTCTCCGAAAAAACGCACAAATAGCGGTTCATTAGGGAATGTTAAATTTTTACAATCCATTCAAAGCAAAATTGTATTAACAGTTGTTGGAGCTGTCGTACTTTGCTGTACGATTATATTGCTTGCAACAGTGCCGTATATCCGTTCGGAGATGAAGGCACAGGTACGTAATTATCTCGGATATGCCGTAACCAATGAAGGGGAATATTTAAATAGTGTTGTTGAGTCAGCAGGTGTTACATATGGTCTTCGCGGATTTTTGCTTGATAAGAGACTTGGCGAAAAGAAATTTGAAGGAATTGACAGTGCATATATGTATCTGACGGATGGAGAAGCAAAGATTCTCTGGCATCCGGACAAGGAAAAATTGATGACACAGGCGCAGGCAGCACCGATTCAGGAAGTTGCGAAACGCATTGCCAATGGAGAAACAGTGACAAGTGACGTTGTCGAATACGAGTACAAAGGCAAAATGAAATATGCCGCTTATTTTGTAGGTGTGGATAATTCGTTCATTTTAATTACTACGGCTGATGAATCAGATGCGCTTGCAGCAATCAATAATGTAATCAACCGCTTTGTGATTATTACGATTGCTGTGTTAATCTGTATGGTTATCGTAGGTGTATATATTTCACGTAAGATTGTCACTCCGATTAAGAAGGTAACCCAGACAGTTGAGGTACTTGGTTCACTTGATTTGACAAAAGACGATTCAGAGATCGAAAAAATTGCCAAAGGCAAGGATGAGACGGCAAGGCTTGCAGAGGCCGGCATGAAGCTGAAGAATGAGCTGATTGGTATGATTATGAATGTCAATGCAGGCAGTGATCGTATCTTAATGAACTCAGATGCGCTGAGTACAGCAGCCGGCAACGCAACAGATACCGCAACGCAGATTGAGACAGCGGTATACGATATTGCACAGGGTGCTACAAGCCAGGCAGAGAATACACAAAATGCAAATGAAAGTGTTCTCAAGATCGGTATGAATATTGAGGGTTGTGCAGAAAGCGCTGATGTGCTCAATCAGTCTGTTGACACGATGACACAGCTTGGCACAAGTGCCGAAGAAAATTTAAATGAACTCATTCAGATTAGTAACCGTGCAAGTGAAGAAATTGATAAATTGAGCAACGAGACACATGAGACCAATGCTTCAGCTGCCAAGATTAAAGATGCAGTTGCGCTCATTCAGAATATTGCAGGTCAGACGAACCTCCTTAGCTTGAACGCTTCAATTGAAGCAGCAAGAGCCGGTGAGAGCGGACGCGGTTTCGCAGTCGTTGCAGACGAGATCAGAAGTCTTTCTGAGAGTAGTAAACAGAGCGCTGATGAGATTGAAGCAATCGTCAAAGAATTGCTTACAAACTCCAATACGAGTGTGCAACGTATGCAGAAGGTTTCATCGGATGTTTCGCAGCAGCTTGATAAGCTCAAAGATACACAAGGTGCATTTGATGGACTGATGGAAGAAAACCGTCGTGTTGCACAAGTGACGGACACAATTATTAATCAAGTTGGTCAGGTCAATGCCGCCAAGGACGAAGTAAGCGAGATGCTTGAGAATTTATCAGCGATAGCAGAGCAGAACTCAGCCAGCACAGAAGAGACAAGTGCTTCGGTAGCAGAGCTGACATCTGTATTTACTGAGCTTAGTGAAAATGCAGTACAGCTTCATACGATTGCATCAGAATTGACTGATACAATGCGTAAGTTTAAAGTATGATATTTTTGATACGCCCAAAAGAAAGCCTCATTCTAACGAATGAGGCTTTCTTTATTGTTCACTTTATTTTACTGTGAATTTGATTGTTTTTGATTTGCCGGCATAATTTTTAACGGTGACAGTGTATTTTCCTTTTTCTGTAAAGTTTAATTTATTGTAGCCGTTTCCTTTGTTGAAAGACTTTTGTGGGAATTTGTATGTCTTGCTTCCTTTTTTGACTTTGACGGAAGTAATTAAACCATCCCCTTTGATCGTCAATACGTTATTTTTCTTTGCTTTGTAAGTCTTTTTGTTCTTTAATCCTGCAAATGTAATTTTGCTGCTTTTGGCTTTTGCTTCATTAAAAATCGCATATTGCACTTCTTTGTCACATTTTTTGCCATCCCATGTAACCGTCTTTTTGTCGGCTGAGATGGTGCCGGTTGCTTTCACAACCGGTTGTGGGAAGGTAACAGTTAAATCAAGGAATGCAAAATCGTTGATTGTGAGCTTGTCAAGTCCATACTGTTTTAAAAGGTTAAGTGTTTCTGCATCCACTTCTTTGGAAATGTCAGTGCTTGCATTTTGCTGATTGGCGATGACAGCAGCGACAGAGTCATATCTTGCAAAATAATCCTTTGTGTCTTTGGCTGACATTTTCTCTGTTTGAGAGAATGTGTAATAGGTTACACCGTCGATGGTTTCCTGCTTCAGCTGCATCTGAATCGCCATTAACTCGAATGCGGAAAGATTTGCATTTTTGGCAAAATTAGAAAGCTCTGTCTGTGTAAATGCAAGCTTAGCAGTCATTTCGGATGTCTTGTCAGTGTTGATTTTGACATTCACAGTTGCCCCGCAGCCTGTTAATGCAAAGAGCATCATGACAAGTACAACCAATACGTGAAGTTTACGTTTCATAATATCCTCCTTTTATGTAATTGAAATGTACATGGCGCAGCCTTGAAGGAATGAATCCTCCAAACCTATACGCTTGTGTATATTATACTAGCCAATGCTGTAGATGTCTATAAGCCTATTGGCCTTTCTTTTTGTTTATCTATAAATATTTCGTGGTTTTTGTACATGATTTGTAATGATATCATGATTGCGAAATGATTGGATATTTGGTATGATAAATAAGTATGACCAGATATAATTTCATGACAAAGAGGAAAAATTCAAATGACAAAACAGGAATTTAGAGACCTAGCTGGGAAGCAGTTCATATACTTGGACGGTGCCACCGGTTCAAACCTCATGAAGCGTGGAATGCCTGCCGGTGTATGTCCTGAGAAGTGGATTATGGAGCATCCGGATGTGATGAGCGCATTACAAAGAGAATATGTGGAAGCCGGAACGAATATTTTGTATGCACCGACGTTTACTTCCAATCGCGTGAAACTGGCTGAATATGGTCTTGCAGAGAATATAGAGGAAATCAATCGGACGCTTGTAAAAATCAGTAAGGAGGCGGCAGGTGATAAGGCATTTGTCGCTGCAGATCTGACTATGACAGGACAGCAGCTTGCGCCAATGGGAACGATGCAGCTTGAGGAACTGATTGATATTTATAAAGAGCAGATCACGTATTGTGTTGAGGCCGGTGTTGATCTGATTGTTGTAGAGACGATGATGTCGCTTCAGGAAACAAGAGCTGCCGTAATTGCAGCCAAGGAAGTGTGTGATTTGCCTGTCATTTGTACGATGACCTTTGAAGCGGATGGCAGAAGCTTGTTTGGTACAGATGCCAAAACATGTGCAATTGTGTTATCAAGTCTTGGCGCAGATGCTGTCGGAGCCAACTGCTCAACGGGACCTGACCAGATGCGGCAGGTCATTGCCGATATGGCAAGTGTGACAACTGTACCGATTATTGCAAAGCCAAATGCCGGACTTCCTACATTATGCGAGGATGGTTCAACGGCCTATGACATGGACGCAGAGACCTTTGGGCGTGAAATGAGACAGATGGTGGAAAGCGGAGCCACCATTTTGGGAGGCTGCTGCGGAACGACACCTGAATTCATTCGCAATCTCGTGCGCGAGACAAAGAATTTGCCTATGCCAAAGTCAAGCTATGACGGACTTCGTCATTTATCGAGTGAGAGGCAATCACTTGCGTTTGGTCTTGATGGTAATTTCATGATTGTAGGTGAACGGATCAATCCTACCGGTAAAAAGAAATTGCAGGCAGAGCTTCGGGAAGGAAGCCTTGAAATGGTTGAGCGGTTTGCTTCGGAGCAGGAAGCATGCGGCGCCAGCATTTTGGATATCAATATGGGAATGAGCGGAATCGATGAAAAAGCTATGATGCTCACTGTACTCGAAAAAGTCGGAGAACTGACAAGCCTTCCGATTTGTATTGATTCAAGCCATGTAGATGTCATGGAGGCGGCACTTCGTGCATACCCGGGACGAGCACTGATCAATTCGATTTCCCTGGAAACCGAAAAGTTTGAGCAATTGTTACCGCTTGCCAAAAAATACGGTGCAATGTTTATTTTGCTGCCGCTTTCCGATAAAGGATTGCCGGAGAATTTAGAAGAGAAAAAACAAATCATTGATACGATATACCAAAGAGCAATCGAACTTGGATTAACCAAGGAGGATATTGTTGTAGATGGTCTTGTTGCGACAGTTGGTGCCAATCCGAATGCTGCGCTTGAGACACTTGAGACAATCCGCTATTGCAAAGAGAAAGGACTTGCAACGATATGCGGTCTTTCCAATATATCGTTTGGTTTGCCGGAGCGAAGCTTTGTCAATACGACATTCCTTACGATGGCAATTGCAAACGGTCTTACAATGGCGATTGCAAATCCAAATCAGGAGCTCCTCGTTTACAGTGCGCTTGCATCAGATTTGCTCTTGAATAAAAATGGTGCAGACATCCGTTATATTGAGGCGATGAACCGCAGAAAAGAAGCAATGGAAGCCCTGGGCATTCAGGATAAAGCAGTAAATATCACGGGAGCTTTTAAGGATTCTACGAATGCGGATAAGCATGCCGAAACACCGACGGAACGGTTAAAAGAAGCCGTCTTAAAAGGAAAAAAAGACACCATCCAAAAGATCACACAGGAAGCACTTGATGCCGGATTTGCACCAAAAGAGCTTCTGGATGATATCCTGCTTCCTGCCATCAATGAAGTAGGTGCTTTATTTGACAAAGGGAAATATTTCCTGCCGCAGCTCATTTCCAGTGCAGAGGCAATGAAATGTTCGATTGAACTTCTTGAACCATTGTTAAAAGAAGGCCAATCGCAGGAAGAAAAAGCAACAATTGTAATTGCAACTGTGGAAGGAGATATTCACGATATCGGCAAAAATCTTGTCGGTCTCATGCTTCGCAATTACGGCTATCGAGTCATTGATCTCGGTAAGGACGTTCCAAAAGAAGTCATTATCGAGACAGCAATAAAAGAACAGGCACAAATTATTGGGCTCTCAGCGCTGATGACGACAACAATGCAACAGATGAAGGTTGTCATCCAGTATGCGAAGCAGAACGATGTCAAGGCGAAAATCATCATTGGCGGCGCAGTGATTACGCAGGAGTATGCTGATGAAATCGGAGCAGATGGCTATTCGTCAGATGCGGCAGATGCGGTGAAGCTTGTGCAGCGGTTACTTGGTGAATAAAAGGTACAACACAGAAAGTGAGGAATTGTCATGATAGGTGCAGATGCAATGGTAAAATGTCTGGAAGAAGAAGGCGTAAAGGTTGTTTTCGGATATCCGGGTGTTGCCATTTGTCCATTTTATAATAGTATTGTTGAATCTGATGTGGAAAGTGTGCTCGTCCGTACCGAGCAAAATGCTGCGCATGCAGCAAGTGGTCTTGCGAGAAGTACGCATACGGTTGGTGTGTGTGCCGTAACAAGCGGTCCGGGCGCGACAAATTTAATTACGGGTATTGCAACGGCGTTTGCAGACAGCATTCCGCTTGTTTGTATTACAGGACAGGTAAACAGTGACCAGATTGGTTCTGACGTATTCCAGGAGGCCGATATTACAGGTGCTGTGGAAAGCTTTGTAAAATACAGTTATCTTGTAAAGGATGTCGAAGATATTCCGCGTATTTTTAAGGAGGCATTTTATATTGCCAATACCGGTCGAAGAGGTCCGGTTCTGATTGATGTTCCGATGGATATTCAGAATGCAAAGATTAACAAATTCGTTTATCCGGATGAAGTCAAACTCCGTACATACAAACCGACTGTCAAAGGACATTCTGTTCAGATCAAAAAGGTGATTAGGGAGCTGGAAAAAGCAAAAAAACCGCTTATTTATGCCGGTGGCGGTGTGCTTTTATCCGGTGCGCAGAAGGAGCTTTACGAGTTTGCACATAAACATCGTATTCCTGTTGTTTCTACGATGATGGGTATCGGTGTGATGCCGACAGAAGATGAGCTTTACTATGGAATGGTCGGAAACAATGGTAAGCGTTACGCAAATGTTGCGATGCAGGAATGTGATTTGCTCATCGTCATCGGTGCAAGAGTCGCAGACCGCGCCGTGAACCAGCCGGATATGATCACAGACGGAAAGGTTCTTGTGCATATCGATGTTGATCCTGCTGAAATTGGTAAAAATGCAGGTCCGCATATTCCGATCGTAGGCGATGCAAAGCACATTTTCAAAGATATTTCCGAGTACGAGTTCGCGACACATACCGAGGATTGGATTGCTACATTAAAAGAGTTCAAGGTGACTTATCAGCCGAAGAGAGATGCGCATCCTAATTTTGTAGACCCGGCTAACTTTATTACAAAGCTTTCAAAGGCGATGCCTGAGGATGCCATTTATGTGGCAGACGTAGGACAGAACCAGATTTGGTCATGTGGCTATCATATCGTAAAGAAGGGACAGTTCTTTACATCCGGCGGAATGGGCACAATGGGCTACTCGATTCCGGCTGCGATGGGGGCAAAATATGCACATCCGGGGAAAGAGGTTATTGCAGTCTGCGGAGACGGTTCGTTCCAGATGTCTATGATGGAGCTTGCAACCATGCGCCAACACGGCATTAAATCCAAAGTAATTGTTTTAAAGAATGACTATCTCGGTATGGTGAGACAATATCAGCACTTTACATATAAAGATACCTATTCAGTCGTTGATTTGACAGGCAGTCCTGATTTGGAAAAGTTAGCGCAGGCTTACAATATTCCGTTCTTGCGCGTGCATAATGACGGGGAAGTTGACAAGGCGATTGAAACATTTTTGAACACAGATGATAATTTCCTGATGGAGTGTATCATCGATCCGATGGATCTTGTATAAATGAGGTGATGACATGAAAAAAATATATTCTGTATTAGTTGAAAACCGTTCCGGTGTCCTTTGTAAAGTTGCAGGCCTTTTTTCAAGAAGAAGTTTTAACATTGATTCTCTTGCAGTAGGAGAAACAGATGATAAAACCGTATCTTGTATGACAATTGTCAGTTCCGGCAGTGCACATACGATGGAGCAGATTGAAAAACAGCTCAATAAAAAGCTTGATATCATCAAAGTACGTACGTTTGATGAAAGCCAGAGCATCAGCAGGGAACTGATGCTTATGAAGGTGAAATACAACAAATCCAATCGGAAAGATATTATGGAAATCTGCGCGGCAATGAAAGCAGATATTGTGGATATGTCCAAGAATTATATGATTATCCAAATTTGTGATACATCGGACCGCGTTGGAAATCTGATTGATATGTTCCAGTCAATCAGTGTTGTCGAGGTTGTACGTACCGGAACACTTGCCCTTACAAAGTGTTCAGAGACAGAACAATAAGTTGTTTATAAAATGAGTTGCTATTTTGAAAAGCCTGTCTTTGCATGAAATACAGTATGCAAAGATATAACAATGAGTATTGACAAAGCCCTTTGGATATAACTATTTGTTATACATTACATGAAACAAGTTCATACGTTGACAAAGGCTTTTACTTGCTGATAAAATAAGTCTTAGCAACAAAAGAGCATTGAAAATGCTGAAAGGATTTACTATGCAAAAAAAAGTATTTCAGTTATTGGTTGATAATACTTCCGGTGTATTGAGTCGTATCTCGGGACTTTTTAGCCGGAGAGGATATAATATCGAGAGTATTACGGCCGGCGTTACTGCTGACCCAAATTATACGCGCATCACAATTGTTGCAAGCGGTGATGATGAGATTTTAGATCAGATTGAAAAACAGGTTGCAAAGCTTGAGGATGTCAGAGATATCAAAGAATTAAAGCCGGAGAGCAGTGTGTATCGTGAGCTTGCGCTGATCAAAGTGAAAGCAGATGCCACCGTCCGTCAGCATATCATTCAGCTTTCGGATGTGTTCCGTGCCAATATCGTCGATGTTTCCGCTGAAGCACTTGTTGTAGAATTGACGGGTAATCAGTCCAAAATTGAAGCCTTTTTGAATCTTTTAGAAGGCTATGAGATTTTAGAGCTTGCCCGCACAGGTATTGCAGGCCTTGGAAGAGGTACTGACAATATTACATATTTACCATAATGAACTGATCACCGCAAGGTGAGAGGATAGATTACTTTATGTATATTTTTAGGAGGAATTAAAATGTCACAGGAAGCGAAAATTTATTATCAGGAAGACTGTAATTTATCATTACTTGATGGCAAAACAATCGCTGTCATCGGTTATGGTAGCCAGGGACATGCACATGCTCTCAACGCAAAAGAGTCAGGATGCAATGTTATCATTGGTCTTTATGAGGGATCAAAATCTTGGGATAAAGCAGTAAAACAGGGATTTGAAGTATACACAGCTGCAGAAGCTGCCAAAAAAGCAGATATCATCATGATTCTGATTAATGATGAGAAACAGGCTGATCTTTACAAAAAAGACATCGAGCCAAACTTAGAGCCGGGCAACATGCTCATGTTTGCACATGGATTTAATATTCATTTCGGTTGTATCGTACCACCTGCAGATGTTGACGTTACAATGATTGCTCCAAAAGGACCGGGACATACAGTACGTTCAGAGTATCAGGCAGGAAAAGGTGTTCCTTGTCTTGTTGCAGTTCAGCAGGATGCTACAGGAAAAGCGCTTGAGATGGCACTTGCTTATGCACTTGCAATCGGTGGTGCAAGAGCCGGTGTTCTTGAGACAACATTCCGTACAGAGACAGAGACAGACTTATTTGGTGAGCAGGCAGTTCTTTGCGGCGGTGTTTGTGCACTGATGCAGGCAGGCTTCGAGACACTTGTTGAAGCAGGCTATGACCCAAGAAATGCTTACTTTGAGTGTATCCATGAGATGAAACTGATCGTTGACTTAATTTATCAGTCAGGTTTTGCAGGAATGAGATATTCGATCTCAAACACAGCTGAGTATGGTGATTATATTACAGGACCAAAGATTATCACAGAAGATACAAAGAAAGCAATGAAACAGATTCTTTCAGATATCCAGGATGGTTCTTTCGCAAAAGAGTTCTTACTTGATATGTCAGGTGCAGGACGTCAGGTTCATTTCAAAGCGATGAGAAAGCTTGCTGCCGAGCATCCATCTGAGGTAGTCGGTGAGGAAATCCGTAAGCTTTACAGCTGGAACAACGAAGAAGATAAGTTCATCAACAACTAATCAGTTTGTACAGACGTATTTGGACACGCACTTTCTTCAAGGTGCGTGTCTTTTTACTTTTATAGGAAATTCCGAGGAATTTCCTATAAAGCAAAACGCTCGCAAGGATTGTTTTAAAAGATATTACTTTAAAAACAAAATATTTATATTACATATATCATATTGCAAAATAATACAATATGCGATAAAATAATTATAAAGTGTATGTTTTTTTAAGGAGTAGACATGGCTAAACATTTATTGTTAATCAGTGAGAGTAATAGTTATCTCGTTACATCGCTTAAGAATAAACTGGAATCGTTACGATTTGATGTACATATGGTCAATGCAGATATGGGTGAAATCACAGCAATCAGGGAAGAACTTTCAGCCATTTTGATTTGTGCGTCTGAGGCTTTGTTTGAAAAGGATTCGCAGCAGGCGATTAACTATATTAAGGACAAATCCATTGAGGA
The DNA here is from genome assembly GCA_021153185.1 of Lachnospiraceae bacterium. Taxonomy (GTDB): domain Bacteria; phylum Bacillota; class Clostridia; order Lachnospirales; family Lachnospiraceae; genus SIG333. The sequence goes on from JAGKTY010000019.1 coordinate 35,120, forward strand.
AGATATTCCGCTGTTTTGTGAAGGGGATACAGAGGAGTTAAAACAGATTCACTCGATGATTCCAAGTCATGTCATTACCAAAGAATATCTCAGACCAATCAATGTGACAGAGCTTGCTGCTGATATGAATGATTTTATCAAAAGCGCAGGGAAACACCTCAAGAAAAAGATTTTGGTGGTAGATGATTCCGGTGCGATGCTTCGTAATGTCAAAGGCTGGCTGGAAGACAAATATCAGGTTGCACTTGCCAATTCAGGTGCTATGGCAATCAAATATATGGCGCTTAACAGACCTGATCTGGTACTTCTTGACTACGAGATGCCAATTGTTGACGGTCGACAAGTGTTACAGATGATTCGTACGGAAACAGAGTTTTCTGATGTTCCTGTCATTTTTCTGACCAGTAAGGGTGATAAAGATAGTGTTATGCAGGTAATGAGCTTGAAACCGGAAGGGTATCTTCTTAAGACAATGGAGCCTGCTCAGATTGTCAAAGCAGTCGATGAATTTTTTGTTAAACAGCGCGGAGAAAAGCTGAACAAATAACGTTTAATGGCCCTTAAGCCTATTGCTTAAGGGCTTTTCTATTATGCGAATAAAAAATTGGTGGTATATACGAAGGTGTTGTATAGATGCATCTGAAACAGAAAATACTATTGATAATAACTCTGAAGTGTTACAATATAAGAAAGAAGGGAATAAAATATGAAGAAGTTTTTGATTTTTAATCTGGTAGGAATGCTTGTTATTGGTAGTTTGACAGGCTGTGGTAAGAATCAGCCAAATGAGAATACGCAGAATACAGGAAATGAGACTGCCACAGAGAATACAACAGGTGAAGGGACTACAAATGACACAGCAGATACGAATGAAGCAGTAGAAGATAACACAGGAACAACTGATCATTCAAATCAGGATACAACTGCAACAGCAGATTCCGTTGCCGGCGTTTTAATGGAACAGTTTTTGACAGAAGCTAAGGATGGCACAGACACAACCAAATTAGCCGAGGCACTCAGCAAAAATTCTGTTTTTGGTGAAGTTTCCATGACGACAATGGAGGTTGAACCGGGCTATTTAAGTGGTTTTGAAAATGAGATATCTGGTTTCTCAAAAGGAACGATGTTTGCGCCGATGATTGGCACCATTCCGTTTGTGGGGTATGTGTTTGAAACTGACGATACACAGAAGCTTGTTGATACACTGATTGCAAATGCCAAGCTTGACTGGAATATCTGCACATCTGCAGATGAAATGCAGCATGCGTCAAATGAGAAGTATGTGCTTTTTGTGATGTCGCCAAAATCATTTGAGTAATCGTTAGGTGATTCATTGAAAAACAAAAGAATGATCATGGCTTTTTCGGCCTTACAAATCTTGTTTTTTCACTTATGGATCTGTATCGGCAAGTCAAGGATAGAATTGTTTTTGAAACAGACGGCATATATTGGCGTGGATGTGTTCTTCTTTGTGTCTGCGTATTCGCTGGCAGGTCGGAAAGTAGGTAATTATGGCAAATTTGTCTGGTCCAGATTGAAAGCCGTATATTTGAAGTTTATATTGTTTGCGCTCGTTGCATGTTTGTACTGCAAATGGACCGTTGGGCACTTTTTGAAGGTGATTGGCCTCGTCGATTTATTTCAAAAGGGCGGCGGTTCCTTTTTGTGGTTTTTGCCGGCAATCATGCTGTTTTATATGATTTATCCACTGTTTGAAGCATGTAATCATAAGAGCAAAAGGCTAACAGCGGTTGTAAGTATATTCCTTTGGGCAAGTGTTGCTTTTGTTGTGACATACTTTACAAACGAAAAAGCCATGTTTATTTACTGGAACCGGATTCCTGTATTTTTATTTGGCTATTATACAGCAATATGGGATAAAACAGTCGAAGAACACGGTCAACAGCGCGACGATATGCAAATGAACATGGTTCCATACCATCGCACAGTAGCCCATTTTAAAGCCGCATTTGGTGTACTGTTTCTGTTAGTCGGCGCATTTTTGCTGTATCAATTTGCGTTTATCCCCAAGCTTCAAACGCCGTTTCGAGATATGTTTTATCTTATGGGGATTCCTGCTTCAATCGGCCTTGTTTGGCTCATTGATCTGATTCCGTCAAACGCAGAGCACGATCCTTTTAAGGTGCTTAACCAACTGATTCAATGGATTGGTAATAGTTCCCTTGAAATATACGCTGTTCAAATGATATTTGGGTATCGATTTGCTAATGTCATTTTGAATCAGACAGGCAATGTAGTCGTGACAAATTTTTGTGTGATCCTGTTTGTTGTTCTGCTCAGTGTTTTGATGCATTATGGATTTGAATACGTTAAAAAGTATATGTCAAAATTTACAACAGTTTTGTCAATATCGTTTTGATTCCTGCTTCACTTTTTGGCAGGAAAAATCCTGCAACAGGGCCGACAAGAAAGGCACAGATTATCGTTCCGATTCCAAAAGAGCCGCCTAGCAGAAAACCGATTAATACAAAAGAGAAATCGACGATCATACGTACAATGCTGAATTTCTTTTTGGATTTGTCGCTGATGACTACGGCCACAAGATCGTTTGGCCCGGTACCGGCATCGGATTTGATGACAATAGTCATTCCAAACGCCAAAATAATACATCCGATGGCAAGCATTGGTATTTTAAACCAAAGTGTCGGATAGTTTGCAAACAACGGAGCGAGAAGCCATTGGAAAAAATCAATAATAGGTCCCCCGCAAAACATACACAGTACCGTACCAATCTTGATGTAGTGTTTATCTACGATTAATAAAACGAGAATAATCAAAAGGCTGATGCACATATGCGTATTTCCATGCGTTAACAGGGAAAAGGAGATTGTTTCGGAAAGAGTACGGAAAATACCTTGCACAAATACGTTAAATGGATCGGCACCGAGGTTTGCAAGTAAGAAGAGTGTGACGCCAAGGTGTGCGATTGTAAGACCAATCATTAACGTAATAACACGTAGAAACAGTTCTTTTGTTGCTTTTTTCATAAATTCCTCCAATGTAATCAATGTCTGTCGTTTAGAAGCGGTAATTAATTGCTCTCAAAATAATTCATAAACGTTTCCATGGCATCCGTAATTTGTGCATCCGCGCGGTAAACAAGACCGACGCGTCTTTTCGGAATGTTGCGCCTGAATGTCAGTTCGATTAATTCGCCACGTTCCAATTCGTCTTTTACAAATTCTTTGATGACACAGGCAATTCCAAGATCGATTTTTGCCAGTTCAATGAGCAAATCCATCGTATTAATCTCGATAATGTTATCCATAAAAATATTGTGGCTCTGCAAAAAGTTGTCGACATATTTGCGGGAAACATTTTCTTTGTTGAGCATCATAAATGTCGCATTGTTTAAGAGGCTCGGTTTATCTTTGGCATCTGTTCCTTCGCGCATTTTCATATTATCAAGGTAACGCCTTGTTGTAACAAACGTATCCTGAATTTCCTTTACCGGGGTGTATATCATATTATTCGTCGGATTCGACATGCCGACAAGGCCAATATCTGTCACACCTGCCTCAATGTCGCGAATGGTTTCAGCAGAAGGATGGCATGTGATTGTTACCTTGATATGCGGATTTTCCCGAACAAATTGTTCTAAGTAAGGCAACAGGATATAGCGGCAAAGGGATATGCTGACACCGATATTAATCTGTGAAATTCCGATTTGTTTGGCGTTTGCAAGCTGACGTTCCCCTGCGCGGATTGCGCTGAAGGCGTTGCGAAGCTGTGCATATAAAATTTCGCCTTCCTGTGTCAGCGAGACGCCACGGCTGGAACGGACAAATAATTTGGTATCCAAATTGGCTTCCAGCTTTGATATTGATTTGGATATGGCCGGCTGGCTGATATAGAGCTCTTTTGCGGCACCGGAGATATTTTGATGCTTTGCAACGGTATAAAAAATATGATAGAGATTTAAGTTGTTTTCCATTTGTTTCCTTTCTACGCCGTGGTAAGAATAACGTCTGTCTATGATTTTGATGCAATCATGCAGAAGCAATCCGAAAACTTCATCCACATGTTCGCATGTTTATTCATAAATACAAGTTATAGTAATCATAATTAATATGTATTTTGATTATATCAACAAATATGATATTATGCTAGTAGTGAAACAAATTTTACAATTAGAAATCGATGTTAAATTTGTAAATATGGTGCTGCCGTGATAGGTTGCGGCAATCCATCAGAGGATAAAATAGGAGGTATGGGTCATGGGAATGACAATGACACAGAAAATTCTTGCAGCACATGCAGGACTGGAATCTGTAGTGGCTGGACAACTGATTGAGGCAAATCTGGATCTTGTTCTTGGCAATGATATTACAAGCCCGGTTGCAATCAAAGAAATGCAAAAAATGAAAGTAGACGGGGTATTTGATAAAGATAAAATTGCGCTTGTGCCGGATCATTTTGTCCCAAACAAAGACATTAAATCCGCAGAGCATTGCAAATGTGTAAGAGAGTTTGCATATCGCAATGAAATCACAAACTATTTTGAAGTCGGTCAGATGGGAATTGAGCATGCTCTGTTACCGGAAAAAGGCTTGACTGTTGCCGGAGATGTGATTATCGGTGCTGATTCACATACTTGTACATATGGTGCCCTTGGCGCATTCTCGACAGGTGTCGGCAGTACGGATATGGCTGCGGGAATGGCGACAGGAAAAGCGTGGTTTAAGGTGCCGTCCGCAATCAAATTTGTATTAACCGGAAAGCCGGCCAAGTGGGTGAGCGGTAAAGATATCATCCTTCATATCATTGGTATGATTGGCGTAGATGGAGCATTATACAAATCGATGGAATTTGTAGGCGATGGCATCCAGTATCTCTCTATGGATGATCGTCTTACGATTGCAAATATGGCAATTGAGGCCGGTGGTAAAAACGGTATTTTCCCGGTTGATGACCTTGCCATCACTTATATGAAAGAGCATTCTACAAAACAGTATACTGTTTACGAGGCAGATGAGGATGCTGTATATGATGAAGAGTATGTAATTGACTTAAGCAAGCTTCGTCCAACTGTTGCTTTTCCGCATCTTCCGGAAAACACAAAAGTAATCGATGAGGTTGGCGATATTGCAATTGATCAGGTTGTGATTGGCTCTTGTACAAACGGCCGATTAGACGACCTTCGTATTGCCGCTCAAATTTTAGATGGCAAAAAGGTAAAAAAAGGAATTCGTTGCATTATTATTCCGGCAACACAAAACATCTACATGCAGGCGATGGAAGAGGGACTATTGAAAATCTTTATTGAAGCCGGTGCAGTTGTCAGTACACCAACTTGTGGACCTTGTCTAGGTGGATATATGGGTATCCTTGCAGAAGGCGAGAAATGTGTTTCCACAACAAACCGTAACTTTGTAGGACGTATGGGACATGTAAATTCTGAGATTTATCTTGCTTCACCGGCCGTTGCTGCAGCAAGTGCAATCACAGGAAAAATTACAGATCCAAAGAACGTGTAGGAGGGTATTATGAACAACGCAAAAGGTAGAGTTTTCAAATATGGAGATAACGTCGATACAGACGTCATTATTCCGGCAAGATATTTAAATAGTTCAGATCCTGCTGAACTTGCAACACATTGTATGGAAGATATTGATAAAACGTTTGTTGAACGTGTTTCAAAAGGAGATATTATTGTAGCTGATAAGAATTTTGGATGCGGTTCTTCGAGAGAGCATGCACCAATTGCAATCAAGGCTGCCGGTGTAAGCTGTGTTATTGCTGAAACATTTGCCAGAATTTTTTATCGCAACAGTATCAACATCGGACTTCCGATTATTGAGTGTCCTGAGGCTGCAAAAGGCATTGAGGATGGTGATGAGGTTGAAGTGAACTTCGATACCGGTATCATCACGAATGTTACAAAAGGTACAACCTTCCAGGGCCAGGCATTTCCGGAGTTTATGCAAAAGATTATTGCGGCAGAAGGACTTGTGAATTATATCAACAACAAATAATGTATCGTATGACAGAGGGAACGATTGCGTCGTTCCTTCTTTATTTATGGTTTTTATCGGGAACGCCCGCCCGGCATATACATCATCTTGCAAACGCGCTCTCGCTCCGACTTCAGCGTAGCGGTACTAAATTCGCGATAAATCGCTCATTAAGTGCCGACGCTTCGTAGGGTTTGCTATCTGATGTATATGCCTGGCGGGCGATCGTTGCATGACCAATAAAGCAGACCTCGAATCATGAACTGAGACATATGTCAATTACGTCACGCTTTAGGGCTTCGATGGTTATTAGATAAATTAGATAAATTATCCTTCTTTGGTGTATGGAATTGGCTGTAAATGTGATATAATATGAAAAGAATCCTATATAAAGCGGGTATGTAAGATGTGATATTACGAATTAACGCTGTATTTTATGTTATGTGGTAAAAAACATCTTTTTTGATGAATAATCGTAACTGGTACGGAAATGATTAGATAAAAAGAAGCATCATTTTAATTTGGAATAATATTTATTAAAAACCGGGAGGAACATCATGGAACGCAAAAACGCATGGGAGAAGTATTCAAAAAAGGATTTGAAAGCATTAGATAAGCTTGCTGAAGGCTATAAAGCCTTTTTGGACAATGGAAAGACAGAACGGGAGTGCATAAACATAATCGTCAATGAAATGGAAGAAAACGGCTATGTGGAGCTAAGTAAGGTAATCAAAGCTGGCCGTAAACTGAAGGCAGGCGATAAGGTTTACACGGTTAATATGCAAAAAGCAATTATCTTATTTCAGATCGGTACCGCGCCGATTACAGAGGGTATGAATATTCTGGGGGCACATATTGACTCACCGAGACTGGATCTGAAGCAGAATCCGCTTTACGAAGACGGTGGCTTTGCATTGATGGATACACACTATTACGGTGGAATCAAGAAATACCAGTGGGTGACCATTCCGCTCGCGATACATGGTGTGGTTGTCAAAAAAGACGGCATGACTGTCATAGTCAATATCGGAGATGCAGAAGATGATCCGGTATTTTTCGTATCAGACCTTCTTGTACACCTTTCACAGGAACAGCTTGAGAAAAAAGCAAACAAAGTGATTGAAGGAGAACAGCTTGATATCATTGTTGGGAATAAACCACTGAAAGACGAAGAGAAGGACAAGGTAAAAGCCGGAATTCTAAAGATATTGAAAGATGAATATGACATAGAGGAAGAAGATTTTGTATCAGCAGAGCTCGAAATTGTACCGGCAGGCAAAGCCAAAGATGCCGGTTTTGACCGAAGCATGGTGATGGGGTACGGGCAGGATGACAGAGTTTGTTCTTATAGCTCATACATTGCAATGTTGGAGTGCCAGGCACCAAAACGTACAAGCTGTTGTATTTTAGTTGACAAAGAGGAAATTGGCAGCGTCGGCGCGACAGGAATGCAGTCAAGATTTTTTGAAAACAGTGTCGCTGAGATTATGGCGCTTTGCGGCTATGAAGATAATCTGTCGCTTCGCCGGGCACTCGCAAACAGCCGCATGCTTTCTTCCGATGTCAGCAGTGCTTTCGATCCAAGCTTTGCAGGCAGCTTTGATAAAAAGAATGTGGCGTACCTTGGTGGGGGTATGGTCTTTAACAAATTTACCGGTTCCAGAGGCAAATCCGGCAGCAATGATGCCAATGCAGAATATCTTGGATTTATCCGTAAAGTGATGGATGATGCAGATGTGACGTTCCAGACGGCAGAGCTTGGAAAGGTCGACCTTGGCGGTGGCGGAACGATTGCGTATATATTGAGTCTTTATGGAATGAATGTCATCGATTGTGGCGTGCCGGTACTCAATATGCATGCGCCTCACGAGGTGACGAGTAAAGCCGATTTATACGAAGCAAAAAAAGGGTATCTTGCCTTTTTACAAGCTGAATAAATTCAGAATTATGCATCCGGCAGGCCGTAGATTTCTTCGACTTCGCCGGATGTTTTTATGAAGATGGCTTTTATGCCGTACATGGATGCGATTAATTGTTTGCCTTTTTCATATCCAAGGGCAAGACAAGCAGTACTAAGCGCATCGCATGTACTTCCCGAGTCGCCGATTACCGTTACAGAAGCCAAATCTGTTTCAACAGGATAGCCTGTTTTGGGATCTAAGATATGATGGTATAAAACACCATCTTTTTTAAAGCAGCGCTCATAAATACCGCTTGTAACAGCAGTGATATAGTTTGGTGCCATTTCCTCTGTAGCTTCCCTTAGTTCAACTGTTGTTTCATAAACGCCGGTTGCTGCAAACGGTTTTTGGATGCCGATGCAAAAGGCAGCGCCATCCGGCTTTTGACCGATACATATCACATTTCCGCCCAAATTCAGAAGTGCACTTTTGACATCCAGTTCAATCAACGCATTCCTTAACTGATCAGCGATATACCCTTTTGCAATACAGCCTAAGTCAATCGAGGCATCCCTGTCAAGAAGACGGACCTTTGGCCCATCAATTTCAATGTTTTCAAAATTGACGTGTTTACATGCCTTTGCAAGTGTTTCAGTATCCGGAACAAAGTCAGAAGCACCTGTAAAATCCCAGTAGTCTTTCGCAGTTGCAATGGTCACATCCAAAGCCCCTTCTGACAAATTGCAATAATACTGTGCAATCTTGAGGACATTGATGGTATCTTCCGATACCTCTGTCCATTCACCGCGTGCGGCATTCAGCTTTGCAATATCACTTGTCGGAATTGTGCGACTGAAAAGCTGTTCGTAGTGCTGGATTTTTTCTTCACACAGCTTTAGCAATTCCTCAGAACCGCCTTCATAGAACGTAATCGTTATGACCGTATCGAGTGCAAAAAAGGTACTTGTATATTCCCGTTTGTTTTCTTGCAATTTTTGAAATGGTGACAATTCAAACGCACGATCTTGGCTTTTTTGATTGCAAGCAGTCAGAAGACATATTATAATTATTGTCGATACCAAAATGTTTCCTTTTTTCATACGTTTATTATAGCGTGTTTTCAGCCTTTGTAAATAATACAAAGCCGGAAATAAAAGGATAACAGAAGGTTGAATTGTATCAAAAGCGAATTGTATTGTTTTTTTTATATGAAATGAGGTAATTATGCGTCTTACCGACGAGTATGAAGAGCAAAATGAATCAAGGACCAATCTACCGGTCATTTATATGATGCTTGGCGGCATGCTGTTTTTTGTACTGATTATCAGTATGGTTCTTGTGTCAAACACCAAACGTCCGAAATCACATAATAATCAGGCGCTGACTTCGCAGGCTGTTAGCGAAAATAAAGAAAAACCTACGGATGAACTGCATCTTGGGGAGAGTACGCTCGAATCGGATGACTTGGATTTTTGGGATATGTATAAAACAGATGTGGCGGCGGCAGAAGAAAGTGTCAGTTCCAATAAAACAGATAAAAGTGAGTTATATGCACAGCGTGCGGAAGAACTAAACAAAGAAGAAGACCCTTCTGAAGGTGGCACCAAAACACAGGTTACGTTTCCGGATGGAACAGACCAATGGGTTCCGATCAATGATAAAATAGAAAAGAACAATTTCGACTCCACTTCACTCGTATATCAAGATCCGATTATGCGGTATTATGTGGATGGAGATAAGATTTCAACAATGGGTGTTTCCGTTTGTGCCGAGGATGGCGATGTTGATTTTACCAAATTAAAAGACGCCGGTGTAGAGTTTGTCATGATCCAACTTTTGACAAGAGGGTATGAATCAGGCGTCATTTCCTATGATGAGAAATATTACAGCAATTTGGAGAAGGCTACGGAAGCAGGACTTGACGTAGGGCTTATTGTATCGTCACAGGCGATTACAAAGGAAGAAGCGGAGGAAGAAGCGCAGGCATTAATCGATGCAGTTTCTGAATTTCAGATTTCTTATCCGGTTGCATTTGAAATGCAGACAGTTTCGCATGATACAGCACGGACAAGTAAACTGACCAAAATGGAAATAGCCGGGATTTCTGTCGCATTTTGCAATAAAATCATGCAGGCAGGGTATCGGCCGATGGTCAAAGGAACCAAATACTGGCTCATTCGAAAAGTTGATCTGACGCTTCTTAGCAACTATGATATCTGGCTTGAAAGCACCAAGACAGAGCTTCCGGATTACCCTTATGAATTTGCGATGTGGCAATATAGCAAAACGGGTAAGATTGATGGAATTGAAGGGGATGCGGATTTAAACATCTGTTTTATCAATTATGAAAAGAAATAAAAGATTTGTAACGATTCAGAACCGCATTCGCCATATAAAAAAATTGTAAAAGCATCCATTTATGCAAGCATAATGTCTGACTTTACAATTTTTTACATGGCTCTGAATAGTTACAAACCTTATCTGAGATTTTGATTTGTGAATAAATATCAGCATAGGAAGAGGGAGAGAGACCCTCAATATAGTTAATTGGATAGTTTTTTTGTAAGCCTTTGCTTTTTAATATGTCAATCGCCTTATTGTAAGCGATGGCAGCATGGGTGATTTGTTGATACGTTCCGACAATGATATTGCCGTTTATATGGATGACCGTGCGATACTTTGTTTTCCCTTGTGCGTTGATCAGTAAAACACCATGATAGGGATTTAATATTTGGATGTTTGCATACCTAAAATCACTCGTATCCCCATTTTTAAATACATAATCCCGTCCAAGTACTGCGTAGCTTTGTATACCGTAGCGGCTGAGAATACTGATTTGCATACCATAATCTGCGACAAATAAATGACCGCCACGTCTCATAATTTTGTGCTTGGCATAATAAAACAAATCGTCTGTATCAAATGTCAAAAACTCATCCCGCTCCAAATAATACCGGAAAAAATTTTTGTGCATATAAATCGGATTGGGACTATAGAGCTTGTTGTCTCGAAAATTAAGCAGGCAGACAGCTTTTTCGAACGATAACGTATGAATGTCATAACGTTCAATGGTCTGCGAAAAATCTTTTAATATCTTTTCTGCTTCCAAATAGGCCTCATGACACGACTTAGCTGTGTCAAAACTCCCTAAACTAATATGTTTTGAGCGATATGTGATGGAACTTCTGTAATAGACAGTTCCATCTTTTTTTGTCGTTTGAAAAACACCTTTTAAT
>JAGKTY010000076.1 GCA_021153185.1 Lachnospiraceae bacterium
GCCGTTGGAAGAGTCTATCTTTCAGAAAATAGCACTTTTTTGTAATGTAAAGCCGGATTGTGTGATTGAAAACAGAACATTACCAAATCTTTATGAAGCACCACTCATGCTGGAAAAATCTAATTTTTCCTCTGTTGTGTGCAGAGAATTGTGCATTGAGACAGCAGAACCGGATTTAAGAGAATGGGAACAGATGGTGGAGCGAATCAGAAACCGTTCAGAGGAGGTTCACATTGGATTAGTAGGTAAATATGTGAAGCTTCACGATGCATATCTGTCCGTGGCGGAAGCCATGAGTCACGCAGGGTATGAGTTGAATACCTTTGTGAAAATCCATTGGATTGATTCGGAAAACATATCAAAGGAAAATGTGAAAGAGGTATTTCATGGATTACATGGAATCATTGTTCCGGGAGGCTTTGGAAATCGTGGTATAGAAGGAATGGTTTTAGCTGCAAAATATGCTCGTGAAAATAGAATTCCTTATTTTGGTATTTGCCTTGGAATGCAGATTGCAGTAATCGAATTTGCCAGAAATGTTTTAGGGCTTAGTGATGCACATTCCGGAGAATTTGATGAGCAATGCACCCATAAGGTAATAGATTTTATGCCGGGGCAGAGTGATGAGATTGACAAAGGAGGTACTTTACGTCTTGGAAGTTATCCGTGCAGCATTAAGCAGGGAACAAGAATGGAAAAGTGCTATAACGCAGAAATAATTTCAGAGCGTCACCGTCACCGCTACGAATTTAATAATAATTATCGAGAGAAATTGACGGAAGCAGGTTTGGTAATTAGCGGAACCTCACCGGACAATAGATTGGTAGAAACTGTAGAGATAGAAGAACACCCATTTTTTGTAGGTGTACAGTTTCATCCTGAATTTAAAAGTCGTCCGAATCAGCCACATCCACTATTCAAGGGATTTATTGCGGCTGCGTTAGGATATTCAAAGAACTAAAGGAGGAAGCGTATGTGCGGAATAATGGGATTTGCCGGAAAAAAAGGAGCCGTAGAGGTTTTATTAGATGGTTTGGAAAGGCTGGAATACAGAGGATATGATTCAGCAGGTGTTGCAGTAGTATCACCGGATGGTAAGTTGCAGGTAAAGAAGAGTAAGGGGCGTTTGTCTGTTTTGCGAACACTGTTGGAGGCAGAAGAACTAATGTCCGGCGGTATCGGAATTGGGCATACCAGATGGGCTACTCATGGTGAGCCAAATGATGTAAATGCACATCCCCATGTTGGTCAGGAAGGGAAAATTGCAGTGGTTCACAATGGAATTATAGAGAACTATCTGGAAATTAAAAATTCTCTTATTCGTAAAGGAATCAGATTTTCTTCGGATACAGATACGGAAGTAATTGTGCAGTTACTGGAATATTATTATAAGAAATATTCCAATCTGATGGATGCGGTATATGCCGTACTAAATAGGATAAAAGGTGCCTATGCTCTGGGGATTCTCTGTTCTGACTATCCGGAACAGATGCTGGCTGCGAGAAAAGATGCACCACTACTCATTGGATATGGCGAAGAGGGAAATTATATTGCATCGGATGTTACCGCGCTTCTTTCACATACCAGAACCGTGACATATATGGAAGATGATGAGGTGGCTGTTATTACAGCAGGCAAGGTGGAAATATATGACAGCGACAGAACTCTGCTTGAAAAAGAGAAGCATACCATTGAGTGGGATGTGACAGCAGCAGAAAAAGGCGGATATGCACACTTTATGCTTAAGGAGATTATGGAACAACCGGAAGCAGTCCGTAAGACCATATCTCCAAGGATAGCAGACGGAAAAATTGTACTGGAGGAATTAAAGGGTACGGGAGACTTCATCCGAAATGTCTCCAGAATTTATATTGTTGCATGTGGTTCTGCCTATCATGTCGGCATGGTAGGAAAGTATACCTTAGAAAAACTATTGCATATTCCAGTGGAGGCGTGTCTAGCTTCGGAGTTTAGATATAGTGAACCGTTACTTGGAGAATCTACGTTAGTAATTGTAATCAGCCAGTCGGGAGAAACCTTGGATTCTTTGGCGGCACTTCGCGAGGCTAAGAGAAGAGGTTCGAAAGTTCTTTCTATTGTAAATGTTATGGGAAGTTCTATCGCAAGAGAATCGGATTATGTTCTTTATACATGGGCAGGACCGGAAATTGCGGTAGCAACCACAAAGGCATATACCACACAGATGGTGCTTTTAATCATGCTGGGGGTCTATCTTGCAAGAGAACTGGAGCAGATTGGACAGGAAGAGTACGATGCAATTGTGGAAGGTCTTTTGAGGCTTCCGGAACAGATTAAACAAGTGCTGAATGAACTGGATAATTATCAGAAAATAGCTTCCAGATATTTTAACCATAATAGTGTGTTTTATATTGGACGCAATTTGGATTATGCATTAGGCTTGGAAGGCTCCTTGAAATTGAAGGAAATTTCATATATTCATTCGGAATCCTATGCGGCAGGAGAATTGAAGCATGGAACCATTTCTCTGATAGAGCCGGGAACATTGGTTGTTGCACTGGCAACCTATGCTCCGTTGGTTGAAAAATCACTGTCAAACATTGTGGAGGTAAAATCCAGAGGTGCAGAAGTAATTGCATTGACCACTGATAAGACGGTAAACACAATAAGCAGTCAGACATCAGAGATGTTTGTGATACCGGCGGTACAGGCGATTTTACAGCCTGTATTAGGTGTGATTCCATTACAACTTTTTGCATATTATATCGCGCTAAATCGAGGCTGTGATATAGATAAACCAAGGAATTTGGCAAAGTCTGTGACAGTTGAATAGTACAGATTTGAGTTTGAGTATATAGAAGGATGTGAGCTTATGGCTATACATGAGGAATGTGGTGTATTCGGAGTGATGAGTACCAAAAGAGAAAATGTTGCAGGCATTGCTTATTATGGATTATATGCCTTGCAGCACAGAGGACAGGAAAGCTGCGGTATTGTTGTAAATGACGGTGGTGTGTTTTCCTCCTATAAAGATTTGGGTCTTGTTAGCGAAGTTTTTTCAAAAGACACATTAGCTCATTTGTCTGCCGGTAATATGGCAGTAGGACATGTCAGATATGGTACAACAGGAGGAACGACAAGAAATAACTGTCAGCCGATTGAAGTAAATCATCAGAAGGGAAAGATGGCATTAGCTCACAACGGAAATCTTAGTAATGCTCTTGAATTACGAGACAAGCTGGAATTGTCCGGTGCTATTTTTCATACAACAAGTGATACAGAAACCATTGCTTATGTAGTTACCAGGGAAAGACTTGTGACACCAAGCATTGAGGAGGCAGTAAGTAAGGCAATGTATTCTTTAGAAGGTGCGTATTCCTTGATATTGATGTCATCTACCAAAATGATTGCTGCAAGAGATCCATATGGCTTCAGACCGTTATGTTATGGTCAAATGTCGGATGGAGCTTATGTGATTGCATCAGAAAGCTGTGCATTAACTGCCGTAGGTGCAGAGTTTGTGAGAGATGTACTTCCCGGTGAAATTCTGGTATTTAGTGAGAACGGAGTAGAGTCGAGGAAAGAGCATTGTGACAAGCAAAAGAGGAAGACATGTATATTTGAATATATCTATTTTGCAAGACCGGATTCTGTGATTGATGGTGTTTCCGTATCGAAGTCTCGCGTACGTGCGGGAGAAATATTGGCAGAAAACTATCCGGCGGATGCAGATATTGTGATTGGAGTACCGGATAGTGGTTTGGAGGCAGCACTGGGCTTTTCCAGAGCCTCAGGGATTCCGTATGGAATCGGTCTGA
>JAGKTY010000042.1 GCA_021153185.1 Lachnospiraceae bacterium
TGCTTTTTATAATGTTATCGTTTATACTTTTAATTAGATGTGTTTTGCATATTTTTTTGTACTATTTGCATAAAAACGTTAATTTATTTTGAAAGGAAACAAAACTATGAAATTCGGTTACTTCGATGACGCGCGTAAGGAATACGTCATCACTTCGCCAAGAACGCCTTATCCATGGATCAACTACTTGGGAACGCAAGGCTTCTTTTCATTAATTTCCAATACTGCCGGCGGATATTCTTTCTACAAAGATGCCCGTCTTCGCAGAATTACCAGATATCGTTATAACAACGTTCCAATCGATATGGGCGGTCGTTATTTCTATATCAACGAAAACGGCACAATCTGGAATCCCGGCTGGTCTCCGGTCAAAACAGAGCTTGACGCTTACGAGTGCCGCCACGGTATGGGCTACACAGTCATTACCGGCAAAAAGAACGACTTAAAAGCAGAGGTTACATTCTTCGTACCGCAGGATTACGACGGAGAGGTTCAGCAGTTAGTTCTGACCAACGAAGGCTCTGACGCAAAGACATTCTCATTATTCTCATTTGCTGAATGGTGTTTATGGGATGCGCAGGATGACTGCACCAACTTCCAGAGAAACTTCTCTACAGGTCGTGTCGAAGTAGACGGATCGACGATTTATCATAAAACAGAGTACAGGGATCGCCGTGACCATTTCGCATTCTATACCGTAAACGACACCATTGACGGTTACGATACAGACAGAGATGCATTCATCGGACTTTACAACGGATTCCACAATCCACAGGCTGTCCTTGACAACAAAGCGACCAACTCCTTTGCTGACGGTTGGTCTCCGGTTGCATCACACTACAAACAAATCACACTTGCTCCGGGCGAGTCTAAGACACTCGTATTCATTCTTGGTTATGTTGAGATGCCTGTTGCTGAAAAATTCGAAGCAGACGGCAAGACAATCAACAAAGTAAAAGCCAAAGCAATGATGGAAAAATATAACACACCTGAGAAGGTTGCTGCCGGCATGGCAGAGCTCAAGGCTTACTGGGATAGACTGCTTGGCATCTTAAATGTTGCTACGCCGGATGACAAAGTTAACCGTATGGTCAACATCTGGAACCAGTATCAGTGTATGGTTACATTTAACCTTTCACGTTCTGCTTCTTACTTCGAGTCAGGTATCGGACGTGGAATGGGATTCCGTGATTCCAACCAGGACGTACTCGGATTTGTTCATCAGATTCCGGATCGTGCAAGAGAGCGTATTATTGATATCGCTTCTACACAGTTCCCGGATGGCGGATGCTATCATCAGTATCAGCCACTTACCAAGAAAGGTAATGCTGACATCGGTGGAGACTTCTCAGATGATCCATTATGGTTAATCCTTTCTGTTTCTGCTTATATCAAAGAAACAGGTGATTGGACAATCCTTGATGAGATGGTTCCATATGACAATGATATGTCAATCGCTCAGCCAATGCTCGACCACTTAAAGGTTTCTTTCTACCATATCGTAGACAACCTTGGACCACATGGTCTTCCACTGGCTATGCGTGCTGACTGGAATGACTGTATCAACCTTTCATGCTTCTCAGATACACCTGGTGAGAGCTTCCAGACTTACACAAACCCTAAGTTTGCTGCAGAAGGTGGTTACTCTAAGATTGCTGAGTCTGCATTCGTTGCTGCACTCTTCACATATGCCGGCCCTAACTATGTTGCGATTCTCAAACACTTAGGCAAAGACGATGAAGCTGCCAAAGCACAGGCCGAAATCGACAAGATGATGGCAAACATGATGGAATCTGCATGGGATGGCGATTGGTTCCTTCGTGCATACGATGCAAACGGCAATAAGATGGGTTCTAAAGAATGTGAAGAAGGACAGATCTTCATCGAGCCACAGGGATTTGCAATTATGTCAGGTCTTGACGAAGAGATCACAAAGAAAACGCTCAAATCAATTGATGAGCGCCTGAATACACAGCATGGTCTTGTACTCAACAATCCTGCATTTACGAAATACTATGTGGAATACGGTGAGATTTCTACATATCCGGGCGGATACAAAGAGAACGCCGGTATCTTCACACACAACAATGCATGGATCATCTGTGCTGCTGCTTACGCCGGAGAAGGTGACCAGGCATTCAAATACTACTCAGAGATTGCTCCTGCATTCACAGAGGAGACATCTGATCTGCACAAGACAGAGCCATATGTATATGGTCAGATGATTGGTGGTAAGGATGCCGGTTCTGATATCGGTCAGACAGGCAAGAACTTCGGTCAGGGTAAGAACTCATGGCTGACAGGTACAGCTGCATGGAACATGGTTGCGATTTCACAGTACATCCTCGGTGTACAGGCTGACTTCGATGGACTCAAGATTGATCCTTCTATTCCATCTGCTTGGGATGGCCTTAGCGCAACACGTCAGTTCCGCGGTGCTACTTACGACATCAAGGTTTCTAATCCAAACCACATCTGTAAAGGTGTCAAGAGCGTAACCGTTGACGGTGCTGCAATCGAAGGCAATATCCTTCCGGCATTCGGCGATGGCAAGACACATACTGTTGAAGTTGTGATGGGTTAATAAAGATAAGATATCAAAAAAAAATGGTGAGCACTCAGGTGCCCACCATTTTTTTGTCTTTTCATCAGATCTATCATGATTGCATTTGTTCTGTTTCTCAATCTCGTTTCAGCTTTAATCTAACCTCAAATGAAGCTGCGATTTCCACTTTCTATAAGAAGTTTCCAAACATTTTGAATACACGTCCGCGTAATCTTCTATAAAACGGAATCGCCTTATAGTATTCCATCGTCACCTCAGTGCACTGTTTTAATGTTTCCTGATAATCCTTTTCGATGTCAAACACCGCAGCATTTTTATATAGGAACGTTGCACTTTCAAAATGCTCAAACAAGCTTCTGAAATCAAGATTAATCGAACCGACAACCGCTCTCTCATCGTCCGATACAAACTGCTTTGCGTGCACAAAGCCCGGCGTGTATTCATAGACCTGAACGCCTGCCTTTAACAAATGCGGATAATACGTCCTGGCAATGTCAAATGTCAGCTTTTTATCCGGAATATGCGGAATCATCAGCTTGACATCAACCCCTCTTTTTGCTGCAAATACAAGTGCGCTCTCCATCTCATGATCGACAATGAAATACGGTGTCATGATGTGTACATAGCGCTTTGCCTTAGAGAGAATGTCAAGATAGACGTTTTCCGCAACATCCTCATCATTAACCGGATCATCATAATACGGAATGACAAATCCCGTATCCTTATAATCAACGGGACTACTATCTACAAGCAGATACTGCGCATAATCTTCGCTGCCTTTTTCCGATAAATTCCAGAGCTGCAAAAACATCGCCGTCATACTTCTGACCGCATCGCCCTCAAGCTTCACTGCAGTATCCTTCCAATGTCCAAAATGCGTCACTTCATTGAAATATTCGTCTGCCAGATTGATGCCGCCGTTGTAACCGACTTTGCCATCAATAATCATCAGCTTTCGATGGTCACGACTGTTGTGGTGGCTTGAAAGCATCGGAATAATCGGCGAGAACATCTTTGCCTTGATTCCGCGTTTTTGTAATTCCCTTGGGTACCTATACGGCAATTTGGCAAGTGCACACATGCCATCATACATAACACGCACCTCGACGCCTTCTTTCACCTTGCGTGACAAAATATCCAAAATCCGGTCCCAGCATACGCCTTTATCAATGATAAAATACTCCAGGAAAATAAAATGCTCTGCTTTTTCAAGCTCTTTAAGCATATCCGGAAGCAGATGATCTCCAAGCGGGAAATATGTCACCTCCGTATTGACATACGTCGGCATATCGTTGATGGTACGCAGATAATACGAAAGATCGCATATCGGGTTGAAATCCTCCTCCATCTGACGCGTCACTTCCTCGTCCTGCATGAGGAATTCTTTCGTTTCCTCCTTGTTAAAACTCACGCGCTCACGCAATCTTCTCGCACCAAGATTCGTCTTATAAAAAACGTACGCAAGCATACCAAACACAGGCATGACGCTGATTGGAATAGCCCACGCCAATTTAAATGCCGGATTGTTGTCCTCATTAAAAATGTAAATAATCACCGCAACCGAAAACAGATTCATTCCAAGCCAAACGCCCTGCCAATATTTTTGCACCGTCAGGAAAATCCAGACAATTGCAGCGATCTGCACAAGAACAAGCAAAATATTAATGAGTGTGCGGCTGAACAATAATTTCAGCAGCACCAATTTTCCTTTTTTTACGGCCCGCTTACTTTTCTCTATATTGGCTGACATAGCGCTCCCTCACTTTCCTGCATGGCGGTTTCCAAATAAGGTCCGGTTGATATAGATTTCTGTACTAGCAAATAATTCTACCACAGTTGCCATGATTTTACAACGAAATGGGGATTTTGCGGTTTTACGGAATTCATTAATAATTCATTTGGAAATATACCCAATATAGTGTAAAATAAGAATAGGTGCCCGCAGATTGTAAAAAGGATTGAAGGATGATAAAAACCTGGAAAACGATAAAAATGATACTCTGTCTTTTGGTATCCATATTTTGTTTCGGATATGCGGCAGTCTGCGTCATTTACGCCGGCATTCACGTGTCCTGGCTTTTTATCTGGCCGCTCTTTGGCATCTTCTTTGCAATTCGCCATCGGATGCTGTATAAGGAGCTGCGCGGTAAGGCGCGGCTTACATTTCCGCTTGGCATAAAACTTTTATATAAAGCGTGTTTTCTTACCTTTTTATGCATATTTGTCTTTGTAGAAAGCATGGTGCTTTCGGGTATGCAGACGAACCCCGAAGAGGATCTGCCTTATGTGATTGTACTGGGCGCGGGTCTTCGCGGCAATGCGCCGACCAGACCGCTTCTGCTTCGCATGCAGGCGGCTGCCGAGTATCTGACGGACAATCCTGACACGATGGTCATCGCATCGGGCGGACAAGGTTCCGGGGAGTCCATGAGCGAAGCACAATGCATCTATAACTATCTTGTTGACAAAGGAATCGCTCCTTCGCGCATCCTATTGGAGGATCAATCAAGAAACACGGTGGAGAATATCCAAAACAGCTTTGCGATGCTGCCAGCTGATACCGGGCGCGTTGGCATTTTGTCAAACGGCTTTCATATATACAGAGCCACAAGGATTGCCATCAAACAAGGCTATACAAACGTCTGCGGTATCCCATCAAGGACACTGTATCCACTTGGGCTGCATTATATGGTGCGGGAATTTTTTGCAATCATAGCGCTTGAAGTTTTTGGGTAACACATGCGATTTTGGAGGGTACAAATGAAGGATTATTTATCGATTGGTAAAGTTTCAAAGATGAAAAATGTCAGCATCAAATCGCTCAGATATTATGATGAAATCGGTATTTTCAAGCCAGCCTATGTCAATCAGGCGACAAACTACCGTTACTATAAAGAGGAGCAGCTCTATATTCTCGATGCCATCAGTCTTTGTATTGAGCTCGGTATTCCATTAAAAACACTTCCGGATTATCAGTTCCCGGATGGTTCGTGGGATTTTCACAGACTGTTAAATGATGGCAAATCGCTGGCGGAAGAAAAGATCCGTTCAATGCGAAGCAGCATTGATACGTTGCAGAGTACACTCCGCCGCTTTGATACCGGGGAAGCTGTCATGCCGAAATCGCAAGCCATAGAGGACACGTTGCGTCAAAATACCAAAAATATAACGATAGCTTCGAATGAACCTCATGTTGTTCCCGAAGAACCAAAAGCAGCCGATTCAATCGCAGCACCGGATGGCTCTTGTGTCGCGAACGAATCCAATGCTCCAAAAGATGACAATTTCCTCCCAAGTGACACCTATTTGCTTGCCACTTCCACAAAGTACATTCTCACAACCAAATTTGATGTTGCCACCTCGCCGGATCATTACAATCATAAGCTGCTTGCTCTTTTTGTCGGCGCACAAAAAGCAGGACTAAACGCCAACTATCCTGCCGGTCTGTATTACGAGTGGGACGGCAAAGACTACACGCGCCATGTGTTTGTTCAGCTCGAGTCGCCGGACAACACGATGCCTCTTCCGGATGATATGGAAATCAAAAAATTAGCATCAGGTAACTGTGTCGGGCACAAAAGCGATGAACATCAGATAGAACATGCGACAGATATTTTTGCATCAAAGCTTCATCCTGACAAACCATATGTGCTCCTTGAGAGTAACGTTACAAATCAGGCAACCAAACAGAGTTATTTTGAACTCCGTTTGTACCAATCACATTTGAATGCATAACGCGCAGCATGTGTAATGGCAAACGCCGAATTGTGCTATAGACACTACCAACGATTTTTACTTTTCACATGCTGCAAAAGGAGAACTATGAAAAAAATTCCGAAATCAACCTTACTCACAGGCATCTTGTGTATTATATTATGCCTTGCAATCGCATTTTTACTATATCGTGATGGATATTTTAATATCTTAAAAGAAGTATCTGCTCCGGATGGTCATTATGATTACACCAAAAATGCACAGTACACCCAAAGAGAGACAACATTTGCACTTTCGCAAATCGAGAAATCCGATATTGTATTTCTCGGCGACTCGATTACCGCGCGCATCAACTGGAATGAATTTTATCCGGATTATACAGTTTTAAATCGTGGAATCGATAGTGATGTGGTAGAGGGCGGTCTAAACAGACTTGACCATGTCATAGAAACAAATCCCCAAAAGGTGTTTGTGATGCTTGGAATTAACGATATCAGACAGGGAATTGACACAGACGAGATTTTGACCTACTATAGCATGCTGATGAGCCGGTTAAAAGATGCGCTTCCAAGCAGTCAGATTTATATTCAAAGTATCCTTCCCGTTTCCAAAAAGACCGGCATCGACAATCACGATGTGGAATCCCTAAACACTTCCCTAAAAGCGCTTGCGGAAGAATATGGGCTTACCTATATTGACATTTTTCACGATATGATTACAGAAGATTATGATTTACCGGAACGCTTTTCCGTGGATGGCGTGCATATGACCGGAGACGGTTATCAGGTGTGGCTTAACAAATTAAATGAGTACCTCAAATAGAATCAAAACAACATTGCCTTAGCCCCTAAAACAATGCGTCCGATTATCCCCTGTTTGGGATTGACAATAAGGAACGCACTCGGTCTTGTGATGCGATATGCATATACGATGACAAACAAAAAAATGGCGACCACAATCCCTGCCTCGTATACCTTGCGAGGCATTTTATATTTGAGTACGTACCACAAGACACCTATCGGCGGCAGCCAAAAGAGCGGATGATAATGAAACGCAAGTGCAAAGTCAAGCTGAAGGCATGCCACATACGCTCTCGTCATGCCACACCCCGGACATGAGATTCCTGTCAGTCTTTGAATCGGACAGCCTGCGTGCAATAGGTACATGACAGCGCAGTACACGCCGAGCGCCACGCCAAATTTTAATACATCACTAACCTGCTGTCTGATACTACGCTTCATAGCTTCCTTTTCCATGTGCCATCACGCCGTAAGCACCACCGATAATACCACCCAGAATGTGTGTCAGCTGCGAAATGTTGTCCCTTGCAAACAAACCGTCTGCAATCTGTCCTCCTAAATATAAAATGACCGTTACAATAAGTGTCAGTGGAATTTTTCCATCACGAAAGCTTGTGACAGAACCTAAAATGATCATCATAAAAGCGACACCGCTTGCACCAAGAAGCGCTGTATTTGGAAAAATGAGGTTGTTGACTGCTCCTGTGATAAAAGCTGTCAGCAGAATCAGGGAAAGCAGTTTTTTGCTGCCGTACTTTTCTTCGAGCATCGGTCCGATCAACAAAATAATCATCATATTCCCACTGTAGTGCTCCCAATTTGCATGTCCAAGCACATGCGTAAACATGCGAAGATATGTCATTGGACTGAGCATAGAAAACCGGTATGTTGAAAACAGCAGTGTATTCACCGCGCCGCTGGTGATATATGCCAGTATGAGTGCGATGAATGAAACAATCGCAAAACTTAACACAACCGGTGCATTGTAATCAATTTTCTTTAGTACTTTCATGATATTACCCCTTCTATGATTCTTTCGTTTTCACTTATGCTTTATTCTGAAAATTTTCAAATGTTTAACACGCTACATGAATGAAAACAAACTTTCTATAAAATGGCTTTTTTGATTAGACAGTTTGTTATATGATCAAAAGCAATTTGTGCATGTTCTTACATCCCTTGACACAACGAGAAATTAGAGCCCCTTAATCTTCTGTTTGTATATCCTTGCAAACAATATACTCGTCAAAATGAAGGACATCACCTCTGCAATCGGGAATGCCCACCATACAGCACCAAGCCCAAAGAAATGTGCAAGAAGCCATGCTGCCGGAAGCAGAATGACAAGCTGACGGCCAATTGATACAATCAAGCTGTACACGCCATTTCCAAGTGCCTGGAATACCGAACCGATGATGATACAAAAGCTTGCAACCATAAAGTGCACTGATATGATACGCAGTGCTTTGGTTCCAATCGCAATCATCTCCTCTGACGCAGCAAACATCAAAAGCAGCTTGTCCGGCACAGTCTGGAATACGATAAAGCCGATTGTCATCATCACAAATGCTGCCAATACACCAAGCTTCACGGTCTGCATGATACGATCTTTTTTACGTGCTCCGTAATTATAAGCAATAATCGGAACAATACCACTGTTGAGACCAAATACCGGCATAAAGAAGAAGCTCTGCAGCTTAAAGTATACACCAAATACTGCCGCAGCTGTCGCTGTAAATGCGATTAAAATCTTGTTCATGCCGTAAGTCATCACAGAACCGATGGACATCATCAAAATCGATGGCACGCCGACCGCGTAGATGGTTCCGACCGTCTTCGGATCAAGCTTCATTGTCTTGACACTAAAATGAATTTCCTTGTTGAAATGTATATTAAAATAAAATGCAAGGAGCATTGCCACAATCTGTCCGAATACCGTTGCGACTGCAGCACCTGCCACACCAAGCTTCGGGAATCCGCAAAGACCAAAAATCAAAATCGGATCCATAATAATATTGATAATCGCTCCCGTTCCCTGCGTAATCATGGAATAAAATGTTCGCCCCGTTGACTGCAGCAGGCGCTCCAGCATAATTTGCATAAAAACACCGAACGAACAGAAACATACAATAGATAAATATGATATACCGGCACTCACGATTTTTGCATCATTTGTCTGGGATGCAAAAAACAGACGCGTTCCAAACAGTCCAAAAAGCAAAAATAATACATAACTGATTACAGCAAGAACAATACTATTGTTCGCAGCCTTGTCCGACTGCTCAAAATTCTTTTCTCCAAGACTTCTTGATAATAGTGCATTCACACCGACTGCCGTACCGGATGCCACCGCAATCATCAAATTCTGGATAGGGAATGCAAGCGAGACCGCGGTAAGCGCCTCCTCACTGATTTGCGCTACAAAGATACTATCTACAACATTGTACATTGCCTGTACAAGCATGGAAATCATCATTGGCAAGGACATATTAACAAGCAGTTTCGGAATAGGCATAACACCCATTTTGTTTTCTTCCGAATTTTTTTCCGTTGGTTCATTCACATTTTGTTTTCCGTCTGCGCTGCTGTGCGCTATATTGTCCTGCTCAGCTTGCTTCTTATCATTCAGGCTCTGCACTTTTCTCTTCGTCTCTTCTCTCACTTCAAAAACCTCTTTCTTTTCTTCACTCAATACCTACCTATTTTACACCAAAAAAACAGAAAAACATACCCTTTTCCATTTTTTCGGAAAGTTGTATGCTTTTCTTTGTATTTATCACGATTTCTTTAGAAAAATGACCTATGTTTTTCAGGCACGTGGCATTCTTTTATTCCGGTCTTCCTGCCTTATACGAAACACTACCGGAAGCGTTAAAAAACTGCTCATTTCAATTGCACTCGGTCACTTCATACACGGCTATGTGTTAGGCTATTTATGAAGCTGCCAAAACGCCACTGCGCTTGCAGCTGCAACATTTAACGAGTCAACGCCATGGGCCATCGGAATCTTTGCCGTAAAATTACATGCCTGAATAGTCTCTTCCTTTAGCCCCTCTCCTTCCGTGCCAAGTACAATTGCAAGCTTATCGATTCCGGAAAGAACAGGATCATCAATCGAAACCGAATTGTCGCAAAGCGCCATCGCCACTGTCTGAAATCCCATTTCTCTAAGTGCAGCAAGCGTATCCTGCTCGCTGTCAACAATTGTCCAAGGCACCTGAAAAACGGTTCCCATACTGACACGTATTGCTCTTCTGTATAGCGGATTACTGCAAGCACTCGTCAAAACGACACCATCCATATGCATCGCGGCAGCCGAACGAATAATTGCCCCCACATTCGTCGGATTAACGACATCCTCTAATACCGCGATGCGCCCGGCATTCCTACACACTTCCTGTAACGATTGCATCTTTGGCCGATACATCGCCGCTAACATTCCACGAGTCAGTTGAAAGCCGGTCAGCTTTGTCAGCACATCAAACTCTGCAGTATAAACCGGGATATCCGGACACCTCTCCAAAATGTCTTTCCCTTCCCCGGTGATATGCTTTTTTTCCATCAAAAAAGAAATTGGCCTGCACCCTTTCTCAAGCGCACGCGCAATGACCTTCGGGCTTTCTGCAATAAACATTGCCTCTTCGGGATTGGCTCTGTTTAACAACTGATTTTCCGTCAGCCTTGCATATACATCCAGTGCCGCATCCGAAAAATCTGTAATTTCTATGATTTGATTCATATGTTTTTCCTTTTATTATACTTATTATTTGCCCTTTTGCGCCCATTGTGCTGCTTTTTCGGCTCCTTGGGCGTAAATTTAGTTTGATTTTTATGCCTTTTTGCACCCACACTGCTGTTTTTCCAGCCACTTGGGCGCAATTTTAGTTTGATTCTTATGCTTTTTTGCACCCACACTGCTGTTTTTTCGGCTCTTTGGGCGCAATTTTAGTTTGATTCTTATGCTTTTTTTGCGCCCACAATGCTGTTTTTCGGCTCTTTGGGCGCAAATTCAATTTATCCAATCATCAAAAGTTTGGCAAATCCCTTCACACCAACCTCAGTCAGCATCATAATCATATCAAGTTCATCCATCTCAAAAATGCGATATTCCTTCTTTGGACTAGGCACGACAATTTCATTTGAAAGGCTGCGGAGTGTCACAAGTCCATTCATCGATACTTTTTGCACCCCTTCCTCATATAATGCAAACTGCTCAATTTTCACTTGATTTGCATTATCCGGGTTTATAACACCTGAAAACTCTATTTGACACGCTTTCCCATCCTGCAAATAATTGACCACCAAATCACTGCGGTTTTCTGCAAAAACATAGCTATAAGTGACACCTGCGTCCCCATTTTGCACATCCACCTGCATATTTGTCAGCCGCTGACCACCTGAAATCTTGCCTTTGTCCTTTGCTTTTAAATTCTTTTTAACTTGTGTACCTTCAGATTCACCTTGTTCAAGCGAGTCCGCTCTTACAAAAACAACCTTAGCCGTAATCTCACTACCATCTACCATAACCGGACACATGGCATTTTCAATTTGACAAATATTATTTTCCGCATCCACAACAATGTGGATTATCAGCTCCTCGTCCAAAACAATACTGCCTTCGCCCATTGTCTTCTCAACGATTTCCTTTGGAAGCACAACCTCGTACGTTTCCTTATCCTCAAGCAACGTCACCTTGGCCGCCGTGATTATCTTGAGCAAAGACGTTCCATAAATCGAATAACAATCTGAAAGCTTCATCGAAGGAAGTTCCGTGTTCTCAAAAAGGTTAACCTCAAAATCTTCCGGAAGTGTATTCTTTTGAATCTTAGCCAATACCGATTGATTGTATTTCTTGCCATACTCCTTTAGCGGAAAAATAAAACCGGCATCCAATAAATCCGGCATTTGCAAAGTTAGCTCAGACTCATTCGCAAAAAGCTCAGCATCAATGGCCTTTTGCCCATCTATTCCGACACTGCAAACTGCCTGAGCACGCTTTTTCTCCTGATCATGCTGATACGTCCCGCTGAGTGTTAACTCCTTAGGATACGCCTGCGTACGCAGAGAAATATTCATGTCCGCCTCATATTGCCCGGACGAATACATAGCAATAAGCGCATCCATCTGCTCCATCTGCGCGCCTACTCCCTGCGCATCCAGCTCATTCACTAACTTCGTCGCAGCCTCAAGCAGCTTCGCCTTATCACTCCGTCGCAACACAGCAAACAACACTGTCACTACAAGTACAACCAATATCAACACACCGCACACCACAGCGATTACTTTCTGCTTCTTACTCAAATTCTTCATCTTAACCAGACATTTGCCTTTCTATTTTACTATTACATCTTACTCTGTTTTTCTATAAACTCCTCTAGAAATGAATACTATTGTACTTTTCAATCGTTTTCCATCACATTCTGCAATACGCTTTCTCTAGAAGGTTACTACTTTGGCTTTTTTCTATCATTTTCTTCCACCTTGACATTGTAATATCCGAATAATAGCGCGACTACATATATGCCAGGAGCGCAACTTATTGTTTTAATCTAATGCGCATTTGCATGCTGATACCATACGCCAGGAGCGCGACTTTTTCTATTAAAATCAGCGCGACTACATATGCATCAGATGGCAAACCCTGTGAGGCGTCGGCACTTAATGAGCAACTTGTTGCGAATTTAGTACCGCTACGCCGTAGCCGG
>JAGKTY010000077.1 GCA_021153185.1 Lachnospiraceae bacterium
GATGAAAAACGCATTTATTATAATATAAGCGGAAATGATGCGCTTGCAACTGCCGGAAGCGGAGATGTTTTGTCAGGTATCATGGGTGCGCTTTTCGCAGCCGCGGGAGAGAAGCCTTTGTTTGAAACGGCCGCGTTTGCAATGTATCTGCATGGACTATTAGGGGAGATTGCCGCCGGAAAATACGGTGCATTTTATGTGACTGCAGGCGATCTGATTGCCTGTATGCCACAGTTATTAGGTGACGAAAGAAGGGAATATCATGAATCATTATGAGAGAGTATGCGCATATGTCGATTTATCTGCGATACGCGCAAATATGGAGGCGATGCATCAGGTGATTTCGCCGGATACCAAAATGATTGGTGTCATAAAAACAGATGGGTATGGACACGGTGCCGTTCCGATTGCAGGGGAGCTTGAGAAGCTTCCGTATCTGTTTGGATTTGCAACTGCCACAGCGGAAGAAGCGATGATTTTGCGAAAAAGCAACATCAATAAACCAATTTTAATCTTAGGCTATGTATTTCCGTATGCATTTGAAGAAATGGTACAAAATCAGATCAGGCTGTCTGTATTTAAGCTCGACCAGGCGAAGGCTTTATCTGAAACTGCGACAAAGCTTGGCAAGAAAATGATGATTCACATCAAGGTTGATACGGCAATGAGCAGAATCGGCATTATGCCAAATGATGAAGGCATTGCATTTATCAAAGAAGTGATGAAGCTGCCGGGACTTGAGATAGAAGGCATTTTTACACATTTTGCAAAAGCGGATTATGCTGATCTTTCAGATGCGAAAGCACAGCTTGCAACCTACCGCGTTTTTTTGGAGCGCGTGCAAAAAGAATGCAAGATACGGATTCCGCTCAAGCACTGTTCAAACAGTGCGGGAATCATCGCATTGCCGGAAGCAAATATGGATCTTGTGAGAGCAGGGATAACACTGTACGGTCTTTGGCCAAGTGATGAAGTAGCAAGGGATGTGATTCCACTTGTGCCCGCACTTTCCTTAAAGAGCCATATTGTCTATATCAAACAGATTGAAAAAGGAACGCAGGTAAGCTACGGCGGGACGTTTACGGCAGATGCCCCTATGAAAATTGCAACCATCCCGGTCGGTTACGGTGACGGGTATCCAAGAACACTTTCCGGAAAAGGCTACGTGCTCATACGCGGACAAAAAGCACCTATTTTGGGACGTGTATGTATGGACCAGTTTATGGTGGATGTCACAAACATTCCGGATGTGGCGGAATATGATGAGGTGACACTGATAGGAACGGATGGCGAAAATACCATTACCGCAGAGGAGCTTGGCGCACTGTCAGGCCGGTTTAATTATGAGCTATCATGCGATTTGGGAAAACGCATTCCGCGTGTGTATGTCAGAGACGGCGAAATTGTAGCCTCAAAAGACTATCACAACGATGTTTTTTACGGGTTTTGTTAAAAAATAAATGATTTTGAATACAACAGCTAAAATTTGGCAATGCTAACTGTATCAAAGAAAGGCGGTTGTATTCATGAAACGTGGAGATGTTTATTATGCGGATTTAAGACCGGTTGTCGGATGTGAACAGGGCGGTATCAGACCTGTGCTGATTGTTCAAAATGATGTTGGAAACATGTACAGTCCTACCGTGATTGTTGCGGCAATCACTTCCAAACTGCAAAAGCCAAAACTTCCTACGCATGTAATGTTGTCGGCAAAACAGTATCATATGGTAAAGGATTCTATTATTTTGCTCGAGCAGCTGCGTACGATTGATAAAGAACGTTTAAAAGAAAAAATATGTCATTTGGATGGACCTGTCATGAACGATGTAAGCCGTGCGTTATTAATCAGCCTTGCACTCGGTACATAAGGCCAATTGTTGACGAAAGGAATGACAAATGATATAGTTGTTTTCAGAAAATAAAGCAAAAAGGAGCCAATCAAGATGGACGATCCCGCACAAAAGCAGGACAATTTTTGGAAAAAACAAATCAAGAAATTCAAAATGCAAAAAGAATCGGATGATGTCATTGAGCAGGAGATTATTTCCATGGTCAATGAAGGGCAAAATGCCGGTGCGATAGAGCCCGGTGAAGCGGAGATGATTGCCAATATTTTTGAGTATACCGACAAAGAAGCAAAGGATGTCATGACGAGACGCGGAAGCATCCTTGCCATTGACGCGACATGCTCGTTAAAAGAGGTAGTGCATACTATGCTTCATGAGAGCTTTAGCCGGTATCCGGTTTATATTGATAATATCGATCACGTCATCGGTATCATTCATTTGAAGGATGCCTGCCGTGAATTATATGATGCACCGGAAAGTGCGGAGCGCATGCTCAAGCAGTGTAAAGGTGTCATGAGAGAAGCTGTGTTTATTCCGGAAACCAAAAGCATTCATAGCCTTTTTAACTTTATGCAAAGCAAAAAAATACATATGGCAGTTGTTGTTGATGAATACGGCCAGACGGCAGGCATTGTCGCGATGGAAGATATTGTGGAAGAGATTGTCGGCAATATTTTTGATGAGTACGACGATGAAAATGCACAGTTCAAGAAAAAAGGTCAGGATATCTATGAGGTTGACGGTCTGATTAAATTGGATGAACTTGCTGAAAAGCTGCCGATTTCATTTGAACAGGTGATGTTTGAAACATTAAGCGGACTCATGATTTCGTATTTGGAGCGGATTCCAAAAGATGGCGAGCAGTTTGAGATGGATTATGAAAATTTTCATTTCAAGGCGCTTAATGTCAAGGATAAAGTCATAAAGCGCGTTTTGATTACAAGGAAGAAAGAAGACGCGGCTTTAGAGATAGAGAAACAAGATTAAAGGAGAAAAGAGATGTCAGGACATTCAAAGTTTGCGAACATTAAACATAAAAAGGAGAAAAATGACGCTGCAAAAGGCAAGATTTTTACTATCATCGGACGTGAGATTGCTGTCGCAGTCAAAGAGGGCGGTCCGGATCCGGCCAATAACTTTAAACTCGCAGCAGTCATTGCCAAAGCAAAAGCAAACAATATGCCAAACGATACGATTGAAAGAGGTATCAAGAAAGCTGCAGGCGATTCAGGCAGTGTCAATTATGAGAACATTACGTATGAAGGATATGGACCAAACGGTATCGCTATCATTGTAAAGACGTTAACGGATAACAAAAACCGTACTGCTGCCGATGTCAGAAGTGCCTTTACAAAAGGAAACGGCAGTATGGGTACACCGGGCTGTGTGTCATTTATGTTTGACGAAAAAGGCCAGATTATCGTTGACAAAGAAGAATGTGATATGGATGCGGATGACCTTATGATGACAGCGCTTGATGCGGGCGCAGAGGATTTCAATGAGGAAGAGGACAGCTACGAAATTTTGACAGCGCCGGATGATTTCCAGGCTGTTTATGATGCGCTTGCCCAGGCAGGTATTCCGATGGTATCAAGTGAGGTTACAATGCTTCCGCAGACCTATGTTGAGCTGACAGATGAAGCAGCACTCAAATCACTTCAGAAGACACTTGATTTGTTAGATGAAAATGATGATGTACAGGCTGTATACCATAACTGGGATGAATAGTCCGGGATGCTGTTACGTTTAATATAGGAGATGAAGTATGAGCAATTACGCAATTGAAACCAAATGTATTCAATCCGGTTATGAACCGGGAAACGGTGAGGCGAGAGTTTTGCCGATTTACCAGAGTACAACGTTTAAATATGACTCAACAGAGCATATGGGCAAACTGTTCGCCCTTGAGGAAGACGGCTATTTTTATACAAGACTTGCCA
>JAGKTY010000003.1 GCA_021153185.1 Lachnospiraceae bacterium
CCTTATCATAATATTCTATAAATTCTTCTTTAGATTTTTGACAACCAACAATTATGTATATTTCATTATATTCAAAGTGAAAATCCCCTTTACATCTCCACTCTCTTTCATGACTCCAATCAATAAGTGCTTTTGAATCATTCAGATTCATACTAACAATACGCCAATACTCTTCTTTAGGAAGCATTTGTTGCAATTCTTCTTTTAAACCGTAAAAAACAGGATAAACGCCTTTTCTAAAAGCTTCACATTTATCTATCATAATACCAAACGCTTCATATCGAAAATCAACAGCCACATCACCTATATCCATTTCTGCAATTTCAGCAAATTTTTCTCGACGCTGATTTTCTTTCTGTTCCTCATATTTTATATTTTCTGCTAACGCTACCAATGGGATATCTTGAAAACATGTCGCAGGCGTATTTCCAATAATAAACCCACTTTTTTCTTGATAATTTGTTGACCCCCAAATAGTCTTTTCATTAAGAATTTTTATTAGCGTTTGTAAAGCATTTCCGTACTTACTCCTTCTGGTTAAATGGGTTATAAAAGAACTACAATCACTTCTTATCTCAAGATGCTCTTTCCACTTGTCATAATTCATTTGCAGTCGCTCCTTCGCAATTTCACTTTCACGTTGCTAATTCTTCATTATATCTTTTTCTTTATAATAAAAACCTCACCAGATATTTCTATCTAGTGAGGTTATTATATCATATTGCCACTTCCATAAGCATCATTTTTCTTAAATTTTACATCGTTTGGCGTACGATTGGCGTATGGCGTAGGTTTTAACACCCCGCAAGCCCAGCAAAATCAAGGAATTATTTATCAAGTGTCTTCATTGTCGGGAACAGCAGCACATCCCTGATTGCCGGGCTGTCTGTCATCAACATGCAAAGTCTGTCGATACCATATCCAATACCGCCTGTTGGTGGCATACCGGCATTGGCATCCTGAAGTGCGAAACGCTCTCTCTGATCGATAGGATCGTTAAGCTCTGAGTATGCATTACACATTTCCCATCCGTTCATGAACATCTCAAAACGTTCCACATATTCCGGTGCACCCGGTTTTTTCTTTGTCAGAGGAGATATCTCTATCGGATGATCCATAACGAATGTTGGCTGGATTAAGTGCTCCTCCACATACTCCTCAAAGAAGAGATTCAAGATATGGCCCTTTGTATGCCAATCCTCAAACTCAATTCCTTTATCTTTTGCGATTGCTTTGGCAGCCTCTGTATCAGGGATTTCGTTGAAATCGATACCTGCATATTTCTTAACGGCATCCACCATTGTGATACGCTCAAATGGTTTGCCAAGATCCATCTCAATGCCCTGGTATGTGATGGTTGTCGTGCCAAGCACCTCCTGCGCGATATGTCTGTACATATTCTCTGTCAGGTCCATCATACCATTGTAATCTGTATAAGCCTGGTATAACTCCATGAGTGTAAACTCCGGATTGTGTCTTGTATCAAGTCCTTCATTACGGAACACTCGTCCAATCTCATACACTCTCTCCAGACCGCCAACGATGAGTCTCTTTAAGTAAAGCTCCAGCGAAATACGAAGCTTTAAGTCCTCATCAAGTGCGTTGAAATGTGTCTCAAAAGGTCTGGCTGCCGCGCCACCCGGATTTGCGACAAGCATCGGTGTCTCCACCTCCATAAATCCCTGTGCGTCAAGGAATTTACGGATTGTGCTGATGATTTTGGAACGTTTGATAAATGTATCTTTCACTTCCTCGTTCATAATCAGGTCGACATATCTCTGACGGTAACGCATGTCTGTATCTGTCATGCCATGGAACTTCTCCGGCAATACCTGAAGCGATTTGGAAAGAAGTGTCATCTCACAGGCATGGATTGAAATCTCACCTGTCTTGGTTCTGAATGCATATCCTTTGACACCGTAAATATCTCCGATATCCGATTTCTTAAAATCAGCATAAACGTCTTCGCCAATCTGGTCTCTTGCCACATATACCTGGATAGTACCCTGTAAATCGCGGATGTTACAGAAAGATGCTTTTCCCATCACACGCTTGAACATCATACGTCCGGCGATACATACATTAATTGGGTTTGCATCCATGATGGCTCTTCTCTCGTTGTAATCTGCATTGATTGCATCCTTCGCAGCTTCCTCATCAAGACCATCTACGTTTACTTCTTCTCTGCCTGCAAGTACTTCTGCCTCATGTGCATTGTAAAGGTCCTTGACCTCCATGCTGTGATGCGTCACATCGTATTTTGTAATCACGAAAGGATCTTTTCCCGCTTCCTGCAAATTAGCAAGCTTCTCGCGGCGGACCTTTAACAGCTGATTTAAGTCCTGCTCCTTTTCGCCCTTTCCCTGCTTGTTATTATCTGCCATGATTATTCTCCTGCTCTCTGAATCTCAAGTACTTCATATTTGAGTACACCTGCCGGTGTCTCAACTTCCACAACGTCACCAATTTTAGAGCCGATTAAAGCATGACCAACCGGTGACTCATTTGAGATTTTTCCTTTTAAACTGTTCGCCTCTGTCGAACCAACGATTTTATATGAAAATTCCTGATTTAATTCTAAATCTTTGATTTTAACTTTACATCCGATGTTAATCTTATCGAGATCAACTTCATCCTCAACAACGACTTCTGCGTTCTTTAAGATTTTCTCGAGTTCTTCAATACGAGCTTCGATATCGCGCTGCTCATCTTTCGCTGCATCATACTCAGCATTCTCTGACAAGTCACCCTGCGCTCTCGCTTCTTTGATTTTTTGAGCAATCTCCTTACGTGTTACGACTTTAAGGTGTTCGAGCTCTTCCTCATATTTCTTGAGTCCTTCGTAGGTTAAGATATTTTTCTTTGCTTCCATCTTTTTCCTTCTTTCTCTGGCCAATGCCAGCTAATGCCAATAGCTAAGATATTATAGCCCAAATCGAAAGTGTCTGTCAAGGAATTTGCCTAGGGAAATGTACTGTATTTGCGCACTCTTACGCATAATCCGCCTTCGTTTCATCACATCCTGAGACAAATCGATAAAGGTGCACACATCCGGCACGTATCGCAATAAGCTGCTTCCTCCCTCACTTCCATCCAAAATCAGCCGGCAATCCTGTATCATTTCGCATTCATCCGTCTTCGAAATCAGGATTCCCGTCTCCTCCTGATAGGTCATGAGTTCCGGGTCAAACAACCTGCTTCCGACAAGAATGATTTCCTTTACTTTGGGCTTGCAAGCTGTAATAAAATCGCTCACCATCGCTCCATCGAATTGCGGCGAACAGAGGATTGCCCATTTTTCTGTACGCGCCCAGTCATACTGCGCAAGCAGATACGCTTTCGCATACTTTCTGTAATACTTTGCATCAATCTCACATAATTCACCTATGCGCCCCTGCTGCATCATTCTTTTTATTTCTCTCGTAAGTTCGTTTTGTTTGCGGAATGCAGAACAAATGGACAGCCACAAAAAAAAGAGCTTCCTTTTCCGGAAACTCTTTTGTACTTCTTCCAAATATGCGCGGGAAAACGGAACGCGGCATCCGACAATCTCCATCCCCACAATATTGATTCGTTGCGGCTCACAAATGGCCTCACGCTCCATCGACAGCCTTCTTTCGCCTCGCCCCTCATAGGTATATAAATAGATCATGTTCCCCATAAGTTCTCCCAAAGGGTATTTAACACTATATATGAAGAATCATCTCCCTTAATTCATCCATCGAATCAATCTCATTGACTTTTCTGCGAAGCGCTGCGGAATGTGGCAGTCCGCCCGTATACCAGGCAATGTGCTTACGCATCTCTCGAACCGCGGTATACTCGCCTTTGTATGCCATCTGAAGGTCCGCATGCTTCATGATGACCTCTATAATTTCCTGCTTCGTTGGTCCCGCTATCTTCTCGCCCGTCTCCGCATACGCGCGAAGCTGCGCAAAAATCCAAGGATTCCCCCTTGCAGCTCTTCCGACCATCACGCCATCACAGCCTGTCTCGTCCATAAGCCTTATCGCGCTATCAACATCTGTGACATCACCATTTCCGATTACCGGAATTTTCACTGCCTCCTTGACCTGTCTGATAATCTCCCAGTCCGCCTGCCCGGCGTAGTACTGCTCTCTCGTCCTGCCATGCACAGTCACTGCTGCCGCGCCGCTCGCTTCCGCAATCTTTGCAATCTCGACCGCATTGACATGCGCATCGTCAAAGCCTTTTCTGATCTTGATGGTGACCGGTTTGCTGATTGCCTTCACCGTCTTTGTCACGATCTCCTCGACAAGCTTTGGCTGTTTCATGAGTGCGGAGCCTTCGCCATTGTTCACGACCTTTGGCACAGGACAGCCCATGTTGATATCGAGTATCGCAAACGGTCTTTCCTCGATTCTCTTTGCCATCTCACTGATGATATCCGCATCAGAGCCGAACAGCTGAAGTGACACAGGTGCCTCCTCCG
The DNA here is from genome assembly GCA_021153185.1 of Lachnospiraceae bacterium. Lineage (GTDB taxonomy): Bacteria > Bacillota > Clostridia > Lachnospirales > Lachnospiraceae > SIG333. The sequence continues at coordinate 4,454 of JAGKTY010000003.1, forward strand.
GATGAATTTCCATCAGGTCCATTGTATTTTTGTTGTTAAAATAAATGGCTTTTGCACTCACCATTTCCATGCCGCAAAGGTCTGCGCCAAGCTCGCTGCAAATGACACGAAATGGCAGGTCTGTTACACCTGCCATCGGAGCCAAAATAAACGGATGTGCAAAAGTCCTGTCTCCTATCGTTAACTGTTTCATTTCTTCTTTCCTGCATTTTTCTCATAAAGAATGCGAAGACCTTCCAGCGTCAGGGTCGCATTGTACTCATCGATTGTATCGGTTGCATCTGCAATGATACGTCCCAGACCACCGGTAGCAACGACCTTCAGGTTGTCAAAGCCGGATTCCCGTTTTACACGATTAATGATATACTCTGTCTGACCGATCTGTCCGTACACAAGACCTGCCTGCATACTCGTAACGGTCGTGCTTGCAAGAATGGATTCCGGTTTTTTGATCTCAATCTGCGGAAGCTTTGCTGCATCCTCCCAAAGTGCCTTTGCCGAGATGCCAATACCCGGCGCAATAATGCACACACCAAAATTTCCATCCTGATCAATCAGGTCGTACGTCGTTGCAGTACCATAATCAAGCACCAGAATCGGTCCGCCATACAGTTCATAAGCAGCTACCGCATCAACAATTCTGTCTGCTCCGGTCTCTTTTGGATTTTCGCTCACAATCTTGATGCCCGTCTTAATTCCCGGTCCGACAATGAGCGGTTCCACGCCAATATACCGTTTAATCGCATTGACGAGCGCATGCATCACATTCGGAACAACGCTCGCGATAATGCAGCCCTCTATCTCCTTTGAAGAGATATTGTTGTTGCGCAAAAGCTCCCTTACCGTAAATCCGTACTCATCAGAAGTACGCGGGATTTTGGTTGTCACACGGAATGTTGTCTCAAGCGCTTTTTCCTGGTATACACCAAACGTAATATTTGTGTTTCCTACATCAATGACCAATATCATTTCGATTCCTCCACAGACAAGCTTTTTCGACACCTTTGTTAGCTTATCCTAATTTTCTTCTTCCTCTATCAAAGCGCTGATATCTTCTTTTAAGATAACTGCTCTGTAATACATACGAAGTGATTCAAATAAATCCTGTTTATGGCGACGCACCTCCGCTACGAGGAGCCCGCTTCCAATCTCATCATAGAGAATATCTTCTTCCGCCGCATCTGTCACAATTTCTACATTGCCCTCCTTGTCAAAGACAATGGAAAACATGCCGCCTATCTCCTGCGTAAACAGTACACAGATGATTCTAAGCTCCTCCTTGATTGATTCCGGAAGTCCGGAATACATCTCATTAAAATAATACTTCTGTTCGTAGGCATTGGCACCACACAGCACCGTCGTCTGCTCGATATCTTTGTTCATGAATCCTCCTAAAAGTGGCTTATACGTATCCGTAAAATCCTCTGACAGACACTTCGCCGGCATACACTGCTTCCGTCACACCGTCATGCTCCACAAGAAGCTGTCCCTGCGCGTCGATTCCTCTGGAAATTCCTTGAAATTCCCCTTTTGGATCAAGCACCTTGACGCCCGCATCGAGATTGACCAGCATCGCATTGTACTCTTCCATAAGTCCGGACAACTCCTGTGTCTGCATAAATAAATCATAATATCGCTCAAAGTACGTGATACAGCTTTGCAAAAGTTTGCTTCGCATGATTTTTTGACCACTTTCCAAATAAAGCGATGATGCCGTCTCCTTGATTTCATCCGGAAAATCAACCTGGTTGATATTGATGCCGACACCAATGACAACCTCATGAATATACGCCAGCTCTGCTGTCATCTCTGTGAGCATGCCACATACCTTTTTGCGGTTCACTACAATATCGTTCGGCCACTTGATACGCGCGCAAAGACCTGTGACATCGCAGATTGCATTTGCGACAGCAAGCGCCATGACGAGCGTCAGCATACTTGCTTTGGCCGGTGACATATCAGGCCTTAATACAATGGAAAAATACACATTGTCGCCTTTGATTGAAACCCATTCTCTTCCGCGCCTGCCCCTTCCGGCATTCTGCTTATCGGAAACGACGAGCGTTCCATGTGCATCGCCCTGAGCTGCAAACCGTTTGGCGTCGTCATTCGTTGAGCCCGTCTCTTCAAAGTAGTAAAGCTTTTTGCCCGCCCAGTTTGTATGAAGTCCGCTCTCTATCTCATTTTTAGACAAAATGTCCGGCTTACTGACAAGCTTATAGCCTTTATTTGGTATGGATTCAATCACATAGCCTTCCTCTTTTAACTGATTCATGACTTTCCATACCGCTGTGCGTGATACGCCAAATTCCGCACACAATTCCTGTCCGGAAATATAGTTATTGCTCTCTGTTAGTTTGGTCAAAATTTTTGTTTTCATCACTAGGCTCCAAGTGTTGCAGCCATAACAGCCTTAATGGTATGCATGCGGTTTTCAGCTTCGTCAAACACAACGCTTCTGTCTGATTCAAACACCTCATCCGTTACCTCAAGCTCCGTAAAGCCGTACTGCTGACCTTTTTCTTTTCCGATCTTTGTCTTCAAATCATGGAACGCCGGCAGACAATGCATAAAGATAGCCTGCTCTCCTGCGTTGTCCATGAGCTTTTGATTGACCTGATATGGCGAAAGCTCTCTGATTCGGCTCTCCCAGACTTCGTCAGGCTCTCCCATCGATACCCATACATCTGTATAAATGACATCAGCGCCCTTTGTGCCTTCCATTGCATCTTCCGTCAGCGTAATGGTCGCACCTGTCTGCGCCGCAATGTCCTCACATGTTTTCACGAGCTCCGGAGCCGGGAAATATGCTTTTGGCGCACATGCCACAAAGTTCATTCCCATCTTTGCACACGTTACCATCCAGGAATTACCCATGTTGTATCTGGCATCACCCATGTATGCCACGGTGATTCCTTTGATTCTTCCAAAGTGCTCACGAATCGTCAAAAGGTCAGCCAACATCTGCGTCGGATGGAACTCGTTCGTCAGTCCGTTCCACACTGGGACACCGGCATATTTTGCAAGCTCTTCCACGATTTCCTGTTCGAATCCGCGGTATTCGATTCCGTCATACATACGTCCAAGCACTCTGGCAGTATCTGCTATGCTCTCTTTCTTTCCAATCTGGGAACCGCTCGGGTCTAAGTATGTCGAGCCCATACCAAGATCATTTGCCGCTACTTCAAATGAACAACGTGTTCTTGTACTTGTCTTTTCAAAAATAAGCGCTACATTTTTACCGCGAAGGGTGTCATGAAGCTCTCCTTTTTTCTTTTTTGCTTTCAAATCTGCCGCCAAATCGATTAAATATGTAATCTCCTCCGGTGTATAATCCAAAAGCTTTAAAAAATGACGTCCTTTTAAATCGACTGTACTCATGTCTCTCCTCCTAGTGCAAAAGACGGTTTCCGTACCCCGAAAACCGCCTTGTTTCTCATGATTACATGGTTAAATTACTTTAACACCTCTTTGATACTTGTCGCAAGTCCTGCAAGCCCCTGAAGGTCTGATGGAATGATGATCTTGGTAGCCTGTCCGTCTGCTGCTTTCTCAAATGCCTCTAAGCTCTTAATCTGAAGAACTGCCTGATCAGCACCAGCCTCCTTTAACATGCGGATACCGTCTGCACTTGCCTGCTGTACCTTAAGAATCGCCTCAGCCTCACCTTCTGCCTCGCGGATTGTTTTCTCTTTCTGTGCTTCTGCGCGAAGGATTGCTGACTGCTTCTCAGCCTCAGCTTCCAGGATTGCTGATTCCTTTTTACCTTCGGCAACAAGGATGGTAGATTTCTTCTCACCCTCTGCACGAAGAATGGCTTCACGACGTTCACGCTCTGCTTTCATCTGTTTCTCCATTGCATCCTGAATCGCTGCCGGAGGAATGATGTTCTTGAGCTCTACACGGTTCACCTTGATACCCCATGGGTCTGTCGCGATATCAAGCGTTGTACTCATCTTGGTATTGATAATCTCACGTGATGTAAGTGTCTGGTCGAGCTCCATCTCACCGATGATGTTACGAAGTGTCGTCGCTGTTAAGTTCTCAATCGCCATAAGCGGATTCTCAACACCGTACGCATATGCTCTCGGATCTGTAATCTGGAAAAATACGATGGTATCAATTCTCATCGTAACGTTATCCTTTGTGATAACCGGCTGTGGCGGAAAGTCTACAACCTGCTCTTTTAAATTGACCTTTTTGGCAATCTTGTCGAAGAATGGCATCTTGATGTGAAGACCTACTGACCATGTGCCCTGATATGCACCAAGACGTTCAACAATGTATGCATGTGCCTGTGGAACGATTACGATACAGCTCATCAGAACTGCAACGATAATCACTAATGCAACAATAATTACGTATACCATTTAATTTCCCTCTTTTCTTTCTTCAATAATCAGTTTGACACCGTCAATCGCTTTTACAATTCCAACCGCTCCTACCGGAATCTTGATATCGTTTTGCGTTGAGCGGGCTGACCATTCCTGGCCCCCTACTATGACTCTGCCCAGGCCCTGCAAATTATCAACCTCGTAGACAACGATTGCTTCTTTGCCAATCATGCTCTCAACGTTTGTGCGTACTCTGTCTCTGTTAAAGTACTTCACTGCAACCGGCCTTGTAAATATCAGCATCACCATTGATACAAGCAGAAATGCAATCAGCTGTAACCAAAATGGTGCATGTGCCAAAGCGAGCAGTGTAGCGACAACGGCCCCTGCTGCAAACCATATGGTAGTCAGTCCCATCGTCGCGATTTCGATTACAAGAAATACAACCAAAAGGACGAGCCATAAAGCAAGCTGTTGGTCAAAAGAACCATTTGTCATAACATACGCTCCTTTCCATTTGTATGGCGTCTGAAACGATTTTTCAGACACCCATATCATACTATATTTTATGAAGCTTGAAAAGATGCAAAAGTGGTAATAAATGTGAAAATTACGTGAAATATGGCGAATGGTGTCTGTGATGTCCATTTTTCTCGTTTCCATAAAAAAGGCGAAACATTTCGTTTCGCCTTTAAATATATCTTAATAAAATACGTGTGCCCCGATGACAATACCCGGTGCTTTGCCGACTCGTCCGAAGTGACATGCACCGCCAACGTTTGTGGCACCGTTCACTGCTGCCTGCGCCGCCTGCATGCACGAGCTGCTTGCGCCTCTTGCTGCCACACTGGCAACCGAGCCGTTTGTAGCCGGCGGGAACTGACCCGGCTGTGTGATAACGCCGACAATACTGTTTGGGTAAGCACCGCTTCTTACACGGTTCATGACAACTGCAGCAACAGCAAGCTTGCCTTCGTATGGCTGCGAGCCTGCTTCGCACTGTACGAGTGCCGCAAGAAGCTGTACATCTGAAACACTGGTTGAAACTGCTCCACGGTTTTTGGAAAGCTTCTTAAGCTCCTTTGCACGCTCCTCATCTGCAATTTCCTGTTTTGTCTTACCTGTATCGACCTTAAACTCCACGTCGACATATTCTGCACTGACATAACCGACTGTATCTTCATCAACCTGAACGGCTACCCAGCCATCCTCTGTCTGGTCAACGACAGTCATTTTATCGCCATTTTTCACGAGTTTGTAGACACCTGAATCCTCTGTAGCGTCTTTGCGCACACGAAGTGCATCTGTCTGAATTGTGGCTTTCAGAGAACCGACTTCTTCTCGAAGCGCCTGCGCCTGCTCACCAAATAAAAGATATTCATCCTTTACCCAGCCCTCTACATTACCACTTTTGATCCTGCTCCATCCATTCTCTGATGCAAGGAGCTCGCCTCCACAGTTTTTAAAGAGTTTCCCAACTGTTTCGGATTCTTCGTTTGGTTCCTGTCTTACGTTGACAGCGTCATTTACATTCGCCATGATATACTCAACGACCGGCTCAAGCACGATCTGATCCGCATTGGCGCCCGCCTCTGCAATCGTTGTTCCCGCACCTGCTGTCAGATCAAGTCCATCCATTTCGGATGCTTCATGATCTGCATCGTCAAGCAACGCAGCATCACCGCTAATCAACTGTTTGGAAGCGCCTGCCCGAAGTGAATCGAGTGTATCGGCATATGCACAAACAGGACGCAAGTTACATAGTGCTATGGATATAATCCCGAGCAAAAGCAGCTTGCCAAGCGGCTTACCGTTTGTCTTGTCCATGTGAATCCTCCATTACTGATATCTGTTAATTCTTTCCATTAATATTTCAAATTTGTTTCAAATATTACAGAATTGTTAACTAGGTACAAGCACTATAGTAGCAGAACGATTCATATTTGTCAAATTTTGGGGCATTGTTCCAAACAAACTCGCTAATATAGTTTTATTTACATGTTTTTAGACTTGGCTGTAACAGCCCTTTGGGCTTCAATTACGGCACTGCGTAAATTCGATTTTTCGAGTACCGTTACACCTTCTATTGTGGTTCCGCCCGGAGAGCATACCATATCTTTTAATTCACCCGGATGCTTGCCGGTCTCAAGCACCATCTTCGCACTGCCCAGTACTGCTTGAGCAGAAAATTCGTATGCCTGCTTCCTTGGCATGCCATCTGCAACTGCTGCATCGGCCATTGCTTCGATAAACATGAATACATAAGCAGGAGAACTTCCGCTCACGCCGACAACCGTATCCATCAGATGCTCCGGAACCTCAATTGCCTTTCCGAAGCTTCCAAGAAGCTTCATCACTTCACAAAATTCGCCTTCGCTAACTTTTTCATTATGGCATACGCCTGTGCAGCCCTCTCCGACCAGAGCCGGTGTGTTTGGCATGCAACGGACAATTTTTAATACCTTTCCAAACTGCTCAGAAAGCCATTGCATCGTCTTGCCCGGTGCAATGCTGACAAAAATGACATCCTCTTTCACATCGTCTTTAATCGATGCAATCACATCTGCGTACATCTGCGGTTTCACCGATAAAATGAGGATATCTGCTTGCTTTGCCACCTCGTGGTTATCCTGCATTCCTGTGATTCCAAATGCCTTCACGGCTTTTTCCACACTCTCACTGCTTTTGCTCGCACCCAGAATATCACCTGCCGGCAAAATTCCCTTGCCGGTAATTCCGCCAATCATCGCCGATGCCATATTGCCAAGTCCGATAAATCCTACTTTCATGATTTCCCTCCTATATAATCCTCATCTATTTGCGCATCTGTCTTTTTGCTTCGTACATTAAAATGCCTGCTGCCATCGCCGCATTCAAGGATTCCAACTGTCCTTCCATCGGGATTTTGAGAAGGTTTTCTGCCTTCCCGGCCGTCTCCTCCCGCAGTCCGTTTCCTTCGTTTCCAATCAGAAATGCGCAGCCGTTTTTGTAGTTGTACTCATCATAATATTTCTTTCCGTTTAGGTGTGCCGCATAGGTTGGAATGTCAACCTCCGCTAACTTTTCAATCGTATAATCAAGCTCTGTCACATACCAGAACGGAACGCGGTAGATGGACCCCATTGTAGAGCGGATCGTTTTGGGATTAAAAATGTCCACCGTACCTTTGCTCATCACAATGCCCTTTACACCCGCTCCTTCTGCCGTCCGAAGGATTGTGCCGAGATTTCCGGGATCCTGAATGTCTTCCAAAATAAGCCAGATTCCTTTACCCTCTGCTAACTTTTGGTCAAAATCGTGGTCCGGTTTTTTCAGAACGCACAATATCCCCTGCGGTGTCTGTGTGTCGCTCATATGTCGCATAACGTCCTCAGAAACGAGTTCGGTCGGAATCCCCCAGGAAAAACACCCGGAGAGATTTTCTTTTCTGCAAATTGCTTCTGTCATGTAAATTTCCAGAATGCTCTCTCTTGGTGCTTCACGAAACATCCGGATGCCTTCGACGACATACGCATTCTGTTCTTTGCGCACCTTCGCTTTGGAACACAGTTGAATGATGTTTTTTACTTTTGCATTTGCTGTCGATGTAATCATATAATAAAGCCTGACGCATCGCGCCAGGCTCTCCCTTCTAAATAATCGCCGGTATCCCGCAGCAATACATGCTGCAAAGTCTCCTATAGGCTGAGTGCACGGCTAACCGCATACTGATATTCCGGAATCTGTTTTTCCATTGCAAGTGCTTCGTCAATATCGAAATCAACGAATTCTCCGCCGTGATATGCAACAACGCGGTTCGTTTTGCCCTCGCACAGAATATCTGCCGCATATGCACCCATAATCGATGCATAAAAACGATCCTTACAAGTTGGATTTCCACCGCGCTGCATGTATCCTAAGATGGTTGCACGCGTCTCGACACCTGTGGCAGCCTCAATACGGCGTGCCATAGAAGTGGAATGTCCGATGCCCTCTGCATTGATAATGATGTGGTGTTTTTTTCCGCGCTTACGGTTGTTGATGATGTTATTGATGATTTCCTGCTCGTTGTAATCGTATTTTTCCGGAAGCAGGATATCCTCTGCACCGTTGGCAACACCACACCACAGTGCGATGTAACCGGCATTACGTCCCATTACTTCAATGATACTGCATCTCTCGTGTGATGAAGATGTATCACGGACGCGGTCAATTGCATCCATCGCTGTATTGATTGCCGTATCAAATCCAATCGTATAATCTGTACAGGAAATGTCAAGGTCGATCGTTCCCGGAAGACCGATGGTATTGATGCCGTGCTTTGAAAGTGCCTGTGCACCGCGATATGAACCGTCTCCGCCGATTACGACGATACCGTCAATGCCGTGCTTGCGGCAAATATCTGCGCCCTTCTGCTGTCCTTCCTCCGTGCGGAACTCGGAACATCTGGCAGTTCCAAGGATGGTACCGCCTCTCTGGATAATATCGGAAACGTCTCTCTTTTCCATATCAACGATTTCCTCATTGAGAAGACCCTGATATCCTTTTTTGATTCCTTTTACTTTCACGCCGTTTGCAAGTGCTTTACGAACAACTGCACGAATGGCAGCATTCATACCCGGTGCATCACCACCACTTGTCAAAACGCCAATTGTCTTAATCTCTTTCGCCATGTTCATCCTCCCATGTCTTGCGCACTCATTGTACCGCTTTTTTCGCGTTTTTTCAATATACTAGCTTCACATTTTCTTCTCCGAGGAGTGTCCTGAACGCATCCAGCAGTTCTTCATTTGCATTCACATTACAATTTGGCGGCAGTTTTTTAAACTGCTTTGTGTCCTTGAGCACGATCGCAACTATGTCGCCGCCCTCGGATTCTTTGACAATCTCATGGAATGCTTCCTGCTTTGCCTCATAGTCTTGTTTGTTTTCAAATTGAAGCCACAATGTCTTTGGCATATCCTCAAATTTGACAATACGCGATGCAATCAGCTTTCCGTCTTTTTCGTCGTCCGCCTGCACGCGCCCTGTGACAAACACTTTATTATCAACGGTGAGATTCATGGCATTGCGCTCGTAATCCTTTGGAAAGACGACCACTTCAATGACACCGTATAAGTCTTCTAATGTCACAAATGCCATTACTTTATCATTTTTTGTATATTTGATTTTTTTATCCGCAATCATACCGCCGATGGTCACTTCTTTTCCATCCGGGATATGGATTACACCACTTTCTTCATCAATCAAAAAGTCTGCACTTTTGACCGTGCTTCGTTTGGCAAGAAGGTCTGCATATCCCTCAAGCGGATGTCCGCTGATATAGATGCCTGCCACTTCCTTTTCATATGCAAGGAGCTGCTCTTTATCAAACTCCGGCACATCCGGCAGCGAAATGTCAAACGTTTCCTTCTGCGAATCATCCACTAAGTCAAACAGACTCATCTGACCGGCCAGATTGTTTTTGCGGTCTTTTACGGCACTGTCCATGATTTTCTCATAGACGCTCATGAGCTGTCTGCGGTTACCCATGCTGTCAAACGCACCGGCTTTGATGAAATTTTCAATCAGCCGCTTGTTGACATCTGTACCTGACATACGCGTGATAAAATCCTTTAGGCTCGTAAATTTGCCACCAAGCCCGCGCTCTGCGATAATCGCTTCCACGACAGCACGCCCAACGCCTTTGATTGCGGTGAGCGCATAGCGGATGCTTCCATCCGAAACAGAAAACAGTGCCTCTCCTTCATTGACATCCGGAGGCAAAATCTGAATGCCCATCGCGCGGCTCGAGATAATATACTCCGCCACTTTTCCGATGTTATCGATGACACTTGTCATGAGTGCTGCCATATATTCCACCGGATAGTAGTATTTAAGGTACGCCGTCTGATAAGAGACAACCGCATAACAAGCTGCATGGGATTTGTTGAAGGCATACTTTGCAAAATCCATCATCTCATCGTAGATGGTCGATGCAATTTCTTCCGGAATCCCCCTGGAAACACAGCCAGGTACGCCTTCTTCTTCGTTACCATATACAAAGTTTGCGCGCTCTTTTTCCATGACATCCTGTTTTTTCTTACTCATGGCACGGCGTACGAGGTCGCTTCGTCCGAGGGTATATCCACCGAGCTCCCGCACAATCTGCATAACCTGCTCCTGGTAAACGATACAGCCGTACGTCGGCTCCAAAATCGGCTTTAATTGCGGGCAAAGGTACGTGACTGCGTTTGCATTCTCTTTTCCCTTGATATATTTTGGGATAAAGTCCATCGGACCCGGTCTGTAGAGGGAAATACCCGCGATAATATCTTCAAGCGACTGTGGCTTTAGCTCCTTCATGAATGATTTCATGCCGGCACTTTCAAGCTGGAACACACCGTCTGTTTTTCCGGTTCCGATTGATGCCAGAACCTTGGCATCATTGAAATCGATATGGTCTATATCCAATTTAACGCCCTGACTTTTTTCGACAAGCTTTGTTGCATTTTGAATGACCGTCAGCGTACGAAGGCCTAAGAAATCCATTTTTAACAGGCCGAGCCGTTCAATTGTCGTCATCGTAAACTGCGTCGTGATAGCGCCATCTGAGCCCCTTGACAGCGGTACAAATTCGTCAGCCGGCTTCTGGCAGATGACGACACCCGCGGCATGCATGGATGTATGTCTCGGAAGACCCTCGAGTCTTTTACACATATCAATCAGGAACTTCACCTGCTCCTCCGATTCATACAGTGCGCGGAATTCCGGATTCATCTCCAGCGCTTTATCGATTGTGATGTTCAGTTCATTCGGTATCATTTTGGAAATGGAATCGACATACGCATACGGCAAATCCATCACACGTCCGACATCCCTGATGACACCCTTGGCTGCCATCGTACCGAAGGTCACAATCTGCACGACCTTATCTGCGCCGTACTTGCGCCCCACATAATCGATGACTTCCCCTCTGCGTTCGAAGCAAAAATCGATATCGATATCGGGCATGGATACACGCTCCGGATTGAGGAACCGCTCAAACAGCAGATTGTAGCGGATCGGGTCGATATTCGTAATCTTAAGGCAATACGAAACGATACTTCCCGCTGCCGAACCACGCCCCGGACCAACCATGATGTCATGCTCTCTTGCATAGTTGATAAAATCCCACACGATGAGGAAGTAATCGACATAGCCCATATTTCGGATGGTGGAAAGCTCATAATCAAGACGCGCTTTTAATGTACCGTCATCATCAGGGTAACGCTCTTTGAGTCCGTCATCACACAATTTATTTAAATACGTCCAGGAATCATACCCCGCCGGCACTTCAAACTTTGGAAGCTTGGTCACACCGAATTCGATGTCCACATGGCATCTGTCGGCAATTTTTTGTGTGTTTTCAATTGCCTCGAGCGCATATGGGAAAAGCGCGCGCATTTCCGCTTCACTCTTGATATAGTACTGACCGCCCTCATAACGCATACGGTCTGTATCCGTCACCTTTTTGCCGGTCTGGATACAAAGCAGGATATCATGTGGCTTTTCATCCTCGGCATACGTATAATGCACATCATTGGTACAAACGAGCGGAATGCCAAGGCGCTTACTCATGGAGAGCAGCTCCATATTCACTGTCTGCTGCTCACTCAGTCCATGGTCCTGAAGCTCTAAGAAAAAGTTGCCTTCCCCAAAACAGTCAAGGTACTTTTTGGCAACCTCGTCGGCCGTATCAATGAGCCCTTTCATGATGTACCGCTGCACCTCACCGGCCAGACATGCTGAAAGCGCAATGATACCCTCATGGAACTCATTTAGCACTTCCATATCGACACGTGGTTTGTAGTAATAGCCTTCCGTAAAACCGCGGCTGACAATCTTCATCAAATTGGCATAACCCACGTTGTTTTCGGCAAGCAGAACAAGGTGGTAATATCTGTCCTCGCCACCTGTTAATTCCCGATCGTGCCTTGAATTGGGCGCAACATAAACCTCACATCCAAGAATCGGCTTGATGCCTGCTTCATTTGCCGCATTATAAAAATCAATCACACCATACATGACGCCATGGTCTGTGATTGCGCAGCTATCCATACCGAGCTCCTTGACACGCTTGACACATTCTTTTATTTTGTTGGAGCCATCGAGCAGGCTGTATTCTGTATGCACATGTAAATGGGTAAATGCCATATGATTATCCTCGTTGCAAACGGAAATTCTTCCACTGTTTATTCAAAAATACTTCCTTTATCAGTATAACTTTTTCGCATCCTTATCGCAAGGAAAAGGGATAAAAAGATTTCCGCATAATAAAAGGCCCGGTATTCACCGGGCCTCCTCGCCATAATCATAACTATGCAAGTACTTTTTTGAGTACGTCAACTTTATCTGTTTTCTCCCACGGAAGGTCTAAGTCGTTTCTACCGAAATGTCCGTAAGCAGCTGTCTGTTTGTAGATTGGCTGACGCAGATTTAACATCTTGATGATGCCTGCCGGACGAAGGTCAAAGTTCTCGCGAACGATTTCAACAAGCTTCTCATCCGAAATCTTTCCTGTGCCGAATGTATCAACCATAACGGAAGTTGGCTGCGCAACACCGATTGCGTAAGAAAGCTGAATCTCACATTTGTCTGCAAGGCCTGCTGCCACGATATTTTTGGCAACATAACGTGCTGCATAAGCTGCAGAACGGTCCACCTTCGTGCAGTCCTTACCTGAGAATGCGCCGCCGCCGTGACGCGCATATCCGCCGTATGTGTCAACGATGATTTTACGTCCTGTCAGACCTGCATCACCGTGTGGTCCACCGATTACGAATCGGCCTGTCGGATTGATGAAATATTTGGTCTTGTCATCAACTAACTCTTTTGGAAGAATCGGGTCGAACACGTATTTCTTGATGTCGGCATGAATCTGCTCCTGCGTTACATCCTCATCATGCTGTGTTGATAATACAACAGCCTCCAGGCGAACCGGTTTGCCGTTCTCATCATACTCTACGGATACCTGTGTTTTTCCGTCCGGTCTCAAATATTTGAGTGTGCCGTCTTTTCGTACCTTTGTCAGCTGAAGTGCCAATTTGTGTGCAAGGCTGATTGGATATGGCATAAGCTCCTCTGTCTCGTTTGATGCATAACCAAACATCATACCCTGGTCACCGGCACCTGTATCAAGCTCGTCTGTGAGCTTTCCTTCTTTGGCTTCAAGTGCTTTGTCAACACCCATCGCGATATCGGCTGACTGCCGGTCAAGTGCTACCATAACCGCACATGTATTGCCGTCAAAGCCTGTCTTTGCATCGTTGTATCCAATCTCGTTAACTGTCTCACGCACGATAGCAGGGATATCAAGTGTCGCCTTTGTTGTAAGCTCACCTGTCACAAGAACAAAGCCTGTACAGCAGGCTGTCTCGCAGGCTACACGGCTCATTGGATCCTGCGCCATGCAGGCATCTAAGATGGCATCTGAAATGGCATCGCAGACCTTGTCCGGATGTCCTTCTGTCACTGACTCTGAAGTAAATAATCTCTTGTCCATTTTGTTCTCCTTTGTTTTCTATTGTTTACAACTACCATAAATCAAATAAAACAGGAACAATAAAAAAATCCGCTATAAGCGGACCGTGTACAATACTAACTGTCCTCTTATTGTTCGATAATCGCTCAGGTTGGCACCTTCCATGAAAGGGGTTGCCGTGGCTTCACAGATCCTATGTATCTCCACCACTCTGAATAAGAGTATATATGCTTTATTCGATTGCTAAGCCTAATATACTCTCTATTCCAAGTGGCGTCAAGCCTTACTTTTGCTTTTCCGCCTGTTTTTTTGTTAACATTTTCTGGATATAGTGTCCCGTATAGGAACCTTTTACCCTGGCAACCTCCTCCGGGGTACCCTGTGCTATGACGGTTCCACCCTTCTCGCCGCCTTCCGGGCCCATATCGATGATATAATCCGCTGTCTTGATGACGTCCAAATTGTGTTCAATGACAACAACCGTGTTCCCACCTTCTTTGAGTTTGTGCAAAATCTCGACAAGCTTATGCACATCCGCAAAGTGAAGACCAGTTGTCGGCTCGTCCAAAATATAAATCGTCTTTCCGGTACTTCTCTTGGAAAGCTCTGTGGCAAGCTTAATACGCTGCGCCTCGCCGCCCGATAGCGTTGTCGATGGCTGACCTAGTTTGATATAAGAAAGACCTACCTCATACAGGGTATCAATCTTGCGTTTGACGGATGGTACATTCTCAAAAAATGTCACAGCCTCCTCAACCGTCATATCCAGTACGTCATATATGTTTTTGCCCTTGTATTTAACGTCGAGCGTCTCTCTGTTGTAGCGTTTTCCCTGACAGACCTCGCACGGAACATATACATCCGGCAAAAAGTGCATCTCGATTTTGATAATACCGTCGCCCGAGCACGCCTCACATCGTCCGCCTTTGACGTTGAATGAAAAGCGGCCTTTTTTGTAGCCCTTTGCTTTCGCATCCGGTGTTGCGGCAAACAAATCCCTGATCATATCAAACACACCTGTATAGGTCGCCGGGTTGGAACGCGGCGTGCGGCCGATTGGAGACTGGTCGATATCGATAACCTTATCAAGCTGCTCGATTCCCGTAATCTTCTGGTGCTTTCCCGGAACGCTGTGCGCGCGGTTCAAATCCCTTGCAAGTGCTTTGTGTAAAATCTCGTTGACAAGTGACGACTTACCCGAACCGGATACCCCCGTCACACAGGTCATAATGCCGAGCGGAATATCAACATCAATTCCCTTTAGATTATTTTGTGCTGCGCCAAATACATGCAAATATCCGGTCGGTTGTTTGCGCGCATCCGGAATCGGGATATATTTTTTCCCGCTTAGGTACTGTCCCGTAACCGACTCCGGCACCTGCATAATCTCCTGTGCAGTTCCCTGTGCCACAATCTCTCCGCCATGGCTTCCTGCGCCCGGTCCGACATCGACAATATGATCTGCTGCCAGCATCGTATCTTCATCGTGCTCTACGACAAGGAGTGTATTGCCCAGATCGCGCAAATTCTTCAGAGCGCCAAGCAGTCTGTCGTTGTCTCTCTGATGCAGGCCGATGCTCGGTTCATCGAGGATATAACAAACGCCTACAAGACCGGAACCAATCTGCGTTGCGAGTCTGATCCGCTGCGCCTCACCGCCCGACAACGAAGCAGTACCGCGCGATAGGGACAAATACTCAAGCCCGACCTCCACAAGGAAACCGACTCTTGCTTTAATCTCCTTAATGAGCTGATCGCCAATGCGTTTCTGCTGGTCCGACAGCTCCATGGTCTGTAAAAAATTGTTTAAGTTCTCAATCGACATATCCGTGATTTCGTGGATATTTTTGTCCATGATGGTCACCGCAAGCGACGTCTTTTTGAGTCTCATTCCACCGCATTCTTTACATGGTGTAATGCGCATATATGCTTCGTACTCTGCTTTGGAAAGCTCACTTCCCGTCTCGCGGTACCTGCGCTCCACATTGCGGATAAGCCCCTCAAAAGCAACCGGATAAATGCCGCGTCCCCTCTGTCCGACATAGTGCACTTCAATTTCCTTGCCGTTTGTTCCGTATAAAATGACATCCTTGACCCTTTGCGGATAATCCTGAAATGGCGTATCAAGATCAAAGCCGTATGTCTCACACAGTGCGAGAAGGACAGCGTTTGTGAAGCTTCCGCTGTCGGCACAGGACTGCCATCCCATCACCTTGATGGCGCCCTCCTTGATGCTGAGTGACTGATCGGGAATCATAAGCTCCCAATCAAATTCCATCTTATAGCCAAGTCCGGCGCATACAGGACAGGCGCCGAACGGATTGTTGAACGAAAAGCTTCTCGGCTCAATCTCATCAATCGCGATACCGCAGTCCGGACACGAAAAGCTCTGGCTGAAATTCATCGGTTCATGCCCGATTACATCGATTAACAGCAATCCTTCCGCAAGATTGAGTGCCGTCTCGACCGAATCTGTCAGTCGTTTTTCGATACCGTCCTTAATCACAAGTCTGTCGACGACGATTTCAATCGTATGCTTGATGTTCTTATCGAGCTTAATCTCTTCCGAAAGCTCATACATATTGCCATCGATGCGCACACGGACAAATCCGCTCTTTTTGGCGCGCTCAAGTACCTTGGCATGTTCGCCCTTGCGCCCTCTGACAATCGGGGCTAACACCTGGATCTTCATTCCGCCCGGAATGCTCATGATCTGATCGACCATCTGGTCAACCGTCTGTTTTGCGATAACCTTTCCACAGCTTGGACAGTGCGGAATACCGATTCTGGCATACAGCAGACGGAAATAATCGTAAATCTCCGTAACCGTTCCGACCGTCGAACGCGGATTGCGGTTCGTCGACTTTTGGTCAATCGAAATCGCAGGCGAAAGTCCGTCAATCTTTTCTACATTTGGTTTTTCCATCTGACCGAGAAACATACGGGCGTAGGAAGAGAGCGATTCCATGTATCTGCGCTGTCCCTCCGCATAAATCGTATCAAATGCAAGAGAGGATTTGCCCGATCCGGAAAGTCCCGTGATCACAACAAGCTCATTTCTCGGAATGTCTACACTGACATTTTTGAGATTGTGCTCCTTAGCGCCTCTGATACGGATATAGTCTCTTGGTCTCATCTTTGTTATTTCGCTCATACAAACCTCACATCTTACGTGGTATTACTACAACTCGTAACCATTTAATATACGCATAGTTACAGACAAAATGCTATTGTAACTTCAATCACTGCTGTTGTCATAGGTGATGTCGGCAAGCTCTGTATACATATACAGATCATCAACAAATGCACGCTCCGCATTTTCAAATATGACGACATCCGGCTGCAGCAGTTCTACATATTCCTGCACATGCGTATAATTTCTTCTTGAAACAAAATACGACTTTTGAAAGCGGTACGTGAAAAACCGTTCCCTTCCCTCCAAAAAGCTGTCGTGGAAAACAAGCACGGACTTATCACATCCCTCACGGTCATTGATATATCCGACCATACTCGTGCCATCCTCAAGTGTGACGCCATTGCAGATGGACAAATCGAGTTTGACATGCTTTGCATATTTGTTCCTTAATTTTTGAAAAGGCACTTCTTCTTCCAAAGGAAGCTTGATAAACTCGAGCTGCTCCGTTTTGGTCTTGGCTTTGAAATGCTTCGATTCCAGCGGCGGAATATCCGGCATGGTTAGCCGCATCTGCCCGTCCAGTAATTGCAGCTCATACAGCGCACCATTGTCATTCCAGTGTGCACTGTCGACCATCACATTATAAAGCTGCTCGCTCCGGCTTCGCTCCTTCATTTCTTCGACAGGGATCACATGGGGAACATCCCGCTCTGTCAGTTTGCGGTCAAGCATTGCCATGATGCTTTCCTTGTCCTCATTCACATGAATCGAATCCGGCATATATCTGTCATAAACGCTCTTTTTGTCAAGTCCAGCAATAAAATAAAACGGTATCCCCTGCTCCCCCAGATACGTATTGGTCCTATCTAAATACGTCACAAAATCATCGATGAGCTGCTCATCTGTCGCTTCATGCTGATATGCGCGGATGTATCCGTCATCCGCCGGAAAAATATAGCCATCCTTTCCAAACATATGAAGGTCCTCTGTAAACTCATGAAACAGCATGTAATGCCCTGTGATATAGGCCATGATCGCAGGCTCCCGAAACGCTACGCGGTCTTCCACGTAATGCCCGTACCATTCGTTATATTCACCGGTCAGGGACAGGCCCGGCCACGCCGTCATCGCACGGTTTTCGATTTCGGATTGTAAGTCTGTTTCGGTGTTTAAAAACAGAAACGGAACGATCATCAAAGCGACAAAAGCCATACAGAAAACAAACTTTGCAAGCGCGACGCCTTTTCCATTATGCAATTGTAAGTCTTTGTTATTTGGTTCCATCCATTACCTCGGATCACACGTTAGGTTGATAATGATTCACACCCCATTCACAAAACCGCCTTCTGAGCGTTTTGTTTTGCTCCTGTGGTTTCTAAAATCTAAAATAAATAAACGGATTAAAGGAGCTGTTGATGATAAATACAAACCCGATTACCAAAAACAGCATACTGATCAGACTGCACACAGCCCATTTGCCCGGCATATTCTGCACCTTTTGTGCCGCGCCCGGAAAAACGCGCCGCCACGGAATACATGCAAGAAATGCCAGCACAAAATAAAAGCAAGTCTGTTTTGACAAATAGTAAGAAGCATCAAATCCTACAAAGGCATTGCGCTTTATGCCAAACATCACAGCCACATACTGCGCGCCCTTCATCAGATCCACCTGCGCAAAAAATACCCAGCCGATGATGACAGCCGTCATGGTATAAATCCAGCCAAGCCCCTTCCTTATAATTAGTAACTGCTTACTAATCTGTTTTTCTCCACGACCCTTCCGCCAACTCTCAATCCATTTCTCGATGAGACGGAGAACGCCATGGTACACACCCCAGAACACAAAGCCCCAGGCTGCTCCATGCCAGATTCCGGTCGCCAGAAATACGAGAAATAAATGCAAATACACGTTGCCGCGTCTGCTTCCGCCAAGCGGAATATATAAATAATCGCGGAACCATCCGGAAAGCGACATATGCCATCTGCGCCAGAATTCCGTAATGCTTGTCGAAATGTACGGATAATTGAAGTTCTCAAGGAACCGGAAACCAAACACGCTGCCGAGTCCGATCGCCATATCCGAATATCCCGAAAAATCAAAGTAAATCTGCAGGGTATATGCAATGGCGCCGAGCCAGGCAGACGCAGCGCCCAGGGTACTTAGGTCACCCTGCATAATATCTGCGGCGACTGCCCCTGTCATATTGGCAAGCACCGCTTTTTTGACAAGTCCGATTCCAAACCGCCACATACCGTACAAAAACTGATCCGTGGAATGGCTCCGCTTCGTAAGAGATGTCGCAATATCGCCATATCTCACGATTGGTCCGGCAATGAGCTGTGGGAACATCGCAATATAAAGCGCCAGATTGAGGGGATTGTGCTGTGCGACACTGGCCTGCTCCCCCTGCTCCCTCGCTGACTTCACGCCGCGGTACACATCAATCACGTAGCTGAGCCCCTGAAAGGTATAAAAGGAAATACCGATCGGAAGTGCAATCTGTATGACATCAAAATCACCCTTTGTCACGGATTTGACTGTTTCCATCACAAACGTAAAATATTTAAATATGAACAAAATCCCAAGATTCACAACCACGGCAAGCGCGACGACCGGCTTACCTCTCGATGTTTTCTCCAGCACCAGTCCAAATACATAGTTGCTAAGGATGCTAAAGAGCATCACGAATACGAAGCGCGGCTCCCCCCATGCATAAAAGAAAATGCTGGCGAGCAGCAGCCATATGTTTTTGGCTTTGTACGGCATCAAATAATAGCCTGTGATTGTGATGGGAAGAAATACACACAAAAATAGTATTGTCGAAAAAACCACTACTTTTCTCCCATTTCTACCAGTTCTTTTTTGAGTGCAATCATCTGATCGCGAAGTGCAGCCGCCGCCTCAAAGTTGAGGTCTGCTGCCGCCTTTTTCATCTTTGCCTGAATCTGTCCGATGTATTTCTCAAGCTCTTCTTTGCTCATTGACTCCGGATCCTTTTCAAGCTTCACCTCATCAGCAGCAACCGCTTTGGAAATGCTGATCAGTTCCCTGACTGCCTTCTTGATCGTCTGTGGTGTAATACCATGCGCCTCATTGTATGCCTGCTGGATTGCACGTCTTCGATTGGTCTCGTCAATCGCGGCGCGCATCGAATCCGTGATGGTATCCGCATACATGATGACATGTCCGTCCGCATTTCGCGCAGCACGTCCAATCGTCTGCACCAGGGACGTCTCCGAACGAAGGAAGCCCTCCTTATCCGCATCCAGAATCGCCACAAGCGAAATCTCCGGGATATCAAGACCCTCTCGAAGGAGGTTAATTCCAATCAGGACATCAAAAACATCCAGTCTCATATCTCTGATAATCTCTGCACGCTCAAGCGTATCGATATCGGAATGAAGGTAGCGCACACGAATGCCGACTTCCTTGAGATAATCTGTCAAATCCTCTGCCATCCGCTTGGTGAGTGTTGTGACCAAAATCTTGTTGCCGCCTGCGATTTCTTTCTTGATCTCAGAAAGCAAATCATCAATCTGCCCTTCTGTCCCTCTGACATCAACCGGTGGATCGAGAAGACCTGTCGGTCTGATGATCTGTTCCGTCCGAAGAAGCTCGTGATCACACTCATACTGCGAAGGGGTCGCTGACACAAACAGCATCTGGTCTATTTTATCCTCGAACTCGCT
Source organism: Lachnospiraceae bacterium (assembly GCA_021153185.1). Taxonomy (GTDB): domain Bacteria; phylum Bacillota; class Clostridia; order Lachnospirales; family Lachnospiraceae; genus SIG333. Next base: position 25,095 of record JAGKTY010000003.1, read on the forward strand.
GAAATTGAGCGGTCTGTTGTCCATCGCAGACGGTAGTCTGAACCCGTAATCGACGAGCGTCGTCTTACGTGATCTGTCACCTGAATACATCGCACCGATCTGCGGCACGGTCATGTGGGACTCATCGATAATAATCAGAAAATCATCCTTAAAATAATCCATCAAAGTATGTGGCGTTTCGCCCGCCTCCATACCGTTTAAGTGTCTGGAATAATTCTCGATGCCGGAACAAAATCCGGTCTCAAGCAGCATCTCGACATCAAAGTTCGTTCGCTCCGAAATACGCTGTGCTTCGATGAGCTTGTCCTCACCCTTAAAATACTTCACGCGCTCTTCCATCTCAGCAGATATATTGACACACGCCTGTTTGATTTTTTCCATCGGAACGACATAATGCGACGCCGGAAAAATCGTCACGTGCGAAAGTGTGGCATGCACTGCGCCCGTCAGCGGCTCGACCTCGGAAATGCGGTCAATCTCATCTCCAAAGAACTCGACACGGATGAGATACTCACCGCCCTGTGCAGGGTAAATCTCAAGCACATCTCCCTTCACGCGGAAGCTGCATCGCTCAATGTCGAGCTCATTTCTGTGATACTGCAGTCCGATGAGGGCATGAATCACTTCATCGCGGTCTTTCGTCATACCCGGCCTGAGCGAAATCATCATACCCTGATAATCCTCAGGGCTACCAAGACCATAAATACAAGATACACTGGCAACAACCACCACATCCCTCCGCTCTGTCAGGGATGCTGTCGCAGAGAGTCTCAGCTTATCAATCTCGTCGTTCACGGAAGAATCCTTCTCAATATAGGTGTCCGTCGAAGGCACATACGCTTCCGGCTGATAATAATCGTAGTAACTGACAAAATACTCTACGGCATTCTCAGGGAAGAATTCCTTGAACTCACTGTATAACTGGCCTGCAAGCGTCTTATTGTGCGCAATGACGAGTGTTGGCTTATTCAGCTGCGCGATGACATTGGCCATCGTAAACGTCTTGCCGGAGCCCGTCACACCGAGCAGCGTCTGAAATTGGTTGCCCGCCCTAAAGCCATCCACAAGCTCTTTGATTGCCTGAGGCTGGTCGCCCGTCGGTGCGTATTCACTGTGCAATTTGAACTCCATCTTCCTTCCTCCCTGCTAATTATCTTACCCAAATCTACTCGCTAGTATAGCATATCATTGCATTTTTGTATAGCCGTTTTACAAACATTTGTTCGATTAAAAATATTCAATAATCTGATCCAACCGCTCTACCGATGCAAACAGCATTTCCCTGAGTTCTTCATCAGGCTGCGACAAATCCGGCACCATAATGACCTGCATGCCTGCGCCATATGCGGACCTGATTCCGTTTGGTGCATCTTCGACTGCGACGCATTCACCCGGCGACAGCCCGAGCTGCTCACATGCATAGGCATACACCTTCGGGGATGGCTTTCCTTCATCGACCATCGTTGCACTGATGATCCGGTCGAAATATCCGCTTAACTCTGTCATGTTTAAATACTGATTCGCCCTCTCCGGATCGGTTGCCGTAGCAATCGCCGTCATGATTTTCTTTTCGTGTAAATACGTCAAAAGCTCTACCGCTCCTGTTTTACGTGCAATGCCATGCGCTTTCACATAGTCATTGAAATACTGTTTACGGATGGCACGTGCCCGATCATAATCGAAGTCATCCCCAAACCACTCTTTGAATTTGGCGGGTGCAAATGGTCTTCCGAGAGAACGGAGCGACAAGAACATTTCCTCCGTCAATGTATATCCCATATCGGCAATCGCCTTTGGCCATGCAATATGATAAATCTTTTCCGTATCAATGAGTGTGCCGTCCAAATCAAAGACGACTGCTTTACAATTTAATTTTTGCATCGGTATCTCCTTCATAAAAGAATAAGCCCACCTCAAAGAGATGGGCTCTTGTATTCTAAATTAATTTCCCGGTTTGTACTCTGTTCCGTCGATTGTCACTGATTTGTCATCCTGAACAACAGCGATGTATGTCTTACCAAGGTTTACTTCCACCGGTGTTAAATCATCATAGAAGAACTCTGTCGGAGAGTAATCTGATGATTTTCTCCATAACACATGAACTGCTTTTCCTTTTGTGATGAGGTATCCGTCATGTGTGTTATCGTGACAAGCGAATGCGAGATATCCCTTTGCATCACGTGTCTCGTAATGTGTAAACTGAACAAGGATATTGTCGAACTGAAGCTGCTCGCCTGTTGCGCCGTCCTTCTGTGGTGCACCATACAGTGTCTTGTCATATTTGCCTGTAGACTCGTTATAAGTAAGTCCTGATTTGGTACATGGGAATGCTTTTCCAAAATCAACTTCTTTTGCATCAAATGCGCCGTCAACATCGAGTGTATTCTCGCCGTTTACCGCAAAGTTGAAGTGGTCCGGATGATACTCAGGATTCTCATGTGTCAATGGATACTCAAGACTCTCACAGTACTGCGTGAGGTTCTTGCCGCTTGTGTACGCATTGTGTGGTGCTGCCTTGTCATCTGTACGATAGAACGCACCTGCACCCGGTGCAGAGTTTGTTGAGTTAACCGCACATCCTGTGATGTTGTGAACATCCGAACGGCTCACAGCATCTGCAAGGTAGTAAGGTCCTCCAAAGTGAACAAGGATCGGATCCCACTCAAGTGCCCAATATACATAGTAGTCACGGCAGCTTCTTACGTTGCCGAGTTTTTCGATATCTTTCCAACCATCGATGATAGCCATCTGTCTTGACATATCACCCTCTTCCATACACTCATATAACACGCCTGCCTGTCCGATTCCGTACTGTGGCTGCGCTGCTTTATCTGTCGGAAGCATGATCGCGATCGGTCTCTCGTTGGCAACAGCCTCATCAACGACTTCACCTGTTGTAGCAAGTCTTGCTTTACCGGCCGGTAACACTTCGCCAACTTCCTCTACGACCTCTTCTTCTGCCGGTTCTTCTGTCGCTTCTTCCTGCGGTTCTTCAACAACCGGTTCTTCAACAACTGCTTCTTCTTTTTTTCCGCATCCAAACAATAAGCTTGATGCCAGAATTGCTGAGAATAATGCAAGTTTAAATCTCTTCATCTGTTCTTTCTCTCTTTCCTATCAATTTTGTTGTACCCCAACAAGCATTAGTTTATCAAAAAATAGCGATATTGTCTAGTCTAGGCCAACGGTGCTTGAAACATATATCCCGTAACCCTTTCGTGCACAATATTTCTCGGCATTCCTGCGCAATTAATACTGAAGCATCTCTCTTTTTATCGTTCTATCAAATACGCTGTATAATTCTCTGAATGCCCGATTTCTTCCACGGTTGTTCCCTCCGGAAGTTCCGGCTGCGATACGAGATTACTTTGGAATAAAACAGCGCTTCCGTTCAGAAGCTGCAGCTCCTCTGCCTGCTTACATGAAAAGCCGCCATACGCTTCCGCTACAAATACATCCTGCTGCGCCCACTCGGTCTTAGCCTTCCCTGTTTCATCCGGCTCATATATCACATATGCAGGCGTTCCGATGTTATCTTTCTCGGCAAAGCCTTGCCCTGCAACCGATTCCACCAGGTTTTGGAATTCATTTCCTTTAACCTGCGTCTGCGCATTCACCGTATCAAAAACGCCTTTTCCGTAAAATGCAAGAAGCGCGCCGAGCAATACGCCGCAAATCGTACGTGAAACGGCTGGTGTCGTTCTCATAGAAATCACTTTTCCGGCAATGATTGCAGCAGCCATAAACAGCGGAATGGTAACCGGGTATAAATACCAAAGAAGCTTATTTCCGACTGCGCTAAACGCAAGGAACGGAAGCAATATCCAAAGAGAAAAGCCAATGAGGTCATCCTTTTGCTCTGCAATCCACTCCCGTTTGAATGTGAGAAGCATCACGATCAGTCCGCCGAGCACAATGCCAAACGCCCAGAGATAAATTTGAATCTTTCCACTCATAGCCCCCATAAAATACTGCGCATACCAGCCAAACGGCTGTACATTATTCTGAAGGGTGCCGTCTGTTCTGCCAAGCACATCGGTAAGAAGCATCTCCCGGAAAAATAACGTGCCATCCATAAGGAGCCTTGGGATTGCCCAAACAAGAATTGGCGCTACACAGCTTGCAAGGAACAAAAGATATTGCTTCCAATGATATTTCTTCCAAAGACCGGTTAGCACAAGGTAACCAATTCCGATTACCGCAATGATTCCCGCATGGTAACTTTTGGTCAAAAATGCGAGTGCAAAAAACAATCCGCAAAGATACAAATACTTTGGTTTATCCCGTAGCTGCAGCATGCAAACCATGCTCGCCGTAAACAAGAGCACATACAGACTGTCCGCGTCTCCCGAACGGATCATATGTGCTGCAAACGGTGTCGTATTGCACGCCAGAAATCCCAACAAAACAATGGACGCTGCATGACCGAATCTCCGTTTCATAAAAAGTGCTGCCATCGCTGCAAGACCCACATAGCAAAGCACCGAATACGCACGGAGCGAAAAACTGTTTGCACCCAAAAGCGCGAATGATACCATCTGACACCACATGCTCAGCGGCGGCTTGAGATTGTACAGATCCGTCTGATACAAATAAGTATTGCGGATCGGATTGTGCGCCCTTAGCATCTCGTATGCGTTGACACCATGTCTCGCCTCATCCCACGGATCGACATATTTATAGCCGAGCTTATAAAATCCCAAAAACGCAATCCATATGAGCAGCAGTGCAAACAAACACCAATATACAATTGTCTGCTTTTTATTATCGGCATTAAAACGCTTCATATTTTCTCCATCTTCTATCTGAAATAAATCCGTACTGCCAGGTATATCAAAAAATACAACCTGTTTTTCATAAAAAACAAAAACAGCTTTTCGGCAAAGGAGAGCCTTCCCATGTTAGCCTTTGCTAATATTTCTTTTGTAACCGGCTCCTCACAAACGGATGCCATATCGTGCCTCAGCTTCCGGTACGGCGCACCCTTTTGTTTATACACACATCCTTTTACATTCAAAACCGTCAGGCATACATAGTCGTTGTCAATCTGCCCGGAAAAGTCATACCCGCCTTTTTTCTTTGAAATGCGAAGCAGATTCTCACGCATGATCTGAATCTTTTTCATGTAACCGGAATCGTACTGCATCGTCATCGAACCATCATTCATCCAATAGTAATATGGGAAGAAATCCTTCACAATCACGACCTTCTTTGCATCCAAAAACATACAAAGACTAAACTGAAAATCCTCTCCGATGGAAACCGCATCGTCACAGTTTTGTAAATTTGCCTTTACTAACTCTGCCCTGACAAGCTTTGTCACGCGGTTCGGCATCAGATGTCTTCCCATAAAGGAACCGTCATTGATGAGTACCGGGAACATCTCCTCCTTCAGCTCGTCTACCGAAAACACATCGCGCGGAAACAGCATCTGCTCTGTCCACTCCTTGTGGTTTCCGCTTTCGTAGACATGCCTAAGCCCGCAGCATACGATATCGGCATCTTCCGAAGCAGCGCGCGCATACAGCACCTCATACATATTTGGCGCTATAAAATCATCACTGTCTACATATCCGATGTAATCGCCTGTTGCCAGGCTGCTTCCTGCCTTCCACGCACTGGTCAGTCCTCCGTTTGGCTTATGAAGTACTTTGACGCGCGCATCCTTCCCTGCATAGTCATCGCACATCTGCACAGAGCGGTCCGTTCCCCCGTCATCCACAAGAATGATTTCGATGTCCGACAGCGTCTGCGCAAGGACGCTTTCCATACAGCGCGATAAATATTTTTCCATATTATAAACGGGAATTACAATACTTACCTTTGGCATACTCACTCCTTTGGTTTCTTGCATTCTTTAGCATCCGGTCAGTCTGCGATACAGCGCCGGGGCAAGCAAAAACAATCGATAGCCGATTCTGGTTTTTTTTGAAATTTCCTTCTCCATATGCCGGCAGGACAATGCTGCTTTGACATATTCCTGAAGCCGTTTTGCCTGCGCTGTCTCCTTTGGAAACGCATCGACTAACTGATAATAATAATGGACAGCCCCGTCCGCACGCGCACGCATTGCCGCTGCGACATGTTCCGCATCTCCTTTATGCTGAAAATATGCGATTCTTCCATCAAGGGCATCAAACCAGTCCAGCCGTTTCATATTGAAGGCGGCTCTCGTAATACTGTCCGGCGCACTGAAATAGCCATACATTGGCTGCTTCACATAAACGCTTCGCCTGATTTGATCAAAAATGAGATACGTGCAGCCCTCATCCTCATGCACCTTTCCTTTTGGAAAGCGGACAGTTTTCCACAAATTAGCAGCGTATAACTTATTCCATGCCACAATAAAATACGTCGCATCCTCGTGATGCGCATCATACAAATTGAGCAGCGTCTGCTTACGGTCATACACGACATAATCCCTGCTGTCAGCATTTGCTAATTTTGTCTCGCACTCGCTCATATCCGGCTGTGTCACAACCGCATAGCGGCACAAGCTGACATCACTACCGGTCTCAACAAGCGCTTGATAAAGTGCCTCAATGAAAAAGGGCGCAATATAATCATCGCTGTCGACAAATGCCACGTACGCTCCCTTCATCACATCGAGTCCGGCGTTTCTTGCATCGGAAAGACCGCCATTTGGTTTGTGAATGACTTTAATCCGCGCATCCCTCCGTGCATACGCATCACATATTTCCCCGCATCTGTCCGGGGAACCATCGTCCACGAGAATGATTTCCAGATTTTGATACGTCTGCCGCAACACACTTTCAATCGCACGCTCTATATAATTTTCCACATTGTAAATCGGCAGGATCACCGAAATAAGTGGGTCCATACTATTCTCCAAGCTTATCTTCTTCTAAGTAGCTTCACGCATATTCCGCGCAGCTGTACAAGCACATACGTTATAAAAAGCATGTCCTTTTTGAAAAAATGATAGATGATTTTATAGTCAAACTGCGATAGGACAATCTGCGCACCCGGGCATCTTTTTGCAAGTTCTTTTCTGGCCTGCATATACTCCAATATGACCGCCTGCTTTTGCCTCTTATCAAGAGAAGCATCAAATGCAAGTCCTTCGATATCATCCAGAAATTCCTTCGTCAGCTTACTTGCAAGCACACGCGCCACCTGTTCATCGCTTCCGTACATGGCACCAAAGATGCCTCGCACTACATCAAATAAACGGAATGCAATCGGAATCTTATCCGTACGCCTCTTTGTGGAAAGCGTCGTTCCGCGGTCATCCTGAATGTATTCACACACCAAATCGGGAATCACGCAAAACTGCTTACAATTCTGCAGATATTGCAAATTGAAACACAAATCTTCCCCGAGGTTCAAATCTGTCGGAAATCCTGCCCGGATCAGCTCCTTGCGATACAATTTGTTCCATGGCATATTGAAATACCCTGCCTCATAAAGCGAAAGAACGGCTTCTTTTGCACGCCGGGTCTCAAACACACCCACTTCTTTTGGCGATTTTGGAATCGTCCGCCCAAAATATAAGTGGTCATATCCGGCAACGACGAATTCGACATCGTCCGTCATCGCATCTACCAGCTTTTGTATGCTATCCTCCGACACATAATCATCGCTGTCTACAAACCGGATGAATTCTCCGCGCGCCTCCCGGATGCCGCGATTGCGCGATACCGAAACGCCCTGATTTTCCTGATGAACAACGCGTATCCGCGCATCCTCCCCGGCAAGCTGCTCGGCCAATATCCCGGATGCATCCGGAGGCCCGTCGACAACCAATATGATTTCAATATCCTGATACGTCTGCGCAGTCAGGGAATGCACACATCGCGCAAGCGTTTCCTCACTGCGGTAAACCGGAACAACAATACTAACCATCGGCTCCCCCTGCTTTTACAAGTTTAATTGTTTGATGATAAAAACGTATGTCATGATCAAATTTAACAAAACAGATATATAAATCAAAACACCGTACATGGCTCTGGCCGGAATTTTATTCCAAATCCGGATGAGTCTTCCTGCTTTTTGATCTTCCGGACGTTTCAAGAACAGACAGCTTAGAAACGGCAGGAATAACGGAATAAAATAACGTCCCTGCACACCCAGAATCGTATCTGCTCCTACGGCTGTATAAGACACATACATGGATGTCCAGATCACCGCACTCACACCAAAGCACATCAGCAGCATCAAAAGCGTATATGGCAGTCCGAGTGCACTTTTCTTAAACCATCTCTTGTCTTTTGCAACATAGTACTGGCGCTCTCTTAACGTAAATAATGCCGCAAGTACATAACAGATGATCAACACAAAATTGACAAAGCCCGGTGCAAATCCAAGGTACGCATAGCCTACAAACGGCGCACGGCATGATAGATAATCACCGAGCATTGTGCCCATCTCACCTAGGAGAAGCGCTGCGTACGCCATCGGATTTTGCACAATGTACTTGATTTGTCCCGTAACGGATGCCCCCATATTACGCGGGTCTCCCGCATAGGAGAAATTCGATACAAGTGCATAATCCCCACCGGAAACCGGGGTCGGTTTGAAAATGTTATAGAGCATAAGTCCCGCCATCATCAGAAGTGCCACTTTGAAAATGACTTCCTGCCATCTCGTATAGAACTTGTCCTTACCGAGGAATAACAGCATCAGTGCCATAAAAATATAAACCGGTTTGGAAAGACATCCGACCTCAAAACAAAACAGCATCAAAAGGACTTTCCCCCAGTGCAATTTGACGATCGGTTCCAACAGCTCATTTAACATCAGCACCGTGCCAAGTGTTAAAAATGCAGTCACGACCGCATCATACGTAATGGAAGAAGCAATAAACAGATTGTTTGGCAAAAGACCAATGAGTGTGACAAGCAATTTGTACTGTTTGCTCAGCCTGATCGCAAGGGCAAATACCAAAATATAACAAATCAAATTGCCAAACTTGGCAAGCATAACCATTGTCGCAAAGTCGCAGCCCAGTTGCCGACCAAGCCGGAAGCCTGCTGCCATCGGATAATACACTCTTGTCTCTGTACGTACCATACGGCTCTGATGCGTAATATCCGGTGCTATCTCCGTCGCAACCTGCTGTTCATACGCCTCGACAAGCGCCCGCTCTGCTGCATTATTAAAGTACGGAAGCAGATTACCCTTCATCTGCATTGCGGCTTCCGTTGTCTCAATTGTGGACCCAAAAGACAAATCATATGCCGTCTTTGCATGTGCATATTCATCAAAGCCTACCTGGTTTGTCCCAACGCCGCAAATTATCATCCCTCCGAGCAGGAATGCAAGGCACATAAAAACAATCTCCGGTTTGTCCACAAGGAACCTGCCGTAGAATATCTGAAACAACAAATAGCAAGTACTTCCGATGAGAACAAATAAGAAGACGTAACGAAGCACATTGATTGTAAAATCGTTTCGAATCGAAAGCGTGACCTCACTTGCATCACACGCCGTCTGCGTTGTCAAAACAATCTTGACCCGGTTTGCACGTCTGCCGACGTTCATGATGCCCGCATCAATCTTTGGGTTGATACTGCAAAAGAGTCCATCTGCAATCTGTTTGTCATCCTGATATAACGTAACCTGATATCCGCCACTTTCTTCAAGCGGCACATGCAATCCAAGCTTGCCGATAAATAACGTATTGTCTAATTTGACATCAAAAACGGTTCTCTTTACCTTGCGGTAAAAATGCTCATTTTTTTCAACCAGCGTCTCATCTTCCTCCGGCTTATATTCCTCACCGTTGTACTCTGCAATCAGCCGCTCATTTTCCCGCTGCACACGAATGGCATTCTCTTCCTCGTCTGTCAGCTTTGCAAGATCCTCTTTCTGCATTATCTCGACATTTTCGCGATTCAGACCGTTCAGTTCGTATGGTTTTTGTTTGTGCCGGATTGCGTTCTGCTGGAAAACAACACACTCGACAAGAAGCGCAACCGTTGCAACCACAACGACAATGCCAATCATACGGAGGATTTTCCAGGCGTTCTTTTTCATGGTTTCTCTGTTACTCTGCATGATTTTCTACCGCCTTTCGCTGTTTTTTCACAGGGAATTTCACTGCCATCGTCGCAGCCAGAAAAATGCATGTGAGCAGTCTGAAATCATATAAAAAAGGATATGTCTTATGCGTGTAAATATAATTGGACTTAAGTGTCATATCGCTTACTTCATCCAAATAGAATGTCGTCACATTGTCCACTTTTGTATGGTTGGCCATGATACCCGGCGCAATCTCCTGTGGCAGCGGTGACTGCATATAAAAATCAATCAGAAGCGCTCCCACACACTGCTCATAGGAAGCATACGGCAAATACACATACTGCAAATCATCACCGCCTGCGATATCATATTCATTGTGACTGACAAGCGTTTTGTCTGCACCGGAAATAACATAGACGTCATAACAAAGAATGCCTGACAGTGGTTTGCCGAATTTGCTGATACCAACCTGAATGCCTCTCATCGCGCGTCCGATTGTATCCATCTGATAGCCGATATGTGCACCATCTGAAAGCACAAGTGCCTGCTCCGTATCGCCCTCTGCCTCAGCCATATTGATGTGATACGTGTCAAGCACCGTATCCGGCACCAATAAACTTCCAATAAATCCGAATAGACAAATCACTGTTGCAAGCGGCAACAAAATATGAATTCTATTTTGAATACTTTCCCGAATCCGTTTCATTACGTTCTCCACATTAAAACAGCCCATCATGAATAGACGGGCTGCTTTTCTTATTCTCCAAGTCCGTTTTCGATTGCCTGCACAAGACTTGCAAGTGCCTGCTCCTCATCATCACCTTCACAAACGAACTCCACTTCATCACCACATTTCACACATGCACCAAGTACGCTCAATACGCTCTTTGCATTGGCTGTATTCTCCCGATACGTGAATGTAATATGTGATTTAAACTGCATTGCTTCCTTACATAAGATACCGGCAGGGCGCAAATGAAGCCCGGTCGGGTTCTTAATCACAACCTTTTGTTTTACCATCCTATAACCTCCAAATTATGACCTCACAAAGTTAGCCATACGATAACCCCTATACCTATTTTAATTCTACCACACAGTCAAAGAATCCTCAAGTACTATAACATGACGTCCGTAATCAATGTTGCCAGTTTCTTTGCTTCCTGCGTAATCTGCTCCTGGTCTTTTCCCTCAATCATAACGCGCACAAGCGGCTCTGTTCCGGAAGGTCTGATCAGTACCCTGCCTTCCCCGTCAAATTTCTTCGTGAGCTCTGCAATGGCATGCGCTATTTCCGGATACTCCATATAACTCTCTTTTTTGTGATTTGGAACCTTTGCATTGACAAGTGCCTGTGGCAGCACTTCCATGATCGTTGCAAGTTCCGATAATGGTTTGCCCGTTTCTACCATTACCTGTAACAAATGAAGTGCACTAAGGAGTCCGTCTCCTGTAGAATTCTCATCAAGGAAAATAATGTGTCCCGACTGTTCACCACCAAGGTTGGCACCGATTTCGCGCATGCGCTCCAGCACATAGCGGTCCCCTACCTTTGTCTGTTCAATTTGGATGCCCCGCGCTTTTCCCATGAGAAAGAATCCAAGATTACTCATGACTGTCGCAACGATGGTATCGCCTTTGAGCTGTCCTTTTTCCTTCATGTGGTTGCCGATGATGGCCATAATTTCATCACCGTCCACACAGGTTCCATTCTCATCAACTGCTAAAAGCCTGTCGGCATCGCCATCAAATGCGAGACCAATGTTTGCTTTTTCATAGACAACTCTTGCCATGAGCTCCTGCATATGTGTCGAGCCGCAGTTGGCGTTGATGTTTGTTCCATCAGGGTTATTGTGAATCGCAACAACATTGGCACCTAACTCTTTTAATGCTTCCACGGAAGTATAAAAGGAGGCACCTTCCGCACAATCCACAACAATTTTCATACCTGAAAGATCGATCGGAATCGACTGGATTGCGTGGTTGATGTACTCTTCCCTTGCATCCGATCTGTTTTTGATTTTGCCGACGCCGGAGCCCGTTGGGAATTTGATTCCCTTCATATCACTTTTAATCAGTGCTTCTATTTCGTCTTCCAAAGAATCCGGTAATTTGTATCCGTTTGCATCAAAAAACTTAATTCCGTTAAACTCCACTGGGTTGTGACTTGCTGAAATCACAACACCTGCATCCACTTTGTATTTGCGTGTCAAATACGCGATTGCCGGTGTCGGAATCACGCCGACATACACACAGTTTGCACCGACAGAACAAGCGCCTGCCATCAGGGCGTTTGCAAGCATATCGCCGGAAATACGCGTATCACAGCCGACCATAATTGTCGGTTTGTGCGCATTTTCTTTGGAAAGCACATAAGCACCTGCCTGACCTAACTGCATCGCAAGCAGTGGGGTTAACTCTTCGTTTGCAACACCTCTCACGCCATCTGTACCAAATAATCTAGCCATAATTTACCTCTGTATTTATTCTGATTTTCTAATCCGGACATTTACGGAAATCGTCCGGTTCCCTTTTACGGCAACGCCCTCCGGAAGAGAGAACGTAATCGGAACACCATATGTCGCATTCGCAAGCTCGGTAATACCTTTTTCTCTCATATATTCTTTCATGTCAATGGATGCCTTCACCTGATCGAGTCCAAACGCGCCCATCACATCAGGCAGTCCCGCAAATGTTACGGCAATTGCTTTATCAATTCCTACTTCTGCCGTAAATCCCTCCGGCACATTGCTAATCTCAATCATACTCTTAGAGATGCTGAATTCTTTTTCCTGTTTTGCTTCTATGCCGATCGAAACCTTGAGCGTCTCATCCTGCTCTTCGTCAGCAAATCTCGTTCCCTCCGGCAGATAATCGGCAAGGTCTAACGTATATTTGATGGTAGACTTTGCATCTGCAACAGAAAGATTATCGGAAGGTATTACGATTTCAGAAATATTCTTAAGGACGCTGCTTTTTCCTGCAATCATAACTTCAGCCGGCTTGATTTTTACTTCACCGGTCAACCCGTAGCCGGCGGCAGGCTCGCCCACAATATTGGCTTTAAGCGGAACCGTCTTTGTCGCGAGAATCTCTGTGACCATCGCAACGGAACTGATATTGCTTGTAATATCCTTCTTTGGAAGCAATTCTCCCTTTGCATTGTAATAGCGCAGTTCAACAGTTGTGCTGACGTTGGAACTCATTCCATCCACAGAAACCTCTGCCTGAACCTTTGCCACGTCTGAAATCACTTTTTCAGGTCCGGAAATACGGACAATGTTCTGATCCATTGTCACATCTCCGACAACAAATGTGTCTTCCGGAGCGCCAAGTACAATCGGCACAATCGCAAGCTGTCTCTTTTGGAGATTGTCAATCTCAATCTGCGCCGTTTCCTCTTTTGCCTTCATGCTTTCGATTTTTTCGTTATATTTGCTTGATTCCACTTTGAGTGTCACCAAGCCTGTATTTTCATCTAAATTTCTCAAATCAGCAACTGCTCTTAAATTGTCCTTGCTGAGAATATCTAAGATAGACCTCTTGGCTGAAACCGTGACGGTAACCGTTTCCGGCCCAACGAGGTCATAGACCTTCCCATCCTGCAAAAGCTGATCAACACCCGTCACCTCTACAGGCACACCGCTAAACGATGTACTGATTACCGGATCACTGACATTGACAACAACAAGCCATAACAGCACAGAAATAATGACTGCAAGAATTTTGAGCCAAAGGTTGCTTCGATCATTGAACTCAGACAGTTTTTTTGTCAGCTTCATGCTTTCCCCTGCCTTTCCAGATACGTCTTTTCTTCACTTCTGTACCTTTATTTTGTATGCTCTCAAGCTCATTCCGAAGCTGATCCGCATCCAGATTTCTTCGGAGTTTTCCATCCTTCGCCACAGAAATCCGTCCTGTTTCCTCGGAAACAATGACGGTAACCGAATCCGTGACCTCCGAAATGCCGACACCGGCACGATGTCTCGTACCAAGCTCCTTTGAAAGAGACATACTGTCGGAAAGCGGCAGATAACAGGTGGCACTCGTCACGCGATTGCCGCGGACAATCACAGCACCGTCATGAAGCGGTGTGTTGTGTTCAAAAATATTAATCAAAAGCTGATTGGATACGACCGCATCTACTTCAATTCCGGTTCTCTCATACTCGCCAAGCGCGGTATCCCGTTCGATGACAATGAGTGCGCCGGTTTTTGCCTTCCCCATTACCGTACACGCTTTTACAATCTCGTTTACGGTCCTATCTGAAAAACGGCCTTCGCTTTCTTTGCCGTTTTCAAATGGCAGAAACGGTGCAACAATCTTTTGTTGTCCGAGTTTCTCCAGTGCCCTTCGAAGCTCCGGCTGCAAAACAACAACAATCGCGATGACCGCAAGTGAGAAGACCTTCTCCGCAATCCAAAGAATCGTCGAAAACTGAAAAATAACGGATAAGAGCAGAAAGCCCAGAATCACAACAACACCTTTGAGCAGGGACCATGCCCTTGTGTTGCGAATCCACATCAAAATTTGGTACACCAAAAAGGAGATAATAATTATCTCCACAATGTCAGTCCACATAACGTTTTTGGGGATGTGCAGTGTTGTGAGGTATTCCTCTACAAAACCGGAAAAATTCGCAAATCTACTCATATTATGACCTACAATACACTCGTAATCTTTTTCACTTTTTTATTGGCCTTTGTGACATTGTTTTTCGGCACTGCCTTCACATAATAATAGTATTCATCATCTTCAAACTGAACATACTCTGTTCTCGAATAATCCACATTGAAAAAGAAAAATTGGAAGACCATACCAAGCGCACCGCTGACGATTGTTCCGATGACGATGCCCACTGTCGACATATCCGCATTGAAGCGCAGCATACCAATGAGCATAGCAATCGCACAAAATACACAGCCACAGCAAATCGCGATTGTCCACGCATAATCGACACGCAGCCTTCTGATAAAATAAACGATAAGCGTTGTCATAGCAAAGACAACAACCGTAACCATCATCTGTTTGTCTGCCATCAGCGCATCAACAAGCAGACGGAAACGGGCAATCATGTTTTCGCTTCCTTCCATGCCGGTTAAGGTTGTGGCATTCGCACGCACCGCTGCAAGCATATAGTAAACAATCACACCACAGCTCACACTGACTACCGATGTGACAGAGCCAAGAAGTGCTGCCGCAATCGGAACCACATATGGGATTTTGAGGATAAAACAAAGCGGTAGCAATGCGACAACGAGCGTATCCTTTGGCGCAAAGCGGAAATACAATAAAAACATAATGAGAAATACACCGCCGACAACAAGTGCTGCCTCTATGGATAACTCATACATGTGAAGTATCGCAATGAATGCACCGATGATCACAATAAAATTGGTCGGCAAAAATGAACACATGAGAGCCAGCATTAACACGATGATAATATGTGTCAGCCGGGACATATATCCCACTCCATTGTTAATCATCAAAAACACAACAAGAGCCAGCAAAAATTTAAGCACCGGTGTGATATACACTTCATATTTGCTATAAAAATTTCTGAGATTTTCTCTCATCTCAAGTAAAGTTGACATAGGAATCCTTTCACTTTGCGGTTTGTGAAAACTAATTTCTACCGCGGCTCTCCAAATCATATAACGCGGAAAGCTGTTTTAAATTATAATGATATTTTTTGAGCCCTTTTTTGGCTTTGGAATACCGATAAGAAGAGACAATATATGAAATCACTGCATAGATTGCAACAAACACAGCATAATACACGATGACCTGCTTGGCAAAAGCAAGAAGATCCATCTTATAAATGTCCTGCATAAATGTCTCAAAATCATAAAATATATAAGCAGCAAACGCTATGGCATACATAATCGTAGCACAAATAACGGATTCAATCACGTGAAGACCGATGTAGTCTCCCCTGAAATAACTCGCAACAGACATATTCCGTTTGCCTTGCGATTCCTCGTAGGCTGCCATATGTGTCATCAATTTAATACGGTCCTGATTCAGCATATCTGCTCCCTACTACTGTAAAAATCTCATCTTGTTATCATGAGATGTTTTCTTAAACCGGTTCTCTTCCTGCATGACCGGTTTCTGAATCGTAGAACCGAAACCGTTTGCAAGATTCGCAGCACATGCCGGACAGAACTTACCGCTTCCGATCATCTTGCCGCAGCCCTCACAAGGAATCTTGATTGGCGAATCATCCGAAAACTGCAGGCGGTCTTCCCGGATCCACTGACGAATCTGCGATGCATCCACATCACATTCCTCGCAAACCTCTGTCATCGTCGCAATTTTATGCTCTCGAATATATTCTTTTACAATGCGGAATTTCTCATCCATTTTATCTTTGCACGCCGGGCAAATCGGTCTTCCGATTGCGTAGTTAAAAATTTTCCCACATTTCATACAGTTTCTTACGTTCATGCTATCCTCCTATCCCGAAAAACGCTTATCCCTCCCGTCCGATTGCCAAAGTCAGAAAGTATACTTTCCGCGCTCCGGCCCGGTACAGAACATCCGAAACAGCGTCAATCGTACTTCCGGTCGTATAGATGTCATCAATGACTATAATTACTTTTGATTTTACTACATTTTGCCCTACTTTAAAAGCCTTTTTCAAATTATTTTGTCTACCCTGCTCATCCAAAAGCTTTTGCGGAATCGTGTTTTTTACGCGCACCACCGCATTTTCGCAAACCGGTATGTGCAAATGCTCCGATAACGCGTTTGCGAACACCGCTGCCTGGTTGTAACCGCGCTTTGCATAACGCTTCGGATGAAGCGGTACCGGCACAAGAAGCTGCGCCCCGAGCATTTTGAGTTCCTCCCCAAGCTGCGTCGCTGCCACCTTTCCATAATATGCGGCATATTCCTGTCTATGCCCATATTTAAACCGATAGAGGGATTTGACAATTGCGCCCTGATATACAAACACCGCACGCCCCCGCGCAAACCGGTGCGTCTTTCTGACGCAGTCCCCGCAATATTCCATCCGGGAATTATGCAGTGGCTTTCCGCATTTCATACAATACCCTTCTACTATCGGCACAAATGCCTTCTCACATTGTCTGCAAATCATCTGCCCGTATGGGACAGGCGCATCGCATGCAGGACATCTCCTCGGATAAAGAAGGGTCAATAGCCCGTCACATTGTTTTTTGAAGCTGCTTACAAAGTCCTGTATAGCGTTTTTGTTCATGTTCATTCTGGGTCATCTCCGCAATTTCCTGTTTGCTGCCGAGAAGCATGACCATTTCTTTCGCCCTTGTCACACCGGTATAAAACAGATTGCGGTATTTGAGCATCCTCGGAACACCAAGCACCGGCATGACAACCGCCGGATATTCGCTACCCTGTGATTTGTGAACGGTAATTGCATATGCAAGCTCCAAATCCTCTAAATCTGCCGCCTGATATGTGATTCTCTTATGCTCATCAAACTCTACGGTCACTGTCTCAGCATATGTATTAATCTGCCTTATGATGCCGATGTCGCCATTAAAGACGCCGCACCCTTTATCAATTGGTATGTTATATTTACTTACAATCTCCCATTCCAGTTTATAGTTGTTGCGGATTTGCATCACCTTATCACCTTCCCGGAACAGTGCTGTATTTGTTTTGTATTCCCGCTTGTTTTTATCCGGCGCATTCAAGTATTCCTGCAGACTTGGATTTAACTGCTCCACGCCAAGCGCACCTTTCCTCGTCGGCGTCAGAACCTGCACCTCATACGGTGAAATGTCCAGTTTGTTTGGAATCCGCTCCTTACACAGATTGACAATATTGTTCACAATATTATTTACATCGCGTCGTTCCAGGAAAAAGAAATCCTGACTTTGGTTATCGAGCGCAATTTCTTCGCCCTCCAAAATACGATGTGCATTTTGAATGATGTCACTCTCCTGCGCCTGCCTGAAAATCTTATTGAGCCTTATGACCGGAAAGCATTCACTCTCTATCAGATCCTTGAGCACCTTGCCCGGTCCGACCGACGGAAGCTGATCCTTATCTCCTACGAGGACAAGCCTGGTGCCCTGCATGATTGCTTTTAATAAATTGTAAAAAAGGAAAATATCAACCATCGACATCTCATCGATAATGATAACGTCCGCCTCCAGGGGATTGTCTTCATTGCGCTCGAAAAAATTCGCCGAATCTGCGCCACCGTTTACCTCCAGCATACGGTGGATGGTGCGCGCTTCATAGCCTGTTGCCTCCGTCATCCGCTTTGCAGCGCGCCCCGTCGGTGCGGCAAGCAAAAAGTTCATGCCGAGCGCATCAAAAAGCCGGATCATCGTGTTGATGGTTGTCGTTTTTCCGGTTCCCGGTCCGCCCGTTAAGATTGTCACGCCGCACAGAACACTTTGCATCACAGCTTCTTTTTGCAGCGCATCCAGCACAACACCTTCCCGGTCCTCAATCTGCTCGATTGTTTGTAAAAGTGCATCGTGTGTTTTCGACATGTCCGAAAATGCATCCTGGTCTCTCAGCGCCAGAAGCAATCTCGCACATCCAAGCTCACACCGGTATGCACTTGCACTATAAATTGCATGCTCCTCTTCCTCCGGGAATTTGACTGCATACAGCTTCTTATCCATTGTCAGATTTTGGATTTGAACTGATACCGACTCTGCGTAAGCATCGGCTAACTCCAGTAGTTCGAGTGTCTTATGAATTAATAGCTGCATTGGTAAATAGACATGCCCTTCTGAAAGCGACGTATTTAGCACATACAACACAGCACTCCGCATACGGTAATCCGAATCAACCGAGATACCGGCTTTTCTGGCGATATCATCCGCTGTTTTGAAGCCGACGCCATCAATCTCCTCCGCAATCCGGTACGGATTGTCCTGCATGATTTTGTAGACACCTGCGCCAAATTTCTCATAGATTTTAACAGAAAGCTTGTTGCTGATTCCATACTTCTGAAGAAACATCAGCACGCCGCGCACTTCTTTTTTGGCTTCCACCTGCACGCCAATCTCACAGGCTTTGCGCTCGCTGATTCCTTTGATTTTAGAAAGAAGCTCCGGCTGTGTTTCCATGATTTCGAGTGTTTTTTCTCCAAATTCCTTCACAATCCGTTTTGCAAGAGAGGCCCCGATTCCTTTGATTGCACCGCTTGAAAGATATCGCACAATCCCTTCTGTATCTGTCGGCTCTTTGATTTCATAAGAGCTTGCACGAAACTGCAAATCATAGACCGGGTGTTCCTCGTAGTCACCCGTCACAACAACATACTCGCCCTCTTGAAGCGTCGGAAACAGTCCGACAACCGTTCCTTCCATTTCATTTGACTCTATCGCAAAAACAGTATACCCGGAATCTTCCTTCCGGTATATGATATGGTCTACATACCCTTCAATTTGTTCCATAACTATCCTCTGTAATAAAATCGAAAAAGGCTGCCAACCGGCAGCCCTTATGTCTACGTTTGATTTGAAAGAGTTTCCGGTTTCACAGCACTCTGCTGTCTTTTCATCGCCTGAAACAGTTCATTGGCAATCCCAATCGTTCCCCTGTCGGCAATATCTCCCGCCATCTCTTGCATGACATTATCTTTAAAGTAACTGAGCATGGATGTGTTGCTATCCTGCTCCTCATCATTTCCAAGTGCTTTCGTCATGGTGTCCATGCGCTTCATTACTTGCTCCATCATATATGCCTCAAATTCCTTACAGGCATCCATGAGTTTCTCATCATCTGCATTTGTCAAATCGCTATTTACTAAATTTTTGACACGCTTCGTCTGTTCATCCGTAATACCCGACGTCGCCTGACTCACATACGAATTCGAAATTCCACTAAGATCCATCGCTTACTCCTAACGTTTCAGGTTGTTGGCCTGCTCCATCATTGTATCTGTTGTTGTGATTGCTTTTGAGTTCATCTCATACGCACGCTGCGAAACAATCAGATTGACCATCTCATCCGCAACCTGCACATTTGATTGCTCAATATATCCCTGCGCAATGAAACTTCTCTTGACATTGGCGTTGGTTGATTCATTGATTGCTTCTCCGCTTGCAGCACTCACCTCATAGCTGCTGTCCCCGACGCGTGTTAGACCGGATGGGTTGTTAAACTGGTAAAGACCAATCCTGATACCGATTGGCTGCATATTGTTTGTATCATCCGGGTAGCACAGGGAACCATCCTGCGAAAAACCAATCTTGTTCATATTGTAATCACCGCTTACAACAATCGGTTTTCCCGTATCGTCTAATACAGGGCTTCCATCGGATGATGTGAGCGCATATCCATTGCTCGCAATGGCCCATGTAAAATCACCATTTCTTGTATAGCGGACACTGTCTCCATACTGCAGGGCAAAAAAACCGTCTCCATTGATTGCAAACGCTGTATCGCTTTCCACTGCATTGAAGTTTCCCTGCTTAAACGTAGAACGGATTGCCGCATTGCGGACACCGAGACCTACCTGTGCATTGATTGGCTTTTGTGTGCCGTCAGAGGACGTCGTTTTTGTCTGCATTGTCTGGTACAACAATGATTTAAATTCCGCTCTCTCTGTTTTATACCCTGTCGTATTGACATTGGCAAGGTTGTTGGCAATGACATCAACTGCAGTCTGCTGTGCCTTCATACCTGTTGCTGCCGACCATAATGAACGAACCATACCTTATCCTCCTAATCAAGTCTTACAGCTTGCCCAAACGGTTTGCCGCAATTTCAAGTGTTCCATCAATCGTTGTGATCATTTTTTGATTGGTCTCATAATCACGGCTTACCGTAATCATCTCGACCATCTCACTGACTGTCTCTACATTTGACGCTTCCAGATATCCGGAATATATGTCTGCTTCACTCGCAATCATATTGGCGCCTTCAATTGGTTCATAAAAGTTTTCGCCGTAATGTGTCAAATAATTGTAGTCTTCAAAATCAGCGACCTGAATGGTGGCGACTGTCTGACCATCCTGTATAATCTGACCGTCTCTCGTAATCGCTGTCTCTTTTAACGGATCAATCGTGATATGTCTTCCCTGGGTATCAAGCACATAATCACCATCTGTCGTCACAAGTGCACCGTCCTTGGTAAGGCTGAACGAACCGTCCCGTGTGTACTTGGTCGATGTCTCTCCTGCCTTATTTGTAAACTCTACCGCAAAAAATCCCTTTGCGGAAAGCGCCAGATCAAAGGTATTGTCCGTGACCTGAAATGCGCCCTGACTCCAATCGGTGTATGTCTCGCCCACCTTAACGCCAAGATTCATCGTTCCGATACGATGTGCGTATCCCGGCGTTGACATATCATTTAACTTGTAAGCAAGTACGGAATCAAAGCTCTGGCTGGTCGCACCTTCCTTTTTGTATCCTGTCGTAGCTGAGTTCGCCAGGTTGTTGGTCAGCGTATCCATTCTTTTTTGTTGATTGATCATGCCCGTATAAGCAGCATATAAGCCCTTGACCATACTTTGCCTCCATTCAAATAAAACTTGTAGTGGTTCAGTACGTTCCCTGTACTTTAAAATTCATCCTTGTAGCCTGCGAGGAATTCAACATATCTTCCGGTACCGACAGCCACACATGTCATCGGGTCTTCCGCTGTCATCGTGTTAATTCCCGTACGCGAATAAATGAGTTCCTCTAATCCATTTAATAAGCTTCCGCCACCTGTCAGTACAATACCGCGGTCTGCGATGTCGGCTGAAAGCTCAGGTGGTGTATCCTGAAATACTTTGTGGATTGCATAAACAATCTGCTCTGTAATCTCACGAAGTGCTTCTTCTGTCTCTTCTGATGTCACACGCACTGTCTTTGGAAGGCCGGAAACAACGTCACGTCCTCTTACATCAAGTACGTCAACCTCTGCCCGTTTGAAGGCAGTACCGATTTTAATCTTGATATCCTCTGCGGTACGCTCACCAATCATGAGTTTGTGTTTGCTTCGCATATATTTGACGATTGCCTCATCAAAATTATCACCTGCAATTTTGATTGATTCACTCGCAACAGTACTTCCCAATGAAATGACGGCGATATCTGTTGTACCACCACCGATATCGACAATCATATTTCCGCATGCTTTGGAAATATCAATACCGGCTCCGATTGCAGCAGCGATTGGCTCCTCAATAATCGAAACCTCTCTTGCACCTGCATTGTAAGTAGCATCCTCTACCGCCTTCTTCTCAACTTCAGTTACCTTACTCGGTACACAAACTGCAATACGCGGTTTGCGGAAAGACTTCTTGCCAAGTGCCTTCTGCACGAAATATTTAATCATCTTCTCTGTAACGCTATAGTCAGCAATAACGCCGGCGCGCATCGGTCTTACAGCCACGATATTTCCCGGTGTTCTACCAAGCATCAGTCTGGCATCTTCCCCGATTGCTTTGATTTTGTTGGTGTCACGGTCAAATGCGACAACGCTCGGCTCCTTTAAAACAACACCTCTGCCTCTGATATATACTAAAACGCTGGCTGTACCCAAATCAATTCCAATATCTGTATACTGCATTTCTTTTCCCTTTCTCTTTTACACGATAGTATTCCACTTTTATAGTCGTATTATATTATAACGTAACATTTTTATTTTTCATAGTATTTTATGTAAAAAGGGAACAAAAAAACACAGAAACGCTTTTTCTGTGCATCCTTGCATATTGTATTTCGACATTTTTACAAATAACTTTAGTGCCTGATAAAAATTTTGCGAATGACGTTTTTGTATTCATACTTTTTTTCATAAAATGGACGAATAACTTAACTTTTTTTTGACAATTTTTCGCATAACTAGTATACTTTGCTTATATTATGATGTTTGGCGAAAGACCTTTGACCCGGGCATCATATATAAAGGGGGCATTATATGAAAAGAGTAAAAGTTTCACAGCTCGTTCCGGGAATGGTTACGGCCGAGGATGTTTACAACTATTCCGATCAGCTCGTTCTGCCAAAGGGACTTGTACTGAACGACCAGAGTATTACCAAACTCGAATTTTATGCAATCATGTCAATCAGGATTGAAGAAGCTTCGATGAATGTTGCCAAACCGGAAGTCACTTATTCATCTGCCGGGGAGCAATCGTACTCCGAGCGTTTGAAAAAAAGTCCTGCATTTAAGGAATTTCAGCACACCTTCGACCAAAAGATAGGTTCCATCAAGGGTGCGTTAAACGATATTGTTGACAAAGGAATGGACGTCGATCCTGATCTCCTTTTAGAGGATACGCTTGCACTGCTCAACAACAGTCATGGTCAGGTCAACGTATTTGATATGCTGCGCAATATGCGTAGTTACGATGACCAGACATTTGCACACAGTTTAAATGTTGCACTCATAAGCAATGTTCTTGCAGGATGGCTTCACATGGCGCCGGAGCAGGTTGAACTCGCCACACTTTGCGGCGTTCTGCATGACATCGGCAAACTGGCAATTCCGGAATCGATTGTCAAAAAACCGGACAAGCTGACGGATGAAGAATTTAACCTCATCAAAACACATACCATTGAGGGCTATCGCATCCTCAAAGACCAGAACATCAATGTTCATATTAAGAATGCCGCCCTTCAGCACCACGAGCGTTGTGACGGCTCCGGCTACCCACTCGGATGGACTTCCGACCAGATTGACAAATATGCCAAGATTGTCTCAATTGCTGATGTGTATGACGCCATGACCGCATCCCGTGTATACCGTGGTCCGCTTTGTCCGTTTAAAGTAATCGAGATTTTCGAAGAGGAAGGCTTACAGCGTTACGACACCAAATATATTCTGACATTCCTCGAGAATGTTGCACTCACTTACATCGGCAACAAAGTCCGTCTTTCTGATGGACGCATCGGAAAAATAGTCTTTACCAACAAGACCATGTTGTCAAAACCGATGATTGAAGGTGAAGACGGTACGTTTATCGATTTAAGCAAAGAATCGAATCTGAGTATTGATGCGATTTTATAAAGATGATAACGATAAAACCCCGTAGAGCTTCGGCTCTACGGGGTTTCTTTTCATCCAACCTTCAATTTGAATTTTTGAAGTTCTTTGTCACTTGTTACTTTTTCGATCTGTGCGCCAAGCTTACGAAGCTTTGCATCAAAATCCTCGTAACCTCTTTCAATGTATACGATATCATCTACTGTCGTAAATCCATCCGCGGCAAGACCGGCAATGACAAGCGCCGCACCTGCACGCAGATCCGGTGCACTGATATTGGCACCTGTATATTTGCTCACGCCATCAATAATGGCTGAATTGCCTTCTACTTTAATATTGGCGCCCATCTTGGTAAGCTCATCTACATATTTGAACCGGTTTTCAAAAATGCTCTCTGTCACGATACTCGTACCGGATGAAAGCGCAAGTGTCACCGCAATCTGCGGCTGCATATCCGTCGGAAAACCCGGATATGGAAGTGTTTTAATATGTGTATGGGAAAGTGGTCTGCTCGCAACGACGCGGACTGCATCATCACTCTCCTCAATCTCACAGCCGATTTCGATTAACTTAGCACTAATCGACTCCAAATGCTTTGGAATGACATTTTTAATCAGCACGTCACCTTTTGTGGCAGCCGCTGCCATCATAAACGTTCCTGCCTCAATCTGATCCGGAATGACTGCATATTCTGACTTGTGAAGCTTCTGCACACCTTTGATACGGATCACATCCGTACCGGCACCTTTGATATCAGCGCCCATACTGTTTAAAAAGTTTGCCACGTCTACCACGTGTGGCTCCTTCGCCGCATTTTCCAAAATCGTGCGTCCCTCTGCCATCACTGCCGCCATCATGATGTTGATGGTCGCTCCAACAGAAACAACGTCTAAGTAAATATGACTGCCGACAAGCTTCTCTGCCTCAGCAACAATCATACCGTGTGCAATTTTGACATCGGCACCAAGCGCCTTAAAGCCTTTGATGTGCTGATCGATCGGTCTGCTGCCAATATTGCATCCGCCAGGCAATACGACCTGTGCCTTTTTGTATTTGCCAAGAAGTGCACCAAGTAAATAATAGGATGCACGGATTTTCTTGATAAAATCGTCCTCGATGACAACATCATTAATCGTTGCCCCTGTAATCTCAACCTTGTGTCTGTCGACACGGTTTACGGTAGTACCGATGCTTTCCATAGCCTGAAGCAATACATTTGTATCGCGCACATCCGGCATATTGTCAATTGTAACTGTTTCATCGGTCATAATTGCCGCAGCTAATAAACCAAGAGCAGCATTTTTGGCGCCCCCGATTTCTACCTCGCCAACCAAAGGATTTCCACCCTTAATTGCATATTGTTCCATTCCACACCTCGAACATTAATACGATCTATATATATAAAAGATATTTTCAAAAATATGTAGTGACAGTTTGAGTCATACTATTTTTAGTATACCACACCATCATGATTTGTAAACAATTTGTCTATTATGAAAATTAACAAAAATGTCAAGTAACAAGGGCATTCCTTTGTTACTTGACACTAATTTTTGCAATTTTTACACCATTTCATGGAAAATCAGTACGATTTTACCCCTTTGCCGGCTGTAAATTGAAATATTTAATTCAAATATTCCAGCGGATTGACCTGTGAGCCATTAATCAGAAGCTCGAAGTGGATATGCGGTCCTGTGCTTCGTCCTGTGTTTCCACTCAGTGCAATACGCTGTCCTTGTGATACGCTCTGTCCCGGCTTCACGAGTATCTTACTCAAATGACCGTATCTGGTCTGTCTGCCATCACTATGGCGCAGATAAATGACATAACCGTATCCACTACCCCATCCGGCACGTTCCACAACACCGCCACACGATGCTACAACGGCTGTACCGACCGGCGTTGCCCAGTCGATTCCTCTATGATAGCTGCTTGCACCTCTCGTTGGTGCTCTGCGTCGTCCAAACTGACTGCTGAGACGCCCGCCGGAAATTGGTTTGATATAGGTTGGCGGAATCTTTGTTCCCCTCTCCACAATCTTCGGAACTGCCGCCATCGTCACTTCTTCTTTTAAAATCTCTGTCTCGACAACCTTATCGTTATGATAAGAGACAAGCGCAGCAATTTTACGGTGTCCCGCTGAAGGCTCCTGTCTGACAACCGATTCATTCGTATACCAGTTGTCATTGTCAATATACTGTATCTCAGCCTCGTAGTCTTCCTCGCTGTAAATTTCTTCCTTGCGGTCGATGGAAAGCTCCGGCTCCGGCATCGTTATAATAAGTTCCTGATCAGCCTTAATGACGGAATTTTCATCCTCGAGTGAATCGTTCATCTCAATCAATTTATCGAGCGGAACATTTGTCGTTATGGCAATTTCCGACAAGGTGTCTCCCGGCTGGATTTTGTATACCGCGTTGACTTCCTGATCCTTTGTCACATACTCAATTGCATCTGCAAGCGGCGTGATTGCCCGCTGTGGCACATAGGACTCAACAATCTCAACTTCGTCGCCATACTGCAGATCTACAATGCCGTATTCATAATCGTCAAAATCCTTATCACCGCTGCTTACTGTGTTTGCCGTCATCTCTGTCAGCTTGGCTGCAACACCGGCTTCCGGCATCGCAAATGCCGCTTCCCGGATTTCTTTACTTGAGCGGACAAATGTCGTGAGCACGTTGAGCTCTCTTGTCGGATCAAGCACAATTTCTGCCTGAAACTCATTATTTTGCTGGTATTTATCAAGTGCCGCCTGCATCAGCTTTGTGACATCCTGCGCACTTTGCAAATTGACCAGATACTCTTTGATCTTAACAGTGTAAGCAGGAGCTAACTTTTCAGTCTCATCCGCCCCAAGTACTTCACAAATGCGAGAGACGATCTCCTTGTCGCTATCTGTTTTTCCAAACCATACTTCCCTTCCCTCCACAGTGAAATCTGCTTCGGAAAGAATCAGCTCCTCTCTGCCCTCAGCAAGCGTAAGTCTTGCTTCACGCAGCAGCTGAGGCAGCTTTCCCGTATCGCCAATCATTCCGATTTCTTTTCCGTTTAGGGAAAGCAGGAACATATTGTCCCCCGTCCGCTTTATTCCACCGAAATTTGGAAAAAAGAAAAATGCAAGAAGACATACAATCAGAATCGCACGCATATGTGCCAGACTGATTTCTCTATAAAAACGTGTAAATTTCTTCATAATACGAAACAATTCTCCAATCCCCGTTATTTTACCAAGGATTACTTTTCTTGTAAAGTATCAGCTATTTGCGCCTGCTTGCCGGCTTTCCTGCCGGTTTGCGCCTGCGCTTTTCCCTCTGACGTTTTGTCTCCTGTTTTTTGGCAATCGAGTACCCAAAGGTACCAAGCTTTTTCCCGAGAGAGAAGTATCCTCCATGGCTGTACACAATCGGTTTTGCACGGTCAAGATGGAAGCTTTTTTTCTCATCCATATATGCCGTATCGACCTGTACGTTTACAACCTCGGCGAGAAACATATGATGGGACCCAAGCTCCAAAATATCCTTCACCCTGCATTCAATGTTAACCGGCGACTGTGCAATGCCCGGGGTTGCAATCTCCTTCGATGGCTGTTGTGTCAGTCCTAACTTTGCAAGCTTATCCTCATCACGCCCACTCCTCACACCACAGTAATCCGTTGCGTACACAAGGTCCTGCGTCGTGAGATTTATGACAAACTCACCTCTTTTTTTGATGAGATCATAGCTGTATCTGCTCGGTCTGACCGAGATGGAAACCATTGGCGGGTTCGTACATACAGTCCCTGCCCACGCCACAGTAAATGCGTTGACATTTCCTTCCTCGTCCATCGCACTTACGAGCACTGCCGGAAGCGGATATAACATATTTCCCGGTTTAAATGAAATTTTTGACATCTGTTTTCTCCTAACACCTTGTGTCCTGACATGATAACAGCCACTTAAGAACCCTTAAGTGGCCGGTTATATTGCTTTCACATCCTCTGATGCAGCTACCTGTTCCGCTGCCTGACGAAGAGCAGCCTGATTGGATGCAAATTCCTGAATCTGTTCGTTCAAAGAAAGCATCTTTGCATCAAGCTCCGATACCATATTGGCACATTCCACCAATTCCCGTTTGATATCCTCCGGGGCATTGCCTTCAAACTTGTAATGAATCTTGTGCTCGAGTGTCGCCCAGAAATCCATCGCAACAGTACGAATCTGTATCTCAACCTTGGCATCTACGATGCGGTCTGACAAGAAAATCGGAACGGTCACGATCAAGTGATAGCTCTTGTAGCCGCTCGGCTTTGGATTCATGATATAGTCCTTCACACTCAAAACGCGGATATCATTCTGATTGATAATCATCTCTGCAATCCGGTAAATATCAGATGTAAATGAACAAATCACCCGGATACCGGCAATGTCGTTGACATATTTGACCATATTTTCGATGGTGGATTCATACCCATGTTTTTTTAATTTCTTGACAATGCTCTCCGGTCTCTTAATACGCGACTTAATGTGTTCAATCGGATTGTACTGATGAACATGCTGAAACTCGTCATTTAGAATCTCAAGCTTCGTATTAATCTCCTTGAGTGCCGAATTATATATTAAGTTGACTTCCTTCCAACTATCTACGTCGTCTCCACGCATTGGCTTAAACTCCATATTTTCACCGCCTTCTGACTGACTTTGTTGTCATGTTTTCGCTATTTTTAGTGTAGCACACTTGTGCAAAATAGTCAAAATTATAATAAAGTTTTTAGATTTTTTAGTAAATTTTAATCTTCTTCTATGACCTGCAGTTCCAAATAATCAAATTCAATCTGTTCGATGAAACTGTCCTGCGTAAAACGCACCTTATGAAACATCTGAAAATCCTTGATATTCAGCTCCAGCCAAATCGGTACGCCGATATTAAATGTATGGCAAATGCTGTCAAGTCCCTGAAACACCTTATGTGTTCTCGTATCGTCCTGCGCATTTTCGTATACCGTATCCTGCAAAAGATGGTTATCTTTCCAAATTTTTCCCCATAGTCTAAACATGTGGTGTCCTTTCTGTAATCAGAAAAAATCCCGCACCGCAAATGCAGTGCGAGATACGCATTTCCTTATCGCTATGCTTCAAATCCATTTGGATTCTGACTTTGCCATCTCCAAGAATCTTCACACATCTCTTTGATGCCATTTTTGGCAGCCCAGCCAAGCTCTTCCCTGGCCTTTGTTGCATCCGCATAATTGACAGCGACATCACCTGCGCGGCGCTCCTTGATTTCATAAGGAATCTCAACGCCTGTTGCCTCTTCAAAATTCTTCACGATATCAAGCACACTATATCCAATTCCCGTTCCCAAATTGTAAATCTTAAGTCCCGGATTTTCTGCCATCTTTTGTACCGCTTTGACATGGCCTTCCGCCAAATCGACAACATGGATGTAATCTCTCACACCGGTACCGTCATGGGTCGGATAATCATTGCCAAAGACGCCGAGGCATTTTAGTTTGCCAACTGCCACCTGTGTAATATATGGCATTAAGTTATTTGGAATACCGTTTGGATTTTCTCCAATCTTTCCGCTCTTATGTGCGCCGATTGGATTAAAGTAACGAAGCAAAATGACATTCCATGCCGGGTCAGCTTTTTGAATATCTGTCAAAATCTGTTCCAGCATACTCTTCGTCCAGCCGTATGGGTTGGTTGCCTCTCCCTTTGGACAATCCTCTGTAAGCGGTACAGTCTTTGGTGTCCCGTAAACGGTAGCCGAAGAAGAAAAGACGATATTTTTGACTCCATGCTTACGCATGACATCGACAAGCACAAGGGTTCCTGTGATGTTATTGTTGTAATACTCCCATGGCTTCTGAACGGATTCTCCAACCGCTTTTAAACCGGCAAAATGAATACAGCAATCAATCGTTTCTTTTGCAAATACTTCCTCGAGCCCTTCTCTATCCAAAATATCGACCTGATAAAATTTGGCTTCTTTTCCGGTAATCTCTTTGACACGCTCAAGCGATTTCTCACTGGAATTGCAAAGGTTATCCACGACAACCACATCATAGCCTGCATTTAACAGCTCCACAACTGTATGACTACCAATAAATCCTGCTCCACCTGTAACTAGTATTGACATTTCTTCCGTTTCCTCTCTATCTAAATTTGAACGCTACCATTCAGAGTCCTTTTGCAAAATTACCTTCCCAAGGCTTCTTTCGGAATCCGAAAAGTGGCTTTTATAATTCAATTCCATTTTGCTTGCACAACAGCCGGGCGCTTTCCACAGAATCCACACCTGTCGCATTTTTGATCGGTGCAAATTCATAGGAGCGGACTACCTCATATGGCAGGCATGTGCCAAGCTCATGAATCATATCCAGAACAAGCTGTTCATATTTGTATCCGTTTGGTTGCTCCGGTCTGACCTCCCTGCCGTCTGCATCGATATACGGAATCTTCTTCTCTACAATATGCAGCGGCAGCTTCTTTGACATCATGCGCTCCAAATCAGCAACGCGGAATAAATAATTTAGGATTACACCAAAATTGTATGCCGGATTGCCGTTTGCATCTTTTGTGTTCATCAGTTCGTCCGTCAATTCATAGTATTCGACAATGGATGGTTTTCCATCCGCAAGGCACATCACACCCACCTTTTCATCCGGTGCGTTTTTGCGGACGACCTTTGCGCCCACAGCGACATCCTTTTCAATGACTGCACCAATGAATTTGGGATCAGCGATACGCTGCAACACATTGTCAACGGCAAACACATTGAGATACGCCACACCATGCGTGTGAATATAATCCAATAATCCTGCTCTGTCAAGCGATACAAACCAGCCTCCGTTTCCGTTTGGTGACGTCGAAAGTTTGTTCTTTTTCTCTAAAAAAATCTTTCCTTCGTAATCCGATGCCGGCGCCATCTCCTGTTTGAAAAAGAAAATAGAGTCTGCGTCATATCCGAAATAAGCGTGCTCTTTTAGAAACGATACCGTCGCCTCATGGTTTTTGTCACTCGTCATCACATATAGCGGAATCCAGGTACCAACCAATTTGACAACATCCATCAAGTTCTCAATCAGCCTCTGGAAAATATAGACCGGCCTTGTCAGTCCGATATCGTATACCCCTTTTGGTGCATCACTTCCAAGTCGCGTGCCCATGCCACCGGCAAGCAGCACCGCACCGACCTTTCCCTGTCTCAGTGCGTCCACTCCGATTTGCATGAAACGTTCTGCACATTCTTCTATTTCGGAAAGCTCCATCGCCGCAAGCGGTGTGATTTTCTCTTTGTGCGCGGCTGTCTCTTTATTGCCGATACTATTTAGGACAGAAAAATCTGTCTCTTCAATCTGTGCAAGCAGCGCCTGCTTTGCTGTATCATCTAATTCATCGTAATAGGCAAGCAAATGTGTCTGCTTCCACTTCACACATTTGTCATAAATCTCCTGATAATTCATACAATCTCCTATTTTAACCGCTCAAATCGCCCACATTACCTTTTAATATACGGGTTCTGTCTGAGCCACTGACCTGTACTATTCTGCCGTTGCGATCATATTGTGTGAGCAGGTCTGTATTTCTTGCTGCAATTGCCTGTTTTTCCTTTTCATCTGTCGGAAGCATTTGCATCTGCATCACTTCCCAGCCCGGCTCGCGCTCCAACGGTGCATCCGGCGCTGTGTCTGCGGTTTCACCGGATACCGCTTCCGAACTTTGCTCTTGTACTTCCTCAGAATTCCAGAATCTGACGGCAAACGCTTTGACATTGGCAAAGAAAGTAAGCAGTGTATCACGCACCTTCGTAAGGAAGTTCTGCGCCTGCTTCATACTTTCCGATAAATCAACAGGCTCTTCCCAGCTTCCCGGCATAGCAGCACTTTGACTCTGTGCGCCCTCCCTGCGATATTGCGCACCGGCTCCGGAAAGGTCAACGCGCACACCGTTTTCCTCGAGCAAATCCTTTTCGCCATCCCGCTTCTGTTTCTGCTCCCGGTAAGCAAGCGAAAAAGCATCTCCTGTATCCGACGAGGCAGTACCTTTTATTGTTTTATTGTATCCGTAATAGTTTTGATTGTTAACCGGTTCTATCAAACAATCATCTCCTTATGGCGCCTATTTGTAATAAACACGTACCAGACGCTTTTCGAATTCATCATGATTCAGCGGTCTGTCAAACAAATATCCCTGCGCGATATCGCAATCGAGGTCACGCATGAACACCAATTCACTCTCCGTCTCGATTCCTTCCGATACGATTGACATATTCAGATCCTTCGCCATATGTATAATGTTCTGGATGACCGTACGGGAACGTTCATTCTCCATCTTGCGGTTATCAATAAATGACTTATCCAGCTTTAAGGTATCAAAACTCATGTTTTGCAGCATGCTCAGGGAAGAATATCCCGTACCAAAATCATCCATCGAAGAAGCGATTCCGTACTCATGGAGCTTATCAATGCTCTCAATCAAATTCTGGCTTTCATTAATATATGCAGTTTCCGTGAACTCTATTTCAATATACTCTTTCGGAATGTTCCATTTGCGGACAACCGCATCGATTTGGTCCGCAACGTCCTTCTCCACAAAATGCTGCTTGGAGAAGTTGACAGATACCGGAACGACACGGATTCCTTTTTCAAGCCACTCACAAATATGCTGACATACCGACTCAAGCACATAAAAATCAAGATACTGCACAAGCCCCGCATTCTCACATGCCGGAATGAATTCCATCGGCGGAATAAGCTCATCTTGCCGAATCCAGCGAATGAGTGCCTCCGCACCGATAATCTTGCGCGAGCGCATGTCAACCTTCGGCTGATAAAATACCTGGAACTCCTTGTCGCGAAGCGCCGGCATCACGGCATTGATGAGCATTTCCTCGCGCTGACGCTTCTTTTGGAGCTCCTCATCATAATATAAAATACTGCTGTTTCCAAGTCTGTGAATCTCGGAAAAGGTCGTTGTCAGTTTTTCAAAAATCATCTGCGCCGATGTATCTGTACCATTTGGCAGATAAACGGCAATCTGCGCTTCAATCGGAACAGGCTCCTTTGTCGTAAGCTCTGTAAGCGTATAAACCTTTTGGTCCATCAGCCCGGAGAGCACTTCATCAAGCTCTTCCTTGACAACATATCCCGCAAAGTTAACACTTCCGACCGACGCTATGAGCGCCTCTCCCTGCGCGATACCATTTACGGAAATACTGTACTCCCTAAGTGCTTTATCGCCCAGTTTAAATCCATACTTCTGGTTGATGAATTTGAAATTGCTCATGTTAAAATAGATAAACGCGAATTCCTGCTCCCGCTTTTGCGCAAGCAATTCCTCTGTATGCTCCACAAACGCATGGTAATTTGGAATGCCGCATCGTGCATCAATCATAGAAATGCGTTTGTTTTCGTCTTTGACGAAGTGGATACAGTTTTCCTTGCAATTGTACCCTTCCATAATGGCAATGGCCATCTCTTTACAGCTACAGTATCCGCATGACTGACAATCAATATGTCTGTCCTCATACGACGTCTTGTACATCGCGTCGAAAATCTCATTAAGCCGCACTTCATCCTTTGAGCCGATTTTCTGTCCGTGTCTTCTCTCTTTGTAAGCAGATGTATCATACTGTCTCACAAAATCATCCGGCTTGAGCGAAAGCTCATCAACAACCATGGACGCATCAACAGACTTACTATGTTCCAATTTAAAGAATAAATCATCATCCACTGCCCTGAAGTTCTGCGTACCGGAACCCGAAAAACAGCCCGTCTTGCAATTGAGACACTCAGACATAACCGGCTGCTCCCGATTCGTGACAATGCGCTGCTCCATCCGGTCAAAATACGGGTACACGGAATCGGTTCCGCTTTTGTGGACAATCACACTATCATCTGAAAGAGCCTCACGGACATAAGCAGATAATCCACCCGGCACAGCAAACAGGCTGCCGACTTTGCTTTCGTGAAAGGAAACCTGTGCACCCTGTCCCGTAAAGGTGACTGACTTGAGCGCCTCCATCAAATGCCGGAATGTGACATTATACTGTACCTCATCCTGCATGGAATCCTTCGCTGCCACGCAAGGACTTAAATAGGCAAGCTTATCATGAACGTGCTCATATTTGCGCAGGTAAATTGCAAGACACATAAATGGCTCCTGCAGTGGCAACAGCTTATTGCGTATGGTCTTTGCACATTTCTGTGCGTAATTGACAACGGCTGAACAGGTTGGCGCAATGGCGCCGTCTCCGTCACGCTCCCTGAGCATATCCGTCATCGCCCAGGCCGCAATATCTGCTCCGAATCCTGCATCATAAAATGCCTTTACCCCTTGCTCTCTTAGGTAGCCCAGGATTACCTCGGCACGTTTCCCGTATTCCACAAAAAACGAAGGCGCAACAATTACCGAAATCTGTTCTCCCCTATGTAAATCCTCCAAAAAGAGCAGCGTATCATCTCTATACTCTCTCGCACCATGGCTGCAGACAGAGAGACACTTGCCGCAATGTAAGCATTTGTCATCATCTACATAGATACGGTTGCGTTCGTTTTCTACAACACAATGATTTGCCCCCAGCACCGGACATTCTGCAATACATCTGTTACAGCCGATACATGAATCGTTTGTGTAGATTAACCCTTGATTTAACCCCATTTTCATACCCCAATTCGTTTATGCTATAGATATTTCTATTTTAACACAAACCAAGACTTTTTCCACCCCATTTTTATGCACATTTTCCAACATAAATTCATATTTGTTTTGAGATACTTTCATTTTATCCAAAAAATTTGTATAATAAGTATCAGTTACGGTATTATTATGATAAGTGAGGCGTAGAGAAATGACAAAATTACAAGACATCGCTGACTACCTCGGAGTTGCGCCCAGTACGGTATCTAAGGGATTAAATGGTGCAAATGATATTAGCGAGGATTTGCGTCAGCAAATCATTGAAACAGCAGTGGAAATGGGGTATGTTACCAAAAAAATGCGCAGGGAAAAACATCGAAAGCTTGCCATCTTGTTTGAAAACATGCCATACGAAAGCAAGGGGGATGACGGTTATGCTTTCACACTCGGTTTCAAACAGCTTGCACAGAAATCAAATTGGACAGTGGAAACGATGTCCATCACACCCGAAATGCAATCTGAACGTAAATTTGATGCATTTATGTTGCGCCACGGTTTAAGTGGCGCATTTCTTGTCGGATTTGGCGCAGACGATATATGGCTTGCGCAGCTAAGGAGCAGCCGGACACCTGCCGTGATATTTGGTCCGGTAGTATCAGGTCCCAGGGTTGCTTCCATTTCGATTGATCCAGGCAGCATGTTCGGAGCGCTTCTTGCCAATCTGACAGCACAGGGCCACACACAGATTGCCTATTTTAGCGGGCAAAAGAATCACCCTGACCATGATGTCCTTCGCGAAGCATTTCAAAGGGCATGTCAAAAAGCCGGTCTGAATCCGTCACAGTGTCCGGTTGCTTTGGACGTCACACATCCATCGTGCGCGGAAGACTATGTAAACACCTATATTGACCGCGGTGTTACCGCGATAATCTGCCACGATGACTCCATAGCCGAGGGAATCTACGCAGAATGCGAGCTTCTCGGTTACAAAATTCCGGATGACCTCAGTGTCATCGGATATGGCGACTGTGCGCTCTGCACATCAATTTCTCCGATGCTGACAAGTATCCGCATGGATGCGTCAATCATTGGCAAATCAGCATACAATACGCTGGAAGGTCTGCTTGCTCACCTTCCGGTTGCGCAAGTTTTATTACGTCCGTCCATCATCATCCGGCAGTCAACCGGTATCAGCAAAAACGCGTAGGAACATCCTACGCGTTTCTTTATGCCTTTCTGATACGAAGTGCCCTTGTGGCATTTAATACCGCAAGCACCATGACGCCAACATCCGCAAAAATCGCAATCCACATGTTTGCAATACCAAGAGCACCAAGCACAAGGCATGCGGCTTTGACCAAAAGTGCAAATACAATATTTTGTTTTACAATCGATAACGTCTTTCTGGAAATCCTCATGGCAAGCGCAATCTTTGCAGGATCGTCATCCATCAGGACGATATCGGCCGCCTCGATTGCTGCATCTGAACCAAGTGCTCCCATCGCAATTCCAATATCGGCTCTCGATAGAACCGGTGCATCATTGATTCCGTCCCCCACAAACGCCAGCTTATCCTTCTGACCCTTTTGCTGCAACAAGCATTCCACCTCAGCTACTTTATCTGCCGGCAGCAATTCACTGCGCACGTTTTTTACACCAATTTCCGATGCAACCCGCTGTGCTGCAGCCTTTGCATCGCCGGTGAGCATCACTGTCTCAATGCCCTGCGCATGCAGCATTTTTATGGCATCCTTCGTCGTCTCCTTCACGACATCCGAAATCACGATACAGCCCGCATACGCACCGTCCACCGCAACATACACAACCGTTCCCGCCCGGCTGTAGTCAGTCACGCGGATGTGCTCCTGTTCCATCAGCTTGCGGTTTCCTACAAGAACCCGCTTTCCAAACACATTCGCACAGACACCATGCCCGGCAATTTCCCGGATATCACGCACTTTATCAAGTGTGATTTCCTGTCCATATGCTTTTTTCAGGGAAAGACTGATTGGGTGCGCGGAAGCACTTTCTGCATATGCGGCATATTCGATAAGCGCCTCCTTCGAAAAATCATTTTCCGGATGAAGCTGCGTCACTTCAAAGACACCCTTTGTCAGCGTACCTGTTTTGTCAAATACGATGCACCTTGTTTTGGAAAGTGCTTCCAAATAGTTGGAGCCCTTCACCAAAATACCATTTGTCGACGCGCAGCCGATTCCGCCAAAGAAGCTAAGCGGAATGGAGATGACAAGCGCACACGGGCAACTGATTACAAGAAATGTCAGCGCCCTTACGATCCACGCTCCGGTTTGCGGATTCGTCCCCATGAAATATCGAATAACAGGCGGCAGAATCGCTAACACCAGCGCACTATAACAGACGGCCGGCGTATAATATCTGGCAAACTTGGTGATAAAATTCTCCGAGCGCGATTTCTTCATGCTTGAATTTTCAACAAGGTCTAAAATCTTTGAAACCGTCGAATCGCCAAAGTCCTTTGTCGTTTTGACGGTAATAACACCGGATAAGTTGATACAGCCACTGATGACCTCATCCCCTTTTGCTGCATCTCTCGGCACTGACTCGCCTGTTAGTGCACTCGTATTTAAGGTTGTCGTTCCCGCAACAATCATGCCGTCAATCGGAACTCTCTCTCCGGGATTGATGATAATCTCGCTGCCGATTGCAACTTCATCCGGGTCGACTTTTTCAAGTCTTCCATCTACCATAATATTGGCATAATCCGGTCTGATATCCATCAGCGCCGCGATGTTTTTGCGGCTTCGTCCAACGGCGATGCTCTGGAACAATTCCCCGATTTGGTAAAACAGCATAACAGCAACGCCCTCTTTGAAATCGCCAAGTGCAATCGCACCGACTGTCGCTACTGCCATCAGGAAATTTTCGTCAAAGACCTGCCTGTTCCGTATTCCCTTAAGTGCCTTTTTCAAAATGTCATAGCCAATCACAAAATAGGCTGCCAGATAGAGCGCACCTTCCACAACCCATGGTATGGAAATGATGTTTGTCAAAATTGTCACCAGAATAACCATTGCAAACGCAACGATTATCCGATATAAAACCTTTTTTTGTTTCTTTGTCATAAGGAATATCCTCTCACCTCATACATTGTAGGTTTATAAGAAAATCTCACAATCATCCTCTACAACCTTGCAGTTCTTCACAACCGCTTTCATGACACTGTCAATATCTGCACCATCCTCAAATTCGACTGTCAATTTGAGTGCCATGAAGCTGAGTGTCGCATCTTTGACACCCGGTGTTTTCTTTGTTGCCTCTTCCATTTTGGCTGCGCAGTTTGCGCAATCTACTTCTACCTTGTACGTTTTCTTCATCTTTTATTCTCCTCCATTTCGTTTGTTGCTTCATTTACTTATTCTTCCTCAACATGCTCCATTCCCATGTTGATAATCGTCCGCACATGCTCATCTGCAAGTGCATAAAATATGACTTTTCCATCCCGTCTGAATTTCACGAGCTTGGCATCCTTGAGTACGCGAAGCTGATGGCTGACCGTCGATTGCCCAAGGCTTAAAATCTGGGCGATGTCCCCGACACACAGCTCACATGTCGATAGCGCATACAAAATACGGATACGCGTCGAATCGCCAAACATTTTAAACAAATCAGCCAAGTCATACAGATGCTCCTCCGGCGGTTGTTTCTTTAAAACCTCTTCCACCACGGATTCATTGACTGCGACATACTCTGTCAATTTTTCTGTACCTGTTTCCATATATAATCCTTTCTCCTGCTTACATATGAATTACTGTTCATATGTAAGTATATTCATATATTCATGTTTTGTCAAGAGCAAAAAAACATCGCCTCTACGATTTGGTCGTAAAAGCGATGTCTCTATATCTTATGAACGTACCATCCGGGTATAGTCTTCGATGCGCTGTTCAAACTCTGCTCTTGGGAGCGGCCTGTCAAAATAATAGCCCTGCGCCATAAAGCAGTTATATGTTTTTAAAAGCTTCACATGCTCTACTGTCTCAACGCCTTCCACGATGCATTCCATCCCCATCTCCTGCACCATGCTGATGACGTGTTTGAGCATCGAGCGGTTGCGTTTCATCATGCTGTTTTCATTCCAAAGGAAGCTCTTGTCGAGTTTGATCACATTCCACGGAAGATCCCGGATCAGATTCATCGACGAATATCCGATTCCAAAATCATCGACCGCAGTCCGAAAGCCTGCGTCTTTGAGTCCGTACACGACGTCCCTGAGCATGGCGAAATCCGCATCTGTGGTCGTCTCGGTCAGCTCGATCTCTATCAGTCCGTGCGGGACATGATAGCGGTCTACAATCGTAATGATCTGCGATAAAAAATCGGAATTGCCCAGGTGACGCCTTGACATGTTGACGGATATTTTAACGACTTCCTTTCCCTCATCAAGCCATCTGCGTATATCCCGACAAACATGCTCCAGCATATATAAATCAAGTTCGCATATCAAATTGCTTTTCTCAAAAATCGGAATATACTTGATTGGCGCCAGAAGAGAACCCTCATGCATCCATCTGCATAACGCCTCTGCCCCGGCCAAATGATAGTTCTTCATATCGACTTTCGGCTGATAATACACCAAGAATTCTTCCTGTCGAATTGCATCAGGAAAAACACTCTCCAAAATACGACTCTCCTTGTGGCGCTCCATTAATGCGTCATCAAAAATAATATATGGGCTGTCCTTCTCCATCTTTGCCACATCTGCCGCAACAGCAATATTGTTCATAACTGCCTTTGGATCTGCCCCCTGCTCCGGAATCAAATAATATCCGACATATGCAGAAACACGAACACGCCTCTTTGAGGCTTTATCGTACATAATCTCGTGACCACTCAAATAGTACTGGACTTCTGTAAATTTATCCTTGAGAAATAAAACTGCAAATTTGTCTCCACCATTGCGACATACACATCCATCCGGCGCAACAATCTTTTCGAGACCTTTGGCATACTTCTCCATCACTTCTGTCGCAACGTCTCTTCCAATCGCCTGATTGATGCTGCCAAAATTCTTCAGATTGAAAAAACCTGCCGAATATCTGCCGAGTTCGTCATTGGACTGAAGCTCTCCAACACGGCGCATGAAATATGTCGCATTATACACATCCAGATACTTGTCGTGGAAGGTCATGTGTTCCACAATGCTCATAATGCGCCTGCGTCCATTAAACACAAACAGCATTTTGAGCATAACCTCAATCCTGCGCAGTTCTGTCCGGTCCCAATCCTCGTCCTCTTTGTCCTGGAATGCTGTGTATACAATAATCGAATTGCCACCGGTCACCTCGCGTATCTGCACCTTACGGACCGGATCCGGCGTCATTTCAAAATCATAATATGCCGTATTGTTGCTTCCGACTGCACTTCTCTGGTTCTCCTCACCATGATACAACTCTACTGTAATCTTGGATACACGAAGCAACTGACAAAGTGGCTCAACCACATCCTGCACTTCGTCACTATCATATGTTGGAATTTGTTCTAATTTCATTAGGAAATCATCCAGAACAAGTCCATATCGAATACTATCAAACTCTTTCATGCAAACCTCTCATTTATTTCGCTTCACTACCGGCAACCGCAAGCTGCGGAATCACAATGCGGAACACAATCTGATTCTCATCATCCGAAGTAACAGCCAGGGTTCCTGCCATCTGCCGCACAAGAACACCCACCTTTGCTATACCGCTATGGGAATTGTCCTTTGCATCATTTGTGGCAATCAGTACGCTGCCCTTTGATGCATCTTTGATTTGCATGGATGCCTCAATACACAAATTGGTGGCATACGAACATTTCTGCGTGGCAACACATATATTCAATTCTCCATCTACGGAACTCTTGGATGTCTCGCTCACGAGCTTATTCA
Source organism: Lachnospiraceae bacterium (assembly GCA_021153185.1). Lineage (GTDB taxonomy): Bacteria > Bacillota > Clostridia > Lachnospirales > Lachnospiraceae > SIG333. The sequence goes on from JAGKTY010000003.1 coordinate 65,542, forward strand.
ACATCTTACGCAGTTTGCCGGAATCTCCCAGATAGGTATCAGGAACCGAATCCTCCACCAAAGTATGTACCGTCACATGCTCTTCCCCCATACGGGAATCCCCAAATACAACAACCCGGTCAAGTACATCGCGCAAACTGTAAATATCTTCATCTAATTCGATCTTTGTATCCGTCATATTGGCATATTCCGCAACTTCATCATAACCGGCAATCCACTCCGGAAATGTCAGCATAAACTCCTCAAAGGTCTGACTCATGCGTTCCGGGTTATGACTTTTTAATGCCTCTCCGCTCTGCATCATAATCTGTGTCATCTGCGACTTGATATTGTCATGCATATTCATAATGAAAGCACTCTGTGAAGATGAATTGCTCTCAAGCCGCTCAATGTCCTGAAGCGCTAAATAGTTGGCATATGCTAACTGTGATATCAAATCCGCCATCACACATAAAAACTGCGCAGCGGCATCAATCTCCTCTTCTTTCACCTCAGGCAGTTCGTCAAATGCCTTGAGGTACAATACTTCATCAAATCCGTATTTTTTGGCATTCGCAATCCTCAGCTGCTTTGTTGCAAAGCCATCATGAATCTGCGTACCTACAAAGCCGCCGATTACTTCACCACCAAGCATAATCGGTGCAATGAATTCCGTCAGTCCGGCATGACACCTAAACTTCATCGTCTCCCGCTTTGCGGCTGTTTGTTTCATTTGATCCCTTTGACATGCCTGGCACTGTTTCTCTCCTTCCGCACTTGCGTGAAAGAAATGACTGCAGTGAAAAGTCTCCCGGCTAATAGTCGTAATTTTATTGCCCTGTGCATCACATGTATAGACAGCTATCTTTGTATACTCTGAAAAAGCATCCTGAAGCTGCTGTAAAAATTGTACTTCAATTAAATCTGTTAGATGAATACTCGCCATGTCCACCCCGTCCGCGTGATAGTCTCGCAAAATCGCTTTCATTTATCTCAACATATACAAATATTTTACCGATTTTTACGCCTTTTGGCAAGTATTTTTGACTATTTTTCACAAAACTAACGCTCGTTTACACACTTTTTTATTCCATTTTATCCAAACCACAAAATGTACCATTCTATTGCAAAATGAAACGGAATATGCTAAACTTTGTTTCGCCGCATGCGGCCGAGAGTTCGAGACCTTCCTCTCGTAATAATAAAACTAAAGGAGAATACTATGAAAAACAAAAACGTTCTATTTCTGACGCAGGCAGCGATGATTGCTGCGCTGTATGTCGTTCTGACGTTTGTTGCCAACGCACTTGGTCTTGCAAGTGGCACCATTCAGGTCAGATTCTCAGAGGCACTCACAATTCTGCCTTACTTTACGCCAGCCGCCATTTGGGGCTTATTTATCGGATGTATTTTATCAAACACACTCACAGGCTGTCTGCTTTTTGACATCATCTTCGGAAGCATCGCAACACTGCTTGGCGGGCTTGGCACCTATGCACTGCGCAAATTCAAATGGCTTGCGCCGCTCCCACCAATTATCGCCAACACAATCATCGTACCGTTCGTATTAATCTATGCCTACGAAGCCGGTCCCCTTTCCAGCTACCCGTTCTTTGCTTTGACCGTTGGAATCGGAGAAGTCATCAGCTGCTATGTGCTCGGTATGCCGCTGCTATTTGTATTAAACAAACACAAAAACCGTTTATTCCTGTAGCGCCTCGACAAGTTTTGTAAATCCCATCCCGTGTGATGCTTTGAGCAGTACGGTGTCACCGTTTTGTAAAACAAAGTCTTTTTCAGCAAGAAAGCTCTGTTTATCTACAAAATAGTACACCTTCTGGTCACTGCTCTTTCGGCTCATGACACCATCATATAAATGCTTGGCATGCTCTCCGATCAAAACAAACACATCAATCGGTTTCGCTGCGCAGTAAGCGCCTGTTTCAAAATGAAGCTTGTCGGAATCCCCGCCAAGTTCAAACATATCGCCAAGCACAGCGACGGTTCTCGTATTAGCAGTTGCTAACAAATCCGCTGCTGCCTTCATCGAAACCGGGTTGGCATTGTAACAGTCATCCACAAGCAGATACTTCTCTGTGCGGATCAAATTGGTGCGTCCTCCAATCGGCGTAACCTTCTCAATCCCGCGCTCTATTTCGAGCGGCGACAAACCAAGCTTCAATCCGACAAGCGCTGCCGCAAGGGCATTGTTTACCTGATGTGTTCCCGGTACTTTAATGTGCGCATCAATGATGCCGCCCGGGATATGTATCTTACAATCCGTGCCGAGAAGCCCGTTTGATACAATCACATCCGCATATGCGACGTGCTCTGCGTCACCTGCTGCCATGTCCGTATCCCACGCCGCGCATTCCACTTTATGGAAAAAGTATGGCTTCCTGCCGTGCACCGCTTGGATGGTGCAAAGCTTATCATCATCTCCGTTTAAGATGACATCCCCATCCGGCTTCATCTCGTCAAACACTTCTGTCTTTGCGCGCAAAACACCGTCTCTGTCTCCAAGATTTTCCAGATGACACTGCCCGATATTGGTGATAACAACGATATCCGGTCTTGCGATTTGGCCGAGTCTGTGCATCTCCTCAAAATCACTGATACCCATTTCCAAAACAGCTACCTCATGCGCATCGCGAAGCCTTAAGACTGTCAGAGGAAGTCCTACCTCATTATTGAAATTGCCTGCCGTCTTTAGAACATTGTATTTCTCAGAAAGGACACCCGCAATCATCTCTTTCGTACTCGTTTTGCCGACACTGCCCGTGATTCCCACGACTTTGACAGAAAGCTGCTGTAAATAAAACGCCGCCAGCGCTTTGAGTGCAAGAAAGCTGTCCTGTACGACGATGTATGCATTCTGACTTTCCTCAAATCCGTCTTCCAATGTTAGCTCCCGCTCACAAATCGCGCAAAGCGCACCCTTTTCATAGACCTGCGAGATAAAGCTGTGTCCATCGACACGCTCTCCCTTTGTCGCGATAAACAGCCACTGCGGTTCCACCAGTCTTGAGTCAAGACATGCCCCCTCTATTTCCGTTTGTAAAAGCGCCTGTGGTCCGTGATATGTTCCATGTACCGCCGCCGCAATATTTTGAAGAGATAATCCTCTCATGCTTTTCCTCCGAACATTAATAGCCAAATGATTAGCTTATGCTAACAATTCATGCATTCCCGTTACTTATGTCTTTTGTTATTTCAAAGACACCTCGATCAGTTTTTCACAGAGCGTATCGTAATCCATACCGATGGCTGCCGCCTCCTGCGGTATGAGCGAGGTCTGTGTCATACCCGGAAGTGTATTGGCCTCCAGACAATACAAACTTCCATCCTCCTCCATGAGAAAGTCCATGCGCGCATAACTCGTCAGATGCAGCGCATCAAATGCCTGACATGCAAGCTTTTGCATATGCTTTGTCACATCATCCGGAATCTCTGCAGGACACGTCTCCACCGTCGCACCTGCCTGGTATTTATTTTTGTAATCGTAAAAGCCTTCCTTTGGCGCAATCTCAATCACAGGGAGTGCCTCGCCGTCAATGACCGCAACCGAAAATTCCCGTCCTTTGATAAACTGTTCGATCACAACTTCCTCTTCGTATGCAAATGCCTGCGAAAGTGCCCCTTCCAATGCCTTTTCGTCCTCGACCATATACACGCCGATGCTCGAGCCGCCGCAGCATGTCTTGACGACAACCGGGTATTTTTCGATGCCTGGAATCTCTTGTCCCTTTTTCAGCGTGATGCCCTGTGGCGTCGGGATATTGTTTTGTCTGAAAATCTGTTTCGTAATGCCTTTGTCCATGGAAAGTGCTGCCCCGATAAAGCCGGATCCCGTGAATTTGATGCCATGCAGTTCAAGTGCCGCCTGCACTTTTCCATCCTCACCGTTTGCACCATGCAGCCCCATGAATACGATATCCGCCATCTCGCAGATGCGAATGACATTTGGACCAAAAAATCCGCGGTATCCTGCCGGGCGAAGCTTTTCGACAGCCTTTAAATCCGGCGCATTCACACCAATCTGGTGAATTTCCTTTGCCCAGTCCTTATCCATCTCAAATACATCTGCATAATCATCTGCGTCATACCCGACATAAATGTCTAATAAGACTGCCTGATGCCCTCTCCGCTTCAATGCTTCGTATATATTTTTCCCGGAAATTAACGACACGTCTCTTTCGGTACTTGTTCCACCAGCTAATACTGCAATTTTCATGTAATATTCTCCTTCCGCTGCGCAATATGCATCATGATAACATAAATATAGGTCTGTTCTGATACAGTATGTTCTGAAATATCTGTCAATAGACCTTTCCCGTACAAATAATGGATATCTTCTTTTAAAAGTGAAAGATACTCATGGCTGACAATCGCATAATCAACAATGGCCAGTATCAACATGTTTTCGTATAAATCATCACCCGTCTCGCCCGCGGTGATGCGATAGATATGTGTACCTGCCTGTGACGACAATGCCTCAGCTTTTGATAAAAACCGGTCCATCACCTGCTCGCATAGCTTCTGGTTGACCTCATATCCCGTCGTCAAATAGGCAATGTCGCCCATCATATACAGCGCTTTGCCCGAAATGTCATTGCCCGATACGGTCTGCCCGCTTTGCTCCAAAATGCGCTCTACAATCGTCCGGTACTGCCTATCCCCGCTTGCTTTATAAAGCTGCGTCGCTGCAAAATAAGTCTCAGGCGCACCTTCCGTTTCCGCCGGGACAAACAGCTGCTTTGCCTGACTGAGTGCCGCGCGTGCACCTTCTTCATCAAATTCCTTGCATGTACCTGCATACTGTGCAAGCAGACCGCTAAGCTGCTGCCTGTCAGCCTGCGACAAATCATCAAGCTGCTGCCATTTGCCGATACCGGATGCGATGTTTTTGAAATAGGCTGACGCGTCCTCTTTTTCGCCATATAATTCAAAGGCCAGAAGCAGATTGGAAACAGCGATACAGCAGTCTGTATCAAATGCCGTTTGTTTGGAAAAATCATAACCGCTCAGCTGTCTGCCAAGTATTTCCAAACGCTCTAAATACAAATCGTCCCGTATTTCAAAGGGATACGACTGCCCGAGCTTTTGTGTGGAAATGTAATACGTGCCCGGTGTATTGACATCGCTAAAATCGCCTTCCCAAATATAATCGTGCCGCGCCGGGTCAAATCCTTTCTTGATGATGTGACCTGTATAGACCGTTTCCTTTGTCTCCTTGTCACAGACAGAGAATGTGTCCGCAAGCCCATCGCCGACGAAAACTGCCCGCTTCGCATCGGTACATTCGTAGCCCGATTGATCAATTAAAATATGTACGGTGGCGGTCGGTTTTTCGTACGCCACCTGTCCTGAACTGTCATAGTACTGCTCTGTCAAATCCAGCGGCTGTTCCGGACTTTCTGTCGCAGCTGTCTCTTTATAGTAACCGCATCCCGAAATTGCACATGCCAGAAGCTGACATGCCAGGATGCAAGCAATCATTTGCCTTTTCATGTCATTCCTTCTTCCTATCGTAGAAAGTATATCATATTGCTTTCCCATTTTCCATTGAAGATTAGCGACTTACAAGAAAATTGTTCGGGTTCACACAGTTGCCATCCTTTTCAAGCCCCAGATACAGACAATCGCCTTCCACCACATGATATTTGGTTGTCTTTGCAACGTGTGCGAGCACTTGTCCTTTTTTTACCCGCTCACCCTGTTTGACGCGGATATCCGAAAGCTGTCCGAGCGTGAGCGTATATCCGTCACCGAGGTTCAATGTCACATATGAGCCGATTTCCTCATTGCTTGCCACCTCTGTCACTTCACCGTCACAGCAGCTGAGCACTTCATCCCCTTCCTTTGCATCAATATAAATCGCCGGATTGTATTTATATTGGTTTAAGGTTGGGAACAAAACAGTCCGGTCCATGCTGTAATTCAGAATGATTTCTCCACCTACAGGCCAGGCAAGCGCACTGTCAATCCCGAATGTCAGTGTCTGTGGTTTTTCCGATGTCGAAGCCTGCTTAACTTCTTCAGGCTGCACCGGCTCCACTTTTGGCTGCTCCTTCAAATCAAGCGCATCCAAATCATCTACCGCCGCCTCCGGCGCGTCAGATATGCGCGCATTTGAGGTTTCCTCTTTTCCTGCCGCTTTGGCAACCTCCTTTTTCTTAACATCCTCCGCCTTATTGACGACATCATCACTGTTCGCAATATTAGCAGGCGCTAATTCTTCTTGCTTTTCCTCCTCTGCCTTTGTATCTTCCGCCTTGTCAAGCTCCGACAAATCAACAACATATCCGTTATCCTTCTTTGTCGTCTGGTCCATGTATACACCCGCCATAATACACGCTACACCGACAAGACATGCCGCAATGCTGCCGCTCCATCTTTCCATCGTTCTCTTGTTAAAATTTCTTCTACTCATACAACCACCTCATATGCTTTCCAAATTTGATGTAACTTTCACGAATTGGCTTTGAATCGTTACGCACTTTTCATACATATGAGTATGGACAGCATGCGGGATTTTTATGCATCACCAGCTTACTTTTTCAAATGTGACATTCTGATAAAATGTTTTTAACAGCGCCATAAAATCTGTCTGTCCGAGCCGGCACAGCGCATCGGCATATGTCTGGTCCATCCCGCATCCATGTCCGATGCCGTTTACAACAATCGTCCGCCTGTCATATCCTTTGTACAAAAACGGACCGTTCAACCCATGTTCTTTTGCAAACGAATAGGCATCCTTTTGTTGGCCTTTTTCAAACACATACCCAATCCGGCCATCCTCGTCCGTATCTCCAATCACAATTTCATCCTGCACATGAAACCGGTATGTCATCTGATAGGTTTCATTCTTAATATTGTTCTCGCACAGAACCTGCTTAAAATAGGGAAACAGCCCGCCGGCGGGCTGTGTCTTTCCCGGACTCATGCGACAGTAGCTTCCGACAATCGGTCTTTTACGATAACAAAGTACGATTCCTTTTGTATCCTCCGTGGCACGTGTTATCTTCTCATACTGTTTGTCGAAATCATCCCCCCATCGCTCCCGCCACTGCTCCCGGCTCAAATAGCAAAATCCGACTTCTTTTTCATCCAAAAATATGTCCCCGCTCACTTCCCTGCAATAATAAATACTGCTCCGAAGCAGTACTGCCTGTGCCTGAAGAACCGGCTCACTTGCGGACAAGTCAATTGTTGTCCCAAGGCAACCTTTAATATACGTCTCAACATCTACGCATAATATGTACCCGTTTCGATGAATCAAAATCCCACCGATACAACCTATCTCCTTGCTGTTTGCAGACGGAAAAAGGGAACGCTCATCCGTAACTTCCGTGTATATCACTGCAAAGAAAAGAATCATTCCCAACCAAAAATACACTCGTTTTTTCATGCTTTATTATACGGAAAAAGCAGTACTTTGATACCAAAGCACTGCCTTTAACGATACGTCCTTGTTAACTCGCTACATCGATATTTTGTACGCTGCCTACATCACCGTTTTCGTACAAAAAAATACCCGTCTGACGAATTTGACCGTTTGTCTGACCGGTTTTGAGGGAATTTAATGTAAAATCTGTGTCCGCATGCTGCAAACAAATCGCCCCGACGCCTTTGTCCTTTAGATGGTATAGCTGATTGTTTCCGCTTTCATCCTGCGTCCAGATGAGAAGCTTATCCCATATGTCGTCACCTTCATCAATCCAGCCGTTTCCATCTGAATCAAACGCCGAAAGGTCTCTAAAGCCGTTACCGCTTTGCGTTCCAAACAGCTCCGTGCCGTCATTTATGACACCGTCACCATTGCGGTCCAGTGCCAGATATCCCGAACCGCTGCCAAGCCTTGATATCGAATCCATACTTCCGTCCCCGTCGATATCAAACGTAAACTTCTGATCCGAAAGCGAGGCGATATTGCCATCCAAATTGATGACAAGCGGGTCTTTCATGACAAACTGCTGCATCTCTTCCTTGACGCCGTAAAACTGTTCAAAGCTGCGCGTCATGTTTAGGTTTAATCCAAAGGATATCTCCCTGCCGTCTGCGCACTTGACCGTTCCCGTCGTCTGAAACGCTGTCTGCTCCTCTTCTTTGTGGTAATACATCTGTGTACGCTGCACCGTCTGAAGCGTATAAACCGGCGGGCTAAAGACGGATGCCTGCAATGCATCCTGACTGTTTGCCCGCTTATGGCAGAGTGCATCGTACAACCATTTGATTAAAAATTCTACGCAGCTTCTTCTCACAGATTCCAGTGGCCGTGCATCCTCTGTTTCTTTTGCCTGCGCAATAGACTCCGTGCCCCCAATGTGGTCACTAAGTCCCGGGTAGAATGTCTCTCCATCGCCCTCATCCGACGAGCCGACCTTCTGATTGTTTTGTTTTGACTGTTTCATCTCTCCCGTTTCGCCCGGCAAAACACTGCCGGCTGTGAGAGTAAATGATGTAGCGCGAGTTGTGACAGAAGCATAGCTTCTGGCGGATTCCATTCCTAGATAACTAGATGTAATCCTCACAAGTGTACTCCTTTCCGTATAAATAGAAGTAAAATTTAAAAAAGAGGAACACCGGCGGCCATCCGGCGTTCCCCTGTATATTACATATCGGATCGTTATAACCAAAACGTAATAGGAATTAATTTACTCTGTTGTAATTGATGAGGCATCCTTTCAGGATAATCTCACGCTCCTCATCTGTCATATCGCCAAGCGTCATTGTAAACGGAACGAGTGTGTCTTTTACAACATATGCTGTAATCTCTGTCCATTTCTCCGCTACCGCTTTGCGGATATCCGGAATGAAGATATAATCAAGATTCTTAAACGGAAGCGCTCCCTGCGGAATGATAAATGGAAGCATACCCCAGTTGATGAGGTTCGAGCGATATCTCTTTGTCGCATATTCGTTGGCAATGTTTGCCCAACCGCCAAGTACCTTCTGGCAGCTTGCTGCCTGCTCTCTGGCAGAGCCGTCACCCGGTTTGACTGCAAAGATTGTCGATCCGATACCAAACGATTCATGTGTCAGCTGTGGATAACTTTCTTTTACTTTTGTCATCACTGCTTTGATTTCCGGAAGTACCTCGCATGGATGCTCACTGCTCTTACCTGCAACAAGGGCTTCACGGGCTTTCTCTGCTTTCTGTACTTCTTTCGCTCTGCCCACATATGCAGGGTCCTTACGGGAAAGTGCAAACTCTGCAAGTCCGAGCGGGTTCGAACGGTAAGAGCTCGTCTCACCGGAAGGAATGAGCTCGTCTGTTGTCGTAACCGGATCATGAATCTCAGAAACAACTTTGAGCACAAGGTTGTCTGTCAGGGCAACCATAGAAGGCCAGTCTTTGATGTTTGGACCAAACTGGATCTCTACACTTGGATCTGCCACACCCTTCGAATCGAATACACGGTTCTCGTAAATCTTGCTATCGAAATAATATTTGTATTGTGTGAATTCTCCGTCAAAATCAGTTGCTGCTGTCAGCACACCTTTGTTGGCAGCTGTCGCTGCGATGGAACGAGCGTCCATAAGTGCCACCGATGAAATCTGGCCATTTTGCAGCTTCGAACCTTCTCTGTTCGGGAAGTTTCTCGTAGAGTGACGGATTGAGAATGCGTTGTTTGCCGGTGTATCGCCTGCGCCAAAGCAAGGACCGCAGAATGCAGTCTTCATGATGGCACCTGTCTCCATGATGGTCGCTGCGCATCCGTTCTTTACAAGTTCCATATAAACAGGCATAGAGGCCGGATATACGCTGAGCGTGAATCCGTCTGCGCCGATGTAATTTCCTTTTAAGATATCTGCTGCAGCACAGATGTTTTCAAATCCGCCACCTGCACATCCTGCAATAATACCCTGGTCTACCATAAACTTGCCGTTTACGACTTTATTTTTGAGAGAGTACTCAACCGCACCGTCTAAGCTTACAAGCGCTTTTTTCTCCACATCATCAAGAATATCCATGAGGTTTGCATTCAGCTCCTCAATGGTGTACGTATTGCTTGGGTGGAATGGCATTGCAATCATTGGTTTGATCTGTGAAAGATCAATCTCGATAAGACCATCATAGTAAGCAACCTCACCAGGATTTAACTCCTTGTAGTCTCCGCTTCTGCCATGAATATCATAAAACTCTTTGATGCGGTCATCTGTTTTCCAGATAGAAGAAAGGCAGGTTGTCTCTGTCGTCATAACATCGATTCCGATACGGAAATCAGCCGACATGGATGCAACACCAGGTCCGACAAACTCCATGACTTTGTTTTTGACATATCCGTTGCCAAATACTTCTCCGATGATTGCAAGTGCAACGTCCTGCGGACCGACACCTTTTTGCGGCGCACCTGTAAAGTAAACGCCGACAACGCCCGGCATGTTGATATCGTATGTCTGTGAAAGAAGCTGTTTTACAAGCTCCGGACCGCCTTCACCCATCGCCATCGTTCCGAGTGCACCATAACGGGTATGCGAATCTGAACCAAGGATCATTTTGCCGCCACCTGCGAGCATCTCCCTCGCATACTGGTGGATGACTGCCTGATGTGGTGGTACATAGACACCACCGTATTTCTTGGCGCATGTCAGACCAAACATGTGGTCATCCTCGTTGATGGTACCGCCAACTGCACAAAGAGAGTTGTGACAGTTTGTGAGTACATACGGAATCGGGAATTTCTCAAGTCCTGATGCTCTCGCTGTCTGGATGATACCAACAAATGTGATATCATGACTTGTCAATTTATCAAATTTGATTTTGAGCTTATCCATGTTGCCTGACGTATTGTGGGCTTCCAAAATACCATAGGCAATGGTAGATTTCTTTGCTTCCTCTTTTTGGATGTCTTTTCCAATTTTGCCTTTGATCGCTGCCTGTGCATCCGGTGAATCCGGAATGATATCCACGCCGTTTACCAGATAGGCGCCGCCTTCGTATAATTTCATGTCGTTTACCTCCTCGTCTGTACGAATCAAGTCACTCAAAGTTTATCATGGATTCCTGCTCACTGCAAATAGTTTGTGGGATTTTATTTCGAATAATAGATGACTGAAAAAAGAGGGCAGCGACTGCTACCCTCTCATGTCATCCAATTATTTGGTTATTTTTTGCTTGCCGGTTTCTTTGAAAGAACGACCTTGTCAAGCTTCCAGATATCGTCTACGTACTCCTGAATCGTACGGTCAGACGTAAATTTGCCGGAGCATGCAACGTTTAAGATTGCACTCTTTGCCCAGCTCTTCTCATCTCTGTATGCAGCTTCCACTTTCTTCTGCGCATCTGCATAAGAACGGAAGTCTTTTAAGATGAAATATGTATCAGCCTTTGCTGTACACTGTGTATTGAGCAGTGAGTTGTAAAGGTCTCTAAAGAGCTCCGGATCGTGTGGCGCATATGTGCCATTGATGAGCTGCATCAGTACCTTGCGGACATCCGGATCGTTGTTGAAAATCTCAGTTGGGTCGTAACCGCCATAGTTCTCATAACGGATAACCTCGTCTGATGAAAGACCAAAGATAAATGCATGGTCCTCTCCAACCTCTTCCACGATCTCTACATTGGCACCGTCCATTGTTCCGAGTGTAAGTGCACCGTTTAACATGAACTTCATGTTACCTGTACCGGAAGCCTCTTTGGAAGCTGTTGAAATCTGCTCCGATACATCTGCTGCCGCAAAAATCCACTCCGCATTTGATACGCGGTAGTTCTCGATGAATACAACTTTGATTTTGCCGCCGATGCTTTCATCGTTATTGACCACATCTGCTACTGCGTTGATCAACTTGATTGTCAATTTTGCATTTTTGTAACCGGCTGCTGCCTTTGCACCAAAGATGAATGTTCTTGGGTAGAAATCCATATCCGGATGCTCTTTTAATTCATTGTATAAGTACATCACGTGAAGGATGTTCAGTAGCTGACGTTTGTACTCGTGAAGTCTCTTAACCTGCACGTCAAAAATAGAACGTGGGTCAACTTCGATTCCGTTATGCTCAAGGATGTAGTTGGCAAGACGCACCTTGTTCTGGTATTTGATGTTCATGAACTCCTGCTGTGCCTTCTCATCGTCTGCATACACTTTTAATTTCTCGATCTTTGGAAGATCTGTAATCCAGTCCGCACCGACATGCGCTGTTACCCAGTCTGCAAGAAGCGGATTTCCGTGTAATAAGAATCTTCTCTGTGTGATACCGTTTGTCTTGTTGTTGAATTTCTCCGGCATCATCTCGTAGAAGTCTTTTAATTCCTGGTTCTTTAAGATTTCTGTATGAAGTCTTGCAACACCGTTTACAGAGTAACCTGCACAGATTGCGAGGTGTGCCATCTTCACCTGTCCGTCATAAATGATTGCCATCTTGCGGATTTTTTCCTGGTTTCCAGGATATTTTGCGTTAATCTGCTCGATGAAACGACGGTTAATCTCTTCAACGATCTGATAGATACGCGGAAGCAATCTTGAGAATAACTCGATTGGCCATTTCTCAAGTGCCTCAGCCATGATTGTATGGTTTGTATAGGCACATGTCTTTGTTGTGACATCCCATGCTTCATCCCAGGAAAGTCCGTACTCATCCATGAGAATTCTCATAAGCTCTGCAATTGCAACCGTCGGGTGTGTATCGTTGAGCTGGAAGGTTACCTTTTCGTAGAACTTACGGATGTCTCCGTGTTTTTTCATGTACTTCTCAACAGCCGCCTGAACAGACGCTGAGATGAAGAAATACTGCTGTTTTAAACGAAGCTCCTTACCTGCATAGTGGTTATCGTTTGGATAAAGTACCTCAACGATATTGCGCGCAAGGTTTTCCTGCTCAACAGCCTTCTGGTAATCACCTTTGTCAAAAGAATCAAGCTGGAAGCACTCTACCGGCTGCGCATCCCAGATACGGAGTGTATTGACAATGCCATTGCCATATCCGACAACCGGAAGGTCATATGGAATCGCCTGAACAGACTGATAACCTTCCTGCTTAAATACGTTTTTACCATTTTCATCCTGATAAATGTTGATATATCCGCCGAATTTAACTTCCTTGGCGTACTCCGGACGGCGAAGCTCAAATGGGTTACCATTCTCAAGCCAGTTATCCGGCACCTCTACCTGATAACCATCTCTGATTTCCTGTTTGAACATACCATAGCGGTAACGGATACCACATCCGTATGCGGAATAACCAAGTGTCGCAAGGGAATCCAGGAAACAAGCTGCAAGACGGCCAAGACCACCATTACCAAGTGCGGCATCCATCTCCTGATCCTCAATGACATTGATATCTACGCCAAGCTCATCGAGTGCTTCCTCTACCTCTTTGTAAGCGCGCAGGTTGATCATGTTGTTTCCGAGTGCACGACCCATTAAAAACTCCATTGACAGATAGTAAACTGCCTTTGGGTCCTGCTCTTCATAGGCTTTCTGTGTCTCCATCCAGTTCTCAACAATCTGATCCTTGATTGCATACGAAACCGCCTGGAAAATCTGCTGGTTTGTTGCCTCACTTAATGTCTTACGATACAACGTTTTCACATTGTAAAGTACGCTTCTTTTGAACAACTCTTTGTCAAAAGAAGTTGCCTGTGTTGTTTTCTTTGGCATAAAAACTCCTCCCTAAAATCTCTATATAAACTTATGAGTTACCAAATTAATGACTCAGTTTGGAAATCTTTGGATAATACGTAAACATCGCTTTTCCCAAAAGCTTATCCCTCGCAACAAAGCTATAGCTCATTGCCTCATCCATATCATCTGCCAGTCCTCTGGCAAGCGCTTCGTCCGCCCAGTATCTCGAGTCGAGTGAATTGTTCCGGTTATCTCCGAGCATCAGATAATGCCCTTTGGGAACCTCAAAGACAAACCCGTCGTTTGCAATGACCCATTCTTCTTTTAGGTAGTCTTCCTCAAGCGGCGTCGTCGAACCGTCAATATAAATTTTACCGTCTTTGATTTCGACCGTCTCACCCGGAAGGCCAATCAATCTCTTAATATAGTTCTCTGACTCATCGCACGGAAACTTAAATACGATAATGTCACCGCGCTGCGGCTCGCTGCTACGGTATGCAAGTCTTGAGCCCATCAGCCTCGTGCCCGTCATAATCGTGTTCTCCATAGAACCTGTCGGGACAGTCGCATTGACGATAATATAATTATTCAGAAAGAGGGCGAGTGCTACTGCCAGGACAATTGGCACGACCCAGGACATAATCTCATCAAAAATGCGTCTTGCTTTTGATTTTTCCGGGCCTTTTTCCGGGCTTTGCACTGCCGTTTCTTCTATTTTTTGTTGTTCATTCATGTATAAACCCTCTTTACAAGCATTTCACAATCAAATATTATACCATACTTTTCATGTGTTTTCCATGTTTAATTGGGTTACATCTTTTCCACACCGATGGTTACTTTCTCACCATTGATGTTCCACTCTTTGCTGATTGCAAGGGATGCATTCTCCGTAATTTCATCAGCAAGTACTTTGCCTGCAATTTTATCTTTGTTTGCACTTACAATGCCGGCAATCTTTGCATTGTCATTGATAGAGACCTTGATGTGATCCATCACTTCGAAATCTGCCTCTTTACGCATTGTCTGAATCTTGCTGATGACCTCGTATACAAAGCCTTCCTCGATGAGCTGCTCTGTCAGGTTTGTATCAAGGACAACGGTCACATAGTTGTCTGCCTCTGCCACAAAGCCTTCCTTTTGTTCCATCTCGATTAACAGATCTTCCTCTGCAAGACGTACCTCAGTGCCATCTACATCAAATGTAAGCGCGCCGTCCGCTTTTAATGTATCCATCGCTGCATTTCCGTCAAGTGATGCAAGGTATGCCTTGATTCCGCCGAGCTGTTTGCCGTATTTTGGTCCGACAGTCTTGAGCTGCGGCTTGAAGCTGTAGCTTGTAAATTCACGCACATCGTCTGTAAACTCGACAGCCTTCACATTTAATTCATCCTCAATGATTTCCTGATAGAAATCAGAAAGTGCATGGTCTGCTTTGACAAACATCTTGCCGATTGGCTGACGGTTTTTGATGTTTGCTGTATTTCTGGCAGCACGTCCCATCACAACAATCTTAAGGACTTCATCCATATCTTCCTCAAGCTGTTTGTCCACAAATGCAGGATTTGCCACAGGGAAATCGCACAGGTGAACACTTTCCGGAGCTGCTGCGTCGTTTGTACAAACAAGGTTTCTGTAGATATCGTCTGTCATAAACGGAATCATTGGCGCTGCACATTTGGCAACTGTCACAAGTGCTGTGTAAAGTGTCATATATGCATTGATTTTATCCTGCTCCATGCCTTTTGCCCAGAAACGCTCACGGCTGCGGCGAACATACCAGTTACTCATCTGGTCTACAAACTCATCGAGTGCTCTTGCTGTCTCAGGGATACGGTAATTTTCAAGGTTCGTATCAACCTCTGTAATGAGTGTATTGAGCTTTGATAACAACCATTTATCCATAACCGGAAGCTTATCATATTCCAGTGTATATTTTGAGGCATCAAAGCCATCAATATTGGCATACAGTACAAAGAATGCGTATGTATTCCAAAGGGTACCCATGAATTTACGCTGTCCTTCCTGAACGGCTTTTCCATGGAAACGGTTTGGAAGCCATGGTGCTGAGTTGATGTAGAAATACCAGCGGATGGCATCTGCGCCGTACTGCTCAAGTGCATCAAACGGGTCAACCGCATTTCCTTTTGACTTACTCATCTTCTGACCATTTTCATCCTGCACATGACCGAGTACGATGACATTCTCGTATGGTGCTTTGTTAAAAAGAAGTGTCGACTCCGCCATCAGGGAATAGAACCATCCACGTGTCTGGTCAACCGCCTCAGAAATAAACTGTGCCGGGAACTGCTTCTCAAATAAGTCTTTGTTCTCAAATGGATAATGATGCTGTGCAAATGGCATTGCGCCTGAGTCAAACCAGCAGTCGATTACCTCCGGCACACGTCTCATGGTCTTTTGACACTTCGGACAGGTACATGTAATTTCATCAATATATGGTCTGTGCAGCTCTACCGTGAGTGCTGCATCGTTCCCGCTCATCTCCCTAAGCTGTGCTCTTGATCCGATTGCCTCCTGGTGTCCGCAGTCCTCACACTCCCAAATGTTGAGCGGTGTACCCCAGTAACGGTTACGGCTCACACCCCAGTCCTGGATATTCTCAAGCCAGTTACCGAAACGGCCTTCACCGATAGACTCCGGAATCCAGTTGACTGTCTTATTGTTGCGGACAAGGTCATCACGAACGGCTGTCATTTTGATAAACCACGATTCTCTTGCATAGTAAATGAGTGGTGTATCACATCTCCAGCAGAATGGATAATCATGCTCAAATTTTGGTGCATCAAACAGCTTTCCTTCTTTGTCAAGGTCGACAAGCACCTTTGGATCTGCATCCTTTACAAACAGGCCGGCATATGGTGTTTCTTCTGTCATCTCACCTTTTCCGTTCACAAACTGAATAAACGGAAGGTCGTTTTCTCTTCCGACTCTCGCATCGTCCTCACCAAATGCAGGTGCGATGTGAACGATACCGGTACCGTCTGACATCGTAACGTACTCATCGCATGTCACAAAGTGTGCTTCCTTGTGCTGTTTTTTGGCTACTTCGTCAGCGCATGCAAAAAGCGGCTCGTAAGATTTGTGTGCAAGCTCTGAGCCCACATACGTCTCAAGTACTTCGTATGCAGGTTTTCCTTCCTCAGCAAGCTTGCCAAGGACGTTATCAAGAAGCGCCTCGGCCATATAGTAGGTATAGCCGTCTGCTGCTTTCACCTTGCAGTATGTCTCATGTGGATTCACACAGAGCGCCGTATTACTTGGAAGTGTCCAAGGTGTCGTCGTCCAGGCAAGGAAATATGCATCCTCACCGACTACCTTGAAACGGACAACGGCTGAACGCTCTTTGACTGCTTTATATCCCTGTGCGACCTCGTGAGAAGAAAGCGGCGTACCGCAGCGAGGGCAGTAAGGTACAATTTTAAAGCCTTTGTATAATAAATTTTTATCCCAGATTTCTTTTAAAGCCCACCACTCAGACTCAATAAAGTCATCATGATATGTAACATACGGATCGTCCATATCTGCCCAGAAACCGACCGTACCTGAGAAATCCTCCCACATACCTTTGTACTTCCAAACAGACTCTTTACATTTGTCGATGAATGGATCAAGACCATATTCCTCAATCTGCTCTTTTCCATCAAGGCCCAATAATTTCTCAACCTCAAGCTCTACCGGAAGACCATGTGTATCCCATCCTGCCTTACGCGGAACCATGTAGCCTTTCATGGTGCGGTATCTTGGAATCATATCCTTGATAACACGTGTCAGTACGTGTCCAATATGTGGTTTTCCGTTTGCGGTTGGCGGTCCGTCATAAAATGTGTAGGTAGGACCTTCCTTACGGTTTTCCATACTTTTTTTGAAAATGTCATTGTCACGCCAGAACTTCTCAATTTCTTTCTCGCGCTCAACAAAGTTTAAGTTCGTAGATACTTTCTGATACATCGCAATCTCCCTTTCATAAAAAAATAAAAGCCTTCGTCCCGTAAAAGGACGAAAGCTGCTTCGTACCACCCATTACGATATACTCCTGCAAATGCAGTCCATATATGCCCTTTGTAACGTAAAGGCTACGTCAGTGCTTACTATGATTTCAGCCTGCAACTCAGAAGTGATTTTCCTAAACTCACTGTATGACCCTTCCACCGTCGGCCACTCGCTAAAACAGGTTACGAGTCTCGTACTGTCTTCGTCAACGTCTTTCTCAATTTCTTTTCCAATTATAATGCGCCAAAATAGTACATGTCAAGGTCAGATTCACAAATAATGCTGATTTTATCAACCTTTTAGGCGACCCTGACACATCTTTTATGCCTCCAAATGCCTTCCGAGAAAGCCGGCAGCAACCATCGTCAGTTTTTTTTCGCTTTCCCCAAGCTCGGAAGGCTCCTCACCTTGCAGCATAATCACACTTCCAATCACGTCTCCCTCACACAAAATCGGAGCAATCATAAGCTGTTGGTATTGCTCCTGTCCGATTCCTGAATCGAGCAGCATGACACCTTTGTTTTTTTGATTCGCACGATAGAACACGCGGTTTTCCATGATATCCTGAAGCTGCCTGCTGATTTCGCGCCCCACAAGTTCTTTGCAGCCACCGCTTGCGGAAATAAAATATTCTCTGTCCGTAATGAGTACCGTCTTTCCGCTCACCTGTGCAACACTTTTGGCACATTGACTTGCAAAGCTTGTCAATTCCCCCATCGGCGAATATTTTTTTAATATAATTTCACCCGATTTATCGGTAAATATTTCAATGGGATCTGTCTCCCTGATTCGAAGGTTTCTGCGGATTTCCTTTGGAATGACAATTCTACCCAAATCATCAATTCTTCTAACGATGCCTGTTGCTTTCATATTTCCTCCTTTTACAGGCAGAACACGGAATGTCGTAATGTGTTTTTTCATGAAAAAATCCCTCTGCCCATCCATACTTTTGATAGTAGTATGAACTGACAGAGGGATAATATGTATTTATTTGAAAAATATTAGATTTTTTATCGCTATGGTCCGTTATGACCTGTTAGAGCGATGCCTTGATGAAATCCACCAAAATCTCAGCTGTCTTTTCCACGCCGAAACGGCTGCTGTTGATGCACATATCATACGCATGCGCGTCGCCCCAGTCACCTTTTGCAAGGCTGTCATGATACACCCTTCTCTTGCGGTCGTGGCGCACCATTTTTTCAATGGCCTCTTCACGGCTGAGCTGATATTTGTTCATGACACGGGCAATTTTGTCCTCCTTATCACCGAGGATAAAGATTGAGAGCATATGGTCGTACTCTTTGAGTACTTCATCTCCGCATCGTCCGACAACGACAAACGACTCTCCCTTTTGCGCACATTCCTTTAAATGATCAAACTGCATCAGCGCAATCGTATCTTCAATCGCATTTGAAAAACCGTTGACCTTTCTTGATAAGAACAGGTTTCTTGATTTTTCATCAAATTTTTCTACTTCCTTTAAATCAAGATTGTTTTTCTCTGCGACAATCTCCAACAGATTTTTGTCAAAAAGAGCAATTCCCATACTCTTTGCAATTCTCTCGGCAATCTCATGGCCGCCGCTTCCGAATTCACGGCCGATTGCAATCATAATTTGTTTATCCATCTCTATTCTCCTTTCTTAGCAATATCTAACAAAGATGATTAGCATAGAAACCAAAATAACGATGACGGTTGCCGGTGCCGCACTCTTACAGTACTTGCCCCATCCGATGAAGTGACCGTTTTTGGCGGCAACAGATGTACCGACTACGTTGGCTGAAGCACCGATTGGTGTCGCTGCACCACCGATATCCGTTCCCATGGAAAGTGTCCATGCAAGTGTTGCCTGCAGGGCAGGGTTTCCGGCAGAAAGTCCCTGGATAATCGGAACCATAGTCGCTGCAAACGGAATGTTGTCTACAAATGCCGATGCGGTTGCAGAAACCCAGATGATGATTGCTACCATTACCTTGACATTTCCGCCGCTGACATTTTTGATGAAATTGGCAATCTCTTCCAGAATGCCTGTCTGCTCAAGACCGCCTACGACAATGAACAGTCCCATGAAGAACAACAAAATCTTGTAGTCGACCTTTGACATGATTTCTTTTAAATGCTTGTGGTTAAAAATCATCGTAATCACTGCCACAACTGCACCGATAAATGCAACTGACAAATGTGTGTTGGCATGTGTGATTAACATGACAACCGCAATTCCAAAAATAATGGTACTGCCGATAAAACCTGTTTTGCTTGTGATCGCCTCTTTTGGGTCCGGCATTGTTGATACATCGATCACTGCCTCTGATACAAGCTCTTTGCGGAATACCAGATAGAAATATACGACGATTATGATTAAGCTGATTCCGGCGATAAGTCCCGTATTGGTCAAAAAGTCCACAAACGCATAATGGAGCTTTGAACCAATGATAATGTTTGGCGGATCGCCGCACATTGTTGCGGAACCACCGAGGTTTGCACAGAAAATCTCTGACAAGATCATCGGGACCGGATTAAATTTGAGTAGCTTTGCCAGCTCTACTGTGACAGCAGCCAGGAATAAGATAACTGTGATACTGTCAATAAACATGGCAAGAATCGCTGACATAATCATAAATGTGATAAACAGCGGAATGGTCTGGTAATTTACAAGCTTTGCAAGCTTCATACATAACCATCTGAAGAATCCTGCAAGTGCCATTCCCTCTACCATAATCATCATTCCGGCAAGGAAAATGATGGTTGCCCAGTCAATACCGGCTGACTCCGGCGCCTCACCGATCCAAAAGCCGGGTTGAATTAAACTGCTTAAGTTGAGTGTTTCTATGACGGCGTTCATATCTCTCATCGCCACACCAAACACCAGGAGCAATGTCAATGCTCCGCAGGTCAATGTAACATAGTGCTTTTCAATCTTATCAAGTACGACAAGAACAAACATCACTACGAAAATTGCCACTGCTAATACGCGTGCTAAAACCATGCTGTACCTCCTTAGTAGAAATGTAATCTATTTTGACACCTTCATGCGCCAAACAACATTCCTATCATAGCACTAACTTTTCCCGAAGGAAATAGCAACTTTTGTAATTTTTTTGACTATTTTTACAAAAATTTTAGATTCTATTCACTAATCAAGCACTTTTCTCTTTGCTACTTCCACTTTTTCCTCTAAGCACGCAAACATCCGATCTGTCTTTTCTGTGTTCATTTTTGGTGTAATCAGGCTGACAACCGGAACAAGTACAAGACTGACAAGCATTGTAAAGGCACCTGCATTGATCGGCGATTTGATATATCCAAAAATCATATTTGTGACGGTCACGCCGATACTGAATATAAAGCTGACCCAGACAGACGCTTTGGAAACCTTTTTCCAGTAAAGACCGTACATAAATGGTGCAAGGAACGCGCCTGCAAGTGCACCCCATGAATATCCCATGAGCTGTGCAATGTTTGGAATACTGTCTTTGTTAAGCGCAATGATGACAGAAATCGCCACAAATACGATGACAAAAATCCGCATGATAAGCACCTGTTTTTTCTCGTCCTTCTTCTTCATCACTGTTGTTCCCAAAAAGTCCATGGTCAGTGTTGAGCTTGATGTCAGTACAAGAGAAGAAAGTGTCGACATCGATGCAGAAAGCACAAGCACAATGACAACACCGATCAAAATATCCGGAAGTGTGGAAAGCATTGTCGGAATGATAGAATCATATCCGTTTGCTGCGATATCGACTTTATCTGAGAACAAACGACCAAATCCGCCAAGGAAATAACATCCGCCGGCTACGACAACCGCAAAGAAGGTTGATACGATGGTTCCTGTCTGAACCGATTTCTCACTTTTGATTGCATAGAATTTGCCAACCATCTGCGGAAGTCCCCATGTACCAAGCGATGTCAAAATGATAACGCCGAGAAGATTTAATGGGTCCGGTCCAAAGAAGGAAGCAAAAATACCGCTTCCATTTACGACAACTGCTTCTTCCGGTCCCGGCACCTGCGCCGCAAGGCTTGAGAGCGCATTGAAAAATCCGCCCTGTCCGTTTAATACGGCAACAATTACTGCTGCGATACCAAATAACATGAAGATACCCTGAATAAAATCGTTGAGGGCAGTTGCCATATAACCACCCAAAATGACATACACACCTGTCAGAACAGCCATAACAATGAGACAAACACTGTATGGAATATCAAATGCCATTCCAAACAGACGGGAAAGTCCATTGTATACAGAGGCCGTATAAGGAATCAAAAAGACGAACGTGATAATGGATGCCGCGATGCGAAGCGCATTGCTGTCGTAGCGTTTTCCGAAGAAATCCGGCATTGTTTTGGCATCGATATGCTGCGTCATAATTCTTGTTCTTCTTCCGAGTACAAACCAGGCAAGCAAGCTACCAAGAAACGCATTGCCAAGACCAATCCAGGTAGATGCGATACCGTATTTCCATCCAAACTGTCCCGCATATCCGACAAATACAACGGCAGAAAAATAGGACGTTCCATACGCGAATGCGGAAATCCAAGGACCTGCAGAGCGCGACCCGAGTACGAATCCGTCAACATCAGTTGCATGTTTTCTCGTATACACGCCAATGCCAATCATGACGGCAAAGAAAATAAATAATAATAGTACCTTTACAAACATTTTTTCCCTCCCTAAATGTTTCTTTTTCTAAGTTGTAAAAATATGATAAAAAGCACGAAAAGAATGCCTGATATCCAAACCCAGACCGGAATATCCCTCACGTCAAAGCATCTGACATTGATCCACATCTGATTGATATCCTTATTGGCGTCATCAGGGTAATAACCCATGACCGCTGTTCGCTTAATTGTCTCCTGTGATGGATATTGTGATGTCAGCTGTCTTCCGATCTGCTCAGCACTTGCCGTTACGACATAATTCTCATCTGTGTTATCTCCTGAGAAGAAATAACCAAGCGGATATGCTACCGTCTCCTCATCATCCTCAGCGCTGTAGCACCAGTTCAGATACTGAAAAACCGTGTCATCGCCTTCCTCTCCCGCAATGCAGGAAGTATAGCCGATATAGTACATATTGCGGACGACATTTTCCGGCATCGATACGTAATTGACAAAGGCTTCTGCAGCCTGCTGCTTTTGTGCATCATCACCGATGCCCTTCTTTAACATAACCCATCCGTCAAACCAGAGATTCGTACATTCTCTCGGAACCGCAAATTTGAGTGTGACGCCGTCTTCGTCTGCCTGATCCATCGCATAAACAGCATCTCCCGACCACTGATAGTTTCCGACGATTTTGCCGGTAACCATATCAGCCTTACCGCTGTCTGTCTCAAGTGCGTATATATTGCCCATGATATCCTGAAGCCGCTCCTGCACCGCATAGATTGTATCCGGCGCGACATCATTCATCTCCTCTGCCACGCGTTTTTCATAATTCGGATCATCCAGGAATTCCTGACTCGTCAGCAAATCCTTTTTCTCGATTCCAAGCACTGCAAAATACGTATCGCGCACATTGTCCTTTAAGGTAATGCGGCGCCTGAATTTTGGATTTTCAAATACCGTCCAGGTAGATGCCTCTTCCTCTGTCATATATAAAGGATTATAAAGGACACCCGTAATGCCCCACATATAACCGGCCGCATATTTACTCCAAGGCTCATCGTTAATTTTGTTGTCGTCAAATACCTTCCTGATATAAGGCGATACGCCCTTTGCATAATAATTCAGGGCAAATTCACGGTCGTAAAATTCATCCGAAAAAGGCGTCAGCTGATCCTCTTCCATCAGCTTCATAATCATATAGTCTGACGGACAGACGAGGTCGTACGTATCGCCCATCGTGAGCTGGTTATACAAATCTTCATTCGTACCAAAGCAGGAATACTCTACATGGACCTCCTGCCCGTACGTATCGAGATACCACTTTTCAAAATCGTCAAACATTGCCTCCTTGCCCAGGATGGATACGCCGTTATCGAGTTCTATGCGCTCCTCCTCATCCCAGTCTCCGAGGTCAATGTACTCCTCCCAGTTGCAGACACGAAGCGTAACCGGTTTGGCAAATGTCTCTGCGGAAAGACCGATTGTGGCGAGCGTACATGTAACAACAAATACAATGATGTAATTCACTTTTCCCGTCTGCTTCGGTTTGCTCTTTGACGTCACATTCATCAAAAGCACTACGAGAATGACAACCATGAAAATCACGGTGGAAAGCGCCCAGAGTGCGGTTTTTATCTCCGTCTGCGAGCCCTTTGTCGCATTGACAACATACGTCGAAATCGTATTGAATGTTGCCGGCTTCGTATAGCTGGCAATGAAATAATCGTCTAACGACAGCGTGATGGCAAGCGTAAAGCCTGACAAAATGCCCGGGAAAATCTGTGGTATCACGACCTTGACAAATGCTGTCTTTGCATCTGCCCCGAGATCGAGCGCCGCCTCATACAGACTTTCATCCATCTGCTTAAGCTTTGGCAGAACAGACAAATACACAAATGGCGCAGAGAGAATCACATGTCCGACAATCAGCGGAAAAAAGCTCTCCTTATCCATTCCAAACACAACAATTAACAAAATACAGACAGAAAAACCTGTCACAACGTCGGCATTGACGACCGGCACCTCATTGAGTGCTGCAATCCCCGCTTTATACCAGCTTTTGCCGTAAAAGGCGCCGATTGCACCGAGCGAACCCAAAACGGTAGCAAGAAACGCAGAGCCAAATGCAAGCAGGAGCGTGCCTCCTATCATTGCCCGAAGCTCTTCGTTTTCAATGAGTGTCCAATAATTATCAAGACTAAATCCGTGAACCGTTCCAATATTTGCACTCGTTGTAAAGCTGTAAAATGCCAGAATTAAAATCGGAAAATACAGCAGAAACAAAACGGCAGACAGATAAATGGTGCTTCCTATTTTTTTCATGATAACAGTGCACCTCCTCTCCCGGTCTCCTGCGTATCATACCGGTTCGTATACAAGGTAAATACGAGAATGATAACAAGTAACACAAGTGCAATCATCGAACCATTGTTCCAATCGTAAGCACTGAAATAACTTCCGATCAGACTGCCCATGATATACGTGCTGTTGCAGAGCATATCCAGCACAACATAGTTTGTCATCGATGGCAAAAAGACCATGACGACACCACTGACGATGCCCGGCATCGAGAGCGGAATGGTCACCTTCCAAAATACGGAAAACGGTGTTGCGCCAAGGTCTGCCGCTGCCTCAAGCAGTGTACCATCCAGCTTCAAAAGCGTCGTATACATCGGCAAAATCATAAATGGCAGAAAATCATACGTCATACCGATAATCGTATTGAGAAACGGATGAAACGCCAGATTGCCTTCCAGCAGTGTAAGCACTTCCTTCAGTGCGGTAATGCGCAACGTAAAATTAATCCACATTGGCATCACAAACAACAGTACAATGACTGTTTTATGTTTCATTTTGCTTCTCGCCAAAAGATACGCAACCGGGTAGCCGATCAGCAGACATACGAGCGTCGTCGCAACCGCGATTGCAAGACTGTATACAAGTGTTCCAACTGTGTTTGGGGATGTAAAAAATCCTATGAGATTTTGCAGTGTAAACTGTCCTTGTCCGTTTGTGAACGCATAATACAAGATGACAAGCAGCGGTGCAGCCACAAAACAAACAAGAAACAGCGCATAAGGTATTCCCAAACAGTCTCTTCGAAATCCTTTTTCTTTCATCTTCCGTTCCCCTATTTCTTGAGTGTAAACTGCATTTTTTGTTCATCGAGTATGAGGCTGACAAAGTCATCCATATTCCACAAATCCTCGTCATCGACAATGATGTCAAAATCATCCACCGTACGGACAACATAGCTGTAATGGTCACCCTTGTAAATCAGGTTGATAATATGACCTTGAAGCTGACCGGCCTCTTTGTCATCACTCATCTGAATATCATTTGGTCTGATTGAAATTGTTACCTTCAGCTTACTTATATCAATCTCATCGCCATGGGAATCGACATACAAGCCCTCTTCCTCCTTACGGATGCCCGGCAAAATGGACGTAATGTTAATTCCAAGTCTGCCATCCATAAAGGAAAGACTGCCGTTTGTGTCAAAACCACTCTCAATTTTGTTGAGCGTATGCTCTGCGAGCATTACATGGATGCCATCCGGCTCAATGACAAGACCGACCTGCTCTCCAACCTTTGCCTTTTTTGTCGTCTGGATGACAATTTCATTCTTGCCGGACATCACTGTGATTTCATAGTGAACTCCTTTAAATACCTGTGAGATCACTTTTCCGGTAATCATACCCTTTTGCGGCTCTGTAATCACAATATCCTCAGGGCGGACAACCGCGTCGATCATCGTTCCCTGCTCTACTTCGTCAAGGCATTTAAAATCGGCCCCGCAGAAACGGACAAGCTTATCGCCCGTCATGATTCCGCCAAAAATATTACTCTCTCCGATAAAATCCGCAACAAACGCATTTTTCGGTTCATTGTAAATATCCTCCGGCGTTCCGACCTGCTGTGTCTGCCCTTCCGACATAACGACTATTTTGTCGGACATCGTAAGTGCTTCTTCCTGGTCATGCGTGACATAAATAAACGTAATGCCGAGCTTTTCATGCATATTTTTCAGCTCAAGCTGCATCTCTTTACGCATTTTGAGGTCAAGCGCACCAAGCGGCTCGTCAAGCAGAAGAATTTCCGGCTCGTTGACAAGCGCTCTTGCAATTGCGATCCTCTGCTGCTGTCCACCGGAAAGTGTCGCAATCTTACGCTCCTCAAAGCCCTCTAAATCTACCATCTCCAGGGCTTTATTCACTTTTTTATTGATTTCGCTTTTCGGAAGTTTTTTAAGCTTCAGTCCAAACGCGATGTTGTCATAAACATTGAGATGCGGAAACAATGCATAGCGCTGGAATACCGTGTTAATCGGGCGTTTATTTGGCGGAAGATTCTCAATCTCCTTGCCGTTTAATAAAATTTGTCCCTGTGAAGGCGTATCAAATCCCGCAATCATGCGAAGTGTCGTTGTCTTTCCGCAACCGGATGGTCCTAAAAATGTCACGAATTCCCCCCGCTTGACTGTCAGATTAAAATCCTTCACTGCCTCAAATCCATCTTCAAACGTTTTCGTGATGTTCCTTAGTTCAATGATGTTGTCATTCGTCTGTTGCATCGCAAACTCTCCTTTTTGGGTATCCGTACGCATTTATTTCCTGCGCCATGTGCTATATGAAAACAGAACAAGCATTGGGAAAATCTCCAAGCGGCCTGCAAGCATATCAATAATCAATACAATCTTTGAAAATACGCCAAACCCCGCATAATTGCATGTCGGTCCTACCGCATCAAATCCCGGTCCGATGTTATTAAAACAGGCAATCACACTTGAGATATTGGTCGTAATGGAAAATCCGTCAATGGAAACGAGCAAAACACTTACAATCATGATGGCACAATACGCCGACAGATATGTGTCGATGTTGCGCAGTACCTGCTCGCTGACCATCTGACCGTTGTTCCTGACAACCTCAACCTTTTGCGGGTTTAAGATACGGCGCATATTCCGTTTGAGGTTTTTCATTAAAAGTAATGCCCTGCCACACTTAAATCCACCGCCGGTACTTCCTGCGCATGCGCCGAAAATCATCAAAATAAGCAAAATGGTTTTCGAAAAGCCCGGCCACAAATCAAAGTCTGTCGTGGCAAAACCGGTCGTCGTTACAACCGTTGCCACCTGAAAGGCTGCATGCCGCACAGTCTCTGAAAGCGTACCGTAAAAGCCTTTCAGATTCCATGTGATAAGCGCAATACTTCCTGCCACCATCACAACGTACATGCGGAGCTCTTCGTCCAGGAAAACCTTCTTAAACTGCCCTAAAATCATTAAATAGTAACAGCTGAAGTTCACGCCGAACAGCAGCATAAATACGGTACACACATTTTGAATGTACGGACTGTATCCCGCAATGCTGTCATTTTTGATACCGAATCCGCCCGTACCTGCCGTTCCGAACGCCGTACAGACAGCATCGAACACCGGCATATGTCCGGCTATCAAAAACAGGAAGTCAAGCACCGTCAAAATCAGGTACAACAAGTATAAAATCATCGCAGTCGTGCGCATCTTCGGAACGAGCTTTCCGACATCCGGACCCGGGCTTTCCGCGCGCAAAATGTGCATGGTAAATCCTTTTCCTTTGTCGTTCTTTGAGGAAAGTGCAAGCAAGAATACAAGAACGCCCATTCCGCCGAGCCAATGGCTAAAGCTTCGCCAGTATAAATTTCCTCTGGATATCCCCTCAACCGCCGGCAAAATTGACGCTCCTGTCGTCGTAAATCCCGAAACAATCTCAAACAACGCGTCGATATAAGACGGAATC
Source organism: Lachnospiraceae bacterium (assembly GCA_021153185.1). Classification (GTDB taxonomy): domain Bacteria; phylum Bacillota; class Clostridia; order Lachnospirales; family Lachnospiraceae; genus SIG333. The sequence continues at coordinate 93,485 of JAGKTY010000003.1, forward strand.
TCTTTTGACAGATAAAACGGAAGACATCCGAGAAGACTCATCACAATCCAGCTAAGTCCGACGCACACGAGTCCTTCTCTTGCGTAAAAAGCCTTTTGTGCTTTGCGGCACCATAAATACAGAAGTCCCGCTACGACTATGATCAACATCATGGTCGTTAAAAATGCCTTCGTCACGCCCATGTCTCCATCATATGCAGCGATGAGCAATGCCGGCAGCATAAAAATCACTTCCACAAATAAAAGCTGGGAAATAAACTTTCCAATCATTTTATAATTCATATATCTCTTTTACCCTACAAGAAAATATCATTAATCTGCCGAATCTGGTTATCGCCGCCCGACACAATAATGACGGCATCTCCCTTCTTCATCACAGATTCACCGGTTGGGAATTCCACGCCCTTTCCCATGTGTCTGATGCTGACAATGCGGACATTTTTTTTGAATTTTAATTCTTTGAGCGGAACCCCGGTATTACGCACCTTTTCATCCACCACAAATTCAAGTGCCTCCGCCTCTCCGTCTGCAATCGCATGAATGGCGAGTGCTGCCCCGGATTTGTTCTGCATCGCACGCACATACGTCACAATATTGTTACAGCAAAGCTCCTTTGCACAGATGACGCTGCCAATGGAAAGGCTGTCCATCATACTGTTATTTTCCAGATGTGCCACCTTTGTGACCACCTGTTTTACGCCACACGATTTACCGTACAGTGAAATAATCATATTCATCTCATCAAGCGTTGTCATTGCAACAAGCGCATCGGTATTTTCAACGCCCATACTATCGAGCAGAAGCTGGCTGGAACCGTCGCCTTTTACAACATCCACATCCGGCAGTCTGTTGGCAAGCTCCACGCATCTGTCCGAATCTTTTTCGATAATCTCCACATGCATGCCGCTCTTTTGCAAATCATCCGCCAGATAATAGCTGATACGGCCACCTCCGCAAATGATGACACGCTTTACTTTATTGGTAATGATTCCCAAATTCTTCAGCAGAAGCGTCAGGTCATTGGTTGCAGCCGTAACATAAATACGATCGCCCTGCTTTAAGATATAATTACCATCCGGAATAGAGGTCTGACCATCCCTTCTTACCGCACATACGATAACCTTTGTCTTGAGTGTATGATTAAGGCTGCAAATCGGCATATTACAGAGCTTGCTGCCCTCCTCAACCTTGAGTTCGACAATCTCAACACGTCCTTTTGCAAAGGTATCCCGTTTCAAAAATCCCGGATACTTCAAAAGCCTTGATATCTCCCTTGCGGCCTGATATTCCGGATTGACAATCAGCGAAAGACCAAAAAGACTTCGCATGTTATAAATCTGTTCATTATATTCCGGATTTCTGATACGTGCAATCGTGTGCACATCCGGATTGATTCCATGCGCCGTCATCGCGCACAAAAGATTGATCTCATCCGCTCCGGTTACTGCGATAAGCAAATCTGCCTTTCGGATTCCGGCATGTATGAGCACCTGCATCGATGCGCAGTTTCCCTGGACTGCCATCACATCGAAACGCTCCATACTCACGTCAAGAACACTTTGATCCTGGTCAATCAGTGTCAGATCATGCCCTTCCATGGAAAGCTTTTGTGTTAATATGCGGCCGACTTTACCGTCACCTGCAATGATAATTCTCATATACCCCTCCCAAATGATTGCGGTAGCTATATTCACGACAAATCATAATCTATTTTACCGGGCTTTGCAATCATTTTGACATAAAATCATAGTAGATTGCGACATGGTCATAAATGCAGCGCCAGCTGCTTGTAGAACCGCCTGTCACACAGATGAGTTCTTTTCCATCCTCCCGCCTTGCATAACTGGCAGCACAGCTTCCGGACTGGACCACATAACCGGTTTTGGCACCCATCACCTCCGATGCCGTATCCTTATCTTCAATCCGCCTCATAAACCAGTTTGAAAGAACGATTCCCTCCGGGTGCTGCTCGGTCACCGCCGTGGTATACACTTTACTTCCGAGCACCTGCGCACAAAATTCATTGTCCTTTGCAGCATTCAAAATAACAGCCATGTCATAGACCGTGGAATAATGGTTTTCATCATACACACCGACGCAGTTCGTAAAATGGCTTGTCTCAGATAATCCAAGCTCTGCAAGCTTTTCATTCATCAAATCGACAAACGCTTCCTGCGAACCCGCCACGTAAACGGCAAGTCCGACTGCCGCATCCGCTCCGGACGGCAAGATGGTTCCGTAAAACAAATCCCTGATCGGAACCGTCTCATCCTCCAAAAATCCGGCACTGCTGCAATCATTGACAAATCCGTAGTCCGTGATTTCTCTTGAAAAGGTAAATGTATCGTCCAAATTTTGTACGTGCTCGGCAGCAACAAGCAGGGTCAGAATCTTTGTCATAGATGCCGGATTCATACGCGTTTTCATATTTCTTCCGGCAATGATCTCATTCGTCTCAGGATCGACAACAATGACCTGCTCACTGACAACCTCCTCATTAATTGAAAGAAGGTCGTTTGCTTCTTCATAAGAATACTGTTTCCCGCAAGGCTCCTCTTCATGCGCTTCGTTCTCGCTCACCTCCGGCGCAGATGAAGGCTCTACCGAAACCTCCGAGACCTCCTTATTTGGCTGTTTGCGAATGATGACATCTTTTGTTTTGGCAAACAGGCCTTTGATCAGTACCCCTGCTATCAAAAGAATGACCAGTCCCAATCCGATGTACGTCATTCTCCTAATCCGCATTCTCCGCAATTTCCGTTTGCGGTTGCGTTCATTCCGCTCTCTGCGTCTTCGTTCCCTTGCCTGTTTATATGCAAGGTCTTCCTCTATTTCCTCAGTAAATGACATGCGATTGTGTTCCATAAATTCTCCTTTATATGCACATTGTTATGCGCAAAATGGCCAGCTTGGCAGCCACTTCAATATCTGATAATATTCCCGATTCACATAGATTCCCGATAATACAGGGAAAAAGAGCACAAACAATCCTATGCTGAGCACTGTTACCAGATAATATAAGACTGTTTTTCCTCTTTTGATGGCAGAGAGATTGTATGCCATCATCAGCACAAGGATGAGCATGCCTCCAAAGTACTGATAAATAAATACGGTACGGTTGATGAACACCCATGGCAGCAGCATGGAAACAAATGACACAATCAGGAAAAGCGCCTGATGGTCTCTTTTTTTCCACCATAAGAGGAACGTGTGCAAAACAGCGACAAGTCCACCCCAGCAAATGAGCGGATTTCCAAATGTTGCCACAACGCTTTGTTTATCGTCTCCTACAAAATCAAATGCATCGAGCAGCGGACGCTTGTTAATGAGCCACTCATACCAGTATGATGCATATGGGTGTTCATCCACGACGCCCTGGTGGTAGGACAACATATACTGTGCATTGTCCCACATGATCAAAAGCAGATTCTTTTCATCTGACTGCGGCACAAATGAGACATAGGACAGCAGATATATGACAAAAGGAATCACAATGAACGAACTTGCGCATACGCCGAAAAGCTTCCATAAATATGACTTGTTTTCCTTGATTCCTCCCATAGATGCGATGTGCATCCAAAGAAATACAAAGAACAAAACGGCAATGCCCGCAAGTGCATACACACCTGTCCATTTGGTTGCAACTGCAAATCCACTCGAAATTCCGCATAAAACTAAGTATGTCCACAATATACGGTTGCTCTTTCCTGCCCTCAGGTCATCTACGTAGCAGAGCATGAAATAAAACATACATAAGAAAAAGAATGCGACAATGATATCAACCGTCGCGATTCGCGATAGCGTATAATGCATAAACTCTGTGCATAAAAGCACTGTTGTCAGAATTGCGTACTTTGTCTTTCTTGTCAGTCTAAGGCCAAATAAATAAACGAGCGGCACCATCATAATTCCAAAGACGGCCGGCATAAAGCGCCATCCGAACGGACTCATACCAAACAGACGGATTCCAAGGGAAATCAACACTTTTCCGAGTGGCGGGTGCGTTGTTTCATAGATTGGCAGCCCATGAATCATTTCGTATGCTGTTCTGCCATGATAGATTTCATCAAACATCGTTCCGTAATAGGTCGTACGTTCCGATGCATACATGTGCTGTTCGTCAAACAGTGCTTCGTATTCTGTTTTGACAACCGGCGTCACAAGCGCCCCGTTTTCGTCAAAGAGAACCATTTCTCTCAGATATGCCTCGTCTTCCTTCACAACGAGACCGATGTAACGGCATGTCATATCAACCGGAAAATATCCCCATGTGAAGCAGTAATCCAAAACGGCATCTTCGTTTACCAGCACCCATTCCCTGCTTTGCTCATCAAAGTAAGATATGGCTAACTTTCGGTCACTCAAATATCCGTCATAGAGCCCTATCTCACGAATTGTTTTTTCCGAACCCAAATCTATCACAAGCTCGTTTTGTTTGTCATCTACCGTAAGATGCACCTCTGTCTGGGGCGCATAGCTGCTTCCTAAGTGCACAAACACAGCAACTGCAAAGACGGTCGTAAGCCAGCTCATCCATCCGATGTCCCATTTGCTGACACCCGGGTACGGAACACATTCTGCCGCCACGCTCTCACTTCGTACCTGCACTTTTTTGCTGCTTGCGATTGTAACAATGCCCTGCACGATGAGTAACACCATAGAAAATACAATTACGGCGATACCGATGAGCAGCAGATACGGAAATGCTTCCTCCTCATCAAGTATATCGCCCAATATTTGCGAATACTCATCCGTCGCGCAAAAATAGAGTACAAAACCGAAACATAAGAGTGCATAACTCTCCGTGATATGCATGGATTCATGATTTCTGACAAGCTTTGACAACAGAAAATCGATTAGGAGAACTGCAAAAACAACTATTGCAATCATGATCATTCTCTCATAATCCGCCCACAAAAATCCAATGAGGTTGACCGGATTAAATATGACAAGCAGTGCCATACTTGCCGCTTTTTCCAGGGAATATCGTTTCCATGCATACAGATACACCACACATACTATGACCAGATCAATCCCCAGACATACGAGATTTCCGATTTCCTTGTACGGCAGACTGAGCAGTGTAAGCAGTCTTGTCACAATAAAACAACAAATCACCTGCCACAACCGGTATGGCTTCTGCTCAACTCTTTTCGTGCGATAAAGCAGCATAAAAATGCCGCATATAATTGCTGTAAAAATATAAGATGATATCATGTCTATTCCTCTTTATTCGTTTCGTTCTGCAAAAAGCTTTCCTGCAAGCAGGACCACACCGTCAATGCAAGTGCAGCCAAGTGACAGACGGCAATGATATAGCCAATCCATTCCATTTCCCCATACAAATAATCGTATTTTAGCACAATCCAGATATTGACTGTTGCAGCTACGCTGCTAATCAGAAAAGAGAGCAGCAGTTTTTTGTCTTTGTTTAATGCATAAGCAAGTAATAACAGCGCAATCGCCGGAATAATGTACCGTTCATGTATTTTTGCAGAAAGGACATAAAGTGCCTGATAGGTCACCGCTCCGGAAAGAATGACTGCTGCCATCGATTTTGCTCTATGATACACAAACACGCCAAACAGAAAACTGACTACCATCCCTATCGTGCCGAGCGTACCATAGGTTACGCTACCAAAGACCGGCTCTGTTATTTCTACCCAGTTTCCGCCAAGCAGAAACATCAGATTTCCGGTTGATAAGCTTGCATACGGATAGCTTCCGAGCGTTTCGGAATACTTTTCAATGAGCCAAATTGGAAACTGCTGGCTCTCTGAAAACGGCAGAACAATTACAAGTGTCGCAAATAGTGCCAGACCGATGCCCGCAAGCATGCGCTTTATGCTTTGTTTATCCCGGATGAAACACAGCTCCTTAACAAGTGCAAAAAGTGCAATGACTGCAAGAAGTCCCGCCTGTGGCTTGATTAATACGGCGAGCGCAAAGAGCGGCACTGCAAACTCCCAACGCTTTAAGGAAGCAAAATATAAAATCAGGACAACAAATACACTCAAAAGCGCATCCACCTGTCCCCAACAGACACCCGCAACAAAATAGATTGGATGAAATGCAATACATATTGTAAAAAGGAGCGTTCTCTTGAAATCGCAGTACCTTCTCATGACTGTGTACATCACAAAAATCAAAAACAAATCAAACGGAATCACCATAAGCTTTAACATGCAAAACCCATAGAACTCCACAAGCGATATGTTCCACAATTTCGCCAAAAAGCCGACGAATCCAAGAATCCAGATGTATCCCGGCGGATAATCGCAAAAAAAGTCCGGTGCATAAAAATTAGCCGGTCCTAACTGTGCCATCCTATCGCCCCATGTGCCAAAGCAGTATAAATCTCCGTATAATCCTTTTGAAAAAAAAGCAAAATAGATCCGCACAAGGCACGCAATTAACAAAAGAAAAAACAGATACCATCCTTGCCTTTTTACGTGATTTTGATTCATATTCCCTCCAACGCAATCAAGGTCAGGCAAGATGCAACTCGACTGACCTTTGTATTTAACGGCTTTCAAAGAATTTTAAAATTCCTTTTCTTACGTAATTTGCTTCCGATTCCAATTCATCAATATGCGTCTTCAAGTATTCTGTATCACCTTCGTTGGCTTTCTGCTCATGCTCTTTGGTAATCAGATACAGGAAATTGGCGCCGATTGTTTTGGCATTCGCCTTAATTCCGTGAATATGTACTGCATAATCATCCGGACTTGCCACAAGCGTGCGAAGCTGTTCTATCTGAGACGGAATTGAATTTGCAACTTCCTGTAAAATCTCATAATATTGCGTCCGCATACCGGCAAAATATATCATTCCGTGATTCACATTGACATGATAATCCTGCAACAACCTCTCCGGTGTAATCCAGCCACTGCCTTTTTTTCGAACCGAAAATTTTTGTTCGGTTTTAGACAAATCTCTTTCTTTGATGAGCTGTTTCGATAAATGTTTGCGCAGCATGCGCTCCAAGTCATGACCGGAAATCGGTTTTTCGAGTTTATCACAAAAGCCTGCTGCAAACAATTCTTCATCCTGTTTATTCTCCGTTCCGGTCGTCATCGCAATGATTTTGGCATCCTGACTTAAATTCTCTGCCTGCAGCTTTAACCGCTGCAAGGTCTCAAATCCATCCATGTCACGCATGACACAATCCATAAAAATAATGTGGTATTTATGACCCTTCACAATCTCAAGGCAGCCCTCTCCACTCGAAACCGTCGTAACCTTCACACGGAAATTCTGTAACAGAAGCTTTAGCACATCATGATTCAATGTATTGTCGTCGACAACCAAAACACGCGCGCCCGGTGCGCGGAACGTTATTTCCTCAACACCGCTGTCATATGCTATCTCCTCCGGCTCAAATTGTCCGATTGGCGTGCTGTCAATGATTTTCTGCTCTAAATGGAAGGAGAAAACAGAACCCTCTCCGTATACGCTCGAAATTTCCATGTTACTTCCCAATAGCTTCAAAAGTGACTGTGATATATCAAGCTCAAGCCCTGTCTGGTCAATCATGTGCCCGCCATAAATACTGCTCTTTTGAACAATCTCATAAAGCTCGTCCACTTCCTCCTGCGTCATGCCGGTTCCGGTATCCCGGATACTGATTTCCATCGCACATAGATTGTCCCCCTGCGCCTCCTGTCTGATTTTTAAAAAGATTTTTCCACTCTCTGTATACCTGATTGCGCTTGTAATTAGGTTAATAATAATCTTCCGGACAGAAACTTCATCGCCAAATAACTGTTCCGGCAGATTCTCATCGATATCCATGATGAGCTCAAGTCCCTTTTGGTCTGTTCGGTCAATCACTACCTCATAAATACTGTTGAGCATATCAACCAGATAGTACGATTCCGGGATACTGTCATACGTTTTGGATTCGATTTTATTGAAGTCAATAATATCGTTTAAGAGCGATAACACCATGTTTCCTGATGTGTTTACTCTCGTTGAATAATCAATAATCGTCTGATTTTTGCTCTCTCTGCGCACCATCTCATTCATGCCGAGCATGACATTGAGCGGAGAGCGGATTTCATTGCTGACGTCTGCTAAAAACTTCTGTCTGTCGCGTTCCACTTTTCTGATTTCCGCAATCGCTTCTTCTAATTCCTTTGACCGTTTCTCAAGTTCTTTCTGTTCCCGGATGTAAACACCAAACTGAAACTGCAACAAAAGGCCCAGCGCGATTGCGACGAGAAACAGACTTTGCACATTGTCTGTATACATGCTCAGCTGCGTATCAAAATGCTTGACATACTGTGGATTGTAATACGATATGACAATCGTTGACAGTATTACCAGACAGCTGATTGGAAAAATAATGATGAACTGTCGTCTGTTTAACAGCATAAACTCATAAACAAGTCCGAACAAAAACCAAATCAGCATACCGCCTGTAATTCCGCCCGAAGCAAAGTATATTGCGGGGAAAAATATACAGCTGACAGTCAGACACAAGACGACCGTTACCATCTCATTACAGTTTTGAATATTTCCAACAAAAAAACATACAATGCAAAATATTGTGGCAATCAATTGTTCGACAATTGTAACAACATTCAGCTGTACAAAGAATGAAATGCATAGCGCAACAAAACTGACCACACTCCCACTAAATGTGATGATATTAAATAGTTGCTGGCGCATTGGCAATTTATGGGAAAAATATTTCTGTTTGAATCCTGATTCTTTCAATTTTTTCATACGGTTCTCCAACTCGTTTTATCCCTTAAAGTTTACAATATATACCCGTTGTTTACAAGCTTACACACGCGATATTGACGCCGTCCTGCATAAATTTAACAGCCTTTACATCATCCATCTCTTCTTTTTCTACAGAGCTGATTGTAACACTGCTTCCCCCATAAAAGATACCGGTAACCGTAATTTCACAACCGTGAAATCGGTCAATCCGGTCAAGCAGCTTCTCTGCCGCTTCACTACATTTGTCGAGCTTCACCTTGATTTGCTCACGCTCCTGCCGGATGGTTTGCAGATGCTCCCGAAACTCTATATTCTTTTCCATCGCTTTTTCCGGGTCTGCAACACTTGCAAGAAGCGCCTCTTCTTCCATTTCCAGCTTTTCAATATAAACCTTACATGATTTGACCGACATACGGACTCTTTTTAACAAATCCGTATCTCTCGGCGTCGCACCGGTAAATACCTTTGTTGGCGTATGGGATCTGTGTCCGATATTCTTGGCAATCACACCTTTCAGGCCGCAAACTGTGCCGCCCATAATGACACCTCTTCCCTTGGAAGTGTCAAGCAGGCCTTCCGATACGACCTCAGAATTTATGATATAGCCGGTCTGAAGATCCCCAAGCACATTGACCTGCGCTGTCTCAATAAACTTACAGACCAAATTTCCATCACCCATGATGACCGCTTTTCCTTCTCCATGGATGCCCTGCCCGATGATCACATCTCCTCCGGCCTCCAATTTGGCACCTTCCACAGCACCCTCAACGGTAATGCTGCCTCCGGCTTTTACATGCATTCCCATATTGATATCTCCCTTAATAATGACATCTCCCGTGAAATCAATATTTCCGTACGCAATGCTGACATTTCCATCCACAACAAGTGTCGGATCAACCTTCAAACGTCCATTATGTAACGTCACTTTTCCAATCTGGGATGCATAATATTTGCCATCTTCATGATATACACCATCCATCTCAAGCATAGGGAGTTCCATTGTGTTATCAGACTCTATGATTGCGCCTGTAACGGTATACCCCTTTTCTCCCGGTGAGACTTTGTGATACTGTGCGAGAAGCGTGCCCGTTTCAACAAGTTCAATAATTTTGGAATAATCAACGGTTCCGTCTTCCATAATTGTTGGGATATTCGTCTCTGCCTTTGTATCAAAAAAGAACTCATAATGCCCCGGCTTTGGTGGCGCAGGCTGTTTTCCCTCTGCGACCACAACCGGCTTTTCATACACCTTGCCTGCAAGCATTGCAGCAATGACCTCATCCTTGATTCCAAGCTGAAAGCCCTGGCGCCGCAGCTCCTGTTTCACAACTTCCGTTGTCGGCGCCTTTCCGTCAGGCAATTCATATAACGTTAAAAAAAGCTGCATTTCATCCTCGCTTTTTTGTATTTCCATCCAATTTGGCATACGTTATTCCCTCGTTTCCTTCTCTCTTTCCACAATCCGCTCAAGTAATCTGTCAACAATCAGCTCTTTCATTTCCTTCTTCATTGTCGAAAATTCTATTTTTAATGCTTCAAATGAGACATGCAGTTCGGCTATCGAATGTGCCGATGGGTTTCTCCTTAAAATATTGATTTTGTCCTTGCCAAGGGAAAGCTTCTGGCGCATGCTCTCTTTGGCAATGAGCTCCTTTTGCCGAAGCTCTAATAATTCTTCCTTAAACTGCTCCTTCTTTGCCGCGGCTTCATCTGCAAGAATTGCTTCGATTACCTCAATCCGCTTTCTTCGAAGCTCCATTTCATGCTTCACCTTCTCAATGGCAATTAAGACATCGCGAAGCTCCAAAGCCGTCTTAAAGCTTGTTGCAAAGTCTGCCGCAATCCAGATTGTCAGCGCAAACGTACCGTAAGTAACAAGCTGTTTCGGTAGCATAAATACCAATTTTTCAATCGGTCTGTGAAACCCATAAATCATCGCAATACTGAAAAATCCCCACGCAATGCTGCTGGATAAACAAATATGACCCTTGTAATTGAATTTCTGGTAACTGTAATCCCAATACCTGACCTTAAAAAGCCGTTCCATCGCCATTCCTGTTACGAGTTCCAGCAAGGTTGCCGCAGTCATGCCCACAAAGTAAACTGCGATGACACTGTTTTGAAACGGGAGCGCCGCAAACAACACGGTAATCGCCCCGCTTCCGTAAATGGGCAGAAACGGTCCATTTAAAAACCCTCTGTTGACGGGGTGCTTTTGTTTGATTGAGACATAGGCTGACTCAAAACACCATCCCAAAAAACAATAAATATAAAAAAACAATAGCCATTGAATAAATGAATACGTATACAATTTATGAATCCTCTTTCTTCAATAAAATATCCGTCATATCAGAAATAATCATCTCGCATGCTGACAATAATGCCTGCGTATCCTTTTCTACCATGCCGCATGGGTACAACTTATAGCGGAATTCCGGTGTACCCTTTGGTGTAAAAAATAAAGTCCCCTTATGCTTTTCCAAAAGCACCGGAATCTGATCTACCTCAATTTGTGCAGCAATATTCATCCGGAACGTAATTCCGTCTCTGCGTCCTTTGATTTCATCAATGTACAGCCTCTCGCCTGCCACGCGAATGAGCGCAACACGGAATAAATGGTCTACCGATTTCGGAACCTCACCAAAGCGGTCAAGCAGTTCATTTTGCATATCTTCGTATTCTTCTGTCGTCTCAATTGCTGCAATCCGCTTGTAAATATCCAGCTTTTGATATTCATTGACAATATAGCTGGCCGGAATATATGCATCAACATCCAAATCTACCACTGTGGACTGCTCTGTCAGGGATTTTTCGCCCTTCAGTTTTTTGACGGCATCGCCTAACATCTTGCAATACAAATCATATCCGACGGCTTCCATATGACCATGTTGCGATTTGCCAAGCAGATTTCCCGCGCCCCTGATTTCCAAATCGCGCATCGCAATTTTGAATCCGCTTCCAAGATCTGTAAATTCCCTGATTGCAGAAAGTCTCTTCTCGGCAACCTCCTTTAACACCTTATCGCGTTTATACATCAAAAAGGCATAGGCATTCCGATTCGATCTGCCGACACGGCCCCTAAGCTGATATAGCGTAGAGAGTCCCATTTTGTCACAGTCGTGAATAATCATCGTGTTGACATTTGGAATATCAAGACCTGTCTCGATAATCGTCGTGGCAACAAGTACATCAATTTCCCCGGATATAAAGTCATACATGATACGCTCAAGCTCTGTTTCCTTCATCTGCCCATGTGCAAACGCAACATTGGCATCCGGAACAAGCGCCTGCACGCGCGCTGCCATATCCGCAATATCAAGCACTCTGTTAAATACATAATAGACCTGTCCGTCTCTGTCAAGCTCCCGCCTGATTGCCTCCCGCACAAGCTCTTCATTGTATTCCATGACATATGTCTGAATCGGCATGCGGTCATTCGGCGGCTCCTCGAGTACACTCATATCCCGGATTCCCACAAGCGACATATGAAGCGTTCTCGGAATTGGGGTTGCTGTCAGTGTCAGTACATCTATGTTTTCCTTCAGCTGTTTGATCTTCTCTTTGTGTGTGACACCAAAGCGTTGCTCCTCATCAACAATAAGTAGCCCCAAATCTTTGTACCCGACATCCTTAGACAAAACCCTGTGTGTTCCAATCACAACATCAACAAGTCCTTTTTTGAGCCCTTCTATCGTCTCCCTCTGTTGTTTTGCCGTGCGGAATCTCGAAAGCATTGCAATGTTGATCGGATAGTTTTTCATACGCTGTACAAATGTATCGTAATGCTGTTGCGCAAGAATCGTGGTTGGAACAAGAAAAACGACCTGCTTTCCTTCCTGTACCGCTTTAAACGCCGCTCGAATTGCAACCTCCGTCTTCCCAAAACCAACATCCCCGCAGATCAGACGGTCCATCGTCTTGTTGCTTTCCATATCTTTTTTGGTTGCTTCAATTGCCGAAAGCTGGTCTTCTGTCTCCTCATAAGGGAACAGTTCTTCAAATTCTGTCTGCCAGACAGTATCTGCCTGAAACTGGTAGCCGTGTTTCATCTGCCGTTTTGCGTAAAGCTCGACAAGATCCTTTGCAACCTCTGAAACAGCGGCTTTTACCTTCGTCTTTGTATTCGTCCATTCTTTGGTTCCAAGCTTATTGAGCTTTGGTTTCTTCTGGGCATCAGATGAAGCATACTTCTGAATCACATCAAAACCGGTTGCAAGGACATACAAATTGCCTCCGTCACGATATTCGATTTTCATGTAATCCTTCGTGACATTGTCTCTTTCTATTTTTTCAATGCCGCGGTATATTCCGAGTCCGTGACTCTCATGAACGACATAATCTCCAACCGACAAATCGGTAAAACTGTTGATTTTTTGTCCTTCATATATTTTTTTCTTACGTTTTTTTGTTTTTTTGACACCAAAAATATCGCTCTCTGAAATAATCGCCAGCTTAATTGCCGGATATTCAAAGCCTTTTTGTACATATCCATACTGCACGATAATTTCGCGCTCGCCGATTACACGCTCTTCATCTTCACTGTAAAACGCCATGCAGTCATTTTCACGCAGATTTTCCGCAAGTCTTTTTGCCCTTGTTCTTGACGGACAAAGCAGAATCACCTTATAACCGTTTTTCTGATATCGCTTTAGATCCATACAAAGTGACTCAAAGCTGTTCTGATACGAATTAATGCTTCGCGCATCAATATGATATTTGAGGTCTGTTTGCAGCTGTGGCATTTTCTGCTCGATTGTTGCAACGCATAACAGATTTCTCCCTGCAAGCTTTGCAAAAATCTCCGCCGGTTCATACAATAGTCCCGCCTGAAGCGGCAATGCCATACCCTTTTGCAGTCTGTGCAGCATACTCTCCCTGAATTCCGTAAATACCGCATCCGCATGCTCACCGATTCTTGCCGGCTCATCCAGGATAAAGAGTGTCTTATCCTTGTGAAATAGCTCCATGAAACTCACGGTGTCCGGACAAAAATAGCGGATATATCCCTCAAGGTTTGCAAACACACCAAACTCTTCTATTTGCTCTTTTAAATTGGCAATTTGCTTCTCAAGTGTGTGTGCCTGCTCTGTCAGAAATTCCCCTCTGAGCGTTTCGCAAACTTCTGCTGCCTCTTTTTCGATTTTTAAAAGACCCTGCTTTTTTTGCGCCTGCGTGAGCACGAGCTCTGTTGCGGGATATATGACAACCGCGGTTAGTTCCTGAATCGAACGCTGACTGAGCACATCAAACATTCGTATCGATTCAATCTCATCACCCCACAGCTCAATACGGTACGGATTTTCACTTGTGGCATCAAAAATATCAACAATTCCGCCCCGCACACTAAATTGACCGGGCATTTCAACCTGATATGTCTTTTCATATCCAAGCGCCACGAGTCTTCTTGTCAGGGCTTCCTCCTCAACAAGCGCTTCCTTATCAATAAAAATACGATTTGCTAACAGTTCATCAAGTGGGACAACGGGACTTAGCAACGCATCGAATGTCGTAACAAGCGTAAACTCCCCGCCTTCTAATATCTGTCTATAAGCCTTTAACCGTTCTCTTGACAGCTCCTGACCCTTGATATCTGCCTGGAAAAAGACATAGTCCCTCGCCGGAAATGCAATGACATTTTTTTCGTACAGCTTGCATTCATCGCAGATTTCTTTCACGCGGCTTTCACGAAATGTAGCGATGACTTTTTGTCCAAAGCCATCGCTCAAATAGTATACACTATGAATTTTTTGGGAATCCACACAACCGTTTAGGGTCACAGTCTTTCCCTTTTGAATCGACTCCTTGGCCTCACTCAATTCCAAATACTGTGATAGATACCCGGTAATTGCACTCATGCTATTCCTTCTTTGTGTTATATTGATTCATTGCAGCATCTGCGCCCTCTTTCATGATGGTCACGCATGCCTCTGCCGCTCTTTCGAAACTTTCCTCCATCAGAAGCTGCTCATCTTTGCTAAATCTGCCAAGCACATAATCCGCCAGGTCATATCCCTTTGGCTTTTCTCCAACACCGACTTTAATGCGGTGGAATCTATCATGTCCAAGTCGTGCGATAATATTCTTAATTCCATTATGCCCGCCGGCACTTCCCTTCGTGCGGATACGAAGCTGCCCCGGTGGCATGCTGATATCATCGTAAACAACTATGAGCTGGGTTTCTTCGTCAATCTTATAATAGTTTACCAGTTCTTTGATACTTTCGCCACTTAAATTCATAAATGTCATCGGTTTCACTAAAACAACTTTTTCGCCGGCGATAAACCCTTTTCCGCAAAGCGCTTTGTGTTTGCTCTCAATGATACTGATTTGATTTGCCTCTGCAAGCATGTCAATGACATCAAACCCGACATTATGTCTCGTGTGTGCATATTCTCTTCCCGGATTTCCAAGCCCAACAATGATGTACATACTTTTCCTCTTTATCCATAACTAAGCAAAGGGTGCCTGAATGGGCACCCCTTTTTGTGCAATATTGTTACAACTACTCTTAGATTGTGTCATCCGCAGGTTCAAGAAGTGCTTTTTCGTATGCTTCCAAAATCGTTTTTTGAATAAGCACTCTTGTTTCAGAATTGATTGGATGCGCAATGTCTCTGTATTCACCCTCAGCGCCTTTTTTACTAGGCATTGCAATGAATAATCCCTTTTCACCCTCTATTACCTTGATATCATGTACTACAAACTCGTTATCCAATGTAATAGAAACAATCGCCTTCATCTTGCCTTCTTTGGCAACCCTACGTACCCTGACATCTGTTATGTTCATATTATCTTCCCCTTTTGATTCCCCTATTCATATCGTCTTTTGTTAAATCACAAATCGGTCATTCTGTTCAAGCACTACCTTCACGCCTTCTTCTCCGACATGGTACGAATTGGCACGGATGGTATCATGGCTCTCAACGATACAATTTTCGAGATGTGTGTTGTCGCCAATATAAACATCATTCAAGATAATACAATTCTTGATGGTACAATTGTTGCCGACAAAAACCTGTTTAAATAGGATAGAATTTTCTACTGTTCCGTTTACGATACTTCCACTTGCAATGAGGCTGTTTCTCACCTTTGCACCCGGATTATATTTGGCCGGTGGAAGGTCATCAATTTTGGAATAAATATCCGGATACTGTTTGAAGAAATAATCACGTATTTCCGGTTTAAGGAAATCCATGTTTGTCTTGAAGTAATCATCAACAGTAGCGATGTTGCTCCAGTACTCCTGAATCTTGTATCCGTATATTTTCTTGAGGCCTTTGTAACGGATCAGAATATCTTTTACAAAGTCATAAAATCCTTCTGCTGCGCTCTTCTCGATTAATTCGATGAGCTGTCTACGTCTGATGACATAAATACCGCAGGAAATGGTGTTTGTGCGCGCCTCAATCGGCTTCTCCTCAAACTCCTCAATACGGCACTCTTCATTCATCTTGACAGTACCATACCGGTCTAAGTTGGTTCCTGCAGGCATGTCTTTACAGACAACTGTAATATCTGCTTTCTTTGCGATGTGATACTCAAGTACTTTGTTGTAGTCCATCTTGTATACACAATCACCTGATGCAATGACAACATAAGGCTCATGACTGTTCTTGAGGAACGAAAGATTCTGGTAAATCGCATCTGCTGTACCACGGTACCAAGAACTGTTATCAACCGTAACCGATGGTGTGAAAACATATAATCCACCCTGTTTACGGCCAAAATCCCACCATTTTGATGAGCTCAAATGCTCATTTAAGCTATGTGCGTTGTACTGTGTACATACTCCAACCTTCTGGATATGAGAATTTGACATATTACTCAGTGCAAAATCGATACTGCGGTAGCTGCCTGCTACAGGCATCGCTGCAATTGCTCTCTTCTGGGAAAGCTCTCTCATCTTTTGGTTGTTTCCGCCAGCTAAAATAATTCCTATTGCCTTCACTTCTCGTCACCTGCCTTAATCTTTAATGTCTTACCACTTGCAAGCTTGCCATCCTGATAATCCTCAGCTGTCGTAATACCCGAAACAACAGAGTTCTTACCAATTTGGATATTATCCGGAATCACTGATTTCTCACCGATTGTAACAAGTCCATGGTTGTAAATATGCGGATCTGTCTCATTCTCTGCTTCCTCTCCACATCCAAGAACAACGTTATTTCCAATCTCTACATTCTCGGCGATGATTGCTTTGTTGATCTGACAATTATCACCAATGACTGTCTCATTCATGATAATACTGTCTCTCACAACTGTATTCTTTCCGATTGTTACACCGCATCCGATCACGGAATTGTATACTTTTCCGTAAATCTGTGCGCCCTCACCGATAATACATTTCTCGACTTCGCTCTCACCTGAAATATACTGCGGCGGTAAAATATCGCTCTTTGTATAAATCTTCCAATATTCTTCGTAGAGATTGAACTCCGGTACGAGATCAATCAACTCCATATTGGCTTCCCAATAAGAATGAAGTGTTCCGACATCCTTCCAGTATCCGTTATGTTCATAAGCATAGCAAGGTGAGCCTTTGGCATGGCAGTATGGAATCACATGCTTACCAAAGTCAAGTGCCGGCTGCGCTGCATTTGCAATCAGCGCTTCTCTCAATGTCTTCCAATTGAAAATGTAAATACCCATGGAAGCGAGATTGCTGCGAGGGTTTTCCGGTTTTTCTTCAAATTCGTTGATTTTGCGGTCCTCGTCAGTTATTAAAATACCAAAACGTTTTGCTTCCTCAATTGGAACAGGCATTGCAGCAAGCGTAACCTCTGCACCTTTTTCCTTATGATAATCAAGCATCACTTCGTAATCCATCTTGTAGATGTGATCGCCTGATAATATCAAAACATAATTCGGATTAAAGCTATCCATATAATCGATATTCTGATAGATGGCATTGGCTGTACCGGTATACCACTCGGTATCCGTACTCTTCTCATATGGAGGAAGCACGGTTACACCACCAATATTACGGTCTAAATCCCACGGAATACCAATTCCGATATGCGTATTCAGTCGAAGCGGCTGATACTGTGTCAGTACGCCGACCGTATCAACTCCTGAATTAATACAGTTACTCAAAGGAAAATCGATAATGCGGTATTTTCCTCCAAATGCTACTGCCGGTTTGGCTACCTTTGATGTCAATACCCCGAGTCTGCTTCCCTGACCACCGGCTAATAACATCGCTATCATTTCTTTCTTAATCATGTCGTCACCTCAGCTCATGCAAAAATAATTTTAATAAATGATAAAAAGATTATAACACAGCTTGCTTTTTTTGTGAACAATATTTACAAAATTTTCTTGATGATTTCGAAATTTCTGTGAATTTTTTACAAATAATAGAAAAATTAGTTATTTTTCGAAAAAATCTGAACTATATTTTGTATTGTGCCATGTATTTTCTTTGCAAATCTGTAC